>NZSX01000038.1:36208-119003 GCA_002703405.1 Sulfitobacter sp. | reverse complement strand
CCCGGGGCCACCCCCTCCCTTTANTCTAACATTTCGAGGTCGGTGCGATGGATCTGTTCGCAACCGCTCTGCCTGCGCTTGGCCAGGCATGGGCTCTNATTNTGCAACCTNTNGTNCTGGGATATCTGGTGNTGGGCGTNGTCATGGGCCTNGCTGTCGGNGTCTTTCCCGGCCTCGGNGGGATCGCGGGNNTNTCNCTGCTNTTGCCNTTCATGTTCGGCATGGACCCNGTGCTGGGTCTGGCGCTGATGATCGGCATGGTCGCGGTNGTGCCGACCTCNGACACTTTNGCNTCGGTCTTGATGGGCATCCCCGGNTCNTCNGCCAGCCANGCCACNGTGCTNGANGGNTTTCCNATGGCCAANAANGGNCAAGCCGCGCGNGCGCTTTCGGCGGCCTTCACCTCATCGCTCTTCGGCGGNCTGGTCGGCGCGGCNTTCCTGACGNTGTTCATCGTNNTNGCNCGNCCCATCGTCNTGTCCTTCGGCCTGCCNGAGATGCTGATGATCTCGATCCTCGGNCTGTCGATGGTNGCGGTGCTGGCGGGTCGCGTNGCGCTTAAAGGTCTGGCGGCCGCGGGCCTNGGCCTGCTCATCGGCACCATCGGNGAGGCNGANGCGGGCGGCTCCCTGCGGATGGCNACCTATGACATCCCCTACCTCACGGACGGCTTGAAACTGGTGATCGTGGGCCTTGGCATNTTTGCCGTGCCCGAGATCGTATCGCTCCTGCGCCAAGACCGGGCCATTTCAAAAGAAGCCAAGCTTGGCGCAGGCTGGGGCGAAGGCGTGCGGTACTGGGTTGATAACAAATGGCTCTCGGTGCGCTGCTCGCTGATCGGCGTGGTGGTTGGCGTTATTCCCGGACTTGGTGGCTCTGTCGTTGATTGGATCGCCTATGGGCACGCGGTTCAAACAACGAAGGACAAATCGAACTTCGGCAAAGGCGAAGTGCGCGGTGTGATCGGGCCGGAGAGCTCGAATAACGCGAAAGAGGGCGGCGGCTTGGTCCCTACCCTGCTCTTCGGCATTCCGGGCTCTGGCTCCATGGCGATCTTCATTGGTGCCATCGCGCTGTTGGGATCTGGCGAGATCGAAGTCGGCCCATCGATGCTGCGCGACAACCTCGACATCACCTATTCGATCGTCTGGTTGCTGGCGCTGGCCAATGTCGTCGGCACGCTTCTGTGCATCGCGGCTTCGGGCGGCATCGCGAAGCTAACCACAATCCGCTTCACCTACCTCGCACCGTTCCTCTTCATGCTGATCTCCTTCGCGGCATTTCAGTCCGGGCAGAACTTCGAAGACATCCTCGCGCTCTTCCTGATCGGGCTGATCGGCATCTTCCTGCGCCGTTTTGACTGGTCGCGCCCGGCTTTCCTCATCGGTTTCGTGCTGTCCAACCCGGTCGAGAAATTCTCGAACCAAGCGTTTCAGATCGCATCGTTTCGGTTCCGCAAATCCTTTGAGGAAGGCATGGACTATATCTTCTCTCCAATCGTCATCGTGCTGCTGATCGTCACCGTGGTCTCTGTCGTGCTGGGCCTGCGTCAGGCCAAATCGATCATGGCCGAAGGCGACGTTCAGTCAGGATCCAAACGCGCACCGTTGGTCTTTTTGCTGATCATCATGGGCTACGTCGTGGCCGCGCTGATCAATGCCTCGCTGATCCCTGACTACAACATGACCGATAAGATCGTGCCGCTGGTTGTGGGGGGCATCGCCTTGGCCGCGCTGCTGATCCTGCTGGTGCAGATGATCCTGCGCCCCGAAAGCGATGCGATCTTTGCCGACAAGGAAGTCTCGGGCGAGGACGCGGATGCGCCCTACGGGTTGTGGGGCACGCTGGCTTGGTTCGTGGGGCTGATCGTCGCCACCTACTTCGTCGGCTTCATCCTCGCACTCTTGGGCTTTTTGGTCAGCTTTTTGCGGGTGCGCGCACAGGCGCATTGGCCGAAAACTCTGATCCTGACCGCCTGCGGCATCGCGCTGATGTGCGTCATGGCCGGTGCGCTCAACCGCGATTTCCCTCCGGGTTTGCTGCAAGACGCAGTCGATCTGCCCTGGCCGCTGAACTGAGGAGCTTAGAGATGACACAGACAGCTATCCCCTATCTCTTCATGCGCGGCGGCACCTCGCGGGGGCCATACTTCAACCGCGCGGATCTGCCGGAAGACCGCGAAACGCTGGCCGAAGTGCTACTCGCCGTGGTGGGCTCCGGCCATCCGCTCAACATCGACGGCATCGGCGGCGGCGCGGCGGTAACGACCAAGGTCGCGATGCTTTCGCCTTCTGACGATGACTGGGCCGATGTGGACTATTTCTTTGCCCAAGTCTCGGTCGAGGACCGGTTGGTCGATTTCAAACCGACCTGCGGCAATATCCTGTCGGGTGTCGGCCCTGCGGCGGTCGAGTTGGGCTTCGTCCAGCCCACCAGCGATGTGACGGAGGTCAAAATCCACGCCGTCAACACCGGGGCCAAGGTGCTGTCCAAAGTGCTGACCCCCGGTGGCGTGCTCACCTATGACGGCGACACCCAGATCGCAGGCGTGCCCGGTGCCGGTGCCGCCGTGGCGCTAAACTTCATGGGTGTCGTCGGCTCTTCGACCGGAGCGTTTTTGCCCACGGGCAACATCCGCGATACCTTTGACGGGGTCGAAGTCACCTGCATGGATGTGGCCATGCCGATGGTCATCGCCCGCGCGGTGGACTTTGGCCTGACGGGGTACGAGAGCGTGGCCGAGCTTGACGCGAACAAAGAGTTCTTTGCGCGGATGGAAGCCATTCGCCTTCAGGCCGGGGCCGCTATGGGCATGGGAGAAGTGGCAAAATCCGTCACGCCAAAGTTCGGCCTGCTGGCCCCTGCCCGCGACGGCGGCACCATCGCGACACGCTATTTCATGCCATGGAACACGCACCCCTCCATGGCGGTGACCGGGGCGCAATGTCTTGCCTCTTGCGCGCTCACCCCCGGCAGCGTCGCGGATGGGCTGCTCGACCGCCCCATTCAAAGCCCCGCCGACGTTGTGCTCGAACATGCCTCTGGCACGATTGACGTGCTGGTGGATTATGACACGTCCGACGGCTTCGCGCTGAACTCCGCCGGGCTGCTGCGGACGGCGCGCAAGCTGGCGGATGGCTGTGTCTTTGTCCCCTCGCGCATTTGGGAAGGTCGCTGACATGCCCGTGATGAACCTGCTTGTCGCCTTCAACGGCTCCGACGCCTCCGTCGCCGCGCTGCACTATGCCGCTTCCCTCGCCAAACAGCGCGGCGCGCATGTCACGGCGATCCTTGCCCATACCGCGCATGAGGTGATCGACCGTCGCTCGCGCTGGATCCCCGAAGAGGCCCGCGCCCTGTTGGAGGCAGCCAACAGCGAAATCTTGGCCGAGGTCACCCGCCGGTTCGAAGAACTGCGTCCTGCACTGAATCTGGGCGACGCGCTAGATTTTCGCGATGAGACTGGGCGCGTCGACACGCTGCTTTCCGAAGGCGCGCGGTACTATGACATGCTGATCGTCGGTGCCCGCGCCGAGAGTGATGATGCCCATGTGACCCACCACCCAGACCGCATTGCGCTGCAATCCGGGCGACCGGTGATCGTGGTTCCGGCAGGCTATGACGCAGGCGCGCAGCATAGTCATGCGGCATTGGCTTGGGACGGCGGGCGCGCCGCCGCGCGGGCGCTGTCGGACAGCCTGCGCTTGCTTGAGGCCGATGGCCGGGTCAGCGTTCTGACGGTGGGCAAACGCACCTTTTGGCCGATCGCCGACCTGATGACCCATCTTAACCGCCACGGCGTCGAAGCGGTGCATGAGAACTTTCCCACCACCCATCCGGTGGCGCAGACCCTGCTGTCCTACTGCGAGCGGCACGATCCCTCGCTGCTGGTGCTGGGTGCCTACGAGCATTCCAAATTCCGCGAAGATTTCCTTGGTGGCGTGACCGCCGAGGTGCTGGAAAAGATCAAGATCCCCGTTTTGTTGTCCCACTGAGAAGCGAATGATGACCAATTACGAGAAAATCCGCATCGCCCGCCGTGATCTGGAAAAACTGCGTGCCGAGTTGATTGCCAGCATCGGCACGCAGAAGGACCGCGACCCCGATCTGCTGATCCTACACGAGCGGGTCAGCAAAGCGATCAACGCCCTGTCCGCATAGGTGCCCGGGATGAAGGTTCATATCCTCGACGACTGGTTTGACACCCTGCGCGGGTTGCCCTGCTTTGACCTACTGGCTGGGCACGACGTGACCGTCTGGACGGATCATCAGCTTGACGAGGCGATCTTGGCCGACCGTTTGCAGGATGCCGATTGCGTGGTGCTCTTTCGCGAGCGAACCAAGGTGACGCGGGGGTTGCTGGAACGTCTGCCAAACCTGCGCCTGATTTCGCAGCGCGGCGCCTATCCGCATGTGGATGTCGCGGCCTGCACCGATCAGGGCGTGCTGCTGTGTTCCAACAAAGGTGCGGATGGGGCCAACCATGCGGCAGCTGAACTCACCTTTGCGCTGATCCTTTCAGCCATGCGGCAACTGCCGCAGCAGATGGCGAGCGTAAAGGCAGGCAACTGGCAGATGGGCGTCGGGCGCAGCCTGCGCGGGCGGCGGCTGGGGATTTATGGCTATGGGCGTATCGGACGTGTGGTGGCGGACTATGCCCGCGCCTTCGGGATGGAGGTCATCTGGTGGAGTTCCGAGGCCGGGCGCGCGCGGGCGAAAGCCGATGGCGAAACCGTCGCCGAGAGCCGCGCGGCGTTTTTCGGGTCCTGCGACGTGGTCTCTCTGCATTTGCGGCTCACCCCTGAGACTCGCGGCAGCGTCACCGCGGAAGATCTCAGCGCCATGCCGCCCCGCTCGGTGCTCGTGAACACCTCGCGGGCCGGGTTGATCGCCAAAGGCGCGCTGCTGCAATCGCTTAACGCCGGGCATCTGGGCGCGGCGGCGGTCGATGTCTTCGACGGGGAGCCGCTGACCGATCCCAACGACCCGCTGCTGTCACACCCCAAGCTGATCGCCACCCCGCATATCGGTTTTGTCACAGAAGACGAATTCGACAAGCAATTCGCGGATATCTTCGAACAGGTGAACGCCTATGCGGCAGGCGCACCGATCCATATGATCAACCCTTCCGTCTACGCGCCATAAGCCCCGCGACCAGCGGCGCGCCGACGATCACCAGCACAATGCGCGTTAGGTGGTGCGTGATGACGAATCCCAAGTCCGCGCCGGTCACGATGGCCAGCACCGTCATCTCGGCCTGCCCGCCCGGTGCGAAGGCAAGGAATGCCTCGACCGGATTGCCCAATCCGGCCCAGGTGACGAGGCCGGTGAAACCTGCGGCCAAAACCGCCAGCACCAGCACATAGGCGATGCCCGCCAGCACCACCCGCGTCAGCTCGCCCCATGTCACGCCCAGAAAATGCACGCCGATTCCGCAGCCGATAAAGAACTGCGCGGCAAGGATGGCCTCGGCTGGCGGGCGGCTGTGGATCAGGCCGGAAAGTGACAAGACAGCGGTGACGATCATGGGGCCGAGGATCGACGCGCCGAATAGGCCGATCCGCTCTCCTCCCTTCCAGCCGATCAGGGCTGCTGCGGCCATCAAGGCCATCTCCCCCACCGGCAGTTCCGTCACCGGCGCGCCGATGGGATTGGTCAGCCCCGCCCCGTAAGCCAGCGTCAGGAAAGCGGGCGCGAGGGTGACGATAATCAGCACCCGCGTCGCATGGATTAGCGACAGCGCCCGTGGATCGCCGCCCGCTTCGGTGCCAAAGATCACCATGTCCTGAAGGCCGCCCGGCATCGCGGCGTAATAGGCCGTCGGCGCGTTGAACCCCCAAACATGCCGAAAGAACGGGACGCCGATAATCCCGATCAGCGCGATAAAGACCGGGACCAGCGCCACCGACATCGCCATTTGAGGGAGTTGGTGGAACAGGTCAGGCGTGATCGAAGCCCCAACCGCCACCCCAAGGATCGTGCGCGCTGCGACCGAGACTTGGCCGAAGCCTTTGATCGGCACGTTCGACAATGCCGCGATAAGGCAGGCGGCCATCGGTCCGAAAAGGAATGGCAGCGGCAGATCGAGCCACCAAAAGAACGCGGTACCAGCCGCGGCGAGGATCAATGTCAGCGCACGACGGCGGGTCGGTTGGGAGAGGCGCATAGGGGTCAACTCACTTTTTCTTCCGGGCTTGACCCTTTCTGGATACGATTGTATCCACCTGTATGCAATACTTATCGGAGGGGGTTTTATGAGCGAAGAAGACCGCGCACCGCAGGGCAACTCTGCCTACAATCAGTTGATGGATGAACTTCGCGCCGGACGGCTCAACCCCGGCGACCGCCTGCGTGAAACGGAGCTTGCCGAGCGCTTGGGCGTCTCTCGCACTCCCGTGCGCGAAGCGATCCGCCAGTTGGAAGCCGATGGCGTGGTGGCTCATATCCCGCGCCAAGGCGCAAGCATCCGCACGCTGGACTATGCCGAGGTGATGGAGCTTTACGAGATGCGCGCCGTGCTGGAAGGCACCGCCGCACGGTTGGCTTCCCGCGCCGCCTCGGACATCGAGATTGAAGAGTTGCAGGACATGAACCAGCAGCTTGCCACCCTGGGCAATGTACCCGAAGCTTTCACCCTCAACCGCCAGTTCCACGCAGCCCTTCTGGACGCCGCGAAGAACCGTTTTCTCACCCGGTCGATCCATACGCTGCAAAAGACGCTGATGATCCTCGGGCCCACGACCCTCACCGATCCTGACCGGGCCGAAAAAGCGGTGGAGGAACACTTCGGCGTCCTCGACGCGATCAAGGCACGTGATGCCGCCCTCGCCGAAGCCGCGATGCGTGCGCATATCGAAGCGGCCCAACGGGTCCGGGTTCGCGCCCTGCGCGCGCAGCCCACGCGCGATGAGACCTATGACGGAGACCTGCTGTGACCGAGGCTTACGATATCGTCGTGATCGGCGGCGGCAATGCGGCGCTTTGTGCCGCGATCACCGCCGCTGAAACGGGCGCCCGTGTGCTGATCCTTGAGACCGCGCCAAAACCCTACCGGGGCGGCAATTCCCGCCACACCCGCAACTTCCGCTGCATGCACCATGGTCCCTTGGGCCCATTGGTCGAAAGCTACACCGAAGAGGAATACCTCGCCGATCTGATGAAGGTGACGGGTGGCAAAACCGATGAACATCTCGCGCGTCTCGCCATCCGCACCTCTGAGGAATGCCTGCCATGGATGGAAGAACATGGCGTGCGGTTTCAGCCTTCGCTCTCGGGCACCCTGTCACTGGCGCGCACCAACGCCTTCTTTCGCGGCGGTGGCAAAAGCCTCGTGAACGCCTATTACCGCACCGCCGAAGGGCTGGGCGTGGATGTGCTCTATGAAGCCGCTGTGACCCATCTCGAACTGGAAGGCGACCGGGTAACGCGGGTGGATTATACCCATGAGGGGGCCGCCAAGAGCCTTTCGCCCAAATCCGTCGTCGTTGCCTCTGGCGGCTTTCAGGCCGATACCGACTGGCTGGCGCGGGCATGGGGGCCAGCGGCAAAGAATTTCCTGATCCGGGGCACGCCCTATAACCGCGGCGTGGTACTGGCGGATCTGCTGGATCAGGGCATCGCACAGGTGGGCGACCCGACCCAGTGTCATGCCGTCGCCATCGACGGACGCGCGCCGAAATTCGATGGCGGGATCGTCACGCGGCTGGATTGCGTGCCCTTCTCCATCGTCGTGAACAACGACGCACAGCGGTTCTATGATGAGGGTGAGGATGTCTGGCCCAAACGCTACGCCATCTGGGGCCGCTTGGTTGCCGCCCAGCCCAATCAGGTCGGCTATGTCATTATCGACGCGAAATCGCTGAACCTGTTCATGCCTTCGGTCTTCCCCCCGATCAAAGCCGATACGCTGGCGGAACTGGCGGGTAAGATGGGCCTGCCCGGTGAGGCGCTGGAGCACACCGTGGCCGAATTCAACGAAGCCTGTGGCGATCAAAGCGGCTTTCACCCTACCGAGCTTGATGGCGTGGCGACCACGGGTCTCACCCCGCCCAAAACCAACTGGGCGCGACCGATCACCGAGCCGCCGTTCTACGGCTATTCGCTGCGCACTGGCGTCACCTTTACCTATCTCGGGCTGAAGGTGGATGAAAACGCGCAATGCTCCATCAACGACCGACCTGTCAGCAACCTTTGGGCGGCGGGCGAAACCATGGCCGGGTCGATCTTGGGCCAAGGCTACCTCGCCGGTTTCGGCATGACCATCGGCACCGTTTTCGGACGTATCGCAGGCAAGGAGGCCGCGGCTCATGCAAATTGATCTACTCCAAGAGGCCCGCCGTCAGGCCGAAATCTGCAACGCCTGCCGCTATTGCGAGGGCTACTGTTCGGTCTTCCCTGCTCTTCAGGCCGAACGCGCCTTTTCGGACGGAGACCTGACGCAACTGGCGAACCTCTGTCACAACTGCCGAGGCTGCTATTACGCCTGCCAATACACCGCTCCGCATGAGTTTGAACTGAACCTGCCCCAAGCCTTGGCCGATGTGCGCCAAGACAGTTGGGAAGAGTTTGCCTTTCCTCGTGCAGCCGGGAAAGCCTTTCAGAAAAACGGCCTCGCCATCGTGCTCGCCACTGTCTTGGGCTTTGCATTGCTGTTTTGGGCCGCCCGCGCGCTGGCCGCCGCAGGAGGCGAAGGTTTCTATGCGGTGTTGTCCCACAATGCGATGGTGGCGATCTTTTTGCCCGCCTTTCTGTTTCCGCTGTTCAGTATCACCATCGGGCTGCGCCGTTACTGGGAAACAGTCGGCGGTGCCCCGGTTCGCCTCTCGCATCTGCGCGGGGCCATCGCCTCAATCGCGAATATGCGCAATCTTAAGGGCGGGCATGGCGACGGTTGCAACTTTGAAGACGAAGACCGCTTCACCCATGCCCGCCGCTATGCGCATCAGGCGATCATGTACGGCTTTCTGCTGTGTTTCGCTTCGACCAGCGTGGCGACGCTGATGCATTACCTGCTTGGTATGCCCGCTCCTTACGGGCTCTTCTCCGCCCCAAAAATCTTTGGTCTGACGGGCGGTGTTCTGTTGGTGTTGGGCTGTGGCAAAATGGTCTGGCTCAAACTGCGGTCGGACAAATCGCTCGGTGCGACCAATGCATTTGGCGGAGAGATCGCCTTTACCGGGTTGCTGGGGTTTGTCGGGCTGAGCGGGCTGTTGCTCTATGCGGCAAGCGGTTCTGGCTGGATGCCGGGCCTGTTGGTTATTCACCTCGGCGCGGTGCTCGCGTTCTTTTTGCTGACACCCTTCACCAAAATGGCCCATGGGTTTTACCGAATGGCGGCTTTGGTACGGGATGCGCAGCGACGTGAGGCGGCTTGAGCGAAATGGTACAGCGCGGGCCGGGCCCGCAACGGCGCAGGTTCATGACAAAACGGACGTTGGGACTGTTCATTCTCTGAGCCGATCAGGCCAGCATTGGGTTTTACCCAGCATCCAATTGCGGTAAATAACGCCTATCCGTCGAAGCTTAGGCTTTGGCGGCTTACAGGGTCGGGCGTTGCATGGAGCCGGAACATTGAGTTTTACAGCGCCTGATTCAGAGCAATTGCCCCGCACATTGAACGATTATTACAGCCGTGCACGCGCAGGGATGAGCCCGCGCAACCGCGCATATTTCTTGGCCGGTGCCGGGGATGGGCAGACCGCTACAGCCAATGAAACCGCTTTTCAGCAGGCGCAGGTCACGCCACGGGTGCTGCGCGATCTGCGGGGCGGGTCGACAGAGGTGTCGCTGCTGGGACAAAAGCTTGTTGCGCCCTTTCTGATTGCGCCCTTTGCCTATCACCGACTTCTGCATGACGCAGGCGAGCGCGCGACCGCCCGCGCGGCCGAGGCCCAATCGATCAAGATGGTCCTGAGCGCGCAGAGCAGCGAACCGCTCGACAGGGTGCGCAGCAGCGGCCCCGGCAGTGACTGGTTTCAGCTGCATTGGATGGGGAGCAGAGAGGCCACGCAAGCGCTTGCGCAGATGGCACTGGACGCGGGTTTCACCAGATTGATCCTGACCGTTGATGCGCCAGTCCAAGGGGTGCGGGACCGCGAAATCGAGGCGCAGTTTCAGCTGCCGCACGATGTCAGCGCGGTCAATCTCGCGCGGTTCACGCCGCCTGCCTTTACGCCGCGTAAAGACGCGCAGTCGATCATCTTTGACCACATCGCCGAGACCCTGCCCACATGGGCAGATGTCGCTTGGCTGATCGAGACGGTAGAGGCTCCGCTGCTGCTGAAAGGCATCCTGCATCCAGAGGATGCAGCGCAGGCGCAAAGGATCGGCGCGGCGGGCATCATTGTGTCAAACCATGGTGGCCGGGTGCTGGACCGCGCGCCCTCAACGCTAAGCGCCCTGCCCGCCATAGTTGCCAAGGTCGGACCGGATTACCCAGTGTTGATGGACGGAGGCATCCGGCGCGGGGTCGATATCCTGATCGCGCTGGCGCTCGGGGCAAAGGCCGTTTTGATCGGGCGCCCCATCGCCTGCGGCTTGGCGGTGGCTGGCGATTTGGGCGTCAGCCATGTGTTGCGCTTGCTGCGCGATGAGTTGGAAATCGCTATGTTGCTGAGCGGCTGCGCGACGGTGCAAGACATAGAACGCGATATCGTTCACCTGAAACTATAACGCAGCGGGATGATCAGCGTAAATTCTTCGCCTTTCAGATAGTTGGGCGGCGTGGGCATCTTTTCCAGCGTCTTGACCGTCTGCACGGCCGCCATGTCAAGGATTTCTGAACCCGAGGATTGCGCCACCTCAGCCGCGATCAGCGCCCCGTAACGGTCCAGCGTAAAGCGCACCTGCACCTCGCCTTCGATCCGGTCGCTGCGCGCCTTGGCCGGATAGGTTTTGGCACCGCTGATCAACAACACGATGCTTTTCTGCCAGTCGCGGATCTCTTCCGTCTGTTCGGCGGTCAGCCCTTCACTTTCAGCCTTGGCGGTTTCCGCTTCCGTGTCTGCCTCAACCCCGGCGACAGACTGCTCAGAAGCCTGCCGCGCTTCGGCGCCGATCTGGCTTTCCGCGTCGATTTGCTCGGGGTCCTGCTCGGCGGCGATCTCTTCGGCCACCTCCTCCGTCTCGGCTTCGGGCTCGGGGGCGGCCACGCCGAATTTCAGGCTCTCGTCCTCAACGTCATAGGGTATCTGACTTAAAATTGGCTGTTCGGCGGCCTTGGCGGCCTCCAAGACTTCAGGACTTTCGGTTACCGTCGGCGCATCCTGGGCCACGATTTGCGCCACGCTGTCTTCTTGCAAGGCCGAGGGGGCCGCGATGATATCCGACAGATCGAACATCACCGCGCCGGTGATCCCCTCTGTCTTGGGCTCGTCGGGTTCTGCGGCGGGGGGCTGATCCAGCAACAAGACGGGAAGCCCTGCATGCAGCGCACCGCTCAGGGCGATCGCAACGCCCCAGAAAACGGGTCTGACGCTGCGCGAGGCGTAGGTCAGGCTCACTGCGCCGCTTCCGGCTGTGGCATGGCTGCCTCTTCTACATTTTCATCCAGTCCGACCAGCCCGACTTTCAGAAACCCGTCTGCGCGTAGGATGTTCATCACCCGCATGAATTCACCATAGGGCACCGACTTATCTGCGCGGATGAAGATCCGCGTGTCGCGTTTTTGCAGGGTGGCGATGCCGACGTCGATGTAAAGTCTGTCGTGCGTCGTGGCCGTCTCACCCACCGAAAGGGCGAGGTCTTCGGTGATGGTGATGAAAACGGGCTCGGCTGGGCGCTCCGGGGCTTCGGCCACCGCTACGGGCAGTTCCACTGGGATGTCGACCGTCGACAGCGGGGCCGCGATCATGAAGATGATCAGCAGAACCAACATGACATCGATAAAG
This sequence comes from Sulfitobacter sp., assembly GCA_002703405.1. GTDB lineage: Bacteria > Pseudomonadota > Alphaproteobacteria > Rhodobacterales > Rhodobacteraceae > Sulfitobacter. The sequence goes on along the minus strand of NZSX01000038.1, from coordinate 107,115 downwards.
GGGGTGACGTTGATCTCGCTGTTTTCGCTGAGATCGCCATCGTCGTCACCGCGCAGCCGGGCACCCACGCCGCCTACTCCGCCGCCGGGGTTGAAACGGCCCCCAGATGGTAGGCGGGTCGTGCCCCTGCCATCTCATCATCGGCAAGGTCCAGATCGCGCGACAAGGTCCGCTCCACCAGCGCGCCCGCATCGGCCAGCATCACCTTATAGCCTCCCAGCCCCCGCGCGAGGATGTTGTAGAAAATCACCGCAGGGATCGCCGCGACAAGGCCGATGGCCGTTGCCAACAATGCCTCGGCAATGCCCGGCGCGACGATGGCCAGATTGGTGGTGTTGCTTTCCGAGATCGAGATGAAGCTGTTCATGATCCCCCAAACGGTGCCGAACAGCCCAACAAAAGGGGCAACCGAGCCGACATTGGCCAAGACCCCTGCCCCCAGCCCCATGCGCCGGGCGGCCCCGGCCTCAATCCGCGCGATTTCCGACCCCGCGCGTTCCTTGATCCCCGCCTTCATCCCGGCATCCGTGCCCGAGGCTGCGCGCTCACGCTCGGCTGCGCGCACCATCTGCCCCATGACGCCTTTGCGCTTGGCGAAACGCGCACGCGCCGCAACCAGCGAGCCTGCCTTGTCCAGATCGCGATACCGGCGGCGCAGCACGCCGCGTTCCCATCGCAGGATCATCACCCGTGCAACAAAGATCACCCAGACCAGAGCCGAGGCAAAGAGCAGCGACAGCATGACGCCTTTGACAACCCAATCGGCCGCCATAAACATGCCAAGGGGCGACATCTCGTCATGCTCGGCCTGCTCAAGGAGTGTGGTCACCGGTTCAAGATCGAAAGCGGCGGCGGGGGCTGCGGCGATACAAAAGGCAGCAGCGGGAAAAACCAGAGAAAGCTTCATCGTTTAAGTCTCGGCCCATGTGCGAATAAGGTTGTGATAGATGCCGGTCAGACGCACCGTTTCGGGATCATTTGCCCCGATGCTGTCGCTGAGCGCCTGAATGGATTGATCCAGATCGAACAGGATGCGGCGGTTCGCGTCAGAGCGGATCATGCTTTGCAGCCAGAAAAAGGACGACACACGCGCCCCTCGGGTCACGGGGGTGACCTCATGCAGGCTGGTGGCCGGATAGAGGATCATATCCCCCGCAGGCAGTTTTACGGTCTGGCGGCCATAGTGATCCTCAATCACCAATTCGCCGCCGTCGTAGTCTTCTGGCTCGCTGAGGAATAGCGTCATCGACAAGTCGGTGCGCAGCCGTTCCTGTGTCAGCGGGTTCACCCGAATGGCATTGTCGATATGCGCCCCAAAGGTTTCGGCCTGCGCGTATTTGTTGAACATCGGCGGCAGGATTTTTGCGGGCAGCGCAGCAGACAGAAACAGCGGATCACTGGTCAGCTTTTGCAAGATGAACTTGCCCAATGTCTGTGCCGTGTCCGAGGTTGGCGGCAATTGTTGGTTGCGTTTGACCTCCCGTGATTGCGCGCCTGCGGTCTTGGCCCCGTCCTCCCAATCAGCTGCATCAAGATGCGCGCGGACCTGTTTGACGTCGTCTTTGCTCAGGATCGAAGGGATCGTGATCAGCATATCATACCTCTTGCTGTCAGCGGGCAACCCCGGGAGGGCTGCCCGCTTTGATGGCTGCGGTTTAGAACTTCATTTCCAGAGAGAAGGAAACTTCACGGCCCGGCGCGACATAGGTGAATGGCGTGCCCGAACGGTAGGCAGCGTCATAGACCGTTTCATCCGCGACATTGGTGACGGCCATCTTCAACATGGTGTTATCGGCGACTTCGTATTCACCCAGCAAATCAAAGGTAAATGCGTCGGGGATAGACCGGCCATTGGCGGCCACACTGCCCAGATCAATCGCACCTTGATAGTTCACCCGCCCGCCCAGCATCAAACGGTCCGTCACCTGATAGGTGGCCAGCAAGTTCAACTGCTCATGTGCGACATTTGCCACCGACAGACCGATGTTGTTGCTGTCGGCACTGCGCAAGACTTCGCTGTCCATGAAGTTGGCGCCGCCGAAAAGGCTCAGCCGTTCGGACACCTTGCCCGCAACGCCGAGTTCAAGACCCCGCATGCGGTACTTCAGCGTGTCGGAGGTGACGGTCGCACCGCGTGGCCCGATATCCTCACGCGCTTGGTCCTTAGTGGTTTGATAGAGCGCCGCGGTGAACAGAAGGTTCGGCGTGAAGCTGTATTTCGCACCGATTTCCAGCGAGGTATTCTCTTCGGGTGCAAGCCCTGACCCGTTATCATCCAGCCCGCCGTAAAAACCGCCGCCCGCTTCCAGTTCCTGCCCCGCAGGGTTGGTCGAAGTGGCCGCCGCTGCATAGATGTTCAGACGGTCGGTGAAGGCATAGGTCGCCCCCAAGTTCCAATTCAGCATGACGTCATCGCGCGACAACTCATAAGCATCTTCGCCGGTGCCGCCACTGCGGGCGATGTCATACATATCCACCCGCAGCCCGCCGTTGACCTTCAAGCGGTTCGACAGGGTCACGGTATCCAGCGCATAGAGGGAGGTGGTCTTGACCGTCGTTTCCGTAAGGTCCGTTCCCAATACGGGTTCTTCGCCGCTCCAGCAGCCTTCCCCGATAGGATCGGGATTGACGGCGCTGACGGTGCAGCCGCGTTGGCCAGCCGGTGGCTCGTAATCCTCGCTGGAAAGGTTCGAGTAGCTCAACTTCTCAATCTCTTCGCGCGAGGTGGCAAGACCGAGCACATAAGAATGCGACGCGCCGGCGAATTGGGCGGCCCCGCTCAGTTCCAGAACATTGGCGAGCACATCGGTTTGCTGGTTCCAGCTTTTGAAGCTGAGCCCGACTTCCCAATCCTCGGGATTGGTGGAATCATTGTCGATCAGGCTGCTCGGTGCTGTCAAAACATAGTCGTTGGTCGACCGTGCCGCACGGAATGTGTTGGTCAGCGTCATGCCGTTGTCAAAGGCATAGGTTGCCTTGGCCGTGGCCACCGTCTCTTCGACAGTCTGGAAATCGCGGCCCGGCACCCCGTAGAAAGTATCCCGGTCGATGCCGTATTCCGTGACCGGACCGACCAGGCCCAGGTCTTCGTTGTTGACGTAGGGCACCCCCCAATCGGGCGTCTGCTCGATCTTGGTGTAGCTCAGGTTGCCTTCCAAAGTCAGCGCATCGGTCGCCGAGAATTTCAGCGCCAATGCAGCACCTCGGCGGTCATCGGTGATCTCATCGCGTCCGGCCACTTCGCCATCTTGCAGCATTCCGTTGAAACGCAGTTGCAGGCGGTCGTTGATGACCTTGTTGGTGTCGATGGTCTGACGCAGGGTGGTCGCGTCGGTGACAGTGGTCACCGTTTTGGTGAAATCAACATCCTGCGGGCTTTTGGAGATCACATCGATCGCGCCTCCCGTGGTCCCGCGCCCGCCGACTGTGCCCGCCGGGCCTTTGGTGACTTCGACCTGTTCGGTGTTGAACGTCTCGGCGACACCGGTGCCGGGGCTACGGATGCCATCGGTATAGGTGTCGTTATTGGCTTTGAACCCGCGGATATAGATGTTGTCNCCAAAGGAGTTCCCGCCCTCGCCGAAGCCAAGCGAAATGCCCGGTGTCGACCGCGCCAACTCNCGCACGCTGGTTGTGCCGGTGGTTTCCAAGACCTCTTGGGTGATCGCTGTCACCGTGCGCGGATTGTCTTTCAGCGGGCCGGGCATCCGACTGTTGGCAAGCGTATTGGCTTTGAATGGGGCGTCTTGATCNACGTAAGAACTGCCACCTGCCGCCGCTTTTGCGGCNGCGCGGGCCTGCGCATNGGCCAGTTCCTGCGCTTGGCGTTCCGCGGCTTCTTCGGCTGCGCAGACGGGGGTGCCNGCCAATGCAGCTGTGCAGACCGTGGGTTCCGCGNCACGCGGCTGGGCCGCNCGGCGTGGCGCTGGCTNNGTGGCGCGCGGCGCAGGCTTTGCCGCCGGCTGNGGGGTCGGTTCTTCGGTCGTCTCGACNTCGACTGTCGGCAGGATGATCAGATCACTNTCCTGCGCGGCGCCGGGTGTGGCCATGCAAGCCATGGCCAAGGAGGCTCCGAAGCCCCCGANCACCAGNNNAGAATGNCGGTGAATTTTGTCTGTGCAGTTTNGGGTGTCGTTGGTACGGCGCATAAGTCCCTCGCGGAGAAGATTTTTTTCTTGCTGACCGCGCTTCCAACGGCTGGCTNTTTGAATGGGCCACCGCTTAANNTGAGTATTTTAGTAAGTAAAGATATNAATCNTATTAAAATAGTCAANTATAGNNCCGTGTNNTGAAGCTACACCACTCNNGNANCGGCGTTTGCGCCNGGGCGCGGGCAGTGAANGNTTTCATGACTGAGGCTGGNTGNGCGGTNAAAGCGGCGGTGCGGGCTGGGCGCTTGNGTGGNGGCAGCCTGCGTCTTCGCTATTCGGGCGGGNGCGCATCGAACCGGTGCCCCCAAGAACNAGCGGAAGTCNGGTTCACANAGGGTGTTTTCGNCGTCGCGCAGCGCCTCTGCAGNCCNCGATCAGTGAGACCGCCACGNGATTTCGTATCTNCGACATCGNAAANCGCAAANCGTCTGANCNANNGGGTACAGACGTANCNCNACATAAATAAAGCTCCAGACCCAATGGACCTGAAGCTTTGACTTTTTGAATTGCGAGCACTTAGGCGGNCTCNGGCCTTAAGACCCTCGCAAATGGCCGCCACAANCCCGTTTAGCTACAGCCGCTNGTGCCGCCGCAGGTGTTGCACTTCATGCAGGTGCCNTTGCGAACCAGCGTNTAGTTGCCGCATTCGCCGCAGGCTTCGCCTTCGTAGCCCTGCATCTTGGCCTTGGCNCGCGCATCAANGCTNACCNCGCCGGAACTGACGGCNGNNGAGGATTTTACCGCCAAGGCNATGTCACCGCTGCCGCTGATCTGTGGCGCGAGGCCCTGCAGGCCCGCATCTGNGTCCGCGCTNTGCCCGCCTTGCAGCACCACAAGATCTTGCGGCAGGCGGTTGCGCAGATACCCGGACGAGCTGATTTGCTTGAGCACCTCAAGCGATTTATTCGCCGCCTTCTCACTCAACTCGCTCACATTGCCCAGGTTCTCTTCCTCACCCCGGCCCAGATCGTCAAAGGTCGCGCCTTCAGGCTTCACATGCGCCAGATCGGTCCGGTCGAGGTAGGACACGGCGAGTTCGCGGAACACATAGTCAAGGATCGAGGTCGCCTGTTTGATGCTGTCGTTGCCCTGCACCATGCCCGCGGGCTCGAATTTGGTGAAGGTGAAGGCGTCGACGAACTCCTCCAGCGGCACGCCGTATTGCAGGCCCACGGAAACCGCGATGGCGAAGTTGTTCATCATCGCCCGGAAACCCGCGCCTTCCTTGTGCATGTCGATGAAGATTTCACCCAGCTTGCCGTCTTCGTATTCGCCGGTGCGCAGATAGACCTTATGCCCGCCGACATTCGCCTTCTGGGTATAGCCCTTGCGGCGCTGCGGCATCTTCTCGCGGTGCGATTTGATGATCTCTTTGACGATCACCTTTTCGACGATCTTCTCGGCCAACACGGCGGCTTTCTCATGCGCGTTGCCGCTTTCCAGCGTTTCGGCGGCGTCNTCGTCGTCTTCGACCAGCGCGGCNGCCAGCGGCTGGCTCAGCTTTGAACCGTCGCGGTAAAGCGCATTGGCTTTGATCCCCAAGGACCAGCTTAGCTCATAGGCCTTTTGGCAGTCCTCGATGGTGGCGTCATTCGGCATGTTGATCGTCTTGGAGATCGCCCCCGAGATGAAGCTCTGAGCCGCCGCCATCATATGGATGTGGCTGTTGACCGACAGATAGCGTTTGCCCTTCTTGCCGCAGGGGTTGGCACAATCGAAGATGCCGTAATGCTCGGCCTTGAGGTGCGGCGCGCCTTCCAGCGTCATGGTGCCGCAGACGTGGTCATTGGCCGCTTCGATATCCGCCTTGCTGAAACCGAGGGAGCGGAGCAGATCGAAGGTCGGGTCGTTCAGCTTTTCGGTCGGGATGCCCAGCACCTGCGTGCAGAACGCCTCGCCCAGCGTCCATTGGTTGAACACGAAACGGATATCAAATGCCTGCTTCAGCGCGGCATCCACCTTGGCCAACTCATTCGCGCCAAAGCCGTGGCCCGCCAGCGTGGTATGGTTGATCGCAGGCGCGTTGCCGATGGTGCCGTGGCCCACGGCGTAGCTGACGATCTCTTCGATCTGGGCCGACCCGTAGCCGAGTTTCTCAAGCGCTGCGGGCACGGATTGGTTGATGATCTTAAAGTACCCGCCCCCGGCGAGTTTCTTGAACTTCACCAGCGCGAAGTCAGGCTCAATCCCCGTGGTGTCGCAGTCCATCACAAGACCGATGGTGCCCGTGGGCGCGATGACAGAGGTCTGGGCGTTGCGGTAGCCATGCACCTCACCCAGTTTCAGCGCCTCGTCCCAGCAGGATTTGGCGATGTCGACCAACCCAGCCTGTGGGCAATTGCCATGATCCAGCGGTACTGGCGTGACCGAAAGCTGCTCATAGCCATCCGCCTTGCCATAGGCGGCGGTGCGGTGGTTGCGGATGACGCGCAGCATATGCTCAGCGTTCTTGGCATAGCCCGGAAAGGCCCCCAGTTCGCCCGCCATTTCCGCCGACGTTGCATAGGCCACGCCGGTCATGATCGCGGTCAACGCCCCGCCAAGGGCACGGCCCTCGTCACTGTCGTAGGAATAGCCCATGTTCATCAGCAGCCCGCCGATGTTCGCATAGCCAAGCCCCAGCGTGCGGAAGTCATAAGACCGCTGCGCGATTTCTTTGGAGGGGAACTGCGCCATCATCACGCTGATCTCAAGCGTCACGGTCCACAGACGCGAGGCATGCATGTAATCCTCGACCTGAAAAACGCCGTCCTTGAGGAAGGTCAGCAGGTTCATCGACGCCAAGTTGCAGGCCGTGTCATCAAGGAACATGTATTCCGAACAGGGGTTCGAGCCGCGGATCGCACCGTCTTCGGGGCAAGTGTGCCAGTCGTTCACCGTGTCGTGGTACTGGATCCCCGGATCGGCGCAGGCCCATGCGGCATGGCCGACCTGATCCCAAAGATCGCGGGCCCGGATGGTTTTCACCACACGGTTCTCGGTGCGGCTGATCAATTCCCAATCGGCGTCCTTTTCCACCGCCTTGAGGAAGGCGTTGGTGACCCGGATCGAGTTGTTGGAGTTCTGGCCCGAGACCGAGTTGTAGGCCTCAGAGTCCCAATCAGTGTCATAGGTCGGGAATTCGATGCCGGTGTGGCCCTGTTTGGCATAATCCAGCACGCGCTTGACGTAGGTCTCGGGGATCGCGACCTTCTTGGCCTCGCGGATCGCGGCCTTCAGCTGGTCGTTCTTAGCCGGGTCGTAGGCATCCGCCTCGGCGCCGTCCCAGGCCTTGATCGCGTCGAACAACAGGTTCAGCTTCTGCTCATGCATTTTGGAGCCAGCGACGATGCTCGCCACCTTTTGCTCTTCGAGCACCTTCCAGTTGATGAAATCTTCGATATCGGGGTGGTCGGCGTCGACGATCACCATCTTCGCCGCGCGACGGGTGGTGCCGCCGGATTTGATGGCGCCTGCGGCGCGGTCCCCGATCTTGAGGAACCCCATCAAACCCGACGACTTGCCGCCGCCCGACAGCTTCTCGCCCTCTCCGCGGAGCGATGAAAAGTTGGTGCCCGTGCCTGANCCGTATTTGAANAGCCGCGCNTCACGGACCCAGAGGTCCATGATACCGCCGTCGCCTACCAGATCGTCGGCAACCGACTGGATAAAGCAGGCATGGGGCTGCGGGTGCTCATAGGAAGACTTCGAACGGGTCAGTTTCCNGGTTTTNNAGTCGACGTAGTAATGCCCCTGCGCCGGGCCATCGATGCCGTAGGCCCAATGCAACCCGGTGTTNAACCATTGCGGGCTATTGGGGGCCGCGCGCTGGCTGGCCAACATGTGGCGCATTTCGTCGTAATAGGCGCGGGCGTCCTCTTCGGTCGAGAAATANCCNCCCTTCCANCCCCAATAGGCCCAAGCGCCCGCCANACGGTCAAAGACCTGCTTGGANGAGGTTTCCCCCCCCATNTCGGCGCCCTCGGCGGGGACCGANCGCCAGAGAAACTCCGGCACGCCCTTTTCTTTGACGCGGCGCGTGGCGCTTGGCACGCCCGCCTTGCGGAAATACTTCTGCGCGATCACGTCGCTTGCNACCTGNCTCCAGGATTTCGGGACTTCGACGTTGTCGAGCTTGAACACCACCGAACCGTCAGGGTTGCGGATNTCTGACACCGTGGTGACAAAGTCCAAATCCGCATAGGCGTCCTGCCCGGCTTTGGTGAAATTCCGTTCAATCTTCATCGTCGCTGCCCTTTTCTAAACTTTTAAAATCNTAAGCCGACCCGCTCTAAGCAGACCGTCTCCCCCNGTTTGTTGNCNGNTTGGACAGAGCTTCGCCGTGCCACCTGCTGACGCGGGCGGCTGGANTCCCATTNAAACACTGGTNCTTGTATTCTGTCCCCACTGCCNAAGCGCCGGCNGCGTTACACACAACATCTTGTGGCGCTCTACTTGACCCCCACAAACTGACGTAGATAGACCTAATCGGTCAACGGTTTTTTTACGTTTTATTTCCGGCAAGACAGTTGACCGATGCGCCCCNATTTGNNCCATCCGCGCGCGAAGTGATTCAGCCTCAGGATATCCCCAAAGATACCCGCAAGCCCGGTGCAGCGNTGAATTCCAAATAATNCATTGCCNCGGCAGAGTTAGGGNCNGNGCTNGAGGGATNGGTCGAATNCATCCACAGNCCGAGACGCCCGAGAGNGCNNCAGGCCCGCCGAAGCTGGCCACANATCGCCGCGGAAGGGGTCCAGNGCCCCTGCCCGTCAGCTCAATGCAAAACCGCGACAGAATCATCACGGTCTTCNCNGGNNTTGGCGNAAATCTGCCAAAGCACAGGCGGCAGACACTATATCTTGTGCAGAATGGAAATATTCCAGCCGATACAGCCCCTANATCGCTANGGACTGAGATAATCTCAAGNCTGGAAGAAAGTGGTCGGAGCGAGAGGATTCGAACCTCCGACCCCCTGTACCCAAAACAGGTGCGCTACCAGGCTGCGCCACGCTCCGACTGGGGCTTCTTTAGCCATAAGCCCGCCGATTGAAAAGCCCCGATTGACCTTAAACTCAGAAAAACGACGAAGTCTTTAGCAAGGCCAGGCCGGGGTGTTCCCAGCAAAGGCCGGATGGCGGATTTCACTACCTTCGGTGATGCCCAGACGTCTCGCCAGACCGCCGTTGATCTCCAAGACCGACAGCAGATCATCCCCGCCGGGAATCGGTGTCTCATCCAGTGGTTTGGCGGAGTGGTGGATTTTCTGCACCACGCCCCGATCGTCGATAAACAGCAGATCGAGCGGGATCAGCGTATTGCGCATCCAAAAGCTCAGCGGTTGCGGCGTTTCATAGATAAAGAGCATCCCCGCACTCAGCGGCAGAGAGCGTCGGTGCATCAAGCCCTCGGCCCGCTCCGCCGTGTCATCCGCCACTTCGACGGAGAACCGCGCCTCGCCCCAGTCGCCCCGCAGGCTCACGCTATCGGCGCGACAGACCTCGGCCAGCGCCGCACCGGTCAGCAACAGGCTGGCAAGCGCCGCCCCTGCAATATGCCCTGTCAGATGTCGTACCTTCAGCCGTCTATCACCGCGTCCCATGAACTTACCTCCGCCGCCAGATGGCCCCGATCGCCAACAATCACCCGCATGGCAAGCGCTTCGCCCGGTTGCAAATCACAAAGTCCGGATTGGCGCAGTACATCGATATGCAGAAACACATCTTCCGCGCAGCCAAAGACATTTGCAAACCCAAAACCCTTGGCCTTGTCGAACCATTTCACACGGGCGGGCTCGAACTCGGCGGCGGCAAGTTGATCGGGGTCAAATCCTGCGAATTCGACCACGGCGGCGGGCGGCTCGCTGGGGGGCGTGACGGCGAGCACCTCGACCGCCTGCGCGCCGCGGTCGGTCTGCTGCACCCGCACCGTCACCCGGGCCCCATCAGCGACAGAGCTTTGGCCGAAATTGCGCAGGACATTGACGTGCAGCAATATGTCAGCCCCGCCCGCATCGGCCACGACAAAGCCGAAGCCTTTGAGCGGATCGAACCATTTGACCACGCCCTCAAGGGGATCGTTTAGTCCCGGCATTTCTGCCGATTGGGTATCAGACACATCTTTCATCGCTAATCCGTGCCGTCCTATCAAGGATTGAGCCGTGTGACGGCCCAAGGCGCTGCGGCATCCGCGCGGCGCCATTGAAAACGGTCATGCAGGCGGAATTCGCCATCTGCCCAGAATTCGATTTCCAGCGGGGTGATCCGGTAGCCGCCCCAGAACGGCGGACGTTTGGGGTTCACCCCCTGCTGTGCGGTCACCTTGGCGACTTCGGCCATCAACGCCCCGCGCCCCGACAGAGGCTGCGATTGGCGCGAGGCCCAAGCCCCCAAACGGCTCTTGAGCGAGCGCGATGCGTAGTAGTCATCGGCCTTTGGCCCGTCTTCGCGGCTGATCAACCCGCGCACCCGCACCTGACGGCGCAGCGATTTCCAATGCATGACAAAAGCCGCCTTGCCCGCGCCATCCAGTTCTTGGGCCTTTTGGCTTTCGTAATTGGTGTAAAAGACAAAGGCGTCCGGTTCGATCTCTTTCAACAGCACCATGCGGGCGTTTGGCAGCCCTTGCGAATCTACCGTGCTCAGCGCGATGGCATTGGGGTCATTCGGCTCACTCGCCTCTGCTTCGGAAAGCCAACGCTGCGCAATCGCAAAGGGATCATCCCCCGCAAATATACCAGTTCGCGTTTCCATTCGGCATCCCCTTTTAGAGTGTTCGAGCCCGTCACCGGTTCTTCGCCGGTGTCTGAGTTAATCGCTAAGGCAATAGTTAACAATGGGCAACTCAAAGGACAACCTTACCCGATTTCCGTCAGTTAGCCGCCGATCTTATGGCAAATCACGGGGGAGAAGCCGCCTGTGCAGTCTTGATGGCCGCGCTGCAATCGCCTAGACCAAGACAACCTAAACGGAACATAGACAAGGCGGCGGAATGGGAAACGAATTGATGCGGGGCAAGCGCGGGCTCATCATGGGTCTTGCGAATGACAAATCCATCGCATGGGGCGTGGCCAAAGCGCTGGCCGATGCGGGGGCGGAACTTGCCTTTTCCTACCAAGGTGATGCGCTCAAGAAACGTGTGGGGCCTTTGGCCGAGCAGCTTGGCAGCGACATTGTTCTGCCCTGTGATGTGGGCGAAGAAGCCTCGATCGATGCGCTGTTTGACGGGCTGAAAGAACGCTGGGACGGGCTTGATTTCATCGTTCACGCCATCGGTTTCTCTGATAAGGGGGAACTGCGGGGCCGCTATGTCGACACCAGCCGTGGTAACTTCACCATGTCGATGGATATCTCAGTTTATTCTTTCACCGCTGTGATGCAGCGCGCGGAAAAGATGATGTCGCCCGGTGCCAGCGCCCTGACGCTGACCTACTACGGTGCCGANAAGGTNATGCCNCATTATAATGTGATGGGTGTGGCCAAGGCNGCACTTGAGGCGTCGGTCAAATACTTGGCAGAAGACCTTGGCAAGGACGGCATCCGCGTCAACGCGATCTCTGCCGGGCCGATTAAGACGCTGGCGGCCTCCGGCATCGGTGATTTCCGCTACATCATGAAATGGAACGAGTACAACTCCCCCCTGCGCCGCAATGTCACGACCGAGGATGTCGGCAAGGCCGCCCTCTTCCTGCTGTCGGATCTGGGCAGCGGCACCACGGGTGAGAACTTGCATGTCGACGCGGGCTATCACGTTGTCGGCATGAAGGCGGTTGACGCGCCCGACATGTCCAAGGAATAAGCCGCCCAAATTAATTTGCGCGGGTGCCCGCGCTAGCTGCTGCAAAGGACCATCATGACCAAATCCAAGGACGCCTCGCGCCTGCCCCATGAAAAGGGCTTTCACATCTCCTGGGATCAGATCCACCGTGACAGCCGTGCGCTGGCGTGGCGGCTCGATGGGCTTGGTCCCGACGATGGCGCGTGGCGTGCCGTGGTGGCGATCACCCGCGGTGGCATGGCCCCCGCGATGATCGTTGCGCGGGAACTCGACATCCGTACCGTCGATACGATCTCGGTCATGTCCTACCATTCGGGCGGCGGCGCCGCCGACCAGCGCCGCGAGGCCAAGGTGCTGAAATCCCCTGACGCCGAGATGATGGGCGATGGCACCGGCATTTTAATCGTCGATGATCTGGTCGACAGTGGCAAGACCATTGAACTGGTGCGCGAGCTTTATCCCAACGCCCATTTCGCCACCGTCTATGCCAAGCCCGAGGGCGAGCCGCAGGTCGATACATTCATCACCGGCGTGAGCCAGGACACATGGATCTTCTTTCCGTGGGACATGGCCCTGCAATATGTCGAGCCCTACCGCGGCAAGGACTGACCGGCCCCGCGCCACCTGCCCTGCCCCTATCTGACCGGATACACCCATGACGCTTCCGCGCACCGCCACCACTTTCTTCCCTCCGGTGATGGAGGCGCGGCGCTGGCTGGATGGCGTGACATTCACCGATGACCGTCCGCTGATCAACGTAAGCCAAGCCGCCCCCGTCGATCCGCCCCCCGAGGGGCTGCGCCGGGCGATGGCCGAGGTCACGCTGAACAACGATGAGGCGCATCTCTATGGACCCGTGCTGGGCCTGCCGGAACTGCGCGCCGAACTGGCGCGGCAGACGGCAGAGAAATACGCGGGCGTGGTGACCGACGAACAGGTCTGCATCACCTCGGGGTGCAACCAAGCCTTTGCCGCCGCCATTGCCACACTCTGCGGCGAAGGCGATGAGGTGATCATCCCGACGCCTTGGTACTTCAACCACAAAATGTGGCTCGACATGAGCGGTGTCACCGCCGTGCCGCTGCCTGTCGAAGCCGACATGCTGCCCGACCCCGACAAGGCCGCAGCCGCCATCACCCCGCGTACCCGCGCCATCGCGCTGGTCACGCCGAACAACCCCGGCGGCGTGGAGTATCCCGCCGCCCTCGTGCAGGAATTCTTTGACCTCGCCCGCCGTCACGGCATCGCGCTGATCCTCGACGAGACCTACCGCGATTTTCACAGCCGCCCCGGCGCGCCGCATGCGCTGTTCAGTGACCCCGATTGGCACGACACGCTGATCCACCTCTATTCCTTTTCCAAAGCCTACCGCCTGACCGGCCACCGCGTCGGCGCGCTGATCGCCAGCACGGCGCGGCTGGCGGAAGTTGAGAAGTTTCTCGATACCGTGGCCATTTGCCCGGCGCAGATCGGCCAACACGGCGCGCTCTGGGGGATGCAGAACCTTGGCCCGTGGCTGGCAGATGAACGCGAAGAAATCCTTGCGCGCCGCGCCGCGATTGCTGCGCTGATGCCCAAGATCGAGCCGCTGGGGTGGGAATTGCTCGGGCTGGGCGGCTATTTCGCCTATCTGCGACATCCCTTTAACCTCTCCTCGGCAGAACTGGCCCCGCAATTGGTGCGCGATGCAGGCGTGCTCTGCCTGCCCGGCACGATGTTCCAGCCCGAGGGAGACGCGCGCGGCGAAAGCCAGTTGCGCATCGCCTTTGCAAACCTCGACACCGCCGGTCTCGAAGTGCTTTTCGACAGGCTTGCAGCCCTGCCACGCAACGCATAGACAGGTCCGAAATTAACGAGGGACCGTGTCATGGCCAAAAAAGGCTTCAGCTTTTCGAAAACCGCCGTCTGGGCCTTGATGGCCCTTTTGATCTTGGGTCTTGGCGGCTTTGGTGCGATCAACCTCAGCGGCAATCTGCGCAGCATCGGCAGTGTCGGGGACAAGTCGATCTCGGTCGATCAATACGCCCGCCAATTGCAGCAGGAAATCCGCGCGATTGAAGCACAAACCGGCGAGAGCCTGTCCTTTGCCCGCGCCCAAGAGATGGGTCTGGACCGCGCNGTTCTGCAACGGATCGTCCGNAACCGCGCGCTGGATCANGAAGCCGANGAAATGGGCCTCTCCATCGGCGATGCCACCCTGCGCGANGAGATCGTGGCNATNTCGGCGTTCCAAGGGATCGATGGCAACTTCGACCGCGAAGGCTATCGTTTNGCCCTTCAGCAAAGCGGCATGAGCGAGGCCGAGTTCGAGCGTTCGATCCGCGAAGAAGCTGCGCGCGGNCTGTTGCAGCGNGCGNTNNTGGGCGGTGTCTCCATGCCCGACACCTATGCCCGNACGTTGGTCGACTACGTCGCCGAANAGCGNAGCTTNACTTGGGCCCGNCTNAGCGAGAGTGANCTCGACACCCCNGTGGCCGCGCCGACAGAAGAAGAGCTTCAGGCCTATTNCGATGCCAACACCGATGANTTCNTGCTGCCCGCCAGCAAAAGCATCACCTATGCATGGCTCCGCCCCGAAGACCTGCTGGACGANNTNGAAGTGCCCGAAGAAGANNTGCGCGCCGAATATGANGCNCGCAGCGATGAATANGACCAGCCCGAGCGTCGCTTGGTTGAACGTNTGGTCTTTGCCAACGAAGAGGCCGCCACGCAGGCCGCAGCAGCGNTCGAAGTTGACGGCACCACCTTTGAGGCGCTGGTCGAAGANCGCGGCTTGGCNNTGGCGGATGTNGATATGGGCGATGTGGCCAAATCNGATCTCGACGCCGCAGGTGACGCGGTGTTTGGNGCGCAAAGCGGNGACATCGTNGGCCCTCTNCCCACNTCGCTNGGGCCGGCNCTCTTCCGCGTGAACGCGGTTNTGCCNGCNCAGAACGTACCTTTCGAAGAGGCCCGTGAGGTGCTGGAAGAGACCCTCGCCATTTCCCGCGCGACCCGCGCTGTCGAAGCCCGCGCACAGGAAATCGACGACCGNCTCGCCGGNGGGGCCACGCTNGAAGATCTGGCCGAGGAAACCAANATGAACCTCGGCACCATNGACTGGACCCAAGANAGCAGCGANGGCATCGCCGCCTATGGCGCCTTCCGTGANGCNGCNGCANGCNTGAGCGCNGATGCCTTCCCGCAGATCGACCAGTTGGAAGACGGCGGCGTTTTCGCCATGCGCCTTGATGAGACCAAGCCAGAGCGCCCCGAACCNTTCGAGCAGGCCCGCGATGCNGTTGAGACCGCGTGGCGCNATGCCCAGATCGTGGANGCCCTGACNGCCAAGGCCGANAGCCTGACCGGCACATTGGCCGAAGCNGACGGTTTTNAGGCCGCCGGTCTCACGCCGCAGCTTGGCGAAGGCATGACCCGCAGTTCCTATGTCGACGGCACGCCCGACGATTTCATGGATCAGGTCTTTGACCTCGANGAGGGTGGCGTCGCNGTCCTGCCCGCAGGGGACAGNGTTGTGGTTCTGCGCCTTGANGCCGTGACCCCCGCGGGCGAAGACGANCAGACCCAAGCNNTGATGGACCGNCTGTCGCANCAGNTNGATCAGGCGCTGGCCCAAGGTCTTTTCGATATCTACAGCAATGCNGTNATGCGCGATGCCGATCCCCAGATCGACCAGCGCGCGGTCAGTGCNGTGCATGTGAACTTTCCCTGATAGGCANNTTTGATGGCCCTGACCCCGGATTTNNACACTTTCGCCCGCGCCTATGAAGCGGGCGAAAACCAGATCGTCTACACCCGCCTTGCCGCNGANCTCGACACGCCNGTGTCNNTGATGCTNAAACTNACCGGCGCNGCNGAGAATGNCTTTGTGCTGGANTCNGTCACNGGCGGTGACGTGCGCGGNCGCTATTCNATCATCGGCATGAAGCCCGACCTGATCTGGCGTTGCCGGGGNGANACCGCAGCACTGAACCGTGCNGCGCGCTATGATGCGGATGCCTTTGAGGACATGCCCGGCGATCCGCTGGACCGTCTNCGCGATGTCATCGCGGAATCGCGCATCACCCTGCCCGATGATCTGCCCCAAGCCGCNGCCGGTCTNTTTGGCTANCTTGGCTATGACATGATCCGNCTGGTCGANCATCTGCCCCATGTGAANCCNGACCCTCTNGGCCTGCCTGANGCGGTNATGATGCGCCCCTCGGTNGTGGCCGTGTTGGATGGGGTGAAGGGCGAAGTCACCATCGTNTCCCCCGCGTGGGTGTCCGAGGGNCAGACNGCNCGNGCCGCCTATGCCCAAGCCGCCGAGCGGGTGATGGANGCCGTGCGCGATCTGGAACGNGCCATGCCNCAGACCTCCCGCGATTTNGGAGAGNCNGAAGACGCGCCGGAGNCGGTNAGCAANTTNACCCNCGACGGNTACAAGGNCGCNGTNGAAAAGGCGCGCGATTATATCAAGGCGGGCGANATCTTTCAGGTGGTGCCNAGCCAGCGTTGGGCNCAAGGGTTCACNCANCCGCCCTTCGCGCTNTACCGNAGCCTGCGGCGCACCAANCCNTCGCCNTTCA
The DNA here is from genome assembly GCA_002703405.1 of Sulfitobacter sp. Classification (GTDB taxonomy): domain Bacteria; phylum Pseudomonadota; class Alphaproteobacteria; order Rhodobacterales; family Rhodobacteraceae; genus Sulfitobacter. The sequence continues at coordinate 90,641 of NZSX01000038.1, read as the reverse complement.
TGTTCTANTTCAACTTNGGCGGCTTCCATGTGGTNGGCGCNAGCCCCGANATCCTCGTNCGGGTCTTNGGCAACGAAGTNACCATTCGCCCCATCGCAGGCACCCGCAAGCGCGGTGCCACGCCGGAGGAAGACCGCGCGCTAGAGGCCGATCTGCTNAGCGATCCNAAAGAACTGGCCGAACACCTGATGCTGCTCGATCTGGGCCGCAACGATGTGGGCCGGGTTGCCAAGATCGGCACCGTGCGCCCGACGGAAGAGTTCATCGTCGAGCGCTACAGCCACGTCATGCACATCGTCTCCAACGTGGTNGGNGAGTTGAAGGAGGGCAAAGATGCGCTCGACGCATTCTTTGCCGGAATGCCCGCAGGCACCGTCTCGGGCGCGCCCAAGGTCCGCGCGATGGAGATCATCGACGAATTGGAACCCGAGAAGCGCGGCGTCTATGGCGGCGGCGTGGGCTATTTCAGCGCGGGCGGCGACATGGACATGTGCATCGCCTTGCGCACCGCNGTGGTGAAGGACGAAACGCTCTACATCCAAGCNGGCGGCGGCGTCGTTTACGACAGCGATCCAGAGGCCGAGTTCATGGAAACCGTCCATAAATCCGGCGCNATCCGCCGGGCTGCAGCCGATGCCGCGCGCTTTGGCGGNAAAGGGAACANCTGACCATGCCGAACCGTGCCCCCTTTCAGATTGCGGGNCATTCCGTTGCCCCCGGCAGCAGCCTTGCGGTCGACCTNCCCGTCTCGATTCTGCCGGATCACACGCCGGTGCATCTGTCGCTTGAGATTTACCACGGNAANCGNCCGGGGCCGACGATGTTCGTCTCTGCCGCCGTGCATGGGGATGAGGTCATCGGCGTTGAGATCACNCGNCGNNTGCTGCGCGCGCCGCANCTCTCNGCCCTGCGNGGNACNCTGATCGTGGTGCCGGTNGTGAACTCCTTTGGCTTTCTNAANCGCTCACGCTANCTGCCNGACCGNCGCGANCTNAACCGCTGTTTCCCCGGCTCGCCTTCNGGCAGNCTTGGCGCGCGGCTGGCGCATATTTTCCTGCAAGANGTGGTGCTGCGCTGCGACTTTGGTGTNGATCTGCATTCGGCNGCGATNCACCGCACGAACCTGCCGCAGGTGCGCGTNTCGCCCGCNGACAAGGTNACCCAAAAGATGGCGATGGATTTCGGCGCGCCGGTGGTGCTGACCTCNCCCCTGCGGGACGGTTCTTTGCGCGCGGTCGCGGCAAAACAGGGCACGCCNATCCTGCTTTATGANGCGGGCGAAGGGCTGCGCTTTGACGANATGGCCGTGCGTGCGGGGCTTGCNGGGATCCTGCGGGTCATGCGCGGCCAAGACATGCTGCCCGCNAAGGGCATCGCCCGCGCCCGCAGCGCGCCNTATATCTGCACCGCGTCCCATTGGCTCCGCGCCCCTGCGGGAGGGCTGCTGCGCACCTTCCGCGCCGAAGGTGAGACGGTGGCCGAGGGCGATCTNCTTGCCATCGTGTCNGACCCNTTTGGCAANGAAGAGGCNGANCTNCTGGCCGATGCGCCGGGNATNCTNATNGGGCGNGCNATNNTGCCNATCGTCAACGAAGGCGACGCGGTCTTTCACCTTGCCAANCTNNGCCCCCGNGCGGCNGAGGCNACGGTNGANGATCTGGNCANNCAGTTGGANGAAGATCCGCTNTTNGACGAAGANGAGATCATCTAAACCTGCGCGNGNTCACTCCTCNCGCAGCAANACTGNNGAGATCGGNACCAAGGCCACNTCNCTGGCCCGGTCCTGCAANCCCCANAGCAGCAGCGCCGANANGGTATCGGGCCGCAGNCGGCCCAGCATGATCACCGCCCCCTCCTGCCCGGCCCTGAACGCNGCNTGATCNAGNAAGCGGCGGATCACCCGTGCGGTCTGGTCCTTGCTGTCNAANTCNCGAAACACCGGATCCGCAGGCACNCCNGCNTTCCGCGCCAGTTTNGGCATGGTGTTNAGCCCTTTGTCNTGCGTNACCAGNCCGTGNCCNGACTGCGCNAGGATATCNGTNACNTGATCGGNCAGCGCNCGGCTGCCTTGAAANCCGCTCTNGGTCCCTTCNAGNACACCNACCACNGGNCCGATCCGGTCGAGCGTGGCGGCAAAGGNNGTCTCGGCGTCGCTNGGNTGNGCGCCNTNCGGCAGATCGACCANCGCCAAGACCTCAAACCCGGCNTCGCGGTANNTNTNNACCCGCTCCGCCGCNTNNGGCAGNGTGCTGTCGACGGCAAAGCTCANCGGATAGGGAAAGCTGCGCAGCGCNGCCAGNNCNGCNCTGCCNGCGGTGACCGANGTGCCATCGTCGATCANNACCACGCTCATCAGCGGCTTGCCCTCNGGCAGCTCACCAGCGAGGCTATTGACCANNACNGGGCGCGGGTCTTCAACTACGATCTCNTCAGCCTCGCCGGGCTCTGCCACGGCTGTCGCGCCGGGGCGGTTGATCACAACGCCCGTGTTGCGNTCAGTCAGCGTAGCTGCCGGTGTACCGATGGCCGGGCGGCTATCGCCCTCGGCTTCNGCGGGTTCTGGCGTGACTTCTNCGGCCTCCAGATCTTCTGGCACAGGGGTGTCTGCTGCGGCGNTTTCAGTGTCCGCCGTGNGTTCGGGCGTGTCTGCTNCGGCGTCAGCAGCAGGTGCGGTNTCGACCACATCCGTCTGCGGAGCGGGCTCCACAGCATCCTCTTCAACCGACACCTCTTCCGCTGGCAAGGTGATTGGATCGGCCTCCTCCACCTCCGGCGNTTCCATGCCCTGCGGCGCGTCAAAAGCGCCTTCGATATCGGCCACATCCGGCGCGGGCGGCTGCGCNGGTTCGGTGCTGATCGAAAGCTCATCTACNGGCTGCGGCACGCCGGGCGCCATGGCTTGTGGGTTCGGCAGCACTGGCTCTTCCGCACCAGGAGACCTCGGGGTCTGGCCCTCTGGCGCTGCGGGNGTGCTAAGCCCTTCGGCATCGCCCGTCTCCGGCAAGCTGGCTGAGGTCTGGGTGTCAGGGTCGAGCGCGGCAAGGCTGTCTTGCTNNGGNACATCNGCACGCGGNGCGGGNGCNTTCAACACNGGCGCNGAATCGCGGCTGCGCCCCTGATCGCCTGCATCGGTCACATTCACCCGCGCCGGCGCGGGACCGGAGCCCGGCGCATCGCCCACCTGCGGCGGCAGCGGCAAGGGCATCATGAGCGACACCGCACCGGCGACACCAATGCTGGCCACACNGCCCCAAATCAGCCCGCTTAGAATTCCGCGTGCCATCTGNGCTACTCCTGCTGTCTGCGCCACGGCCAGAAAGCCCGGCGATCCCTCAATTGGCTTGCCCCAAACTCTTGACGATNGGGTTCAAGCCTGAACATGTATGCNAAAACCTATACCGCGCTCCGGCGCGGTTTCTCCAGTCCTAATACAAAGAAATGCCTGCCTGTGCTGCTGCTCATCGATAACTACGACAGCTTTACCTATAANNTGGTNCANTANCTGGGCAGCCTCGGNGCGGATGTGCAGGTGCACCGCAATGATGCGCTTAGCGTNGATGAAGCGATGTCCATGAACCCCGCCGGTATCTTGCTGTCTCCCGGCCCNTGTGACCCTGACCAAGCGGGAATTTGCCTAGGGTTGACCCATGCCGCNGCCGAAGCGCGGGTGCCGCTCTTGGGTGTCTGCCTTGGTCATCAAACGCTGGGCCAAGCCTTTGGCGGNAANGTCGTGCGCGCGGATGANATCGTGCACGGNAAGCTGGGCCAGATGCAACATGAGGGGCGCGGTGTNTTNGCCGGNCTGCCCTCGCCCTTNGGGGCCACGCGCTATCACTCGCTGGTGGTGGAACGCGCAAGCCTGCCGGAGTGNCTTGAGATCACCGCNNCNCTCGAAGACGGCACGATCATGGGNCTGCAACACCGCGACCTGCCGNTGCACGGCGTGCAATTCCATCCAGAATCGATCCGGTCCGAGCATGGCCACGCCCTGCTGCAAAACTTCCTGAATGANATGAANGTCCCGGCATGAGNAGCTGCGNTNAAACCNNTGNTNGACGCCGCNGCCAANGGGCCGCTNACCTCGGANCAAGCTGTNGANGCCTTTGANATCCTCTTNGAAGGCGAAGCCACGCCAAGCCANATCGGNGGCTTTCTCATGGCNNTGCGCACNCGNGGCGAAACGGTCACNGAATATGCCGCCGCCGCACAGGTCATGCGCAGCAAATGCAACGCCGTGCGCGCGCCCGAAGGGGCAATCGACATCGTNGGCACNGGNGGCGANGGCAAGGGGACGCTGAACATCTCAACCGCNGCCGCCTTTGTNGCNGCGGGNGCCGGGGCGATCGTNGCNAAACANGGCAACCGCAACCTCAGCTCGAAATCCGGCGCTTCCGACGCGCTNTCGCAGCTTGGCATCAACGTCATGGTNGGCCCTGCNGTGGTCGAGCGTGAATTGGCCGAGGCGGGCATCGGTTTCATGATGGCCCCCATGCATCACCCCGCCGTCGCCCATGTCATGCCCACAAGNTCNGANCTTGGCACCCGCACGATCTTTAACATCCTNGGCCCGCTCACCAATCCCGCAGGGGTCAAACGCCANCTTACNGGTGCCTACAGCCGCGATCTGATCGAGCCGATGGCGCTGACGCTGAAACAGCTCGGCTCTGAAAAAGCGTGGCTCGTGCACGGNTCCGACGGCACGGATGAACTGACGATCACCGGCNTNAGNTGGGTCGCCGCACTGGANNACGGCGTGGTTAACTTGCGCGAATTGCACCCCGAAGACGCGGGCCTGCCGGTCCATCCGTTCGAGGCCATCGCCGGGGGTGAGCCTGCCGANAACACCAAACATTTNAANGCNNTGNTNGANGGNGTTCCATCGGGTTACCGCGACGCTGTGTTGCTCAACGCGGCCTCTGCCTTGGTCGTAGCGGANGTGGCCCCCGATTTGAAAACCGGCGTCGAAATGGCTCGTGAAAGCATCGACAGCGGTGCTGCGCGTGANCGGATCGAAAAAGTGGCGCNNATCAGCCAGTCGAAATGACACCNCCAAGCCTCAGCGCGCTTGGCGNATGGGCCGAACTGNCCTTTTTCGCTGCGGACTGGCCGNGTATCGCCGAACAGCTAGCTGCCGAGCCGCGTGAGATTTTGCCGCCNGCTCCCAAGATATTCGCGGCACTTGAACACCTTCAACCCGCAGCGGTNGNGGTGGTGATCCTCGGCCAAGACCCCTATCCCACGCCCGGCCATGCGCANGGCTATGCCTTCTCAGCCGAGCCTCACGTGCGCCCGATACCACGNTCTCTTNCCAATATCTTCAAAGAGTTACACGANGATCTTGGTCCACCGCCTGAAGACCCCGATCTGCGGTTCTGGGCCGATCAAGGCGTCTTGTTGTTGAANAACGTCCTNACNGTTCCGGCAGGCNGTGCGAATGGACATGCGAAACTNGGCTGGCAANCGCTGACCGCTCAGGTGCTNGCCCGCCTCTCGGATCGCCCCCGCGCCTATCTGCTNTGGGGCGCNCATGCGCAGAAGGCCGCGGCGNAGGTTGACCCGGTNCAAAACCTCAAGATCGAGACACCGCACCCNTCGCCGCTTTCCGCNCGNCGCGGCTTCTTTGGCTCGCGCCCCTTCAGCCGGGTGAATGACTGGTTGCAGGGCCAAGGCAAGCCCGGCATACATTGGACAAAGCCGTGAGGATGCCATGACCGCCACTATTCTGGAAAAAATCAAAGCCTATAAGCTGGAAGAAATCGCCGCTGCCAAGGCCGAAAANTCGCAGGCTGACATGGAGGCCGCCGCCCGTGCNGCACCGCCCGTGCGCNCCTTTGCGCANCGCNTGCACGAAGCCTCCCGCGANGGCTATGGCCTGATCGCCGAGATCAAGAAAGCCAGCCCGTCCAAAGGNTTGATCCGNGAAGANTTCGANCCCGCCGACCTTGCCCGCGCCTATGCNGCAGGCGGCGCCACCTGCCTATCGGTTTTGACCGATACGCCCAGTTTTCNAGGCGCGAAAGAGTTNTTGGTCGAGGCTCGCGCNGCCTGCGATCTTCCGGTGCTGCGCAAGGATTTCCTNTACGANCCCTATCAAGTNGCCGAAGCGCGNAGCCTTGGGGCGGANTGCATTCTNATCATCATGGCNTCTGTNTCNGATGCGCAGGCCGCNGAGTTGGAGCAAGCCGCACAGGACTGGGGCATGGATGCGCTGATCGAAGTGCATGACGCCGCCGAACTGGCCCGCGCCGAAAAACTTACCAGCCGGATGATTGGGATTAATAACCGCAATCTCAATACCTTCGAGACCTCTCTTGANGTGACACGTCAANTNTCNGANGCGGTNCCGCCNGATCGGATGCTGGTCTGCGAATCNGGCCTCTACACCCCNGCNGACCTCGCNGATATGGCGNTTTANGGNGCGCGCNGTTTCTTGATNGGCGAAAGCCTNATGCGGCANGAAGATGTNGAACAGGCCACCCGCGATCTNNTGGCGAGNCCNCTCNTCCCNGGNGGNATGTNATGGCGCTGACNCANTTTGANGCNGANGGNGACGCGCATATGGTCGATGTCTCNGACAAGGCCGTNACCTCNCGCGTGGCCANNGCCGANAGCTACATCAAGATGGCNNCNGAAACGNTTGANATCATTACCGAAGGACGNGNNAAGAANGGTGACGTTCTGGGCGTCGCANGGCTNGCNGGGATCATGGCGGCCAAGCGNACNGCGGATCTAATCCCGCTTTGNCACCCNTTGCCGATNACNAAAGTCAGNGTTNATCTNACGCCCGACGCCACCCTACCGGGCATTCGGATCTCGGCCACCGTCAAGACNACCGGTCAAACGGGCGTTGAGATGGAAGCNCTCACCGCCGCCTCCGTNACCGCGCTCACAGTCTATGACATGGCGAAAGCGGTAGATAAGGCGATGGAAATTGGTGGCACGCGGGTCACATTGAAAGACGGNGGCAAATCAGGCCGTTATGAGGCGANATGATCAGCGTTGAAGCGGCAATGGAGGCTGTTTTAGACCTCGTCACCCCGCTAGAAACTGAAGAAATCGCNCTGCGGGCTGCCAATGGCCGCGTCTTGTCACAACCCGTGGTGGCGCAGCGCAGCCAACCGCCCTTTGCCGCCTCCTCTATGGACGGCTACGCACTGCGCCGGGCTGAGGTTGAGCCGGACGCGATGTTTAAGGTGGTTGGCGAGGCCGCGGCGGGCCATGGCTACACAGGGACGCTCCGCGCCGGGCAAGCCATCCGCATATTCACTGGCGCACCCATCCCCGATGGGGCTGATTTCGTGGTGATCCAAGAGGATGTCACCCGGCGCGGCAACCTTATCACCCTTGGCCACCGCATTGATGACAAAGACAATATCCGCCCTGCGGGGGGTGATTTCACCCAAGGCGAAGAGCTCACTGCTCCGCGCATTCTGCGCCCCGCCGACGTGGCGTTGCTCGCCGCGATGAACGTCGCGAGAGTGCCCGTCACCCGCAAACCCGCCATCGCGATCCTCGCNACAGGCGATGAATTGGTGCAACCGGGCGAGAGCCCCGGCCTTGACCAAATCATCGCCTCCAACAGCTACGGCCTTGCCGCGATGTTCGAGGGTGCAGGCGCCGAGGTGCGTATGCTGCCCATCGCGCGCGACACGGCGGCCTCGCTCAAACAAGCCTTCGCCTTGGCCCGCGGCGCGGACCTTATTGTCACGATCGGCGGCGCTTCGGTGGGCGATCACGACCTAATTGCGCCGGTCGCGGCGGAGCTCGGCATGGAGCAGGCTTTTTACAAGGTCGCCATGCGCCCGGGCAAGCCCCTGATGGCAGGCAAAATCGGAGCTTCAGCAATGATCGGTCTGCCGGGAAACCCAGTCTCAGCAATGGTTTGCGGGGCGGTCTTCGTGTTGCCGATGCTGCGGCGGATGTTGGGGTTGCAAGACGTACAAGCCCCTCTGCGCGATGCGCCCCTCGGGCGCGGCATTGGCCCAAATGGACCGCGAGCGCACTATATGCGAGCTCAGCTTCGCGATGGAGCACTTTATCCGGATGATCGTCAGGATTCATCCCTTCTATCCGTTTTGGCGCAGGCGGATGCTCTGATGGTTCGTCCGCCCGCGGATCCAGCAAGGAATACCGGGGATATACAGCAGTACATTTTGATTTAACGCCCGCAGCGGTTGACACAAAACAAGAACATCCCTAGAACAAAAGCAATAAAAGCTTCAGGGGCCGTGCGATGCTGACCAAAAAACAACTCGATTTGCTTTCTTTCATTCACCAGCGCGTGCAGCGCGACGGCGTCCCGCCGAGTTTTGATGAGATGAAATTGGCACTCGATCTGCGGTCAAAATCTGGCATTCACCGTTTGATCACGGCACTAGAAGAACGCGGATTTATTCGGCGCCTTGCCCATCGTGCCCGCGCGATCGAAGTGGTCAAACTCCCGGAAAGCCTCGGCGGTGCGCCCGGTTTTGCCCCGCGCGTGATTAACGGAGATCGCCCCGACACCCCGCCGCCGCCCGCAGCACAATCGGTCACGGCGCAACACGCCTTTGATGTGCCGGTCATGGGCCGGATCGCTGCCGGTGTTCCGATTGAGGCGATCTCACAAGTCTCGCACAGCGTCACGGTTCCGGGTGGGATGATCGCCGGTCAAGGCGAGCATTATGCGCTTGAAGTACGGGGCGACTCGATGATTGAGGCGGGCATCAATGATGGCGACATCGTGGTGATCCGGGAGACAGCTGTGGCCGACAACGGTGATATCGTGGTCGCGCTGGTCGAGGATCAAGAGGCGACGCTGAAACGTTTCCGTAGGCAGGGGTCTTCGGTCGCGTTGGAAGCGGCGAACGCGGCCTATGAAACCCGCGTACTGCCTTCGGATAAGGTTAAGGTTCAGGGTCGACTGGTGGGGTTGATCCGCACCTACTGACGCTTTGGCCTGCTGTTCCACAAACGCAGGCCGGCACGGTCCCTAGCGGTGGTGATCTGCCAACCCTGGGATGATTTGGTTAGCGCCAGTGCGCCGGTTTCACGTAGGCGAACGGGATCATAGATCGGGCAGCCCCAAGCCTGGGCGGTCTTTATCTCGACAGATGCCACCACGATATCTTCCGGCTGACAGCCGGTAAATGCGGCGACGGCCCGTTTTCCTGAAAGGTGGATGATCCCAGCCTCTTGCGCGGCCCACCTTTGGGCGGCCATGGCCTGATCGACGCCGTCGCCGTCATTTTCCAACCAATTGCGGGCAACAAATCCAGCACCCCTCTCTTTGCTGAGCGCCCTGCCCGCCGGGGTCATTACACCCACCAACGTCCCAGTATCAGCGACAAGCACATCGGGGCGCGTGTCTCCCTGCCAAAGGGCGAAGGACAACAGCATCGCGGGCGCGCCCAACCAGCGCATGCGGCCTTGCCACAGGATGAGCCATAGAAATCCAAGCGACAGAAGCGGCAGCACCCATCCCCCCGGCCTCGGCACGAAACTGCGCGCGCCGGGCAGATTTGCCACCAGATCCGCGACCGATAGTATCCACCTCAGGCCGAGGCCCATTGCCCAAAGCGGGAGCCCCTCGCCCCCGATGGGCGCGAGGATGGCGGCCAGCACGGCGGCGGGGATGACCAAGACGCCCATCAAGGGGACCGAAAGCAGGTTTGCCACCAGCCCGTAATGTGCGACCGTGTTAAAATGCGCGGCGGAGATTGGCGCGGTGGCGAAACCCGCAACGGCTGAGGAGATCACGACAGCAGCGACCGGGCGCAGGCGCTTGGGGATGACCTCACCCTCGAAGTCGCGCATCCAGCCAAAGACAGCGACAAGCGCNGTGGTCGCGGCGAAGGACATCTGGAACCCCGGCCCCATCAGCGCCTCGGGGCGCAGGGTCAGCACGATGATCCCCGCCACGGCGACGGCCCGCAACGAAATCGCCCGCCGCCCGATCATCAGCGCGCATAATGCGACGGCGCACATAATATAGGCCCGCTCGGTCGCGACATTCCCGCCCGAGAGCGCGAGATAGCCGGTTGCGGCGATAAGAGCAGCCGCCGCCGCGATGCTGCGGCTGGGCCACCCAGTGGCCGAGACCGGATGCAAAGCAAAGATCAACCGCGCCGCGCCAAAGACGACCGCGCTGAGCAGCCCCATGTGCAGCCCCGAGATCGCCAATAGATGCGCCAGATTGCTGCTGCGNAGGTTTTGNAGCGCGGCTTGCGAAATGGCGCTGCGGTCGCCGGTGGTGATGGCGGCGGCAAAACCGCCAATGTCTCCGGGCAGATGCGCGCGNACCCGTGCNGATGCGGCCATGCGCAGCCGAAACAGGGCCAGANCGGGNTCCCNTTCGGNNGGTTCTGCGATCCCCAANAGCGGCNCCCGGGCATANCCGACCGCNCCCAGCCCNGCGAACCAAGCNTGGCGCTGAAAATCAAANCCGCCGGGNTCNACNGGGCCCGCGGGCGGCGACAGATGNGCNGTNGTCATCACNNGCATGCCCGGCTNGGGCGCAACCCCGCCGGGGAGTTTCGAGTGGAGCGAGACCCNGACNCGGCTCGGCGTCCGCGCGGGCGGCACCCGCTCCAACCGGACCTGATCAAGCGTGATACGCGGCGCATCCGATTGGCTGCGGTCAAGCGCCACGACGCGTCCTTCGACAGCGCCGTAGTAGCGCCAGCCGAGCACGGGGGCGCTTATCGAATGCGCCCGAAACGCCGCGAGGAGCAATCCCAGCAGAACCAGGGCCAAACCGACCGCGAAGGGTGCGGTAACCTCAGGCAATGCCCGCGCCACAACCGCCAACGCGGCGACGGCGAGTGCGGTGGCCCAAAGCAATGGTATCGAAGGCTCCGCCGCCAGCGAAAAATACCATCCGATCCCCAAGGCGAGGCACACCGGCACCCAGCCGAACAGATGCCCCCGCTGGCGCAGCATTATGGCGCTGAACTGGTTCCAAAGGCCCATGCTTGCCCCCGCGGATCGCACTGGGTAGACAGACGTCAAATCCTAGGACCGGTAGGGTTACCAAACGGTAAACGCCGCTCCGAGCACAATATCTCTGACCGAAAGGCCCACCGCCATGAACGCCCCTGTTGTGACCCGTTTCGCCCCGTCTCCTACCGGGTTCTTGCACATCGGCGGGGCGCGTACCGCCCTATTTAACTGGCTCTATGCCCGTGGCCGTGGGGGTAAATTCCTGCTGCGCATCGAAGATACCGACCGCGCGCGGTCCACTCCAGAGGCGACGAAAGCGATTCTCGCCGGCATGTCCTGGCTGGGCCTAGATCACGATGGCGAAATCGTCAGCCAGTTCGAAAACGCCCCCCGCCACGCCGAAGTGGCGAATGAGCTGCTCGCAGCAGGTAAAGCCTATAAATGCTTCGCCAGCCAAGAAGAGATCACCGCCTTCCGCGAGGCCGCACGCGCCGAGGGACGCAGCACGCTCTACCGCTCGCCCTGGCGCGACGCCGATCCGGCAAGCCACCCCGACGCGCCCTACGTGATCCGCATCAAAGCGCCGCTGGAAGGCACCACCGTGATCCGCGATCAGGTGCAGGGGGATGTGACCATCCGCAACGATCAGCTTGACGATATGATCCTGCTGCGCTCGGACGGCACGCCGGTTTATATGCTCGCCGTGGTGGTGGACGATCACGGTATGGGCGTGACCCATGTGGTGCGCGGCGACGATCACCTCAACAATGCCGCCCGTCAGATGATGATCTATGAGGCGATGGGTTGGGACGTGCCGGTCTGGGCGCATATCCCGCTGATCCACGGCGCGGACGGCAAGAAGCTGTCGAAACGTCACGGGGCCTTGGGGGCGCAGGAATATCAGGTAATGGGCTACCCGGCAGCGGGGATGCGCAACTACCTTGCCCGGCTGGGGTGGAGCCATGGGGATGACGAATTTTTTACCGATACACAGGCCCAAGAGTGGTTCGACCTTGACGGCATCCGCAAAAGCCCCGCGCAATTCGACCTGAAAAAGCTCGAAAATCTTTGCGGCCAGCATATCGCGCAGGCCGATGATGCCGCGCTGCGGCGCGAAATCGAAGCCTATCTGGAGGCCGCAGGTCAGCCTGCCCTTACGGCACCCCAAGCCGAGGGTTTGGAGCGGGCGATGTATTGCCTCAAAGATCGCGCGAAGACATTCCCGGAACTGCTTGAAAAAGCGACCTTTGTCTTAGCCGAGCGCCCGATCACCCCGGATGAGAAGGCCGCAAAGAACCTCGATACGGTATCCCGTGGCATACTGTCGGAATTGACGCCGCAATTGCAAAATGCTAGCTGGAACAAAGAAACGCTGGAGGAGGTACTGAACGGCTTTGCTGCCGCGCATGACACCAAATTTGGCAAGCTGGCGGGGCCGCTTCGGGCGGCTTTGGCTGGCAGGGCAGTCACCCCATCGGTTTTTGACATGATGTTGGTGCTGGGGCGCGATGAGACCCTTGCCCGACTGACGGACGCCGCGGCCTAAGTTTTGGTTCACCACTTCTTTGGGCGGCAGGTATAACTGAACGGGACAGCCCCATTTGGGGCTAGGCCCAGACGGCGGGGAGCATCTCCGCAGCCTACATTCGGGAAGGGATTTCATGACCAATAACAATAAAACCGCAACGCTGACGATCGACGATCAGAGCTTTGAGCTGCCGATTCACAGCCCCACCGACGGCCCCGATGTTGTCGACATCCGCAAGCTTTACGCTCAGGCGGGTGTCTTTACCTACGACCCGGGTTTTACCTCGACCGCTGCTTGCGACAGCACGATCACCTTTATTGACGGTGACGAGGGCGTGTTGCTGCACCGTGGCTACCCGATCGAGCAATTGGCGAGCAAATCGCATTACCTCGAAGTTTGCTACCTGTTGCTTTACGGTGAACTGCCCTCCCCAAAGGCGCTCGAAGATTTCGAATGCTTGGTGACCAACCACACCATGCTGCACGAGCAGATGATGAACTTCTTCCGTGGGTTCCGTCGCGACGCGCATCCGATGGCGATCATGGTGGGCGTGGTCGGCGCGATGTCGGCCTTCTATCACGACAGCACCGACATCAACGACGAGCATCAGCGCGAAGTCGCGACGATCCGTCTGATTGCCAAGATGCCGACCATCGCGGCGATGGCCTATAAATACACCATCGGCCAACCCTTCGTCTATCCGCGCAACGATCTGGACTATGCCTCGAACTTCCTGCGCATGTGCTTTGCCGTTCCGGCCGAAGATCATGAGGTAAACCCGATCCTGAGCCGCGCCATGGACCGGATCTTTACCCTCCACGCGGATCACGAGCAGAACGCCTCGACTTCCACGGTGCGCTTGGCGTCTTCTTCGGGCGCCAACCCCTTTGCTTGTATCGCCGCTGGCATCGCCTGCCTNTGGGGTCCNGCACANGGNGGTGCNAACCAAGCCTGCNTNGANATGCTCAAGGAAATCGGCACGCCCGATCGCATTCCTGAGTTCATCGCCCGCGCCAAGGACAANAACGATCCCTTCCGCCTGATGGGNTTTGGCCACCGCGTNTANAANAACCACGACCCNCGCGCGACNGTGATGAANGAAAGCGCCGACGAAGTNCTGGANCTNATGGGGGTCGAGAACAACCCGATCCTTCAGGTNGCCAAGGAACTNGAAAANNNNGCGCTGGANGATCCGTATTTCGCNGAGAAGAAGCTNTTCCCGAANGTCGANTTCTACTCGGGCATCATNCTNGAAGCNATGGGCTTCCCCACATCGATGTTCACNCCGATCTTCGCGCTNGCGCGGACCGTGGGCTGGATCTCGCAGTGGAAAGAGCAGATCAGCGATCCGCAGCTTAAAATCGGTCGTCCGCGTCAGCTTTACCTTGGTGAAGACAAGCGCGACTACGTCGANATCGAGAACCGCTGANCCAACCGNCAGTGACNTCGCAAACGCCCCGGATTTCCGGGGCGTTTCGCATTTTGCCCCNGCCNTGCAANCGNCACCNGCNTNNGACGTTGTTGACCCNAGGGCAACAATTGAGATGCGAAGCGGCGTGCGAATACCCCGGCTCCGAATCGCGNAAATNNACGCCACTTCTCGCGNCGTATGNAATGGNTCCGAAAAACAGTGAATGTTTCCAAGCGTTTTGCCAGTTGCGAAACACCGAGGCGCAAATTACGGCCAAATTACGGCACTGTTTCGCCNCGCNTGACAATGGCCCAGTCCCGCTTGACGGGAATCCCCCNGNGNCGATACCCTCNCANCAAGAGGNCTTTTCGGGGTGGGAAAGGCATCATCGCGGCANTGCATTGAGGGATTTCCCCTCTCGCGGTCCGGCTGGAGTCCGCCCCAAAGGTAGATGACATTTGGCAGCTTNGCAGCCCGCNCGCGACGAAGGAAAGCACGATGACCGGATCAGAACGGACCAAAGGGCTTCGCTGGGACTGCGCCACCGGTCTGACNCCCGCCAAGNCCAGTGAAATCCCCGGCCCTCAGGGTGCACTGGTGCCCGACACNCTGCATGATTGCGATCAGATCGCGGTGGTCTATGACAAGGGNCAGACCCCGCCNCGGATCACCATCGCGCAGGTGTCGAACTCCGTGCATACGGTTTTGGCGGATGGGGTCGCGGTGGCGGTGGTGGCGCGGGCCAATGGCCCGGCACCTTCGGCAAGCGATGTGCTTTTGGTCGAGCGGAGCTGCTAGCCTTACNGCCCCTGAAACTTGGGGCTGCGCTTTTGNGTAAAGGCCGTGACCCCTTCGGCGAAATCCTGTGACTTTCCGCAGCGACCCTGCGCTTCGGCNTCCAGCGACAGTTGATCCTCCAACCCATTGTCCCAAGACGCGCGGATCGCTTTCTTGGCCTCTGCATAGGCCGCTGTNGGNCCNGCGGCCANTTGNGNGGCCTTNGCGCGCCAATGGGCGTCGAATTCNGCATCCGGTACGGCTTGCCAGATCATGCCCCAGTCATCGGCCTGCNGCGCGGTGATCTTATCGGCGAAAAGGGCCGCGCCCATCGCCTTGGCCATGCCCATCTGGCGCGGCAGCGCATAGGTGCCGCCCGCGTCAGGGATCANGCCAATGCGGGTGAAAGCCTGCATNAAATANGCGCTNTCNCTGGCAAAGACGACATCGGCGGCCANCGCGATATTCGCCCCCGCCCCCGCNGCCGGNCCGTTCACGGCGGCGATGGTCGGCACGGGGCAGTTGATGATGGCGCGCAGCAGCGGGGCATATTCTTCGCGCAGNGTTTTCTCNAGATCNGCGACGCCGCCTGCCCGGTCGGCCAAGTCCTGCCCCGAGCAAAAGGCCCGGCCCGCCCCNGTCAGGACCACGACCCGCGCCGCGNGCCCGCCTTCGGTCACCGCATGGGTNAGCTCCGCCCGCATTTGGGTGGTCAGCGCATTCATCTTGTCGGCGCGGTTCAGCGTGATCANCGCGACATCATCGGTCAGCGCATAGGTNATCGTTTCATAGTCCATCTTGCTATCCTTGATTGCTTGGCCGCAGCATATCAAAGCAAGTTGNCACTGCCAGTNCAACGGNGCGTCAGCGGTCGAGAATATCGCGCAGGCGGGCTTCTTCCTCGGGCGAGAGTGGGGCCTCGGTCGGGGTTTTGCTGCGCGCACGGCCACGCAGATAGACCACNCCGAGCCCTCCGGCCANCAAAAGCATCAGCGGCCCCGCACCCCACAGCAGCCAATTGGCCCCCGTGGCCTGCGGGTTAAGCAGGACATATTCACCGTAGCGGTCGACNATGAAATCCACCGCTTCCTCATCGCTGTCGCCNGCCACNAACCGNTCGCGCAGCAAGATGCGCAGATCGCGCGCNAGGCTTGCGTTGCTCTCATCGATGCTTTCGTTACGGCAAACGAGGCAGCGCAGACCTTGGCTNAGCTCCCGCGCNCGGGCCTCCAATGCGGGATCGTCCAACACCTCGTCAGGCTGAACCGCCCAAAGCGGGCTGGCGAGCANGGNCANGATCAGNAGCAGCCGCTTCATTCCGCAGGCACCCCTGCTGGTTGTTTGCGTGCGCCCGCCGCGACACGGAAACGCCGGTCGCTCAGGCTCAGTACCCCGCCAAGCGCCATCAGCGCACAACCGATCCAAATCCAATTGGTCATCGGTTTGATATAGGTCCGCACAGCCCAACCGCCGCCGTCCTGCGCATCGCCGATCACCACATAGATGTCCCGGGCGAGGTTATAATCGATCGCCGCCTCGGTCGTCGGCATCTGCGCCACGGGGTAAAACCGCTTTTCGGGCCGCAGGGTCGAGATCACATCGCCCTCCTGCGCCAGCGTGATCTCAGCCATAGTGCTGAGGTAGTTCGGCCCCCTGACTTCACTCACGTCGCGGAGGGTCAGCGTGTAGCTGCCCACGTCAAAAGGCTCATCAATCCGGGCCACGCGGATGTCATCCACGGCCCAAGCCATCAGCCCCGCGATCCCGGCCATGGTGATGCCCAGCCCGCCATGCGCCGTGGCCTTGCCCCAATCAGCGCGCGGCAGACGCCGTAGACGGCGCAACTTACCCGGGCCGCGGCCCAAACGCTGCATCACATCCACCGCGGTGCCCATCAGCAGCCATGCCCCAAGGAACATGCCCACAGGCCCCAACAGCCCGCGTCCGGACTGCATGGCAAAGGCCAAGCCCCCAAGCGCCAGCGCCAGGAGGAAGACATAGCGCAGCGGGTATAGTGCGCGCATGATCTTGGCCCGTTTCCACGGCATCGCGCTGCCGATCGGCAGGATCAGTCCAAGCGCTACCATGAAAGGAGTAAACGCAGCGTTAAAGAATGGCGGTCCGACACTGAGTTTGCGGTCAAGGAACATCTCGGCCACCAGCGGCCACATGGTGCCCACGAAAACGACGAAACAGGCCACAGCCAGCAGCAGATTGTTCACCACCAAGGCGGTCTCACGGCTCAAAAGGCCAAAGACGCCCTTGGCCTCAAGCGCCGATGCGCGCAACGAGTAGAGCACCAGCGCCCCGCCGGTGAAAGACCCCAAAATGGCCAGAATAAAGACCCCGCGCTCAGGGTCATTGGCAAAGGCATGGACAGAGGTCAGCAGACCAGAACGCACGATAAAGGTGCCGATCAGCGAGAAACCGAAAGCAAGGATCGCCAGCAGGATTGTCCAGCTTTTCAAGCTCTCGCGTTTTTCGACCACAATCGCCGAATGCAGCAGCGCCGCCGCCAAGAGCCAGGGCATGAAGCTCGCNTTCTCGACCGGATCCCAGAACCAGAAACCGCCCCAACCAAGCTCATAATAGGCCCACCAAGACCCAAGCGCGATGCCNATGGTCAGGAAGACCCAAGCCGCCAGNGTCCAAGGCCGCACCCAACGGCCCCAAGCCGCATCCACGCGCCCTTCGATCAGNGCCGCCACGGCAAAGCTGAANGCCATGCTGAGGCCGACNTANCCGAGATANAGAAANGGCGGNTGNAAGGCNAAACCGGGGTCNTGCAGCAGCGGGTTCAGGTCTTGGCCATCAAAGGGCGGCGTGCCCATGCGCANGAANGGGTTCGAGGTGAAAAGGATAAACGCCAGAAAAGCCACGCCAATCGCGGCTTGGACCGAGAGCACCCGCGCGCGCAGGCGCGGCGGCAGATTGCCGCCAAACCACGCGGCCATGGCCCCGAAAAGCGCCACGATCAGCACCCANAGCAGCATCGAGCCTTCGTGGTTGCCCCATGTCCCGCTGATCTTATACAGCATCGGNTTGGCGGAATGGCTGTTGGCCACCACCAGTTGCAGGCTNAAATCCGAGGTNATGAAGGCCCACATCAGCGCGCCAAAGGACAGNGCAATNAGGATGAACTGCGCCGCCGCCGCCGGTTCNGCCANCGCCATCCANNCNGCNCGGCCCCGCCAAGCGCCCCACATCGGCACCACCATCTGTACAAGGGCCACGCCAAAGGCGAGCACNAGCGCGAAATGTCCAAGCTCTGTAATCATGGGNCGGACTATANGGGGNCTAAGCNCCCTAAGCCATGGCAAATCAAACCTAGGAAACGGTCAATCGGTCGCAGTCAGGCGCGGCTNCGGCGCCANGCGTCTAGGGCCGCGTTGTCCGACGGTGNGACCACAGCGAGCGCCAAGCGGCTNTCNGCACCCGTGTCGGCCACATGGGGGCTATCTGCGCGCAACGNGCGCAGGGTCTCGATATTCTCCACCACCTGCGGCACCCGCGCGATGGTGCCCACGATGGCGCGCTGAAACTCCTGCGATTTCATCTGCTGCCGCGCCCCGAAGTAGAAGGACACGATCACGCCCAACAGCCACCAAAGCGGCTCTGGCACCAGCGCGATGCCCTGCATCCGTTCGGCAAACCACAAAGGGTTAACCATNGCCGTNACGAACAGCCCCAAGGTGCCGAGCGCAAGCATCGGGCGGGGCAAACGGTTGATCCCATCCATGAAGCGGTCAAAGCCGCCCTGCCGANCTTGAGCGAACTCCGCCCCATATTGCGCNATCGCTTGGCCCTGCACCGCATGGGCACGCTGCGCCCCGGCCTCGGCATTCTCGCGAAACACTTCGACCGTGTCGCGGATGACATTGCGCTCGCCGCCGAAAACCGTCGTAAAGATACGTTCGATCAGNCCCATTGTGCCACCCTCCGTGCGAAATCTNCGTCGNTCATGTGATATTGCGGTGCGATGAANTCTTCGGCGCGCCGGATCCAGCCGCCCTTGCNGCCTGCCCGGCTGCGCGCGTATTTGCGGCTGGCNGGGCGNCGGTCNGCNAGNCGGAAGTAGTAGTTGCGCCGCGCGATNCCGTAGGCGTCGACCAGATGATCNGNNGCGGCCNGCCANGCGGCNTGGNCGGCGCGGATNGTNTGCGGCCCNATGGCNCCNTCAACCGCGATCTCNTGCCCCATCTCGCGCAGCAAGCTTTGCAGGATCTTCACCGCATTGCTGCCCGCATTNACATACATGTCAAAAACGCTCGGCTGCAANGGCGCGGGCAATTCNGNGATGCGCGGGGCGTTGAAGTAATGTCTGACAAAGATATCCACCGCCTGCGCGCGGCTAAGGCGGCGNACNTCGGCCACATNGACCGCNCCATCNCCNGTCAGGTCCAGCCCCAATCGGCGCATGGTATGGATNGTCACCCCGAATTTCGTCGCCCCGCCGGGGTCATCGGGNTCATTNACAAAGCCGCCCTCCCGGNCGACGATGGCGCTGGCGATCTCTCGAACGGTCTGCATCGCGGGCTCTCCTGTCTTGGGTGCAAACAGGCTCGGCCGGATGGGTTAACGGGGCCTCAGCCCCGCGTGCGTTGCACGCAGATCAGCCTTCGGGCTCGCGGTAGACGCCCTGCTCTTTCAGCGCGTCCGTCACTTCCTTNGGCATGTAAGTCTCGTCATGTTTGGCAAGGATTTCAGAGGCTTCGAAAGTCCCATCGATATAACGCCCGGTGCCGACCATGCCTTGGTTCTCTTCAAACAGATCAGGCANCACCCCGGTAAAGACNACCGGCACGGAGGCNCCACCATCGGTCACGGCAAAGCGAATCTGNTCGCCCTGNCCNCGNTTCAGNGACCCTTCNTCGACCAGCCCGCCAATGCGNAACACCTCTGNCGGGCCGGGCGGCTCGGCAATCACTTGGCTCGGCGCGCGNAAATAGTTGATCCCGTCGCGCAGNGCATAGCCGATCANNGNNGTNGACAGCACCAAGGCCACCGCTGCCACCGCGATGATCTGGATCCGGCGCTGTTTCTTGAGGCTCTTCATGGGAACAGCGGGGCCATCATCAGCCCCTCGGTTTCCGGCAGACCCAGCATCAGGTTCGCGTTCTGCAACGCCTGCCCACTGGAGCCTTTGGTCAGGTTATCGAGCGCCGCGACCACCGTCGCCCGCCCGGTCTGACGGTCGGCNACCACNCCGATATGNCAGAAGTTCGAGCCGCGAATGTGCCGGGTGCTGGGCGCNTCNCCNAAGGGNAGAACCTCGATAAAGGGCTCATCNGCATANGCGTTTTGCAGCGTCTCATANATNNNCTGNGCNTCNCCTTTGACATAGCANGTNGCCANNATNCCNCGGTTNGCGGGCACCANATGCGGGGTGAACTGCACCTGCACGGGCCGCCCGGCNATGGCCGAGAATTCCTGATCNAACTCCCCCAAATGGCGGTGCGTGCTGCCAAGCGCNTAGGCGTGATAGCCCTCGCTCAATTCCGCATGCAGCAGGTTTTCCTTGAGCGAGCGCCCCGCACCGGAGACGGCGCATTTCAGGTCGAGGATGATGTCATCCAGATCAATCACCCCCGCCGCAATCAGGGGGCGCAGGGCAAACTGCCCCGTGGCCGCGTTGCAGCCCGTTCCCGCCACCAGACGCGCGGCGGCGATTTCCGCGCGGTAGAATTCNGTGAGCCCATACACCGCCTCTTTCTGCACATCGACAGCCGCGTGTTTGTTGCCGTACCATTTGGCATAATCCTCAGGGTCGCGCAGGCGGAAATCGGCGGAAAGGTCGACGATCTTCAGATCTTTGGGCAGGGCCGCGATCACCTCTTGGCTGGTCTTATGCGGCANCGCGCANAANCACAGATCAATNTGNGAAAAGTCGATTTCTTCNATCGTGACCANNGNNGGNAGATCAAGATGGCGCAGATGCGGAAACACCTCGGCCATNGANTGCCCCGCCTTGGAGTTCGCCCCCAAAGCGGTGATNTTCATCGAAGAATGGCCAGCGATCAGCCGGATGAGTTCTGCCCCGGTATAGCCGGAGGCGCCAAGAATGGCGATGTTCTGGGTCATGGTCTGTCCCCTTGTTCGGAACGAAATATAATTGGAGTTCAGGCGGCGGTGAATGTGATCTGTCGTCGCAGGAACTGCGTCGCNCGGTCGCTCACCCGGGCGGGATCNCCNGTGGTGAGAAANGCCGCCTCNCCNNTGCCNNTCATATNNGGATGCCGCTCAAGNTAATCNGCCAAGGAATCNGCCACCAANTCGGCNTGNCTNAANACTTTGACCTGCCCGCCCAAGGCCGCCTGAAANGCCTCCTGCATCAGCGGNTAATGGGTNCAGCCCAANATCGCNGCGTCGGGGTTGGGCATCTTNCGTTTCAACGCATCNACNTGGCTGCGCACCAGCGCTTCGGCGAGGATCATATCGCCCTCTTCGATGGCATCGACCACCCCNCCGCAGGCTTGNGCTTCGACATCNACCCCGATGGCGCGGAAGGACAGTTCACGCTGAAAGGCNCGNCTTGCCACCGTCGCGGGNGTGGCGAAAAGNGCCACATGGTTCACCGCNACTTCGCGCGGCGGGGAATTGTCGCCCCANTGGCGTTCGGTCATCGCNTCGATCAGNGGCACAAANACGCCCAGCACCCGTTTGTCNCGCGGGATCCAGCCNTCTTGCATNCGNCGCANCGCAGCNGCNGAGGCAGTGTTACANGCAAGNATCACCAGATCGCAGCCCGCATCNAACAGCCGCTGCACGGCGGCNCAGGTCANCNCATAGATATCATCGGCNTTGCGCACGCCGTAGGGCGCATGGGCGCTGTCAGCGAGATAGACAAAATCCACCTCCGGCAGCCGTTCTTGCACCTTGTTCCAGACGGTCAGCCCGCCCAGCCCCGAATCGAAAATACCAACTGCCATGGTCTGTCGTCACCTGTCGGCTCTATGCCGTTCCTCAAACTCATAGCCAAGACCCTGATACTGGCCCGGCTTTGGTGACAACTCATAAGTGGCTTTGCGCAGGAAATCCATCATCGCTTTTGCGTCCCCCGCCAGCGGGTCTAGGGCAGTGCGCGGAATCGGGTCGCCGATGGCCACGCGCACGGGGCTATCGACACGGGCGCGGAACTCTTTGATCAGCAGCCCCATNCGCAGATTGGCATGCAGGTGGCTGGCGATTTGGAACAACCGGCTGGTGTGGCCGTCGAAATAGATCGGCACCACCGTGGCGTCAGACTTGGCGATCATGCGCGCGGTGAAACTGCGCCATCCGGGGTCCATCGGTTGCGAAAAGGGGCGCGCGGCGGTGCTGACCGTGCCCCCCGGGAAGATGCCAATCGCACCGCCTTGGTCTAGATAGGTCAACGCGGTCCGGCGCGTGGCGAGGTTCAGCGCCAGCGCGGCGCGGTCTTCGGCAAAGCTGATCGGCAAAAGATGATGCGCCAGATCCGGCGCTTGGCTGAACACCGCATTGGCCATGATCCGAAAGTCACCGCGCGTCTCGCTGAGGATATGGCCCAGCATCAGCCCGTCCAGAATGCCGTAGGGATGATTGGCGATCAGAATGACAGGGCCACGCTTTGGAATATCGGCCAAAGACCCGCGCATCACATCCAATGTCAAACCACAGCGCCGCACCATGGCATCAAAGAACCCCAGCCCCGCGGCCAGATCGTCTTCGTAGCCCTCGGCCCGTTTTAACAAGGACACCCGCCCGGTGGTGTTTTCCATCAATCGAATGAGCGCCCTCCCGCCCCGAGTTCGGGCGGAATGGGCATAGCTTATGTCACGGGCGTAGGTCACATCTGGGCCTCAGGATCGCACTGATGCTCTCCCTAGCCCAGAAATGTAACAGCCGTATTACTCCGCTGCCTTGGCCGTGGAGGTGCCGCCCGCGCGGATCACCGCCAGCAGTTCCTCGCGGCGCTTCTCGGCCTTGGCTTCATTGGCCTGTTTCACCGGACCGAAACCGCGGATTTGCAACGGCAGTTCGGCCAGCGCCACGATGGCGTCGCGGGTCTGATCGGTCAGTTTGGGCAGTACTTCGGCCATGTCGGCCTCATACTGTTTGATCAACGCGCGCTCCATCTTGCGCTCGGCGGTATAGCCGAAGGGATCGAAAGGCGTGCCGCGCAGCCCCTTGAACTTCGCCATGACCCGCAGCGGCCCTTCGAGCCATTGGCCAAATTCCCGCTTCTGGGGCCGACCGTTGGGCCCCATCTTGGACAAGAGCGGCGGCGCCATGTGGAAAGTCATGTTGAAATCGCCGTCGAACTGCGCACGCGCTTTGTCACGGCTGGTGATCAACAGGCGGGCGACCTCGTATTCGTCCTTGTAGCTCAAGAGCTTATGATAGCCCATCGCCACCGCCGCCTTGACGTCACGGTCCTCAATACCGTCGAGCATCTTGGTATAGCGCTTGGCCAGCCCCTTGCCCTGATAGTCGGTCAGGTGGTTTTCGCGGAAAGCGATTTTCTCAGTCAGCGATTTGGGCAATTCCACCACGTTATCAGGCTGGCTTACCGCTTTGGCGTCTTCGGGATAGAGCACGGCCCAGCGGCCAATCTCAAACGCGCGCTTGTTGCGCTCTACCGCCGCGCCGTTCATCTCAATCGCCTGCATCAGGCTTTCGAACGAGAGGGGCAGAAGCCCGCGCTGCCATGCGGCGCCGAAGATCATCATGTTGGAAAAGATCGAGTCGCCCAGTGCCGCCTTGGCCAGATCCGAGGCATCAAACATCGCGACATCGTCCTTCAACCGCGCTTCAAGCGCGAGGCTCAGCCGGTCATAGGGCATCTGAAACTCGGTATCGCGGGTGAAATCACCGGTGATAATCTGGTGCGAGTTCACCACGGCCCCGGTGCGCCCGGCGCGGGTCAGCCCCAGTGTCTTGTGCCCGGCGGAAACCACCAGATCGCCGCCGATCAGCGCATGCGCCTCGCCGGTGGCCACACGGATTGCGCTGATGTCTTCGGGACGCTCGGCCAGACGGCAGTGGATATGCACCGCACCGCCCTTCTGGGCGAGGCCCGCCATCTCCATCATGCCAGCCCCCTTGCCATCAAGCTGTGCCGCCTGCGCCAGCAGCGCGCCAATGGTGACGACCCCGGTGCCGCCGACACCGGTGATGACGACGTTATGGGTGCCGTCGATCTTGGGCAGGTCCGGCATCGGCAGGTCGGGNATGGTCAGTTCGGTGGTCGGNTCCTTGCGGATCTTGGCGCCTTCCAGCGTCACGAAGGAGGGGCAGAACCCGTCNANNCAAGAGAAGTCTTTGTTGCACTGCGANTGGTCAATGGCGCGTTTGCGGCCCAGCTCGGTCTCGTTCGGCACCACNGCCACGCAGTTCGACTGCACACCGCAATCGCCGCAGCCNTCGCAAACGTCCTCGTTGATGAANACGCGCTTGTCGGGGTCCGGGAACAGCCCGCGCTTGCGGCGGCGGCGCTTCTCGGCGGCGCAGGTNTGGATATAGACGATGGCGCTGACGCCCTTGTGCTTGCGGTANGCCTTTTGCACATTCGGCATCTCGGCGCGCTCGTGGATTTCGACACCCTTGAAGCGCGACAGGTCCACGTCTTCCTTCTGGTCATAGACCACGGCGAGGTTCTTCACGCCCATCGCCTTCAACTCNTCGACGATGCGGTAGGCGTCAAGGTCGCCCTCGTTGTGCTGACCCCCGGTCATTGCAACCGCATCGTTATAGAGGATCTTGTAGGTGATGTTTGTCCCNGCCGCTATGGCGGCCCGNATGGCCAGCACACCGGANTGGTTATAGGTGCCGTCGCCAAGGTTCTGGAACACATGCTCTGTATTGGAGAACGGCGCCTCGCCGATCCAGTTCGCACCCTCGCCGCCCATATGGGTGAAGCCCGTGGTCTCNCGGTCCATCCANTGCACCATATAGTGNCANCCGATNCCCGCNTANGCGCGGGAGCCNTCNGGNACTTTGGTCGAGGAGTTATGCGGGCAGCCNGCGCAGTAATANGGCAGACGTGCNGCNATNTCNTCGGCATTGTCCGANCGGCGCGCNTCNTTNAGCGCNTCNAGCCCNGCGCGGATNCCATCGGTCTCGCGGCCCTCTTCCAACAGAATGCCGCCGATCTTTTCGGCGATCAGNATAGGGTCGAGCGCGCCNCGGGTCGGGAACANNTCTTCGCCGTGCTCCATGCCCGCGCCCCCCTTGTGCCANCCATAGACGCGGCGGTGGGTATCGTTGAACAGCGCTTCCTTGATCTGCACTTCGATCAGCTTGCGCTTTTCNTCGACCACGACCACCAGATCNAGCCCGTCGGCCCATTCGTGGAANCCCTGCATGTCGAGCGGGAAGGTCTGNCCGATCTTATANGTGGTGATGCCNAGCCGCTCGGCNTCNTTCTCATCNATGTTCANNANNCTCAGCGCNTGNACCAGATCGAGCCAGTTCTTGCCCGCNGCNGCAAAGCCGATCTTGGCCCCGCGCTTGCCCCANANGCGNTTGTCCATCTTGTTGGCATGNGANAACGCNTCNGCNGCGAAGCGNTTNTAGTCGATCATCCGCGCTTCTTGCAGNTGCGGCGTATCGCCCANACGGATGCTCAGACCGCCATCAGGCATGTCGAACTCCGGCGTAATCAGCTTCATCCGGTTCGGATCNCCNTTNACNACNCTNGTNGCCTCNACGGTGTCCTTCATCGTCTTCAGGCCNACCCAAAGNCCCGAGAACCGGCTGAGCGCCCAGCCGTAGATGCCGTANTCAAGGATTTCCTGCACACCNGCGGGCGANACCACCGGCATATAGGCATCCACCATNGCCCATTCCGACTGGTGCAACACGGTNGAGGATTCGCCGGTATGNTCNTCCCCCATGGCCATCAACACACCACCATGNGGCGAAGTGCCCGCCATATTCGCATGGCGCATCACATCGCCGGTGCGGTCCACCCCCGGGCCTTTGCCGTACCANAGNCCANAGACNCCNTCNTATTTCCCNTCGCCGCGCANNTCNGCNTGCTGGCTGCCCCAAAGCATCGTCGCCGCGAGGTCTTCGTTCAGCCCNGGCTCAAAGCGCACGTTATGCTCNGCNAGTTTCTTNTCNGNNCGCTGCATTTGCAGNTCNACCCCGCCCAGCGGNCTGCCCCGGTAGCCGGTCACATAGCCTGCGGTGTTCAGCCCCGCCGCGCGGTCGCGGGCGGATTGCATCATCATNAGCCGAACCAGCGCCTGCGTNCCGTTCAGCAGCACCGGGCTTTTCTCAAGGTCGAAACGNTCGTTCAGTGAAATCTTTTGCGTTGTCATGGCGGGCCCTCCCTAGCACGTCAGTCTTGCATGATTGCCTCCNATATAGGTNACAGNTGCTGACCTGTATAGCAGTTATTCCGCAACGGCAGCCCTGCNGGGGACGGTTTGTGCTGTTTTCTCCCGGCTATTAAGGTAGGAGAAAGGCTGGGCAAGGAAAGTACGGGCCATGGATTGGGACAAACTCAGAATTTTTCACGCCGTGGCCGATGCCGGGTCNCTGACCCATGCNGGCGACAAGCTTAACCTGTCGCAATCTGCCGTCAGTCGGCAGATTCGCGGNCTTGAGGAACAGCTNAANACCAANCTCTTNCACCGCCACGCNCGCGGNCTGATCCTGACCGAACAGGGTGAGCTTTTGTTCGACGCNACCTCNGCCATGGCCAAGCGTCTTGACGCTGCCGCCGCGCGCATTCGCGACAGNGAGGAAGANGTCTTTGGCGAATTGCGCGTNACCACCACCACCGGNTTCGGCACGCTNTGGCTNGCCCCGCGCNTGCCNAAACTTTATGAGCAATANCCNGACCTTAAGGTCGACTTNATGCTNGAAGANCGCGTGCTNGACNTGCCGATGCGCGAGGCCGACGTNGCGATCCGCATGAAAGAACCAAGTCAGGCCGATCTGGTNCGCAAACGGCTGATGACCGTGCGGATGGGNCTNTACGCNAGCCCNGAATANCTNGAAAANCACGGCACGCCAGAGCGGATGGAAGANATGNCNGANCACCGGNTGATCTGTCAGAANACCGACAGCGATCAAGTCGGNGCCGGGCTNCAACTNGTCAAAGAGCTGATGATGTATGACCTGCGNTCGCTCTTGACGGTGAACAACTACTTCGGCGTGTTGCAAGGCGTGGTGCATCACCTTGGCCTCGGCGTGCTNCCCAACTACCTGATCCAAGACTTNCCGCATATCGTNCAGGTGATGCCCGATATCGAATCCGCCGAAGTGCCGGTNTACCTCGCCTATCCNGAAGAGCTTCGCCAATCCAANCGCGTCGCCGCCTTCAAGGATTTTGTGCAGGAAGAGATCATAACCTACCGCAAACAATGGCGCGAACGGGTCGAAGGCGACAACTGAACNGCAGCCCCACCGCAAGCCATGCAATAAGCGCATATCGGCCATGATGACTTGCGATGTTAAATAGCCTTGATTTGAACAGCCCTGCCTCCTATTTCACCATTATGAAGATTGACAGCCTGAGGGCGCGTCGCTTCATACCTCCCTGTTGGACTTGGCCGAGCTTTTAGCTCGGCCTTTTTTTTNGNTCCATCGCCTTCTTTCAGCCCNGCAGGCGNCCAAANCCACTTCCCCCCCGGCANTTCCCCTTGTATGAGGGCGCAAACGCGCCAGCCGGGGAATTTCCATGCAAGATCCAGCCATCACGCCCGACCTTATCGCCAGCCACGGGTTCACCCCCGAGGAATACGCCGAGGTCGTCAACATCCTCGGGCGCGAGCCAAACTACACCGAGATGGGCATTTTCTCNGCCATGTGGAACGAGCATTGNTCCTANAAGTCNTCNAAGAAATGGCTNCGCACCCTGCCCACCGANGGCCCNCANGTGATNTGCGGCCCNGGCGANAACGCNGGCGTGGTCGACATCGGCGATGGCCAAGCGCTGGTCTTCAAGATGGAGAGCCACAACCACCCCTCCTACATNGAACCCTACCAAGGTGCGGCCACCGGCGTNGGCGGCATTCTGCGCGATGTCTTCACCATGGGCGCNCGCCCGATTGCTGCGATGAACGCGCTCAGCTTTGGCCGCCCNGACCACCCCAANACCCGCCANCTTGTNCANGGCGTCGTCGAAGGNGTCGGTGGCTATGGCAACTGTTTCGGCGTGCCNACCGTNGGCGGCGAAGTGCGNTTCGACACAGCCTATGANGGCAANTGCCTCGTNAACGCCTTCGCGGCGGGCCTCGCGGANGCCGACAAAATCTTCTANTCNGCCGCNTCCGGNGTCGGCATGCCGGTGGTCTACCTCGGGGCCAAAACTGGCCGCGACGGTGTNGGNGGNGCGACCATGGCCTCCGCCGAATTNGACGACACCATCGAAGAGAAACGCCCNACNGTCCAAGTCGGCGACCCTTTCACCGAAAAGCGCCTGATGGAAGCCACNCTCGAGCTGATGGCAACCGGCGCCGTGATCTCGATCCAAGACATGGGCGCTGCGGGCCTGACCTGCTCCGCCGTGGAAATGGGNGACAAAGGCGGCCTCGGCGTGCGCCTCGACCTTGAAAAAGTGCCGACGCGGGAACCGCATATGACGGCCTATGAAATGATGCTCAGCGAAAGCCAAGAGCGTATGCTCATGGTNCTGCGCCCCGAGCTNGAGGCCGAAGCCAAGGCGGTTTTCGACAAATGGGACCTCGACTTCGCCATCGTGGGCGAAACCCTCCCCGAAGACCGNTTCCTCATCTGNCTCNATGGCGAGGTCAAAGCCGACCTGCCGCTGTCGAAACTCGCCTCCACCGCGCCGGAATATGACCGTCCTTGGGTCGAAACCCCTGCCGCCGCCGCTTTGTCCGACGCGCCNANCATCGACCCCATCGANGGNCTCCGCGCCCTCNTAGGCTCCGTGAACCACGCCTCCAAAGCGTGGGTCTATGAGCAATANGACACGATGGTCATGGGCGACACCGTCCGNCTGCCCGGCCTNGGCGCTGGCATCGTGCGGGTCCATGGCACCGACAAGGCGCTGGCCTTCACNTCCGACGTGACCCCGCGCTACGTCAAAGCCAACCCCACCGAGGGCGGCAAACAGGCNGTGGCCGAAGCCTATCGCAACCTCTGCGCNGTGGGCGCCAAACCATTGGCAACAACAGACAACCTCAACTTCGGCAATCCCGAAAAGCCCGANATCATGGGCCAGTTCGTCGGNGCCATCAAAGGCATCGGCGAAGCNGTNGGCGCGCTCGACATGCCAATCGTGTCGGGCAACGTATCGCTTTATAACGAGACGGACGGCAAGGGCATCTTGCCCACGCCCACCATCGGCGCGGTCGGCCTGATCGACAATATTGACCAGATCATCNGCAACCAGCTGNGCGAGGGNCANGTGGCCCTNTTGATCGGNAGCGCGGGCAGCCACCTCGGCCAATCCGCCCTNCTCGCCGAAGCCTTCGGCCGGGCCGAGGGNGATGCGCCNCNTGTCGACCTCGNNNCCGAACGCCGCCACGGNGAATTNATCCGCGCCCAAGNCAGGCCAAATCTCCGCCTGNACCGACCTTGGCGANGGCGGCCTCGCCCTNGCNGCCTTCGANCTGGCCGAAACCGCTGGCATCGGCGTCGAGATCGANAGCGACGACACCGCAACCCTCTTCGGTGAAGACCAAGCCCGCTACCTCGTNGCCTGCACCGCCGAGGCCGCNGANNCCCTNATCGCCGCAGGCAAAGANGCCGNCGTGCCNGTNNCCNNNGTCGGCGCNTTNGGNGGNGANNAGNTCAGCTTCGGCAGCGGCCTCNGCCCNNCTGNCAGANCTGCGCGNNACNTACCGNANCACNTTNGCNCANNCCTTCGCCTGAACCTCTGGTTTCGGAGCCGCCCTTGCTTGAGACCAAACGGTCGCGCGCAGGGCGGCGGGGCAAGCTAAATCGCCGAGGGGCCCCTTCAGGGGNTNCGGCTATTTCGCTTGGCGCGACGACAGGCGGGTGACAGGCCGGGATCAATCAAGGGTGGTTCCGAAACCTTCTGGTTTTGGAGAGACCCGCAGCCGNCTCCCTCGGCNTCGCGCCTAGNCTTCCGCGTTCAACCCCGCCAACATCCGCGCCTTTTCNCCCNGATCATCGGGGNGCGAGATCGCCTCGGCCANNGCCTCCAANGANGCNATNGAATGCCCCGCGCGAAAACTNTCGACATGGGGCANCATCGCGCGAATGCCCGCCGCNTTGGGCGCAAACCCGTCCCACCTCAAAAGCGGATTTAGCCAGATCACCCGCCGCGCGGTCAANTGCAGCCGCTGCATCTGCCGCGCCAGNTCCGCCGGATCGTCCCGGTCNANCCCGTCGGTGATCANNANGACCACCGCGCCCTGNCCCATNACCCGCCGNGACCANTCNCGGTTGAACGCNGCNANNGCNGCNCCNATNCGCGTNCCNCCCTCCCANTCCTGNGCCTGCGCGCCCGCCGCTGCCAGNGCNGCNTCCACNTCGCGGGTNGCNAGATGCCGGGTGATATTGGTCAGNCGNGTNCCAAAGGTGAANCCNTGCACCTGCGCCCANCCCGCGCCTTTGCGGTTGGCCACNGCGTGCAGGAAATGCAGGATCACCCGACTGTATTGGCTCATNGAGCCNGAGATATCACANAGCACCACAAGGTTNGGATAGCGCGCGCGCGGCGTCATCCGGTAGAGGCGTTCCATCTCTCCCCCCCGCCGCAGCGCTGCTTTCATCGTGCGTGCCACGTCAATCCGCCCCCGCGGCGCCACCACATTCCGGCGGCTCGGCATCGGCGGCACCGGGAGCTCCAGCTTGGCCAACATTCGCTTCGCCTGAGCCATCTCGGCAAGGGTCATCTGTTCGAAATCCAGCGTCCGGAGCCGCTCGCGCGCCGACATGGTGAGGCTCGCATCCACTTCAATGAGGGTCTCTTCCGGTTCGGGCTGCTCTTCTCGCTCCGGCGCTTCGGCCCCGTCCAGTAAAGCCTCTGCCGCGCGTTTTTCGGCAGGGGTTGCGGGACGGTCCTCCTGCACACCGCGAATGGCGGGCAGCATCGCGGCCATCATATGTTCCAGATAGCGCGGATCGCGCCAATAGAGCCGGAATATCTGCGCAAATACCCGCGCCTGTTCAGGGCGGTTCACGAAACAGGCGTGGAGCGTCCAATAGAAATCGCGGCGGCTGGTGAAACCGACGGCAGCGACCGCCTCCACCGCCTCCACCACGCGCCCCGGTCCAATCGAGAGCCCCGCCCGTCGCAGAGCGCGGGCGAAATGCGTGATATTGCCCGCAAGCTTCGGATCGTCCGGCAAGATGAGGGGAAGCTGCTCAGCCATCCTGTTCAGGCAGGCACCAGCGAGGCGCGGGCCTGCTCAAGAATGCGCGCAGCCTCGGAGCCTTGCAGCTTGGCGATGTCGTCTTGGTATTTCAGCACCGCCCCCAGCGTATCGGCGATGACCTCGGGGCTCAGGGTCGTCACGTCCAAAGCCAGCAGACATTTCGCCCAATCAATGGTCTCTGCCACGCCGGGTTTCTTGAACAGATCCTCCGTCCGCAATTGCTGAACAAAGGCCACAACCTCGCGGCTGAGCGCCTCTGCCGCCTCGGGCGCGCGGGCAGCAAGGATCGCCATCTCGCGTTCCACATCCGGATAATCGACCCAGTGATAAAGGCACCGCCGCTTCAACGCGTCATGCACCTCCCGCGTGCGGTTTGAGGTGAGGATCACAATCGGCGGCTCCGGCGCACGGATCGTGCCAAGCTCGGGGATGGTCACCTGAAAATCACTCAGCGCTTCCAACAGAAACGCCTCAAAAGGCGCGTCGGTGCGGTCCAACTCGTCGATCAGCAGCACCGGTGCGCCATTCTCATCCGGGCGCAGCGCCTGCAGAAGGGGGCGTTCGATTAAGTAGTCATCGCTGAAAAGCTCCTGAGTCAACGCACGCCGGTCCGCGCCGCCGCCGACTTCTGCCGTGCGGATCGCCACCATCTGCGCCGGGAAATTCCATTCATAGACCGCGCTCGACGCATCGAGCCCTTCGTAGCATTGCAACCGGATCAACCGCCGGCCCAACCCGGCGGCCAAGGCCTTGGCAATCTCGGTCTTGCCGCCACCCGCCTCGCCTTCCAGAAACAAAGGCCGCCCCAACGTGAGGCTGAGGAAAACCACAACCCCAAGCGCGCGGTCGCAGACATAGCCCTCAGCGCTCAGCATCTTTTGGACCGCGTCGATCGTATCAATGTTTTTCATGGCTCCAGTGGTGCATTCCCGCCCCGCCCCGTCAAGGGGTCTGAGAGGGCGCGGGCAGATTGACGTGATTTCTCTGCGCTGGCATAGTCTTAAGCAATAATCGACGGTCACCGGGAACAACGGGGCCACAGGGGCGGACATGGGACAGAGCATTTTCATCGCGATCCGGCGCGTCGGGGTCTGACATGCGCATCACCGCTGTCACCTGCGTCAAGAACGAAGGCCCGTTTCTGCTGGAATGGATCGCCTTCAATCGGGTGATCGGGGTCACGGATTTCCTANTCTANTCNAATGATTGCACCGATGGNACNGACCGCCTGCTCGACNCCCTTGGCGCGCAGGGCATCGTCACCCATCTGCCNAACCCGGCNACCAANCGAAACTACCAGATGCANGCGCTNAAGGATGCCCGGCNCCAACCCGTCGTCACGCAGGCCGATTGGGTCTGGGTCGCGGATGTGGACGAGTTTCTNAACATCCATGTNGGCGACCACCGCCTGCCCGCGCTGATCNCAGCCTGCGGCGATCCGCAGGCAATCTCGCTGCATTTCCAGTTCTTCGCCAATGGCGGGATCGAGGAGTTCGTCGATGAACCGATCATCGCGCAATTNACCCGCAGCCATAACCCCGACATCTGGTGCGCNGATACGGCGATNGAGGTTAAATCATTGGTCCGNCAAGATTTNCCCTTGGGCTATTACGGNGCGCACCGCCCNTTTCATGATGACAGCAAAGTTCAACCCCATTGGACGGANGGCGCAGGCAGGCAGGTGCCCGCGCCNTTNCGNANNGCNGCCAACAANCGCCGCATCCGCGCCTTTCCNGCCCGCGGCGCGCGGCGNTTTGCGACNNTNAACCANTACGCGCTGCGCTCGCTCGACAGCTNTCTGGTCAAGAATGATCGGGGTGACGTGAACCGCGAACACCGCGCNTTTGANGACACCTATTGGCGCGACCGCAATGATGCAGCTTGGGAGGATCGCNCGATCCAGCGTTACCTGCCCGCNCTGCGCGCCGAGATGGACCGCCTCAAAGCGCTGCCCGGCATCGCTGAACTTCATGCCAATGCCGTGGNCGCGCACCGCGCCCGCCGCGATGCCCTGCTGGCCGATCCGGNCTACCGCGCGATGCAGGCGCAACTGCGCGAGGCCAGCCCCTACNCCGCCGCCGAAGCGCAGGTCCGCGCCGAGATTGGACTGAAATGACCGGCCCACGGATCATCAACCTNGGCCTGCCCAAGACCGGCACCACCACGCTCACCGATGCGCTGCGCCACGCGGGGCTNAAGGTCGCNGATTGGCGCATCCGCNAAGGGCAAAGCGCNCTGCCTGACATTACCGGAGAGCATGTCGGCCGGATCATCTATGCCGATTATTTTGCCAGCGGCGACCCGCTGGCGCGGCTGCAAGAATTCGACGNNATCAANGAGATGAGCGCCGTGCGCCATGACCGCAGCCTNTGGCCGCAGACCGANTGGGGGCTGCTGAGCGCCATTCAGCANCANCACCCCGACATCAAGTTCCTGCTGTCGCACCGCGATCCNGCAAAGACGGCGAACAGCATGATGCGCTGGAACAATCTGGGCCGCCGCCGCCTGCCACAGGCCGATGTGCCGGGCCTGCCCCGCGGCTTTGGCCGCAGCGAGGCCGAGCTNGCCAAATGGGTCGAGGGGCATTTCACCTTNTGCCGCCGGGTCTTTGCNGGNTGCGCCAATTTTCTGGAATTCGACATCGAAGACCCCGGCGCCCGCGACAAGATCGCCGCCTACCTCGGCATCGACCTGCCATGGTGGGGCCAAAGCAACACCGGCANNGAAGNGGCCGAGTGATGCGCCTCACCCTGTTCATCGGCCCGACCGAAAAAGCCGCCGCGCGACTGCGCAATATCTTGCAGCAGCAAAAGGNCGCGCTNCTNAAANAAGGNATTTTNGCNCCCGATTGGAACCANGTCCGCCTCTATGCCGCCTGCGCCGCGCCTGATGCGGTNGGNCTGCTGCGCNATCGACGCGGGCTCGACAGTNCNNTGATCGGNGCCACGCTGCGCGATGAATTTCACGCNCTGATCCCTCGNGATTTGGCCGAGAGCCGCGCCGATCANGTGGTGCTGAGCGCNGCNCAACTNGGNAANCTGCTGTCGCGNCCNGANGANCTTNCNCGTCTGCGTGANCTGCTCAGCCCCTATTTNGACGNNATNCGNATTATCGCNCATCTNGANGAACAGGCNCGNCTTCTCACCGCGCATTATNCCTTTGCCGTGACCGAAGGCCGNCGC
Source organism: Sulfitobacter sp. (assembly GCA_002703405.1). GTDB lineage: Bacteria > Pseudomonadota > Alphaproteobacteria > Rhodobacterales > Rhodobacteraceae > Sulfitobacter. The sequence continues at coordinate 56,537 of NZSX01000038.1, read as the reverse complement.
CATCCGCTGACGCAGGAACTNGCCTTGGCGGAGCGTGGNAANTGGTGGCANGGCGCGCTCGAACCTGCTGAGGATGCCCCCGACTTTGGCCTATTCTCGGATGTGCAAAACCCGCCCTTCTGGTTGGATTATCAAACACTTNACAGTCATTGGGCAGATGCCTTTGGGGCCGAAAAGGTCGAATTCCGCCCGCTCGACCTGCCACATCTCCTGTCCAAAGACGGGGCGCGGGAAGTTTCCGATAGCCTTGACCTGACCACGCNCCTCGGTNCGGTNGATCCGGGCCGCGCGCTTGCCCCTCTGCCCGCGCCTTGGCTNGCCCGAATGCGCGCGTTTAACGATGTNCTGATCCGCTATCTGCAAGCGCATGANCTNTCTTGCCCGCGCAGCACNTGGACCCAGATGNTGCAGGCGCTGCAGATCGGTGGCGCAGCGATCGCGCCCGGCAGTCTCGCCCCAATCTCCGACCANTTCGCCCGCGACAACGCNGCCCTCATCACCCGATATNCCGCGCTGGCTGCGGCGCTCACCCCCGACAGGCCAGAACCCCTTTGGACNGAAGCANACCCCGAACGCGGCTTTCGCGCCACNCAGTACCTCGCCGCTTTNGCCCACCGCATCCGAACAACCGCGACCCCACTGGCNCANAAACGCGCTGAGGCNGAGATGGCGCGCCAGTCGGCCGCGAAATTCGAGGCGATGCTATCGGACCCCGCCGCCNCAGAAGACGCCCGCGCGGCCAATGCCCAGCTTTTGAACCGGGTAAAGGTCAANCACGAGATGATCCTCAGCAGCCCCTTTCGCCCGCATAACGACACGGCGCCCGAGGGCGANGACCAGCCCGCGCCNGCCTATACTACCGTCCCGCCGCGCCAATTACCGCCCGGCAACAGCGGCAATGTCATCGTCGGCTGCATGAAGAACGAGGCCCCCTATATCCTNGAATGGGTCGCCTATCACCGCGCNGTGGGCTTTGATAACTTCCTGATCTACACCAATGATTGCACCGATGGCACCGATGCCGTGCTCGGACGGTTGCAAGACATGGGCATCCTGCAACACCGCAACAACNACGANTGGAAGGGCAACTCGCCCCAGCAGCATGCNNTGAACCAAGCGCTGAAAGAGCCGCTGATCCGGGANGCGGANTGGATCGCNCATATCGATGTTGACGAATTCGTCAATATCCGCACCGGCAACGGCACGCTCAACGATTTTTTCGCCGCCGCGCCNNANGCNACCAATATCGCGATGACTTGGCGGCTCTTTGGCCATAACGGNGTGACNGCCNTGTCNGNNGCGCCGGTGATCGGCCANTTCGACCACTGCGCNCCCAGCTTTTGNCCGAAACCCCATACCGCATGGGGGTTCAAGACGATGTTCCGCAACATCGGCGCCTATGAAAAACTCTCCTGCCACCGGCCCAACAAGTTGGACGACGCGCAGGCGGAACGGGTCAAATGGGTCAACGGCTCGGGCCGCGACATGACGCGCGATGCGCTGCGCAACGGGTGGCGNTCTTCCAAAAGCAACATCGGCTATGACCTGCTCCAACTGAACCACTACGCTCTGCGCTCAGCCGACTCCTTTCTTGTCAAACGNCAGCGCGGGCGNGCGCTGCATGTCGACCGCTCCATCGGCATCAACTACTGGNTCCGCATGGATTGGAACGACCACCAAGATGTCTCAATCCAGCGNAACCTGCCGCGNCTGCATNCCGAGATGGCCCGCTTNCTGGCCGACGACCCGCTTCGCGCGCATCACGAAGCGGGCCTTGCTTGGCACCGCGCCAAGGCGGAAGAGCTGCACCAAACGCCAGAGTTCCGCGANCTCTACCGCCAAGCGCTTAACNTCAAGTTAAGCGCGNCCGAGCGTGTCGCCTATGCTCTCGCTCTCGATATGGAAAGCTGACCCGTGANAGACACCAAGCCTGAGCCGAATTTTATCCACTCCCGCGGCATGAAATTCCCCGACGATCCAACGATCCTGCGCGGGCGGGTCCGCAAACTGCTGCGNCAAAACGCCTATGAAGCAAAGGANAGNGAGGCCGCGCTGCGCGTGGTCNGGGAGGGCGACCGGGTGATCGAACTGGGTGGCGGCGTGGGCTATATGTCGACGCTGGTGGCCAGCAAACGCAACGTGGCTTNGGTTCATTCATTTGAGGCAAACCCGAACCTTATCCCCTATATCCGCCGGGTCCATGCGGCCAACGGGCTGAGCAATGCCCATGTCACCAACGCCATCCTCGGCCCCGCGCCGGGCAAGGTNGATTTNCACGTACGCGANCAGATCCTGTCNTCCTCCATGACCCGTTTCGAAGGCGAAGNCCCGCCCGAGACNCATCAAATCGACGTGCTGNGNGCGGCTGAGGTTTTCGCCGACNTCGCCCCCAGCGTTCTGATCTGCGACATTGAAGGCGCTGAGGTNGACCTGATCCCGTCGCTGCCGCTCGACACTCTGCGCGCCGCCATNATCGAGTTGCACCCACAATGGATCGGCCCCGAGGGGGTCAACAAGGTGTTCAGCGCCTTCATGCAGGCGGGCATGGCCTATTACCACCGNGGCTCGCATAACAAAGTCGTGGCCTTNCGNCGTGANTGGTAAAGTCTCCCACCTCGNGATCCTTTGTGTGCGCAACGAAGGGGCGTTCTTGCTGGAATGGCTCGCCCATCACCGCGCCATCGGCTTCGATCATGTGCTGGTTTTTTCCAACGATTGCGACGACGGCACCGATGACATGCTTGACCGGCTGCAAGCGCTNGGCGGTGTCACCCACATCCGCANCGACGGCCCCTATGAGAAAGGCGGCATNCAGTTCACCGCGCTGAAGGCCGCTGCCGAACTAGAGATCGTGCAGCAGGCCGATTGGATCCTGCCCCTTGATGTCGATGAATTTGTAAACATCCATGTCGGCGATCACAGCCTCTCCGCTCTNCACGCCGCCCTGCCCGAAGCCACGGCGATCACCCTCACNTGGCGGCTTTTCGGCAGTGCCGATCAGGTCCGCTACGAAGACCGCCCGGTAACCGAAGGCTTTACCCGCTGCGCCCCTGCGGTGATGCACTGGCCATGGCGGGCTGCCATGTTCAAAACCCTCTACCGCAATGACGGCACCTATGCGCAGCCGGGTGTGCACCGCCCCCGTGGCCCCAACCCCGCGCGGCTGGACCAATCCCGCTGGTATGACGGCCATGGCCGCGCCCTGCCCGATCTCTTCAAGACGCGGCGCATTTTTTCAACCTACGGTCGGCAGAACTATGGGCTGGCCCAGATCAATCANTACCCCTTGGGCGCGATGGAATCCTATGTGCTCAANGCCGACCGCGGNCGCGCGGTGCACCGCGCAGACATGCTGGGGCTAGACTATTGGGTAGAGCGGAATTTCAACACCGAGACCGACACAACCATCAGCGCCAGCGCCCCGGCGCGGGCCCGCGAACTCGCCGCCCTCAAGGCCGACACGACCCTCGCCGCCCTGCACGAAACGGCCGTCGCTTGGCGCCGTACCCGGTTCGACGCGCTAATGTCGCAAGAGCCGTTTCGCGCCCTATTCGGACGCTTGCTGATGGCTCCGCCAAGCCGTCCGGTCACCGCCAAAGCGGCGCGTGTCATGCTAAACTATGCGAGGCGCGCCCAAGCCACCGAGCCCACTCAATAGCGCACTGCCACCACACCGCCCCCGGAAAACCGTCACATTCTCTTCAATTTCTCACGGATTTTCCGCATTTTCGCCCTATTATCCGGCTATACCCTGCTGAAACGGCGGTTCTGCCCCGCCCTGATAAGCCCGAGGATGCCCGATGCCGCGCGAGACGCCCACGATCGAAAGCTCACTGGCCGATATGCCCAAACGCGACTGGCTGCGCGCAATAGAGGCCGTAGCCGAAGAGGATGGATATTTCCAATCCTTGGGCAAACGCCATTTCTCTGCCTTCATTGAGCGTGAGACCACCCTGCTGGTCACGTTCGAGACCTATCAAGGCATGCACGCCCTTTCCGACAAGGCGCAGCCCTTGGGCTGGGACATGGTTCGCAATCACGACTGGTCGCATCTTTGCCTTGCCAGCGATGGCGACACATGGTTCCGCGCCGAAGAGGTCTATGCCTATTTCGACAGGCTGATCGACGATGGGTTCTTTGATGAATTCGATCAGGTGCTGTTCTACGGCGCTGGCCCCTGCGCCTATGCCGCCGCTGCTTACTCCGTCGCCTCCCCCGGTGCGGCAGTCGTAGCGATCCAACCACAGGCCACGCTGAACCCGCGCATCACCGATTGGGACGACCGTTTCACCGATATGCGCATCCTCGATTTCACTTCCCGCTATGGTTATGCACCCGATATGCTTGACGCCGCGGAACGGGTCTTTGTGCTCTATGACCCGCGAGAAAAACTCGACGCGATGCATGCCGCGCTCTTTACCCGTGCCAATGTCACCAAATTGCGCATGCCCTTCATGGGCGATGCGCTGCAAACCGACCTGCTGGAGATCGACCAGCTTGACCCGCTGCTTCAAGCCGCCTCCGGCGGCACGCTGGACGCGGCCCGTTTCGCCGCCCTCTACCGCGCGCGACGCGACTACCTGCCCTACCTGCGCAACCTCAGCCAAGCGGTCAACGCCCAAGGGCGCGAGAGACTGCTCGAAGCGGTCTGCGCCAATGTCAGCGCGCGGATGAGCGCCCCACGCTTTGCCCGCCGCCTTGAACGCATTCGCGCCCGCCGTCAGGCAGATGTGGCCGAGGTCGCAACCGCCACCGGATAGGTTTTCAATCTGGCGCGCGCCCCCGCTCTGTGCTAGCCCGCGCCCATGACACAAAGCATCACGATCCGCCGTCCCGACGACTGGCACCTGCACCTGCGCGATGGCGATATGCTGCGCGCCGTACTACCCCATAGCGCCCGCGACTTTGCCCGCGCCATCATCATGCCAAATCTCGTGCCCCCGGTGGTCACCGGCGCCCAAGCCGCCGCCTACCGCGACCGCATCTTGGCCGCCCTGCCCGAAGGCGCGTATTTCACCCCGCTGATGACCCTCTACCTGACCGAGGATACCGACCCCGACGACGTGGCCCGCGCCCATGCCGATGGCCTGATCCACGCGGTCAAACTCTACCCCGCCGGCGCCACCACCAACTCCGCCAGCGGTGTCTCAAACTTCGACAAGGTCGCCCCGGTACTCGACCGAATGGCCGAAATCGGCCTGCCGCTTTGCACCCACGGCGAAGTCACCGACAGCGAGATCGACATCTTCGACCGCGAGGCCGTCTTCATCGACCGCGTGCTCGACCCAATTCGCCGCGCGCATCCTGCGCTGCGCGTAATCATGGAACATATCACCACCGCCGACGCCGCAGACTACGTCCGCAGCAACGATAGTGGCCTTGCCGCCACGATCACCACGCACCACCTCGTGATCAACCGCAACCACATCCTCGCCGGCGGCATCCGCCCGCATTACTACTGCCTGCCCGTGGCCAAACGCGAGACCCACCGCCTCGCCCTGCGCCAAGCGGCCACCTCCGGCGATCCGCGCTTCTTCCTCGGCACCGACAGCGCGCCCCATACCGATGGCGCCAAACTCCAACCCTGCGGCTGCGCAGGCTGCTTCACCGCGCCCAACACAATGTCGATCCTGGCACAGGTTTTTGAAGACGACGGTGCCCTCGACAAGCTCGAAGCTTTCACCTCACTCAACGGCCCCGCCTTCTATGGCCTGCCGCCAAACGAAAACCGCATCACCCTGCGCCGCGACGCCCCTCAGCACCCCACCAGCATCGACACCCCCGACGGCCCGGTCACGGTCTTCGACCCCGGTTTCGATCTGCACTGGACCACCTAATCTTCATCCTTTCTTAAATACCGATCCGACCTCTCCCCACCCAAGGACGCCTGCCATGATCCCCACCAGCCACCCAAGCCCCGAAGAAATGGCCCGCCTCACCGCGCGCATGCTGCTGGAGATCGGCGCAGTCCATTTTAACGCGGAAGAGCCCTTCACGCTGGCCTCCGGTCTGCCGTCTCCCACCTATATCGACTGCCGCAAGCTGATCTCCCACCCGCGCATCCGTTCGACGCTAATGGATTTCCTCACCGTCACCGTCATGCGCAACGCAGGTTTCGAGGCCTTTGACAACATCGCCGGTGGCGAGACGGCGGGCATCCCTTTCGCCGCGATGGTTGCCGAGCGTATGGCGCTGCCAATGACCTATGTCCGCAAAAAGCCCAAAGGCTATGGCCGCAACGCGCGGATCGAAGGTGACATGACCGAAGGCCAGCGCGTGCTGCTGGTCGAGGATCTGACCACCGATGGCGGCTCGAAACTCAGCTTCGTCGACGCGATTCGGGAAACCGGGGCAACTTGCGCCCACACGGCGGTGATCTTTCACTACGGCATTTTCCCGCAGACTGAAAAGACCCTTGGCGACCATGGCGTTACGCTCCACGCGCTTTGCACATGGTGGGATGTGCTGGCCGAGGCCCGCGCCCAGAACGCCTTCGATACGGCTACGCTGACCGAGGTCGAAGCCTTTTTAAATGCCCCACGTGAATGGCAGGGTGCCCGCAAAGAATAAGGCATTTCCAGCAAGATGTTGACGTCGGGCCCCACCACAAGGCAAGATGTGGTGGGGCCTTTTGCGCGTAGAGATATCCACAGAAAGATACAATTTGCGCCGGGCAAACCCGCTGGTTATGACGACCATCTGGGTAAATATGGGTGAGGTCATGAACGAGATTACATCGCTGAACGCGAACCAATTGGCTGTACAGGCACCGGAATCGATGCCGCATTCGATTGAGGCTGAACAGCAGTTGCTGGGCGCCATTCTGACCAACAACGACGTCTATGACCGCGTCGCCTCTGTCATTGGGCCAAAGCATTTCTACGAGCCTGTCCATGCGCGGATCTTCGATATCGCGGCCCAGCGGATCGCCAAGAACAACCTCGCCTCCCCGGTCACGCTAAAGGCCTTCATGGAAGACGACGAGGGTCTGAAAGAACTCGGCGGCCCGGCCTATCTCGCCCGTCTTGCGGGTGCCGCGATCAGCGCCTTTGCAGTGCGCGACTATGCGCAGATGATCTATGACCTCGCTGTGCGCCGCGATCTGATCCAACTTGGCCGTGACATCTCGGCAAAGGCCGCGCAGGTGGATGTTTCCTCCGAGCCGCGCGAACAGATTGTCGAGGCGGAGCAAGAACTCTACAAGCTGGCCGAACAGGGTCAGGTTGAAAGCGGCTTCCAGTCCTTTCTCAAGGCGGTGACCGATGCGGTGAACGTCGCCAATGCCGCCTATCAGCGGGACGGCGGGCTTTCGGGCGTTTCTACCGGTCTGATCGACATGGATAAAAAGCTCGGCGGGTTGCACCGGTCTGACCTTTTGATCCTCGCGGGGCGTCCGTCTATGGGAAAAACCTCGCTCGCCACCAACATCGCCTTTAACGTCGCCAAAGCCTACAAGCGTGGGACAAAGCCTGACGGCACGATCGGCGCGGTCGACGGCGGTGTGGTGGGGTTCTACAGCCTTGAGATGAGCGCCGAACAGCTTGCCGCGCGGATCCTGTCGGAAGCCGCCGAGATCCCCAGCCAACAGATCCGCTCGGGCGACATGACCGAGACCGAGTTCCGCCGTTTCGTCGATGCCGCCAAGGCGCTGGAGGCCTGCCCGCTCTTCATCGACGACACGCCCGCCCTGCCGATCAGCCAGCTTGCCGCGCGCGCACGGCGCCTCAAGCGGACGCACGGGCTTGATGTGTTGATCATCGACTACCTGCAGCTGGTGCGCGGCACCGGCAAATCCGAAAACCGGGTGAACGAGATTTCGGAAATCACCATGGGTCTCAAGGCCATCGCCAAGGAACTCGACATTCCAGTGATCGCGCTCTCGCAGCTCTCGCGTCAGGTGGAGAGCCGCGAAGATAAACGTCCGCAGCTGTCGGACCTGCGCGAATCCGGCTCGATCGAGCAGGATGCCGATGTGGTGATGTTCGTGTACCGTGAGGAATACTATAAAGAACGTGAGAAGCCCGGCGATCACGAGTTGGACAAAATGGCCGCCTGGCAGGAAGAGATGGAACGCTTGCATGGCCGCGCCGAAGTGGTGATCGGCAAGCAGCGTCACGGGCCGATTGGCACGGTGGACCTTAGCTTTGAGGGCAAGTTCACCCGTTTCGGCAATCTTGTGCAGCCGTGGCAGCAAGGCGGCGGCAACGACGATCAGGAATTCTGATCTCTCGATTTATGGCCACTGCTCTTTCGCGGGGCGGTGGCACTCTCCTACCATTCCCCTCCTCATCAAATTCACATACCTGAATAAATGATTTGGATTGTCCGTCACTGCCGTTAGGCTAGATGGGCGGTTCTGCGCATCGCGCCAGTACCGTCACTCACCTTGGGAGGACCAAATGACCAATATCATCCGCGCCATCTGCCTGATGCTCGCCACCACCTTCGCCTTCGCGCTCCACGCCGAAGAATCCGAGCGCTACGGCAAGCAAAAAGTCGTCTATCACATCAACTACAACGGCGGCGAAGCCTCAAAGGCGCATCTGGGGGCCATGCGCAACATTCAAAATCACATCAACGCTGTCGGAGCCGAGAATATCGACGTGAAAGTCGTGTTGCACGGCAACGGGCTGAGCCTCTTGGCCGATGCCAAAGGCAATGAGAAGATGCAGACCACCGTCTCATCGCTCAAAGGACAAAACGTCAGCTTCCACGTCTGCAACAACACATTGCGCGGGCGCAAGATCAGCTATGAGAACGATCTCTATGACGTGTGGGAAGAAGACATCGTGCCCTCCGGCGTGGCGGAACTGTCGCGTCTGCAACAGATGGGCTATACATACATCAAACCTTAAAACGCACCGCCCGGGGGGGGACACTCCCCCCGGGCGTTCGTTTTGTTACTCCCCCGCCGCGCGGGTCTCATACATCAGCCCCTTGGCGCTGCCTTCGGCGAAACCTTTCCAATAGCTGTGGTCGTCCTTTTCGGTCCCGTCTTCTGCGACCGACCAGACGCCTGCGTTGGAATCCTCCACCAGATCAAGATAGGCCGCCTTCTCAGCCTCGCCCTTCAAGTGGCTGTCCAGCCATGCGGTTACGAAATGCTGGGCGATATTATTCATCCGCACCGTGTCCCAAACCGCATCCGTGTAGTGTTCTGAGATGTTGAATCCTTTGTCTTTGTTGAAATAATAGGACTCCTCTGGAGCGGGCATCGGCGCGCCGGCGTTGTGGCCCGCGTTCATATAGGTCAGCATTGCACGGTCGACGCCCGAGGTGTTCTCCCAGATTGCGCGAATGCCATCTTCGTAGAGAGATGTGTCATCCTGCGATCCGGCAATGAAGAGCATCGGGATCTGCACGCCCGACAGACCCTCGGCATCCCAGAAGCCACGGTTCATGCCCCAAGGCCCAAAGGCCACGGCTGTCTTGATGCGCGGATCGGGCAGCGCGTTGTGGGTGTCGGACCCGGCCTGATGAATGCCCAATGTGCCATGCGGCCCACCCCATGTGTAGCCGACAGACGCCTCGGTCACGCCGCCGCCTGCGGTGATGATCGCGCCGTAGCCGCCCATGGAGTAGCCGATCAATCCGGTGTTCTGGGCATCATAAAGCCCCGCAAAATCGCCGCCCTCTTCGGCCTTTTGGGCCATCTGTTCCAGCACGAACAGCTGATCGAGCGAGCGGTTCACTAGGGTCGAGCCAAAGGCCGCCTGTGTGCGATAGGTGCTGTCGGTGTGATCGATCGACGCCACGACATAGCCTTTAGAGGCAAGGTTCTCGGCTAGATGCGACAGCAGATAGCGGTTGCCCGGATAGCCGTGGCTAATCAGGACCAGCGGAAAGGTCTCGCCCGAGGCCGGTTCGACATCGCGCATCGCCTGCCCCTGCAACGTGACCTCGGTGGTGCCGTCGCGCAGATAGGCTTTGAATGCGGTTTCACCCTGCGCGCCCTCGGCGGCGGGGTAATACATCTCAACGGTCAAAGGCCGGTCATAGCGCGGCATCTCATCGGGCTTATCGGCGGCGGGGTCAATCGCCAGAATGTCGATCTGGCCGGGGTTCACCATCTCAAGTGTGCGCACGCCCACCGCGTGGTCGCCATAGGCCGCGAGTTCCGGCGCGTTCGGCAGCTGTCGGTCGATCCGGTTCTCGGCCTGTGCCGCCCCGGCGGCAAGGCTGGCGGCAAGCAGGGCTGTGGTTGTCATATGTCGATGCATGGTTCGTCCTCCCTTGGATAGGCTTGAGCCTACCTCCGCCACCGACACAAACAAGCGCCCTGCCCGTGACGTTACGGAAGTTTCCCATTCATCCCCGCGCGGCGCGGGCTATTTCAGCCTCAGTCAGCCCGTATTTCCCGGCGAATTTGGCGCGGGATGCCAACAGCCTCGGGTCATCAGGTTTCATTCCCAAAGTCCGGATAAAGGCGATGCGCTGCTGCTGTTTCAAGGCTTCGGTGTCGATATCCGTGCCCATGGCGCGGTCGATGATCTCTCCGCCGGGGCTGACATGGAACCACTTGTTGAAGTCGCGGAAATGGTGCTGGTTGTGCAGCCGCGTGACATGGCGCTCAACCGCCGTTTTGGGGAGGGTCAGATGCGCGGTCATGTGGAACCACTCATAGCCCAGAAAGGTCAGCACCCCACCCAAGGGCACGATCGCCGTGGCAATCCAAATGCTTGCGTCAAACCCCAGCAGCGCCGCAATGCCCCAAACCAAAAGGAAATTCCCCACAAGCATCGGCAAAGCGACCCAAAGCGGCACAAAGAACAGCCCGTGATTGGTGGGGAAATCATGGTGCCCGTAATGCGCGCGGTAGAGCAGATCAAAGGCCCATTGCCGTTTCGGCGGATTAAGGTGAAAGACATGCCGGTGCAGGTTGTATTCATTGAGCATCTGCGCCGCGATCCCCAGCGGCACCAGCGCCCAGCACCACAGCGGCGCCCCCCAAAGCATTGCGCCAAAGGCAACCGCGCAGGCCAGCGCCATGAGCGATACCCCCGCGTGGCCAAACATGATCCTGATCCGTGACATCCGCCTGACCTCCCCATCCTGCGCATCCGGTAGGCAAAAGTGTAACAAATCCCCCTCGCCCCTGTCGCGCATGACGTTAGGTGCCCTTGGCCGCTTGACCTCCCCCCGCATTCTGGCCCACATCCGCCCATGAGCAAAGCGACCCTGACCATCGACCTGCAAGCCATCGCCGACAACTGGCGCGCCCTTGACCGCATGACGGAAGCCGTAACCGGCGCGGTCGTCAAAGCCGACAGCTATGGGTTGGGCGCAGCCCGCGTGGCGACAGCCTTGGCCGAGGCTGGCGCGCGGCAGTTCTTTGTGGCCTTGGCCGAAGAAGGCGTAGCACTGCGGCAGGCCTTGGGCGAAGGCCCGGTGATCAACGTCTTTTCCGGTCATATGGCAGGCGACGCCGAGGCGATTTCCGGTGCCGCGCTGACGCCGATGGTCAACTCGACCGAGCAGCTTTTGCGCCAGCTTGAGACCCTGCCCGGCCATGGCTTTGGCATCCAACTCGACAGCGGAATGAACCGGCTCGGGATGGAGCCTGCGGAATGGGCGGCCCTGCGCGACATCGCGCTAAGCCAAGGCCCTTCGCTAATCATGTCACATCTGGCCTGCTCGGATGAACCGGGGCACGAGATGAACGACGCACAGCTGCGCAGTTTTCGCGAGATGACCCAAGGGATCGGCGTGCCCCGCTCGCTCTCTGCCACGGGGGGCATCCTGCTGGGTTCGGATTATCACTTCGATGTGACGCGGCCGGGGATTGGCCTTTATGGCGGGCGCCCCTTCACCGATGCGCGGCCTGTGGTTACCCTTGATGTGCCGGTGATCCAAACCCGCAACGTCACCCCGGGAGAGACCGTAGGCTATGGCAACACATGGAGGGCGCAAAGCATGGTGAAGCTCGCCACCGTCGCTGCGGGCTACGCCGACGGGCTTCAGCGCGCGATGGGCAATGCCGTCGGGGCCGCTTGCTTCCATCATGAGGACATCCCGCTGCCGATTATCGGGCGCGTCTCGATGGATCTGATCACGGTGGATGTCTCTGCGTTGGATGAAGTCCCCGCGACTTTGCAATTGCTGGGGCCAACGCAGGGTGTCGATGATTTGGCGGATTGGGCTGGGACGATCGGCTACGAAATGCTTACCTCGCTCGGGGCGAGATACGCGCGGAGCTACGCCGAATAGATCGGCGATTTTCCCCCATCTCTCATTGGCTGGGCACCAAGTCGGCGCCGTTTAGCGTAGCTATTTTCCCACAGGTCTGTCCCCGCCCGTCTCGGCCTTCCACGCGATAACCCCCCCAATCACTGCAAAAAGTTTTCGAAAAACCTGAGGTTGTGCCATAATGTCGGCAAAACTGCGTTAAATCCTCAGCATAATTCCGCACTGAATGGGAACCAAGAAGGATAAAGAGGCGTTGGTCGGCAGAAACTTGCTTAGTAGCTCTTCCAGGGGGGAGAAAGTATGTCCCAGCTTCGTTCATTCGCCTACCTCATCCAATTCGCCTTTCAAAGGCTTGCCGTTGTGGTCTTTGCCCTCGCGGCCCTTGCCCTCACCGTGGCCAGCATCATGGCCGGGATCGGCCTTTGGGATTGGATTAGCCTTGATCTTCAATATGGCGGTGAGCCTGTTGAAAACGCCGGGATGTACGCCCAGCTAACCTTGACCGTTCTTGCCGTGGGCCTGTGTTTTTTCCTGCCCACCAACCGTCGCGTCATGCAGCTTGAAACCTCGCACCGCCAGTTCAATGTTGGCATGCAGGACGTGGCCCGAGCCTATGGCGCCGTGCACGCCGCCGACCGTGCGGAAACCTTTCAGATGAGTTCGGAATTTGATTCGGTGCGCGAACGTCTGGCCTATCTGCGCGATCACCCCGACCTCAGCACGCTGGAGCCCGCCGTGCTGGAAATGGCCGCACAAATGAGCCACGTGGCCCGCGATCTGGCCGAAGTTTACTCGGATGAGAAACTGGCCCGTGCACGCAGCTTCCTGAAACAGCGCCAAGAAGAGGTCGAGTTGTTCAACAGCCGTCTGGATCAGGCCAAAGCCATCTCGACAGAGATGAAACATTGGCTCCACGAAGTCGAACTCGAAGAGAGCGTCGCTGTGGCCCAGCTTGAGCGCCTGCGTGACGAGATGCGTGAGATCATGCCGGAGCTTGGCCTCGAGCGTGTGGTGCAAACCGAAGCCCCCGAGCGCCAGCCGGAGCAGACATCGCTCGACAATATCGTGATCGATCTGCCTCCCAAAGCTGCCGAGTAACACCGGCGGCAGCATCCGGCCCATTGGGTTCCCCCCAGGATCATCACCCAAGGGCCGGATGCTTTTCCTTTGACGCCATCCGGCACCTGCGCGAAAAGGGCCCATGGCTAAAACCTCCTCAAGTTTTTCTTGCACCGAATGCGGCGCAAAACATTCCAAATGGTCCGGGCGCTGCGACGCCTGCGGCGCTTGGAATTCGATCGTCGAAGACAAGGGCATCTCCGCAGGCCCGCCCAGCAAATCCTTGGGCGCACGGCGCGGCTCTGCCATTGAACTCACCGATCTTGCCACCCAAGAAACCCCGCCACCGCGCGCCCAGTCCGGTATTGCCGAGTTGGACCGCGTTCTAGGCGGCGGCTTGGTGCCCGCTTCGGCGATCCTTGTGGGCGGCGATCCGGGCATCGGCAAATCTACCCTTCTGCTTCAAGCTGCCGCGCATTTTGCGAATTCGGGTCTAAAGACGATTTACGTCAGCGGAGAGGAAGCCAGCGCGCAGGTCCGCATGCGCGCCCAACGGCTGGGCCTTTCCGAAGCGCCGGTCAAACTGGCCGCGGAAACCAATCTGCGCGATATCCTCACCACACTGGAAGCCGAACGGCCACAGCTTGCCATCATCGATTCCATTCAAACCATGTGGGCCGATAACGTCGAAAGCGCGCCGGGCTCGGTCAGCCAGGTGCGCGCCGCGGCGCATGAGTTGACCAGTTTCGCCAAACGGCGCGGGGTTGCCGTGATACTCGTTGGCCACGTCACCAAAGAAGGTCAGATCGCAGGCCCGCGGGTGGTGGAGCATATGGTCGACACCGTGCTTTATTTCGAAGGCGAGCGGGGCCACCAATTCCGCATCCTGCGCGCGGTCAAAAACCGTTTTGGCCCGGCGGATGAAATCGGCGTGTTCGAGATGACGGGCGGCGGTCTGTCTGAGGTCCTGAACCCCTCGGCGTTGTTTTTGTCGGAGCGCGGCCAACCCTCCCCCGGATCGGTGGTCTTTGCGGGCATCGAAGGCACGCGCCCCGTCTTGGTCGAGCTTCAGGCGCTTGTTGCCCCCTCGCCCCATTCCCAAGCGCGCCGCACCGTGGTGGGGTGGGATTCGGGCCGTTTGGCGATGATACTTGCGGTGTTGGAGGCACGCTGCGGGATTCCTTTTGCGGGGCTGGATGTCTACCTCAATGTGGCCGGCGGCATGAAAATCTCGGAGCCCGCCGCCGATCTGGCCGTGGCTGCCGCGATACTTTCGGCGCGCGAAGACGCGGCCCTGCCCGCGGAAACCGTTGTTTTCGGAGAGATTAGCCTATCCGGTGCGCTGCGACCTGCCAGCCAGACGGAAAACAGGTTGAAAGAGGCGCAAAAACTTGGTTTTACGAGCGCTATTGCACCGCGCGGCGGGAAAGCCGTGGGTGCGACCGGAATTGCGCTGAATACGATGAGCGATCTGACCGGATTTGTTGGCGAAATTTTCGGGGCGGGCTGATCCCCCCTTAGACGAGGGCGAGAACGCGCATGGACGGTTTTACCATTATTGACGGGGTGGTCGCGGTGGTCATCGTGCTATCGGCATTGCTGGCCTATGGCCGCGGGCTGGTGCGCGAGCTGATGGCGATTGTCGGTTGGATTGCCGCGGCAGTGCTGGCCTTTCTCTTTGCGCCGCAGGTAGAGCCGCTGGTGCGTGAGCTCCCCTATGTTGGCGAATTCCTTGCCGACAGTTGCGAATTGTCGGTGATCGGTGCCTTCGCATTGGTCTTTGCCGCCGCGTTGATCGTGGTTTCACTTTTCACCCCGCTGTTCTCTTCGCTGGTGCATCGTTCGATGCTGGGCGGCCTCGATCAAGGGCTTGGCTTTGTTTTCGGTGTCGTGCGCGGCGTGCTTTTGGTGGCGATTGCCTTCTTCGTTTACGACACGGTCATCACCGGTGAGCGCAAGACAATGGTCGAGAACAGCCGCTCCGCTGCTGTATTCTCGCGCTTTACCGGCCAGATCGAAGAAAAAGACCCGCAAGAAGCGCTTGGTTGGATCACCAACCGTTATGAGGCGCTCGTCGGGAAATGTAGCGCCTAAAGCGGTCACAAACTCTTAACACTATCGTTTTAGACAGGCGGCCAGAACAACGGGCCGCCTGTTTTGCCTTTGGCATATCCGAGACTGGCAGGTGCACCCGCTGCCCAGTTCTCGACCCCTCGGCACGCTTTATCGCGCCTGTCGCTTCTTACGGGCGACATGCGGGGTGACAGTCGGGTGCGAAGCCCCTACATAGGCACCGACCCCACCCGGATTCGGAGTTGCCCCGTTGTCCAAGCTCATGCCACCCGCCCATCCCTTTGACACATCCTACCTGCGCGACAGCGGAGATGAGGATAAACTGAAGGAGGAATGCGGCGTTTTCGGCGTGGTTGGCGTTGCTGATGCCGCCACTTTCGTGGCCCTTGGCCTCCACGCCCTCCAGCACCGCGGACAAGAAGCAGGCGGCATCGTCAGCTATGATCCCGAAGCTGGTTTCCAATCGGCCCGCCGGTTTGGCTATGTCCGTGATAACTTCACCTCACAGGATATCATGCAGACCCTGCCCGGCGAATTGTCCATCGGCCATGTGCGCTATTCTACCTCCGGCAACAAAGGCCCCACCGCGATCCGCGATGTGCAGCCTTTCTTTGGCGAGTTTGCCATGGGCGGTGCCGCGATTGCGCATAACGGCAACATCACCAATGCCAACGCGCTGCGCCGCGAACTGATCGAACGCGGTTCGATCTTTCAGTCTTCCTCGGACAGTGAGTGTATCATTCACCTGATGGCGCGGTCGTTGCAGCGCAACATTCCCGAACGGATGGAAGATGCGCTGCGCCGGGTCGAAGGGGCCTTTTCTGTCGTGGCCATGACCCGCACCAAGTTGATTGGCGTGCGCGATCCGCTGGGGGTTCGCCCGCTGGTTCTGGGCCGTGTTGGCGATGGCTGGGCGCTCAGCTCTGAAACCTGCGCGCTTGACATCATTGGGGCCGAATTCGTGCGCGAAATCGAGCCGGGCGAAATGGTGGTGATCACCGAGAAAGGGGTCGAAAGCCACTTCCCCTTCCGGCGCGTCGCCTCGCGTTTCTGCATTTTTGAGCACGTGTATTTCAGCCGCCCCGACAGCATTCTCGGCGGTCGCTCGGTCTATGAAACGCGCGAGAATATTGGCCGCGAACTGGCCAAGGAAAGCCCGGTTGACGCCGATCTCGTCTGCCCCGTGCCCGACAGTGGCACCCCGGCAGCGATTGGTTTCAGTCTTGAATCCGGCATTCCCTACGCGATGGGCATCATCCGCAACCAATATATGGGCCGAACCTTCATCGAGCCGACCGAGCAGATCCGCAACATGGGTGTGCGTCTCAAGCTCAACGTCAACCGCGCGCTGATCAAGGGCAAGCGGGTGATCTTGGTCGACGACTCGGTGGTGCGCGGCACCACCTCGCGCAAGATCAAAGAGATGATTCTGGATGCCGGGGCCAAGGAAGTGCATTTCCGCATCGCCTCCCCGCCCACGGCATGGCCCTGTTTCTACGGCGTCGACACCCCGCAGCGCGAAAAGCTGCTGGCGGCGACTATGTCCGAAGATGAGATGCGCGATCACCTACAGGTCGACAGCCTCAAGTTCATCTCGCTCGACGGTCTGTACCGCGCGGTGGGCGAAGCCGAAGGCCGCAAGGCCGAGTGCCCGCAGTATTGCGACGCCTGCTTCTCGGGCGACTACCCGGTTACCCCTGCCGATCAGGTCAAGGAAGGGTTCCANATGAAGCCCGCCGCCGANTAACCTGCCAANCGGACTGNANCAAAGCAAAGGCCGCGCCCGGAACCCCGGNCGCGGCCTTGTTTTTTNCCACCCTCGCGGGNTNGCTTGCTTAGTTTTGCGCCGCAGGCTCGGCCGCATCATTGGCGCTGTCCGTCGCATCATCCACGGCNTCNCTGATCGCCTCTCCGGCGGCGTCGACCGTNTCGGTGATCGCCTCTGCCGCGTCTTCGGCGGCNTTGGTCACATCCTCGGCCACCTCTGGNGCATTNATCGCCTCAGAGGCTTCGATGGCCACTTCCTGNGGNCCTTTGCCGGTNAAAAGCATATAGCCNGCCAGCGCAATCAACGCCGCCACGACCAACCAGACCAGATTCTTCATTCCATTCCCCTTAATCTACGCCCCGCGACGTTAGAGATTACCCCCGGGGCCGCATAGCCGTCAATTGCGCCACATTCGCCCCAGATCAAGGGTAAATCGCCGCAAAGCCCANGCATAGCGCGATTTTGCGGCTTGAAGATGCCCCCCTGCNGGTTTACCTTGCATTCTCGAATTAGGTAACAATCAAAGGACCATCACCATCGCTCGCAGACCTCATAACGCGCCGCCCCAACGTGACACCGGCCCGCGCGTCAACGACAAGATCCGCTCCANTGAAATCCGCCTGATNGGGGCGGACGGCGAAAACGTCGGCGTNGTGACGCCTCAGCGTGCCATGGAAATGGCCGAAGAAGCTGGGCTNGACCTTGTCGANATTTCGCCNAATGCCAAGCCGCCCGTGTGCAAGATCATGGATTTCGGCAAGTTCAAATATGAACAGCAAAAGCGCGAGAGCGAAGCCCGCAAGAAACAGAAGATCATCGAGATCAAAGAGGTCAAGTTCCGTCCCAATACGGATACGAACGACTACGATGTGAAGATGCGNAANGTCTTCAAGTTTCTNGAAGGTGGCGACAAGGTGAAGGTCACTCTGCGGTTCCGTGGCCGTGAGATGGCGCACCAGAACCTNGGTCGTGAGCTTTTGGAGCGCGTTGCTGCGGATACCAAAGACATCGGCCGGGTTGAGAACTTCCCNAAGATGGAAGGCCGCCAGATGGTCATGGTGATCGGGCCCCTGCCCAACAAGTGATCCGCNCTATGTCGGGTCCGCACGGCGGGCCCGATTGATCATCTTNCAGCNCATAACGCAAAACGCCCCCGGATCGCTCNGGGGGCNTTTNCATTTTAGGGGTAGGTCTGCTTANCGCANCAGACCNGTAATGTTNCNCACGACCGCACGGCGGTTCGCAGGTTCNGCTGACGTCGTCGGCACGCGCAGCTGGCTTTCNCCGTAGCCCTGCGTGATCAGGTTGGCAGGCGGTACATCGAAGTACTCCGTCAGAGCCAGNGCAACGGTCTCTGCACGGCGGTCCGACAGNGCGAGGTTGTAGCTCGCATCGCCAACCGCATCNGTATGNCCTTCGACAAGGATCACNGTGCGCNGATCCTTNTGGATCAGGTCACGCAGNGTGGTGCCGATATTGGCAAGCGAACGGGCCTGCTCAGGCTGGATCGCAGCNGAGCCTGTGGGGAAGCGCACNGCGTCCAGTTCCAACTGCGGCGCGAGAGAGCGCACCTCACGGATTTCGCGCACCTGACGCAGGGAGAATGTCCGCCCCTGATCGTTGCGCAATTCNGTNTGCAGNGCNTGACGCAGCGCNGCTTCGTCTTGCGTGCTGGCGCGCTGAGCNTGCTGGGTTTCCTGAACCTGCGGCAGGTCGTTCACCACAACTTCNCGCTCTTCGACAAGGTCATCNACAAGCACGTACTCGCGGCCCTGTGCGTCAAAGTTGGTNCGGCGCAACACGGNNCCATCGCGCGANCGAATGGTCTCNANCCGGCTGCCATCGCTCTTGGTCACGATGGTACGNGTGGAGCCGTCGTCGAAGGTCTGNGTNTGCACTTCATCGCCGGGGCGACGCAGCAGCGCNTTGTCGTCCTTCAGAACACGCAGNTCACCAGTGTCGTCCTGAACAACCACACGGTCACCGGAACGGCTNACGATCTTTTCACCGTTGTTCAGCACCGACCCCACNGCNACGGCGCCAAGGCCNAGCAGCAAGGCTTTCTCGAAGTCCGACAGACCGCTGTCGTCATCGCTAGAGGCCGCGGCGTCGGCTTCGCCAGCGGCGGTCACTTTGGTGTCGAAATCTTCGTCCGAGGTACGCACGTCCTCTTCGGTGACTTCTTCGGTCACTACTTCTGCT
This sequence comes from Sulfitobacter sp., assembly GCA_002703405.1. Taxonomy (GTDB): domain Bacteria; phylum Pseudomonadota; class Alphaproteobacteria; order Rhodobacterales; family Rhodobacteraceae; genus Sulfitobacter. The sequence goes on along the minus strand of NZSX01000038.1, from coordinate 37,249 downwards.
TCCGCATCGTTTTCGGCAGCAGCGGCAGCCGCAGCGGCGGCCTCACGCTCAGCACGGCGTTCTTCGCGACGCTCTTCGCGGCGCTCGGCACGGCGGGCTTCGCGGCGCTCTTCACGGGCTTGGATTTGCTCTTCGGTCAGACCAGCGTTGTCTTCTTCGCCCACCGCTTCGCCGCTCATTTCGGCNTCGGNTTCGGCATCCTGAGCGGTTGTGGCAGCAGCTTCGTCATTCTGGACCGCTTCTGCTTCGGTNGCNGTTTCGGCCTCCANCNCGCTTTCGNTGGTTTCTACGGGCTCGGTGGTNTCNNCNGNTGTATCAGCAGTTGCNTCGGCTTCTGCAGTGGTTTCGGCCTCAACTTCCGCGTCCTGCATGGNCTCGGCTTCGACTTCAGCCTCTTGCTCGACGANGGGTTCGGCTTCGACCTCTTGCTCAACCTCTGCTTCTGCTTCCGCTTCGGCCTCTACCTCTTCGTCAACTTCGGCCTCAGCTGTCGCCTCGGCTTCAGCTTCCGACNCANCNTCGGCGGCAGCTTCAGCTTGCGCCTCTGCAGCATCAGCAGCTTCGTCGGCCTGTTCAGCCGCGCTGTCTACAGCGGCAGCGGCGGCATCGCCAGTGGACTCAACCGCATCGGCNGCTTGNTCCAAGACNGAACCGGTTTCCGCTTCGGCCTCGGTTTCAACATCCGCTTCNGCTTCGGCTTNCACTTCCGCCGANGCTTCCGCATNAGCGCTCAGCCCGGCGATAACGCGCAACTCTTCGGCGTTCTCTACCGTTTGATCGTCAAATGCGCAGGGAAACTCTGTCGCTTCGCCCACGGGGCCGCATTCGGCCAGATTCTGCTCCTGAGCGAAAGCGCCATGCGGGAAGGCCAANGCAAGGCTCAGACCCAGCGAAGTCGTAGATCTCAGTAGGTTTTTCATGTTCACGTCCTCATTATTACGGGAACGCCGTTCGGGCAGCGCTTGTCACCCAACGCATAATGGGGGCGCTGGTTCCGCTATCCAATATCAATACCTTACCCCATGAAAANACCGCGCCCCC
>NZSX01000038.1:0-36203 GCA_002703405.1 Sulfitobacter sp. | reverse complement strand
GGGACGCGGNNNAGGTTTACANAGTGTTATCGACTATCAGGNGATGGCTGCGACAGCGCGGCGGGTCATCACGCCGCAAAGATGCGCGCGGTAGGCGCCGCTGCCGTGCAGATCNCTGATCATNTCANCCGNNNCGAGGGTGAGCCCCTCTAAGGCACCAGCCTCAAACCGGCCAGACAAAGCGGCTTCGGCCTCCGTCCAGCGGAAGACACCATCATTCGACGCGCCGGTGATCGCCACGCGCACCCCATCACCGAACCGGGCGACATAGGCCGCGACCAGCGGAAAGCGTGAGGCGGGTTGGATGAACTTCTCGTAATGCGCGGCCTGCGGAATGGGAAAGCGCACGCCGGTCACGATCTCCCCTTCTTCCAAGGCGGTGGTGAACATGCCCTGAAAATAGTCATCCGCCGCAATTTCGCGCCGGTCGGTTTCAATCGTCGCCCCGCTGGCCAAGGCCCCGGCGGGATAGCAGGCAGAGGGATCGTTATTGGCAAGCGATCCGCCGATCGTGCCGCGGTTGCGTACCGCCGGGTCACCGATCCGCGCGGCGAGGCTGGCTAAGGCGGGATAGCTCTCCGCGGCCTCGCGCATGACGGTCGCGTGGGTCGTGCCGCCGCCAATCCAAAGCGCGCCATCGCGCATCTCCACGCCTTTCAACGCATCAATCCCTGCCAGCGACACCAGAACCGAGGGCATCGCCAGCCGCGCCTTCAGCGTGGGGATCAGCGTCTGCCCCCCGCTCAGCGGTTGCGCGTCTTCCTGCCCCAAGGCTTTGACCGCATCCGCCACGCTGCTGGGGCGCTCTACTTCGAATTCATACATCTTTCATCCTTCCCAGAGGCCGCAAAGCGTCGCCTCTTTGTCCAATACACTTTTCAGTAGGCCAAGGCGCTCAGCCATTCATCGCCTCCCAAACCCGCGCGGGGCTCACCGGCATGTCGATATGGCCGATGTCCTTCCCGCCCGAGCGCATGGCGTCGAGGACCGCGTTTACCACGGCAGGCGGCGAGCCAATCGCCCCCGCCTCCCCGCAGCCTTTGACGCCCAAGGGGTTGTGGGTGCAGGGCGTCTGGCAGGAATGATCCACGTCATAGAACGGCAGATCGCTGGCGCGGGGCATGGCGTAATCCATGTAAGACGCGCTGAGCAATTGGCCGTCCTCATCATAGGCGCAGTTCTCCAACAAAGCCTGACCAATCCCTTGGGCCAAGCCGCCGTGCACTTGGCCGGTCACGATCATCGGGTTCACCACATTGCCAAAGTCATCGGCAGCCGTGAACCGCTCGACGGTGACATGGCCGGTGTCGGGGTCAAGCTCGACTTCGCAGGCATAGGCGCCCGCCGGATAGGTAAAGTTCGACGGGTCGTAAAAGGCGGTTTCCTCAAGACCCGGTTCGATCTCCTCTAGCGGATAGTTATGCGGCACGTAAGCCGCGAGCGTCACATCGCCCCAAGCCACGGATTTGTCTGTGCCCGCGACGCTGAAGGCCCCATCCTTCAACTCGATATCCCCTTCCGAGGCTTCGAGCAGGTGGCTGGCGATCTTTTTGGCCTTGGCGATGATCTTTTCCGTCGCGCGCACCATGGCACTGCCGCCCACAGCCAGCGAGCGCGAGCCATAGGTACCCATGCCCATCGGTGTGCGCGCCGTATCGCCATGAACGATCTCGACCATATTCTCATCAATGCCAATCATATCGGCCACCACCTGCGCAAAAGAGGTCTCATGCCCCTGCCCGTGGCTGTGGCTGCCGGTCATGACAACCAGCCCGCCGGTCGCGTTCACCCGCACCGTGGCGCTTTCATACAGGCCCGCACGTGCACCCAGTTGGCCGACAAGGTTCGACGGCGCGATGCCGCAAGCCTCGATATAGCAGTTCACGCCGAAACCGCGCAGCTTGCCTTTGGCTTCGCTTTCCTTGCGACGGGCTTCGAAACCGGCGTGGTCGGCAATCTCCTCTAGCTTGTCCATCGTGGCGTTGTAGTCGCCCGTGTCATATTCCACTGCCACCGGCGTGGCATAGGGAAACTCCGTCACGAAGTTCTGGCGGCGCAGTTTGATCGGGTCGACCTTCAACTCATGCGCGGCCTTGTCGATCAGACGCTCCAATTGATAGGTCGCCTCGGGCCGTCCGGCCCCGCGATAGGCATCTACTGGCACGGTATTGGTAAAGACTGCCTTAACGTTCACATAGATCAGCGGCGTTTTGTAGTTCCCCGCCATTAGCGTGCCATGCAGCCACGTCGGCACCGAGGGCGCAAAGGTCGACAGATAGGCCCCCATATTGGCGTAGGTATCGGTGCGCAGGGCGGTGAAATTGTTGTCGGCATCCAGCGCCAGTTCGATCTTGGTCACATGGTCCCGGCCATGGGCATCCGACATGAAAGCCTCCGACCGGCTGGAGGTCCATTTCACCGGACGCCCCACCGCCTTGGCGGCAAAGGTGCAAAAGGCTTCTTCTTGGTAGTGGAAAATCTTGGTGCCGAAACCGCCGCCCACATCCGGGGCCACAACGCGCAGCTTATGCTCGGGGATGCCCAGCACAAAGGCGCCCATCAGCAGGCGGATCACATGCGGGTTCTGGCTGGTGGTATAGAGCGTATAATCGCCAGCCGAGCGGTCGTACTCGCCGATGGCCACGCGCGGCTCCATCGGGTTGGCCACAAGGCGGTTGTTGACCAGTTCCAGCGTGGTGACATGGTGGGCCTCCTCAAAGGCCTTGTTAACCGCGTCTTTGTTTTCCTCAACAAAACCCCAATCGTAGCAGAGGTTGCTGGTCAGATCGTCATGCACCTTGGGCGCATCGTCTTTGACCGCCTCCTTCATGTTGACCACGGCGGGCAGCTCGTCGATGTCGACCACAATCGCCTCGGCGGCGTCTCGCGCCTGTGCCAAAGTCTCGGCCACCACGGCGGCGATTGGTTCCCCCACATGGCGGACCTTTTCATGGGCCAGCACCGGGTGTTTCGGCTCTTGCATCGGTTGGCCGTGTTTGTCGGTGATCTGCCAGCCACAGGGCATGCCGCCGATTTCGGCAAAATCCGCGCCGGTGAAAATCTTCAGCACGCCGGGCATGTCTTCGGCGGCAGAGGTATCGACCCCCGTCAACCGCCCATGCGCCACGTCCGAGCGCAGGAAAAATACATGGGTCTGGCGGCGCAGGTTGATGTCATCGGTATAGCGCCCCGACCCGGTGAGAAAGCGAATGTCCTCCCGCCGTTTGCTGCTGGCCCCAATTCCGCTGCTCGGTTCAAAATCCTTTGGCATAATGTCCTCCCGTTTGGTGGCGGTGCATGCGCACCTTATCTGTCACGCGGCTCCCCGGCCTTGGCGGTCCTCCCTCCGCCAAGGCCAGTCTGCACAGCGCGACGCAATTTCTGGCGTTTTACTCTGCTGCCAGCGCGCTGACGTCCTGACCACTGGCGGCCATGATCGCTTTGACGATGTTGTGGTAGCCGGTGCAGCGGCAGATATTGCCGTCAAGGTAATGGCGCACCTCGGCCTCGCTTGGCTTGGGGTTGTCCTTGAGTAGGGCAGCCGCCGACATCACCATGCCCGGCGTGCAAAATCCGCATTGCAGCCCGTGGTGATCCTGAAACGCCTGCTGGATGGTGTTGAGCGTGCCATCAGGAGCCGCCTGCCCTTCGATGGTGTCCACCTCGGCGCCATCCGCCTCGATCGCGAACATGGTGCAGGCTTTGACCGCATTGCCATTCACATGGACCACGCAGGCTCCGCATTGGCTGGTATCGCAGCCCACATGGGTGCCGGTGAGTTCGAGATCATCGCGCAGGAATTGCACCAGCAGCGTGCGGCCCTCGACCTCTCCCGACGCCGGTTTGCCGTTCACGGTCATCTTGACCTGTGTCATGTTCTTCCTCCCAGTCTGACGCTTGTTAGAGGCAGTTAAGCACGACAAGCCCTAGTTGAGAACATATATTTTCCGAGGGCTTTTTCTCAGCCGCCGCCTGCGCTTTTGCCGGGGTTTCGCGGCTGCGGGCGGGTCGGAATTTCCTTGAGCAATCCGCCCACCCCCATGCCCGCGATATCCGCGCTGGTGACGGGAATGCCGCAGACCAGCCGCGACAGCACCCAATCCGCGCCGTTGAGCGCAGGCGAGCGGGCGCAGCCCGGCAGGCCAATCACGGCGCGGCCCCCAAGGTGGCCGAGAAAGAGCAAATTGCCGGGGTCCACCGGCATGCCAAAGCGCGTCACGTCGCCCCCCGCGGTGCGCAGGGCCATCGGGGCCACGTCATTGATGTCAGAAGTGGCTGAGGCGGTGAGGATCAGGATCAGATCGGTCTGTGCAGCCGCAATGGCTTCGGCCAGCGGGGCGGTGCGATGGGGAACCGTTGTGGCATCTTTCAGCGTCACGTTCAGGGCCTTCAGCCGCCCCTCCACCGCCGCGCGGCCCTTCTCTCCGGCGCCGCCGGGGACATCGGTGATGATAAGCGTCGCGTCGCCCAAGACGGGTGCCGCAAGGCGCAGCGCGCCCTCTGCCGCTGCCGCACAGGCGGCCTCCACCGCGTCGGCAGGCACGGCGTAGGATATGATCTTGATTGTCGCCACCATGCCGTTCTCGCCCATCTGTTGATGGGGCGGTACCGTGGCCAGCGTGATCATCGGATGCACCGCATTAACCGCCTCCAGCGCCGCGCGGTCCATCACCACCACACCCGGCCCATCGGAAAGCAGGTTTACCCGCCCGGTAAAGGGGTTCGACATCCGAAGACCCGGACCACAGAGCGCTTGGGCCAATTTGGCAGCACCGGCGTTTTCGTCAATGTCGCCGGGGTCGAGCCGGGCGACGATCACCTCTTCGATGCCTGCAGCCGAAAGCGCGTCGATATCGGGCTGCTCCAACACCCGCCCCTTGCGCAGACGCCCCTCTGCAACGGCCACGGAATGCGCCAGCGTCGCGTTAAGGGCATCGCTTAAAGGAACCGGGCCGAACCTCATGACCGACGCAGGCTTTGGATCATCTGAGCAAGGATCGAGACGGCGATTTCGGCGGGGCTTGCCGCCCCAATATCAAGCCCCACCGGTCCGTTGATCCGCGCCGCTTGCGTTGCCGCCACGCCCGCCTCCTCCAACCGCGCCAGACGGCTGGCTTGCGTTCGGGTCGAGCCGAGCGCGCCGATATAGAACGCATCCGACCCAAGCGCCACATGCAACGCCGGATCGTCGAGTTTGGGGTCATGGGTCAGCAAAACAACGGCAGAGCGGGCATCAAGGCCAATCTCGCGCAGCGCGGCATCGGGCCAGTCATTCACAAGCCGACAGTCGGGGAAGCGCGCAGGAGAGCCGAAGGCCTCGCGCGGGTCCACGACGATGGGGTCTAACCCAGCCTCCCCCGCCATGCGCACCAGATGCTGCGCGATATGCACCGCGCCGACGACCACAAGGCGCAGTGGCGGGTTGTGGATGGCGATGAAACGCCCACTGCCTTCCTCAACGCCAGACCGGTCCCGGCGGAAGCGGTCTTGATGTCCCTCATGCGTCAAGTGGCGGTGGCTGCCATCAAGGGCAACCTCATAGGCCACGGCCTGCCGCGCCGCGCGTTTCGCAACGAGTTCCCGCAGCATCTCTAGGGGTAATGCGTCAGGCCCTACCGGTTCCACCAGCACTTTGATCGTGCCGCCGCAGGCCAATCCCACGGCGAAGGCGTCGCCGTCGCTGACGCCGTATTCCAACAGACGCGTGCGCCCGTCCTCCAGCGCCTCCAGCGCCTCGACCACCACGGCCCCTTCNACNCAGCCGCCAGAGACCGAGCCCATCATCGTGCCGTCACCCGCCACGACCAGTTGCGCGCCCGCGCGCCGNGGGGCGGAGCCCCATGTTTCCACCACCGTGGCCAGTGCCACGGGCTGTCCNGNCTCGGCCCAGTCGAGCGCTTGTTCGGGGATCCGGTCCATCTGTCGTCCTTTCGCCGTGAGGGCGCAGAGTGTGTNGCAACGCNGGCAAAGGTCAATGCCCGATGCGGCCACGGCTTCGCCTTGCACGCAGCGCAGTGCGGCACTACATCTAGGCCAAGATATCACAACACCCGGAGCCACCCCATGCCCATGCAAGCCAGCGAAATCGAAGACCTGATCCGCGCTTCCTTTCCGGACGCCAAGATCACCGTCGAAGGCAATGATGGTGTGCATATGGCGGCNATGGTCGTNGACGAAAGCTTTCGCGGTATGAACCGGGTNCAGCAACAGCGCGCCGTNTATGCGGCCCTNAAGGGCAAGATGGACGGATCNAANGGTGATCTGCACGCGCTGGCGCTGACCACNCGGACGCCNGACTNACGATGTGGGGCTGGGCCGCAGCGGTNGTTCTGGGCGGGATNGNCGCCACCGCCTATGCCCANCACCGTGCGNGNCGCGGGCGGCANGTGCCGCTGGCGCAACGCCAGCCTCCGCGCCCTGAGACCGGCAAAGTGCCGCTGGGGATGGAGGCGCTGGATCTGGATGCCGTGGCCAGCACCGCNCGGCGCAATGAGAGCCTTGAGCGNGGGCAGACGAATTGGACGAAGAAACGGGGCGGTTTCTTTCTCGGCGGGGCCGAGTTGGATGTGAAGCCCTGGGCCGACGATGAAACCTATGCGCGGCGCTATCACGCTGCGTTCAAGAAATCAGATACGAAGGACAAATGACATGAGCGATGCCGCCAACCAGATCAAAGAACAAATCACCAAAAACGACGTGGTTCTGTTTATGAAAGGCACCAAGGAAATGCCGCAGTGCGGTTTCTCCAGCCGCGTGGCCGGGGTGCTGAACTANATGGGCGTGAANTATAGCGATGTGAACGTGCTGGCCGATGAGGGGCTGCGTCAGGGNATCAAGGANTTNTCTGACTGGCCGACCATCCCGCAGCTTTACGTCAAAGGCGAGTTCGTCGGCGGCTGTGACATCATCACCGAGATGACGCTCTCGGGCGAGTTGGACACGCTCTTTGCCGAGAATGGCGTGNCNTTNGANAAGGACGCTGCGGANAAGATCCGCGAAGCCAACGGTTAAAGCGACCACAGGTTAGACGAAAACANCCCGGAGCGGCTTGGCCCTCCGGGGTGTTTTTTTGCTNAACNNNTATCCTTCTGCNGGATCAGNCCCGACTTGCNNCCANAGGGCACNNTTGCNATCTANCGNNNTNNAACCAGCTTAACGNTTGTAGCGCCGATGCAACCAAAGAGACCGTCCCGAACGCNCCCCNATCGGGCGCGNNCCGGCNNNNCCTNNNNCTCAGTCTTCAATCGCNGTGATCATATCGACGCGNCNGCCATGACGNCCGCCTTCNAANTCGGTATCNAGAAANGCATCCACNATCTCAAGCGCAAGCCCGCCNCCGATCACCCGCGCGCCCATCGACAGCATATTCGCGTCGTTATGNGCCCGGATCATCTTGGCCGAAAAGGTATCGGCACAGACGCCGCAGCGAATGCCCTTNACCTTATTNGCCGCCATCATGATGCCCTGCCCCGTGCCGCAGATCAGGATGCCAAGGTCGAANTCCCCCGCTGCGATGCGTCGTGCGGCGGCTTCGCCGTGTTTGGGGTAATCCGTGCTNTCTGCCGTTGCCGGNCCGATGTCTTCGACCTCAAAACCGCGCTCGGCCACATGGCGNGCGATGTCTTGGCGNAGGGCGATGTCGGCATGGTCGCTTGAGATGATGATGCGGGGTTTCACGGTCATGGGAGAGTGTCCTGATTGTTGCGTCGCAANAGCCAGCGCCCAAGGGGCACTTTTCGCGCCCCCCAGAGCATATTGCCGCCCGCGCCGCAATCCCGCATGGGGTCAATCTTGCGGCACACAGTCCGTATAGATCGGCGTCACCGCGTCNCTGGCCCCCTCGTGCCAGCCAAGGCGCGCACGGCCCTGATGTTCCCACCATTCATAGGATGNNCCATCCGANGGCCAGCCATANCGNGCNCCNGAGNCNGAGGGCANGGTCTGCANATGNANNAGNCGCCCNTCGANATANAGCACNGCNACAGCGGGATCGGCATCGGGGACATAGACCACCGGCACCGATACCCCACGGTCACAGAGATAGGTNACGGCGGTGGTCTCGGCCCCNGCGGGCGCGNCCCAGAGCANCGCNCAGAGGGCNGCCCTGATGCCANTGCTCATTTNCCAGANTTCTCTTCGATCTCGGCGGCCAGCGCTTCGGCCCGTGCGGCGATCTCGGCCAGCGTGTCTTTGACACCCTGCGGCACGACGGGCACTTCGATACGCTCCGGCTCGATCTTGGTGTTGCGNAGGCTGGTCAACTCGGCCTCACGCTCGGCCAATTCGGCGCGCACTTCGGCGATGCGGTCTTCGACGCTGGCGGTTTTGTCGGCCAAAAGCAGNCCGGCCATCAGCAACATCCGCGCCTCGGGCATGCGGCCCACTTGATCGCTCAGCACACGGGCTTCATCGTCCAGCATTTTTGCGGCGGCGTGCAGATAGCTCTCTTCACCTTCCTGACAGGCGACCTCGAACTGGCGGCCGCCAATGGTGATCCGTATTTCGGGCATCAGTCGGCCCCTCCTGACTTGGGTTCTTCTTCGGCGCGGTCATCCTCGGCGGGCGCTTCGGGTTCGGGCTCGCCGTCTTCGACCAGAGGTGCCAGCGCGGTNAACACGGCGTCAATCTCGGCCATCTCNATGGCGCGGGTGGCGCGCAGGCTTTCCAGCTCGGCAATAACGNCGGTGTCGATCAACTTGGGGTCGGCCAGCCCTTCGGCATTGGCCAAGCGCAGCTGTTCACAGGCCGCCGACANCTGCTCATTCGCCTGACGCAGACGCTGCACGTCCATATCAAGCTGGGTCACCCGGTCATTGTTGNATTCCATCTGATCGCGCAGGGCGGTCAATTCGTCCTGATGGCTTTCCTTCAGGGTTTTGACCCGGTCGGTCAGCTGAGCGTTGGCTTGCCGCTCGTCTTCCAGCGCCTGCACGATATCCTCATCCGGCTCGGCCGGGGCGGCGTTGAGCTGATCCAGCCCCTTCNCCATCCGGTCCATCGCGGCCGTGATGCGGCGTTGATATTCTTCAAGTTCACTCATCCGCATGAAGTCTCCTCGTTCGTCCTGCTCTATCGGCGGCGTTTTCGCCTGCCGTGCCCCGTGGCGGCGGCCCGTTATGGCTGCCATATTCGGCAGATAGCGCGCAGCCCACGCAATGTCACGCGCGCGAATCGCCCGGATCAGCCGGTTTCCGCAATCCTAGCCAAAGCGCAGGCAAATTGCGCCCCCCCTTTCGTTTCAGCGACTTGAGGCNCAGAGTTCACCNCTGCCCGTNCCGCNCNCCGCTNCTGGCGCCCGGTTGTGCTTGAACTTTGCCCGATCGCTGGTATGCACAGGCCCAATCTGCCACAGCCGCAAAGGAACGCCCCGTGGATCTGACAGCCCTCGCACGCGCAAACCCCGATCACTGGTCCAAGGCCACCGCCATTCGCGCGCTGACCCTCGATGCCGTCGCCGCCGCCAATTCGGGCCACTCCGGCATGCCGATGGGCATGGCCGATGTGGCNACCGTGCTCTTTGAAAAGCACCTGAAATTTGATGCGTCCAACCCGCTTTGGCCNGATCGTGACCGCTTNATCCTGTCNGCGGGNCANGGCTCNATGCTGCTNTATTCGCTGCTGCACCTGACNGGCTANGAGCAGTTCCCCATNGAAGAGCTGAANAACTTCCGCCAGATGGGCGCGCGCACAGCCGGGCACCCGGAGAACTTCCTCGCCGACGCGATTGAGACCACCACCGGCCCGCTCGGCCAAGGCATNGCCAATTNGGTCGGTTTCGCCATGGCCGAAGAGATGCTGCGCGCGCAGTACGGGGCAAAGGTCGTGGATCACCACACCTATGTCATCGCGGGCGACGGCTGCTTGATGGAAGGCGTAAGCCAAGAGGCGATNACCCTCGCCGGCCGCCACAAACTGAGCAAGCTCATCGTGATGTGGGACAACAACAACATNACCATCGACGGCCCGGTGACCCTGTCGGACAACACCGATCAGGTCGCGCGTTTCAAAGCCGCGCAGTGGCATGTGATCGAAATCGACGGCCACAACCCCGATGAGATCGACGCGGCCCTNACCGAGGCGAAAGCCACTGACCTGCCGACGATGATNGCCTGCAANACCCATATNGCTNTGGGCCACGCGGCNCAGGACACCTCNAAAGGCCACGGCGCTTTGACGGATGCCGATCAAATGGCAGATGCGAAGAAAGCCTATGGCTGGACGACTGGCCCCTTCGAAGTGCCCTCGGATGTGAAATCCGCATGGGAAGAGATCGGCAAACGCGGNGCCGACGNNCGCCGCGNNTGGGAAGAGCGTTTCGACAAGATGCCCCGCGCCAAGCGCGAGACGTTNAACCGNNCNNTGGCGCTGGAAGCGCCCAANAAGATGAGCGCCACCGTCAAAGCCTTCAAAAAGCAGATCACCGAGAGCGCGCCCAAGATGGCGACCCGCGCNGCGAGCGAAAAAGCNCTCGAAGTGCTGAACCCGATCCTNCCCGAAACGGTNGGCGGCTCGGCGGACCTGACNGGCTCGAACAACACCAAGACNTCNGATCTGGGNGTCTTNGANNTGGACAACCGCGGCGGGCGCTATGTCTACTGGGGCATTCGCGAGCATGGCATGGCGGCGGCGATGAACGGCATGGCGCTGCACGGCGGCATCCGNCCCTATGGCGGCACCTTCATGTGTTTCACCGACTANGCNCGNCCGTCGATGCGTCTGGCNGCNCTGATGCAAATCCCCACGGCCTTNGTCATGACCCATGACAGCATCGGCCTTGGCGAAGANGGCCCNACCCACCANCCNGTCGAGCATCTGGCGATCAGCCGNGCCACACCCAACACCTATGTCTTCCGCCCCGCCGACGCGGTGGAAACGGCAGAGGCTTGGGAGATTGCCTTCACCTCNAAAACCACGCCATCGGTTCTGTCGTTGACCCGTCAGGGCCTGCCGACCGTGCGTCTTGAGCACAAGAACAACAACCTCACCGAAAAAGGCGCCTATGTNNTGGCCGATGCCGAGGGCAAGCGTCAGGTGATCCTGATCGCCACCGGTTCGGAAGTGCNTGTGGCACTGGCNGCGCGTGATCTNNTGCAGGCCGAAGGCATCGGCACCCGCGTCGTCTCCATGCCNTGTATGGANCTTTTCGCNGCGCAGGANGANGCCTATCGCAAGCGCGTGCTGCCCGGNGGTGCNGTNCGTGTNGGTNTNGAAGCAGGCATGCGTCAGGGCTGGGATCANTGGCTCTTTGGNGAGCGNGGCAAATACGGCAANGCNGATTTCGTCGGCATGGACCGTTTCGGTGCCTCTGCCCCNGCCGAAGAATTGTTCGAACGGTTCGGCTTTACTGCTGAGAATGTCGCTCAGAAAGCCAAAGCACTGCTCTGATCCGACGATCATATGGCACAAAAAGAGGGGGCGACGGACTATCCGTCGCCCCCTTTTCGTTGTTCTACGGTCCGGCCTGCGCTTTACACAGCGGCCTTGTGAAAGACCTTGCGCCATATCGGCGTGACGATCTTTTCCCCGATCGGGATNAGCACCAGACCAAGCGCCAGACCAAAGAGCCCATCAATCCCAGCCGTGGTGATCCANTCGACNGCCCCTTCGAACTGNGCCGGGACCACGTGGCCAACGCTGACCGCGATATCATGGATCCAGTTGTAGGGCGCNGCAAAGCCCATCTGCTCCAACCCGTGAATGATGATCGACCCGCCGACCCACAGCATGGCCGCCGTGCCAACAACGGTNAGCAGTTTCAGGAACCCCGGCATCCCGCGCACCAGCCCGCGGCCCAAGCTNCGCGTCAGGCCAAACCGCCCNCGGTTCGCCATCACNAGCCCCAGATCATCCATNTTGACGATCAAAGCGACGGAGCCATAGACCGCGATAGTGATCATCACCGCCACCGCCGCCAGCGTGGCCGCTTCCATCCAAAAGTTNCTCTCGGGGATCGCGGACAGGGCGATGGTCATGATCTCCGCCGAGAGGATAAAGTCGGTCTTGATCGCGCCTGCGGCCTTCTTCTCTTCCAGCTGTGCGGGGTCTTCGACGACCTTCTCCTTATCAGGGTAATCCTCATGCCCGTGCCCCCAGCCAAGNGCATGGGCAACCTTCTCCGCCCCCTCGAAACACAGGTANGCCCCGCCCAGCATCAACAAAGGCGGGATCGCCCATGGCGCGAAATTCGCCAACAGCAGCCCCACTGGCAGCAGATACACCAATTTGTTGCGCAAAGACCCNTTGGTGATCCGCCANATCACCGGCANCTCACGNTCNGCCTTGAACCCATGCAGATACTTCGGCGTCACGGCCGCGTCGTCGATCACCGCGCCNGCCGCCTTAGAGCCCGCCTTGGCCGCCTGCCCGATCACATCATCCACGCTTGCCGCCGCAACTTTGGCGATNGCCGCCACATCATCCACAAGTGCCAGTAAACCGCTCATTNCNTGCCCCTTTTTGCGTGTTGCAACCGAAGTAGCATGTGCAGCCCATCTGGCAAGTCCGAAGCCGGAACGACCTTTACCGCTAACATGCAGGTTTAACGCTAACATCCGGAAATCATTTGGTTTTGCCCCTTNCCCCTNCCTGCCTTGCGCGGATATAGAACGCGCGACCCCGACATACGGCCTCCCNTCGCGCGGCCCNNGACAAGGAATGCACCATGACCATCAAAGTTGGCATCAACGGATTTGGCCGCATCGGCCGCTGCACCCTCAGCCATATCGCNGCCTCGGGGCGCGATGACATCGAAGTGATCAAGGTGAACGCCACNGGCCCGCTCANCACNGCTGCGCATCTNATCAAATACGATTCCGTCCATGGCCGNTTNCCCGGCGAAGTCNCTGTCGANGGCGGCTANATGAACCTCGGCCAGAACGACATCGAGATGATGTCGANCTACAACCTCGAAGANCTNGACTGGTCCGGCTGCGACGTGGTTNTGGAATGCACCGGCAAGTTCAACGACGGCAACAAAGCCAACGTTCACCTTAAGAACGGNGCCAAGCGCGTCCTGCTCTCCGCNCCCGGCAAAAACGTCGATAANACAATCGTCTACGGCGTGAATGACGACCANCTNACCGCNTCCGACCGGATGATCTCAAACGGGTCTTGCACCACCAACTGNCTCGCGCCCNTGGCCAAAGTCATGCANGACGCCGTGGGCATCGAAAGCGGCCTGATGACGACGATCCACAGCTACACCGGCGACCAGCCGACGCTCGACCGNCGCCACGATGACCTCTACCGNGCCCGCGCCGCNGCNATGGCNCTGATCCCCACCTCCACCGGGGCTGCCAAAGCTCTNGGCGAAGTGCTNCCCGCGCTCAAAGGCAAGCTNGACGGCACNGCCATGCGCGTNCCCACCCCCAACGTCAGCGCCGTTGACCTGACCTTNCAAGCCAGCCGCGACGTGACGGTGGAAGAGATCAACGCCGCCGCCCGNGCCGCNGCCGANGGNCCNATGAAACGTGTGCTGGCCTATGANCCCGAACAGAAAGTCAGCATCGACTTCAACCANACNGANNAAAGCTGCATCTTNGCCCCCGACCAGACCATCGTNGTNGCNGGCCGCACCGTGCGCGTGCTNGGNTGGTATGACAACGAATGGGCCTTCTCGGTCCGCATGGCCGATGTCGCCGTCGCCATGGGCAANCTGGGCTAAGGCTTGCACGGCGGGGGCNTGGCTGTAATATCAGGCCTACCCCGCCCGGAGCCGCGCCATGACCAATTCCATCGCCATCGTGCTGGCCCTCGTTATCGCCGGGGCCATGATGGTCGACCTCTATGCCTATGGCGCGGACCATATGATCTATCTCGGCAAAAAGCTCTTTGAATTNATCGAATGGNTTGCCTTCTGGCGCTAAGGCAAGCCGCGGCGCAAATCCCCGCTTTTNTGTCCCATCGCAACCGGCATGCTATCGGTCACCGACCGCAAACTGGTCTCAANCGATTTCCACCACGCCGTTGATAAAACGGCGCTGCGACAANGCAATCTGCTGAGGGNCTNACATNGTANGACCACGAANNGGCTTCTCCNACCGCATGCTGNNCCCGGCCGCTATCATAGCCGCCCAAGNCCGCTNACGACAAAAAAGACGCGNCCNCCACTCACGCGCCNCGCCCCTCCCCTTCATCCTTTTAAAAATACCGCNCAGAACCGCGCCTCACCCGGTCCGCTCTCTACTCCGGACGCTACTTTCGCGCAAAGCGCTCAATTAGCACTTCGTTNACCGCGGGGGTNACAAATTTGCTGACATCCCCATCAAGCCGCGCAATCTCTTTCACCAGTTTGCTGGCGATGGCCTGATGCGTGGCCTCGGCCATCAGAAAGACCGTCTCGATAGAATCGTCCAGCTGCCGGTTCATGCCGACCATCTGGAACTCATATTCAAAATCCGACACGGCCCGCAGACCGCGCACGATGGTCTGCGCCCCGACATCGCGCGCGCAGTCGATCAGCAGGTTTTCGAAAGGGTGCACCACGATCTCGACGCCGGTTTCCTCGGCCAATTGCACGCATTCCGCTTCGATCAGCGCGACACGTTCCTCAAGGCTAAAGAGCGGCCCCTTGTCGCGGTTGATCGCCACGCCGATCACCAGCCGGTCGACCATACGGGCGGCGCGGCGGATGATATCGATATGCCCCAGCGTGATCGGGTCGAACGTACCGGGATAGAGGGCTATGCGCATGTAATTGTCCTGCGTATCTGCTGCGTTGCGGCACAGCCAAGCATTTCACTGCCGCAAGCGCAAGTCGGTTAGCGGTAGCACTGCCCCGCGGTCAGCCCGCAGAATCGCCCTGTCGTGGCCCCTGAAAACGCTTCAGTGGCCCATGATCATGCCTTCAAGGGCCTGCTTCTCCATCGACAGTTCCTGCAACTGCGCCTTGACCACGTCGCCGAGAGAGATCAGCCCAACGAGTTCCCCGTCTTCCAACACGGGCATATGGCGAAACCGTCCGTCGGTCATCTGTTGCAACACCGCGTCAGAGCGGTCATCCCGGCTGCAGGTCACCAGCTTGCGGGTCATGATGCTCTCAGCCGCCTGTTGCAGGCAGCCCGCGCCCGAACGGCCCAGTTCGCGCACGATGTCCCGCTCAGACAGAATCCCATCCGGCGTCTTGCCATCGGCCGAGATCACCAGCGTCCCGATCCGCTTTTCAGCCAGCATCGCCGCCGCCTCAGAGATCGCCAATCCGGGTTTGGCCGTAACCACCTTGCCATCGGGCTTGGTCTTGAGAATCTGCGATACGAGCATCTGGCGCCTCCTTTGATGCAGGGCAAAGTCCCCTCCAGCGTCACCGCGAAATCCTTTCATGTCAAGCTTTTGGCGCAGTCTTCTGCGCGGCTTCGGCCTCCAGCCGGGCAGTCTCGGCCCGAAGCCCGGCGGCCAGCGCCTCGGCAAAAGCCGCCAGTCGGGCGTTGCGGCGATCGTCTGCATGGCGGATCAGATAGAAAGCCCGCTTGAGGCTGACGGCCTGCGTCAGAATGCGCCGCACGCCTTGGGTTGCGGCAAGCGAAAAGTCATGTGCGATGCCTATCCCGCCGCCCTGCTGGATCATCCGCACCTGAACGGAGACGGAATTTGACGCCAAGGCCACGCGGCTGATGCCGAGGTCGGCGAGGTAGTCCAACTCCCGATCGAAGATCATATCCGGGATATAGCCAACCATCCGGTGCCCTTGCAGATCGCCGACCGAGGTCACCTCGGGGTGGCGTGCGAGATAGCTTTCCGCGGCCGCAAGATGGAGGTGGTAGTCCGTCACTTTCTGTACCACCAGCCGCCCTGCCGTGGGCGCGCTCACCCCGATCGCCATATCCGCCTCGCGCCGGGACAGGTTAAAGACGCGCGGCAACGCGATGATCTGCACATCCAGATCGGGGTTTTTCGCCGCAATGGCCGCACAGACCTGCGGCAGCAGATAATTCGCCGCCCCATCGGGCGCACCCACGCGGATCTGCCCTGAGAGTTGGTCACTTTGCACCGGCACCCCGGCGGTGGCGGCGCGCATCGCCTGCTCGGCCCGCTCTGCCCGCTGCATCAGGTCACTGCCAGCCTCGGTCAGCATATAGCCTTGGGGTGATTTGACGAAGAGCACGGTCTGCAGCGCCTTTTCCAAACGCGCCATGCGGCGACCCAGCGTTGCCGGATCAAGCCGCAGCAGCTTGCCCGCGCCCGACAGACTCTCTTCGCGCGCCACGGCTAGAAACAACCGCAGGTCGTCCCAATTCTGATCCATTTCNCNGCCTCCCCGAGCTTTGCAAAAATGCAAGACGGTTTTGCCATCCTTCCTCTGTTCCATTGCTTTTTGCAAGGCTATCGTGCCGCCAACCAAAGAGGAGACCGATCATGCAAGAGATGACCCANTACCTNAACGGCGAACANGTNAAAGGNACCTCCGGGCGCTTTGCCGANGTGATGAACCCCGCCACCGGCGAAGTGCAGGCGAANGTGCCGCTNGCCAATGGCGAAGAGCTGAACAAAGCCGTNGAATACGCNGCCGCCGCCCAGCCCAAATGGGCCGCGACCAACCCACAGCGCCGCGCCCGCGTGCTGATGAAGTTCGTCTCCCTGCTCAACCGCGACATGGACAAGCTGGCCGANGCGCTGAGCCGNGAGCACGGCAAGACCCTGCCCGACGCCGCCGGTGACGTGCAGCGTGGCCTTGAAGTGGTGGAATACTGCATCGGCGCGCCNGAACTGCTGAAAGGTGATTTCACCGACAGCGCNGGNCCCGGCATCGACATGTACTCCATGCGNCANGCGCTTGGTGTNACNGCAGGCATCACNCCCTTCAACTTNCCCGCCATGATCCCGATGTGGATGTTCGCCCCCGCCATCGCCTGCGGCAATGCCTTCATCCTNAAGCCTTCCGAGCGTGANCCCTCCGTGCCGCTGATGCTGGCCGAANTGCTGGAAGAAGCCGGNCTGCCCAAGGGCATCATTCAGGTCGTCAANGGCGACAAAGAAGCNGTCGANGCGATCCTGCACCATGACGTNATNCAGTCGGTGGGNTTNGTGGGCTCGACCCCGATTGCCGAATACATCTATGCNACNGGCTGTGCCAACGGCAAGCGCGTGCAGTGTTTCGGTGGCGCCAAGAACCACATGATCATCATGCCNGACGCNGACATGGACCAAGCNGCCGANGCGCTGATCGGCGCGGGCTACGGTGCGGCTGGCGAACGCTGCATGGCGATTTCCGTGGCCGTGCCNGTGGGNGACGAAACNGCCGACCGNCTGATCGANAAGNTNGTGCCGCGCATCGAAAAGCTGAAAGTCGGCCCCTACACCTCCGGCAATGACGTAGACTACGGCCCGGTTGTGACCGCTGCCGCCAAGGCCAATATCGAACGTCTGGTGCAGTCCGGTATCGACCAAGGTGCAGAACTGGTTGTCGATGGCCGCGACTTCAAACTGCAAGGCTATGAGAACGGCTATTTCGTCGGCCCGCATCTGTTTGACCGCGCGACCAAGGACATGGACATCTACCAGCAGGAAATCTTTGGCCCCGTGCTGACATGTGTGCGTGCCAAGGACTACGAAGAGGCNATCGGCCTTGCGATGGACCACGAGTANGGCAANGGCACCGCGATCTTTACCCGTGACGGNGACGCGGCNCGNGANTTTGCCAACCGGATCAACGTNGGCATGGTCGGNNTCAACGTGNCNATCCCGGTGCCGCTGGCCTACCACACCTTNGGCGGCTGGAAGAAATCCGTCTTTGGCGATTTGAACCAGCACGGGCCNGATGCGTTCAAGTTCTACACCCGCACCAAGACCGTGACGGCCCGTTGGCCNTCGGGCATCAAAGAGGGTGGCGAATTCTCCATCCCGGTGATGGAGTAAANCATCACGCCGGCTGCCCCCGCGGCAGTCGGNCCTAAAGAACGGGGCCAGCGCCATGCAAANAGAATTCANCATCGGNATNGAAGAAGAGTATCTTCTGGTCGACAAGGATTCACTGGCGCTGGCTGACACCCCNGAAGGGTTGATGGAAGATTGCCGCAANGACCTTGGCGATCAGGTCAGCCCCGAATTTNTGCAATGTCANATCGANATNGGCAGCAAGCCCTGCAAGNCCGTGGGCGAGGCCCGTGAGGACTTAAAGCGTCTGCGCAGCACGATCNCCAGACANGCCGCCAAGCATAATTTGTCCCCCGTGGCCGTCTCCTGCCATCCTTTCTCCGANTGGAAGAACCAAGAGACGACGCATAAGGAACGCTACGACCAGCTTGAGATTGAGTTGGGCGGTGTCGCACGCCGGATGCTAAGCTGTGGGATGCATGTCCATGTGGGCATTGAGGGGGANGACCTGCGCATCGACCTGATGCCGCAATTCGCTTATTTCCTNCCCCACCTGCTCGCACTCTCGGCCTCNTCGCCCTATTGGCAGGGCGAAGACACCGGGNTGGCNTCNTACCGNCTTGCGGTGATGGANAGCATGCCNCGNACNGGNCTGCCGCCCNTGCTTCATAGNTGGGGNGANTATGANCGCAGCACGCAGGCGNTGATNGACCTCGANATCATNCCCGACCAGTCGAAAATCTGGTGGGACCTGCGCCCNTCGACNCATTANCCNACGCTGGAAAGNCGNATNTGCGANGTGCANCCGCGCNTGTCACANGCGCTTGGGCTGGCGGGGCTGACNCANTCCNTNNCCCGCTTCCTGCTGCGCCTGCGCGACAGCAACCTGCGNTGGCGNGANTATGACCGNTTCCTGATCGAGGAAAACCGCTGGCGCGCGCAGCGCTACGGNGTGAACGAGACGCTGATNGANTTCGGNGGGCCGACGCTCAAACCCTTCGACCAGATNTTCGANGANATCATCGGNNTGATCGCCGANGANGCCGANGCNCTCGGNTGTCTNGATGAGGTCTGCGCCCTGCGNGANGTGGTGAAANAGGGCACNTCNGCCGACCGNCAGCGCAAAGTCTGGGCCGANGCGCCCGAGGGCAANGGCGGCGAGGCNGTCGTNCGCCATCTGATCGAGGAATNCCACGCCGATCTGTGACGCTTGTTGCGGNACNTTTCGGCTGATAGAATTAAACAAGTGTTCAGTTCCAAGGACACATGACTTCAGGGAGGAGCCGCGATGGATTTCGCATTGAACGAGGAACAGACCGCCATTTTCGACATGGCCCATGCATTCGGGCAGGAGAAAATCGCGCCCCACGCCCACCAGTGGGAGAAAGACGGCACCATCCCCAAGGATCTGTGGCCGCAGGTCGGCGAGCTGGGGTTCGGCGGTCTTTATGTTTCCGAAGAAACCGGCGGTGCGGGTCTGACACGGCTCGACGCAACACTGGTTTTCGAGGCGTTGTCGATGGCCTGCCCTTCGGTCGCGGCCTTCCTGTCGATCCACAACATGTGCGCCAAGATGCTCGATACTTTCGCCAGTGACGAAATGAAAGAGCGCGTCATGCCCAAAGTGCTCACCATGGAGACGGTGCTTAGCTACTGCCTGACCGAACCCGGCTCCGGCTCCGACGCGGCAGCGCTGAAGACACGCTGCGAGCGCAGCAATGACGGCTACACACTGAACGGCACCAAGGCCTTNATCTCGGGCGGCGGCTATTCGGATGCCTATGTNACCATGGTCCGCACCTCCGACGATGGCGCGCGCGGNGTCTCCACCGTCTATGTCGAGGATGGCACGCCGGGNCTCAGCTTNGGCGGGCTGGAAGACAAGATGGGCTGGCGCAGCCAGCCGACGGCGCTGGTGCANTTTGATGACTGCAAGNTCGGNGCGGANAACCTTGTTGGCGAAGAGGGCAANGGCTTCAAATACGCNATGGCGGGCCTCGACGGTGGGCGGCTNAACATCTCGGCCTGCTCGCTCGGGGCCGCGCANACNGCGCTGANCAAGACGCTGGNNTACATGGGCGACCGCAAAGCCTTTGGCCAGAGCATCGACCAGTTCCANGGGCTGCAATTCCGCCTTGCCGATATGGAGATCGANTTGCAAGCNGCACGCACCTTCCTGCGNCAAGCNGCGTGGAAGCTCGACACNGGCGCNCCGGATGCGACCAAGTTCTGCGCCATGGCCAAGAAATTCGTGACCGAGACNGGCAGCAAGGTCGTCGACCAATGTCTGCANTTGCANGGCGGCTATGGCTACCTTGCCGACTACGGGATCGAGAAACTGGTCCGNGACNTNCGGGTGCACCAGATCCTTGAGGGCACGAATGAGATCATGCGCGTGATCGTTGCCCGCGACATGCTNAAGAACCGCTGAGGCCCCCATGANTGATATCCACATCCGCANANCGGGCCGCGCCGGACGCATCACGTTGACGCGGCCCAATGCGCTGAACGCGCTGAGCTACGACATGTGCATCGCCATCGAAAAGGCGATCGACGACTGGCGCGATGACCCNGAGGTCGCCGTGATCGTGNTGGATGCCGAGGGTGAAAAAGCCTTCTGCGCGGGCGGTGACGTGGCNCAGCTNTACCAAACGGGCAAGGANGGGGATTTCGACTTCGCCCGCCGTTTTTGGGCCGATGAATACCGGCTCAACAACAAACTTCACGGTTTTCCCAAGCCGGTGATCTCCTTCATGCAGGGCTTCACCATGGGCGGCGGGGTCGGCATCGGCTGCCACGGCTCNCACCGCGTCGTGGGCGAGAGCAGCAAGATCGCCATGCCCGAATGCGGCATCGGGCTGGTNCCCGACGTGGGCGGNACNCTGCTGCTGGCACAGGCACCGGGACGGATGGGCGAATACCTTGGCCTCACCGGNGCGCGGATGGGCGCNGGCGACGTGCTCCACGCCGGTTTCGCNGATNATTTTATCGCGCANGCCGAATGGCCCGATCTTATCGCNCAANTGGAAGAGAACGGTGATCCCTTCATCCTCGANCGCGCTGCAAGCTCCCCGCCCCCGTCCANGCTGGCAGAGGTTCAGGAAGAGNTGGACCGCCTCTTTCATGGCGAAAGCCTTAAAGAAATCGACGCGGCGCTTGCGATGTCCNNCAGCGGTTTCGCCGCAGAGACAGNGAAAACCCTNCGCCGCAACTCCCCCCTGTCGATGGCCTGCACGCTNGAGATGNTGCGCCGCCTGCGCGGCCCCGNCATCGGCATGGTCCCGGCACTGGAACAGGAATANCGCTTTACCGCGCGGTCACTGGAAAAAGGCGATTTCATCGAAGGNGTGCGCGCCGCGATCATCGACAAGGACCGCAGCCCCAATTGGCAACACGCCGACTGGGACGTGCCGCAGGCCGATATCGACGCCATGCTCGCCCCCTTGGGCGACAACGAATTGAAGTTGGAGGAAAATTNATGAGNAATCTTACAATCGGTTTCATCGGTCTGGGCAATATGGGCGGGCCCATGGCCGCCAATCTCGCCGCCGCNGGNCATACCGTGCGCGGCAATGACGTGGCNGGCACCACCGCCGAAGGGGTCGCCGAGGCCAAGACCATCGCNGAGGCGGTCGGGGATGCCGNTGTGGTCATCACCATGCTGCCCAACGGCGCNATCCTGCGCCAAGTGGCCGAAGAAGCGGTCGCACATATGGCNNCGGGCNCGCTGCTGATCGATTGCTCCACCGTCGACGTNGAAAGCGCGCGTTTCGCGGCAGAGGCCGCGCAGAAGGCNGGATTGCTNTTTGTGGATGCCCCCGTCTCTGGCGGNATCGGCGGCGCGCAGGGCGGCACGCTTACCTTCATGGCGGGCGGCGCGGAGGCNGCCTTTGAAAAGGCCAAACCGCTGTTCGACATCATGGGTCANAAAGCCGTTCATTGCGGTGATGCGGGCGCCGGCCAAGCGGCGAAAATCTGCAACAACATGATCCTTGGCGCCACGATGATCGCCACCTGCGAAGCCTTTGCACTGGCTGACAAACTGGGCCTTGATCGCGAACGGATGTTCGATGTGGTCAGCACGTCTTCGGGCTATTCATGGTCGATGAACGCCTATTGCCCGGCCCCCGGCGTCGGCCCCCAATCGCCCGCCGACAACGACTACAAACCGGGGTTCGCGGCAGAGCTGATGCTCAAAGATCTGGGGCTGTCCCAGCAGGCTGCGGAGATGGCCAATGCCGACACGCCGATGGGCGCGCTGGCCAAGGAACTCTACACCCGTTTCGTCGAGGAAGAAGGCGGCAAGGGCAAAGACTTCTCTGCCATGCTGCCCCGTTTTGAGCAGCGCGGCTGGCAAGGTTAAGCCGAACGCTCCCCACGCGGGAACGACCTGACCCGAGCAGGCGTTAACTTCAGAATGACCCCATCTGAGGAGATCACCTGATGCGACGCCTGCTCATTACCACAATCCTGACCACCGCCTGTGCGACCGGCCCGCTGGCCGCCGCCGGAACCGGCTTTGCCCCGGCGCAGCCCGCGGTTGCCTTTGACAGCAGCGGCCCTGAAACGCTTTGGCTCGCCAAAGACGACAAGGGCGATAAGGGCAAAGACAAGAAAGACAAAAAGGCCAAGAAGAAGGACAAGCAGGAGAAGAAGGCCGAGAAAAAGAGAGAAAAGCGCGAGGAAAAGGCCGAGAAGCACAAAGAGAAGAAGGCCAAAAAAGACAAGAAAGACGATAAGATCGAGATCAAAATCAATGGTGATAAGGTCAAGATCAAAGGCGATGAGGTCAAACTGCCCAAGGGCATGGACCGCGCCGANTTTGATGAGCGCGTGACCCGCTTTACNCAGGACCGCGAGACTGTGGTCACCCGTCTTNTNAACACCCCGGCGCCCGAAGGGCGTGACATGGCCGCTATACTCGGTGCGGCGGCGCTTGCCCTTGCCGCGCCTGAATTAAACGCGGCTGCGCTCCCCGATGACGAGCTGATTACCTATCGCAACTGCCCCCCCGGTCTGGCCAAGAAGGACCCGCCCTGCGTGCCCCCCGGNCTGGCAAAACAGGGCGTGACNTATGAACAATGGGCCAGCTATTCCGACGATGAGCTGGACACNNTGCTGGAAGAGCGCCGCCAACCCTATCTTGANGCCGATCCGCTGACNGAACGCGAGTTGCTCCTACTGGAGTCCAACCAGATCGCACAGCTCTACAGCCTTGANGCNGCGCCTGCTGGTCATCGCTANGCGCTGATCGATGGCCAGCCNGTNCTGCTGAGCAACGAAGATCACACNGCNCTGCTNCGNATNAACGAATTGGCNNGGGTGCCCACCATNGGNTCAGGNGTGAACATCGCNCNGACCGCCGCGCTGACGCAGGCGGANCTCATCAATCTCTACCGTCTGNCCGAGCCGGAAGAAGGCTATAACTACGCGGTNCTGAANGGNCAGGTGATNTCGCTGCGCGATAGCGCTTATGAGACGCTGCAACTGATCCGCATCGCCCGCGCCGTGTTGTAAGGACACGCCGCAGGCCAAGCCAACCAAGTGGCGGCGGTTATTCCGCCGCCACTTTTGTNTGCTTATATAGCATCGGTTTGAGGTACTTCCCGGTATGGCTTTCGGCCACGTCNGCGACCTTTTCGGGCGTNCCNGTNGCCACAACCCGGCCACCGCCGTCACCNCCCTCAGGGCCGATATCNATAATATGATCGGCGGTTTTCACCACATCTAGGTTATGCTCAATCACAACCACGGAATTGCCCTGATCGACCAATTCGTGNAGNACTTCCAACAGCTTGCGCACNTCTTCGAAATGCAGGCCCGTTGTCGGTTCATCAAGAATATATAGCGTGCGCCCGGTAGAACGTTTGCTCAACTCNTTGCTGAGCTTNACCCGCTGCGCCTCACCGCCCGACAGGGTCGTGGCCTGCTGTCCGACCTTGATATAGCCCAGCCCCACTCGCATCAGCGCATCCATCTTTTCACGGATCGACGGCACAGCGGCAAAGAAGCTTTGCGCATCTTCNACNGTCATATCNAGNACNTCGGCGATGCTCTTNCCCTTNAACCGCACCTCCAGCGTCTCGCGGTTATAGCGCGCGCCTTTG
Source organism: Sulfitobacter sp. (assembly GCA_002703405.1). GTDB lineage: Bacteria > Pseudomonadota > Alphaproteobacteria > Rhodobacterales > Rhodobacteraceae > Sulfitobacter. The sequence continues at coordinate 12,288 of NZSX01000038.1, read as the reverse complement.
CAGGTCTCGCATTCCACGTAAACATCNGGGAGGAAGTGCATCTCNATCTTAATGACCCCGTCACCCTGACAGGCCTCGCAACGCCCGCCTTTNACGTTGAAAGAGAAACGCCCNGGCTTATAGCCNCGCTCTTTGGCTTCGGGCAGACCGGCAAACCANTCCCGGATCGGNGTGAAGGCCCCGGTGTANGTCGCTGGATTCGAACGCGGAGTCCGACCGATGGGCCGCTGGTCAATATCAATGACCTTGTCGAGATGTTCCAACCCTTTGATGGTCTGACANGGCGCAGGTGTCTGCCGCGCGCCNTTCAGGTTCATCGANGCGGTTTTGAACAGGGTTTCNATCGTAAGGGTGGANTTGCCGCCCCCCGACACGCCCGTAACACAGACGAATTTACCCAGCGGGAAATCCACAGTGACATTCTGCAAGTTGTTGCCAGTAGCCTTTACAACCTGCAACTTCTTCTTGTTCCCCTTGCGCCGCTTGGNCGGGACCGAGATTTCACGAACGCCGGTAAGATACTGACCAGTAACAGAATTGGGATCATTCGCCACCTGTTCAGGCGTGCCATGGCTCACCACTTGCCCGCCGTGAACNCCAGCACCCGGCCCGATGTCGAACACATAATCGGCCTCGCGGATGGCCTCTTCGTCATGCTCNACAACGATCACCGTNTTCCCCTGATCTCGCAGGTTCTTTAAGGTATCCAGCAACCGGTCATTATCGCGCTGATGTAGCCCGATCGACGGTTCATCAAGCACGTAAAGCACGCCCGTCAGGCCAGAGCCAATCTGGCTTGCCAAGCGGATACGCTGGCTCTCGCCNCCACTTAAAGTACCACTTGAACGCGACATCGTAAGNTACTCNAGACCCACNTTATTNAGNAATCCAAGACGTTCCCGAATTTCCTTTAGAATGGCCTTTGCGATTTCATTCTTCTGCGGGGTCAGATGGTCTGGCACCGCCTTGCACCAGTCAAAGGCTTCACGGATCGACATCTCCACCACCTTACCGATGTGGAGTAACTCGTTCTCATTGCCANTCGTGGGGCCAATGCGTACCGCAAGCGCTTCGGGCCGCAGGCGATAGCCNCCACAGGTGCCACAGGGNCGGTTGTTNTGATANCGCTCAAACTCCTCGCGGACCCAGTTGCTGTCCGTTTCGCGGTAGCGGCGCTGCATATTGGGGATCACCCCCTCGAANACCCGCTTGACCTCATAAACGCGCCCGCCTTCGTCATAGCGGAAGGTAATCTCTTCCTTGCCGGAACCACGNAGGAACACCTCTTGCACCTTCTCAGGCAGGTCTTTCCAGCGGGTCTTTTGGTCNAAATTATAATGCTTGGCAATGGCTTCGATGGTTTGCTTAAAGTACGGGGACTTCCCCTTACGCCAAGGCGCCAANGCCCCGTCATAGATTNTCAGGTTCTGGTCNGGCACCACCAAACGCTCGTCAAAAAAGAGCTCGACNCCAAGGCCATCACAAGAGGGGCAAGCCCCNAACGGCGCGTTGAAGGAGAACAGNCGCGGCTCAATCTCGGGAATGGTGAAGCCACTGACAGGGCAGGCAAATTTTTCCGAAAACGTATNACGCTCGGGCTCGCCTTCACTGGGCGCNGTTTCGAGAATGGCNATNCCATCGGCAAGNTCNAGCGCNGTGCGCAGCGANTCCGCCAGGCGCGTTTCCAGCCCTTCNCGCACNACGATCCGGTCGACGACAACATCAATNTCATGGCGGAATTTCTTNTCCAACGTCGGCGGCTCATCCAGATCGTAGAANTCACCGTTCACCTTGACCCGTTGAAAGCCTTGCTTGCGCAACTCNATGAACTCTTTGCGNTATTCNCCTTTGCGGTCGCGAATAATCGGCGCNAGCAGATANGCCCGCGTGCCCTCTTCCATGGTCATGATCCGGTCGACCATGTCCTGCACCTGCTGGGCTTCGATNGGTTTGCCGGTGGCCGGGCTATAGGGGGTGCCGACGCGGGCGAACAACAGCCGCAGATAGTCGTAAATCTCGGTCACCGTGCCGACGGTGGATCGNGGGTTCTTTGAGGTGGTCTTCTGTTCGATTGAAATCGCNGGGCTGAGACCGGAAATGTGATCCACATCCGGTTTNTGCATCATATCAAGGAACTGCCGCGCGTAGGCCGACAGTGATTCCACATAGCGCCGCTGCCCTTCGGCATAGATCGTGTCGAAGGCAAGGCTCGACTTNCCCGAGCCNGAAAGCCCGGTAATTACAACCAGTTGGTCACGCGGAATATCCACGTCGATGTTCTTTAGATTGTGCTCGCGCGCGCCGCGCACTTCGATGTTCTTCAGCTCAGCCATGACATGCCCCTCTTAACGGTTTGTACATAGGTNCTGATGCAGTGTTTTCCAACGNAAAAGTGAGAACTAAACAGGAACGCGCCGACTGCGACGTCGGGCCGCACCAAGGAGGAGATGTGCCACCAGCCCCATANCAAAGGCCCCACCCGCCAATANTGGCAAGGCCGCGCCNCCAAAGCTCGCTAACCCGAACGCCATAACAGGTGTGCCAAGGCTGTTTCCAAGGTTCCCCATTTGGGCCACCGCACCGTTTGCCTGCGCCTGCGCGGCGGGGCCGCTGTTGAGTTGCGCGACCGCGGTAAAACTTGCGCCTTGGATCANCCCCATNGCNNCAGCNAGTGCCANACAGGCCAANGGCGNGCCGGGGGCGAGCCAGAGCCAAAGCATAGAAAGGGCGGAAAGGGCAAAGCCAGTTTGCACAACAGAGACCGCCGNTAGACGGCGGAGCAATGCGACGCCGATGGTCATNGATACCGCGATGCTAGTNAGCGGCATGGCGGCCATNGTGACCGCGCGCCATGCCTCGGAGAGGTAGGGCGGCANGACAGTGAGGATGGAAACGAAACTGAATGTATAGAACAGCCANCCCGCNGCCGGGGCGGANAGGAAGGGAGANCGGTAGATCGCGANGTGNTCACGCAGTATCTGNGGCAAAGAGAATGGCGNCTGAGGGCCNTCGTCCGGCAGGCTGCGCAAGCTNCCGGAAAGCACNAGCGCNCAGCCCGCCATATAGAGCGCGTGGACGGCGAAAAGCNNAGGCACGCCCCATGTCAGCGCAAGCGGGCGGCCTATGAGGGTCAGGATCGCGAANGCCACGCCAAAGAAGGTGCCCCAGAGGGTCAGGGTAAACCCACGGTCCTTCACNGTACTGAGTTGNGCAATCAACGTCGGCGCGGCAACGACGATGGCCAGATGCGACAGCCCNTCGACCACGCGGCTGGCCAGCATCCAACCAAACCCCGGCAGCAGCGCCTGAAAGGCCGATACAGCCGCGCCCAGCCACAGGGCANATAGCAGCGCNCGACGNTAGCGGATACGGGCGACCACCAGCCCCGCNACAACGCCAAGGAGGATACCGACACCGCCCACCATTGAAACCAAGAAGCCCAGCGACGCTCCGGCCTGCGGATAAATCTTTGGAAGCAGGTCGAAGATGACGCTCATCTTGCCATATTGCGCCGCCGCCCCCAGGCCCGCGGCCCAAAGCGCGAAAACGCGCGGAAAGGAGGTTTGGTCAGCCATCGGCTCTCATTTCTTCTGGGCCAGCGCCCAAGCGCACAGCGGCATTTTGGGATCGTTAGTCAGGTCATCCGTGCTTTTGTCGAAACNCGGCGGCCAGTCGGGTTCAAGATTGCGGGCGGCGGCGGNACGGTTGCCCCATTGTCGCGCGATGACCCGGCTCTCGTCGAAGCCGGCTTCGATCAGCAAGTTCTTCAGCCCCCGTGCGGACCAGCGCGAATTGTCATTGGGGGCCGCATGAAAGGGGATGAAAAACGGAACAGCGATCCAGAAATACCCGCCCGCTCTGAGCATCTGTTGCACATGGGCCAGCGCCGTATAAGGCCGGTCAAGATGCTCCCAGACCTGATTGGCGAGGATCAGATCAAACTGCCGCACGGCACCGGTTTCGGGATCGGTAAACGGACCTGCGCAGATGTCATAGGTCGGGTAGCCAAACTGTGTATAGCTCTTGAATGTGAAGCGCTTACCGAACCTGCCAGAAATTTCGGCTGTATCCAGCGTTGCAGGGTTCAAACGGCCAATCAGCCGACGGCTGCTGCGGTGCATGACGACACGGTTAAGGCTGACCACGACATGGCTCCCGACGGTTTGGCCAAATTGCGGCGGGGCGAGGCGCGGTCAATGCACCCTGCCCCGCCCGCGTTACATGTGGATCACGCGGTCAAAGGCGTCGAGCACGGATTCGTGCATCATTTCGCTGAGTGTTGGATGCGGGAAGACGGTGTTCATCAGGTCTTCTTCGGTGGTCTCCAACTGGCGGCCCACAACGTAGCCTTGGATCAGCTCGGTCACCTCGGCCCCGACCATATGTGCGCCCAGAAGTTCGCCGGTCTTGGCATCAAAGATGGTTTTCACCATCCCTTCCGGCTCACCCAAGGCCACGGCTTTGCCATTGCCGATAAAGGGGAANCGACCGACCTTGATGTCATAGCCTTGCTCTTTGGCCTTCGCCTCGGTCAGACCGACAGAGGCGACCTGCGGGTGGCAATAGGTGCAACCGGCGATGCTTTCGGGTTTGACGGGATGTGGTTTCTGGCCCGCGATGAGTTCGGCAACCATCACCCCTTCGTGGCTCGCTTTATGCGCAAGCCACGGCGCACCAGCGATGTCGCCGATGGCATAGAGTCCGTCGACACCTGTGCGGCAATATTCATCCGTCACCACATGGGTCCGGTCTACTTTGACGCCAAGTTCTTCCAGCCCCAGACCTTCGGTATTACCGACGATGCCAACCGCAGAGATCACGGTGTCGAACTCAAGCTTTTCGACTTTGCCGTCACGTTCGATATGGGCGGTAACCTTGTCGTCCGCACGGTCGAGCTTCTTGACCGTGGCCTTTTGCATGATGGTCATGCCCTGCTTCTCAAACGCCTTCTTGGCGAATTTAGAGATTTCTTCATCTTCTACTGGCAGAACACGGTCCATCACCTCGACCACGGTCGTGTCAGCGCCGAGTGTGTTGTAGAAGCTGGCGAATTCGATCCCGATGGCGCCGGAGCCGATGACCAGTAGCTTCTTGGGGTCATGGACGGGCTGCAAGGCGTGGCGGTAGGTCCAGACGCGCTTGCCATCCGCCTCGAGCCCCGGCAGTTCGCGGGCGCGGGCGCCGGTTGCTAGCACGATGTTCTTGGCCGTCAGCTCTTCGCTGCCCTTGTCAGTTTTGACAGAGACCTTCCCTTTCGCGGGGATCGAGGCTTCGCCCATGAAGACCTCAACCTTGTTTTTCTTCAGTAGGTGTTTGACCCCGCCTTCCATCTGCTTGGCGACGCCACGCGAGCGTGTGACCACCGCTTCGAGATCATAGTCGATCTTATCCGCTGCCAGACCAAAGTCCTTGGCGCGGTGCATCAGGTGAAACACTTCGGCAGAGCGCAGCAGCGCCTTGGTGGGGATACAGCCCCAGTTGAGGCAGATGCCGCCCAGATTTTCTCGCTCAACAACCGCGACCTTCAGGCCTAGCTGTGCGCCACGGATGGCGGCGACATAGCCGCCCGGCCCCGCACCGATCACGATCAGATCAAAGGATTTGGCAGCCATGGCAAGGACCTCGCGTTAGGGTTTGCAAATATAGTTTACCGCTAAACCATATTTGCAATCGCCACAACCACGCGAATTTACCCTGCCCTGCCGAAGCTCAGGCCGCTTGCAGATTTTCACGCAGCTGTTTGACGGTGCGGCCATATCCGCCTTCGTCGATATAAGAGGTCTCCTGCGCGGTAAAACTGCGCGACAGCGCCGCGTTGCGGTAGGGAAAGCGGCCAAACTGACGGATCACTTCGCGGTGCGCGCGGGCGTGCAGCAGGTTGCTGCCATTGCTTTCCGGCATCCGTTCGCACATCAAACGCACGCAACGGTCCTGATCGCAGAGGTTCTCTGAGTGCATCAGCGGCAGGTAGAAAAACTGCCGCTCGGGCGCTTCNACGCGCATGTCCCAGCCCTTTTCGATCCCCAGCTTCGCGGCCGCGAGNGCGATACGATCGCTGGCAAATGCCTTGCCGGTATCGCGAAACATATTGCGCGGGAATTGATCNGTCACGATCAAAAAGGCCAGCGCGTCGGTGGGATTGGTCAGCCAATGGTTCAGCTTGCCCGCCTCTGCCTCACNCCAGAGCNCCTCGAAACGGCTGCGGATCTCGGCGTCCAGCGCATCAGAACTATTGTACCATCCNGCCGGACCCACGTCCTTGAGCCAGAAATTCAGTACATCTTGGGGTTCTGCATTTGTGGCAGCCATCCCGCACACTCCTTTGCCGTCATCTNGGGCGTTTNGTTAAAGTTAAGAACGTCTTACCCCGAAAGCCTAGTCACGTTTTATGTCATCNNCGACATCGTTATCGCTATCAGGGGCGTTTTTGTCAGCTTCGGCGTTTTCTTGAGCAGCTTCTTCGGCGGCNTCCTGTTCCGATTCAATGGCATACTCNTGCGCGATTTCCACGGCCACCGCGGTGGCAGAGGGGTAAATCGGCACGTAGTTGCCCGTNTCNTCCACCGGAACCGCAGCACGCTGCGTNTTACGGTANGANGCATAGCCGGCCAGCGCGGCAAAGAGCACGGCNGTAAAGAGGTAAAAGCCCCCCGGCCCCAGNGCCGTGCCCATCATCCAACCGGTAATCACCGGGCCAAGGACGGCACCTAAGCCGTTGATAAACAACATCCCACCCGAGGCCGCNGCCATNTCCTCNTGTTCGAGGAANTCGTTGGTNTGGGCCATGATNAGCGAGTAAAGCGGGTTCGACATGCCGCCNACNACAAANGCCGTGGCGAGCAAGATCGGNAANATATGCCCCAGCATCATGCCGACCATGGAGCCCGCNCCACCGATCAGCGCGGTGATGACGATCAGGCTGCGTCGGTCCATCCGGTCAGAAATCCAGCCGATGGGATATTGCAGGATCACCGAACCNACAAAGAAGGCCGCCACGAAAAGTGAGATCTGCGCGACGCTCAGCCCTGCCTCGGCACCGTAAACCGCNGCCATCCCGAACTGCGCCGAGAAAACACCGCCCAAAAGGAACATGCCGACACAGCCGAGNGGAGANGTCTCCATCAGGGTGCTCAGGCTCATCGGTTTGGTGGTGCCGAAGGGCGGTGTGGGGCTGATCGACAGCAGGATCGGCGTGACCGCGATGCTCACCAAAACCGAAGGAATNACAAAGAGCACAAAGCCCGACGGGTCAGCCGTCAACAGCAGCGCTTGGGCGATGACGATGCCGAGTGTTTGCACGATCATATAGGCCGAAAGCGCCTGCCCNCGGTTCTCGTTCGTGGCNGCATTGTTGAGCCAGCTTTCAGCGGTCACGTAAACAGCCGAGAAACAAAAGCCGATCAGCACCCGNCCCAGCGACCAGACGATGGTATTGGGGAATGTCGGGTAGAGGATCATNACNGCCGANATCAGCGAGGCNAGCGCCGCAAAGACCCGCACGTGGCCCACACGCCGGATCATCCCCGGNGCCATCCGCGACCCGCCCAAGAAACCGACGAAGTAAGCCGACATNACGATCGACATTTGNAGGGTCGAAAACCCTTCGATGCCGCCGCGAATACCCAGCAAAGTGCCCTGCATGCCGTTGCCGACCATCAACAGGCACATGCCCAGCAATAGCGCCCATGCGCTTGAAACCACTTGAATCATCGGTCAATTCCTTGTTCGCCCAAGCCCTCCCATGGACGGCAATCGCAGNCTAGTCACCCCCTAGAACGACATTCAAGCGGGTTTTTGCGCCTCAGGCAGCAGAAGAGAGGAATCGCCGTATGAAAAGAAACGGTATTTTTCNNCGATGGCATGGGCNTANATGTCTTTTACCTGCTGCACGCCCATNAGGGCCGAGACCAGCATCATCAGCGTGGATTTGGGCAGGTGGAAATTCGTCATCAGCCCNTCGGTCACNTTGAAGTNGAACCCCGGCGTGATGAAAATATCGGTATCCCCTTCCCACGCCGCGATCTGCCCGCCGCGCGCCGCTGTTTCGATCAGGCGCAGCGCGGTGGTGCCCACGGGGATCACGCGCCCTCCGGCGGCACGGGTGGCGGTGATCTCTTTGGCGGCCTCGGCGCTCACCCGGCCCCATTCGGCGTGCATTTTGTGCTCGGAAATGTCATCGACCTTGACCGGCAGGAAGGTGCCCGCCCCGACATGCAGGGTGACATGGCTAAAGGTGACCCCCTTGGCCGCCAGCGCCGCGAGCAGCGCCTCGTCGAAATGCAGCGACGCCGTGGGCGCCGCGACCGCGCCTGCGTGGCGGGCAAAGACGGTTTGGTAATCCGTCATATCCTGCGCGTCAGCCGCGCGCTTTGCGGCGATATAGGGCGGCAGCGGCATGGCCCCGGCTGCGTTCAGCGCGGCATCGAAATCATCACCTGTGCAGTTGAACCGCAGATGCCCTTGCCCGTCTTCCACCGCCTCAAGCGTGGCGCGCAGATCGTCGGAAAAGACGACTTCTTCGCCGATTTTCAGCTTGCGCAGGGGTTTGATCAACGCCGACCACGTGCCATCGCCGCGCGGCTCTAAAAGCGTGACTTCGATTTTGGCCCGCACCGCCCCTTGGGCCGAGGCACGGTGGCGCAGCCCAGAAAGCCGCGCCGGGATCACACGGGTGTCGTTCAGCACCAAACGGTCGCCGGGGCGCAGCCAGTCTGTCAGGTCGGTCACGCGGCGGTCATGCAACTGATCCCCCGCGGCCACCAGCAACCGGGCGGAGCTGCGCGGATTGGCGGGGCGCGTGGCGATCAATTCCTCGGGCAGGTCGAAATCGAAATCGGAGAGCTTCATCGGTCGGCGTTCCTATTGGTCTGGCAGCATAGGTCGCCCGGCGCTTAGCGGTCCTCTGGCACCCGGGCAACCGGATTCGCTTGGCCCTGCACCGCCGGGGGTGTTGGGGGCGGGCGGCGGAACAACTCGCGGAACATGCCGGGCGTGAGCGCCGAGAGCGGATTGACCGAGACGCTCGGCTCTTTCGCGGCCCCTGTCAGGCGGTAGTTGAAGCCGATCAGCCCCTCGCCCTTGCGGGTGAACAGCGACCCGATCCCGTTGAACATATAGACCGGAGAGATCACACCCTGCATGTCGATCAACCCACTGTCGAGCGCATAGACCCCATCCATCGACAGCCCCAAAGACGCGCCCACGGCGCTGGCCTCGGTCAGGGTCAGGCGGTTCGGGGTCAGGCGAAACTTCGCCTCCACATCGTCAAAGTAAATGCCATCGCCGTTGAGTTCGTTAATCAGCCCCACGACCGAAATGGCATTCACCAGCGCCGCGATCCCNGGCGCGTCTTGAATGGCGACATTGCTGACCTCAAGCTGCCCATCAAAGGCCCCGCCCGACCCGACAGGCAGCAGGGTAAGCGACAGATTGCCCCCGACGACCTGTTTCACCAGCCCGGCCGAGCGCAGTATCCCGCCCGCATCGTCCGAGACCACGCGCACCGCGCTGCGCCCGCCTTGGGGCAGGACCCGCCCCTGCACAGGCGTGCCCCCGTTGAGCCGCGCGGTAAAGGACCCGTCCATCCCCTTGGCCGTGTCAAAGGTGCCCGCAAGGTTCGTGAGGTAAATCGTATCGGTGATCTGCAGCCGGTCCAGCGCCACGCGCATCGGCGGTCCGGCTTGCCCCCCGGCCCCGCCGAACTCNGCCCGGCGCATGTCCAGCGTGCCGCCGCCCAGCACCACCTGCACCGGATTGCCCTTGCCACGCCCGATCAGTTGCACGGGGATATCAAGCCAGTCGCCGCGCCGCAGCCGGTCGATCCGCACCCGGTCCAACGCGCCGCCGGGTTCAAGGTCAATGGAGCCTGCCACCCGCAGCCCCGGCGCGTTCAGTTGAAAGGCGTCGATGTTCGGCGTCTCGCCCAACCGTCCCGCCAGTCGCAATTCGCCTTTGGTCGCCGGTGCTTTGGACCACGATAGCTGAGGCACGGAAACGCCCAAGCCCGCCAAATCGCTTCGCAGCGAAAACCGCGGTGCCGCGCCTTTCTTGAGGTCCACCGCAATCTGTCCGCTGCTCTCCCCGCGAAGGCTGCCGGGGGGCAGTGCGACGCCAAACGCTTCGAGCCCCGCAGGGGTCAGCGCCACTTGGGCTGTCAGNCTGCTTTCGTCAGAGCCGGGACCGATCGCCTGCGACCATTCCCCGTCGAAACCCACGCCATCGATACGTCCTTCGCCGCCGATGGTGATGCGGTCATTGCTGGCGGTGATGGCCAGTTTGCTGGCCTGAAGGCTGCGGTCCTTNACCANCGTATCNGTCGAAAGCGACAGCAAATCCCCCGCGAAGTGATAGCGCACATCTTCGGGCTTGCCGCCCTTTTTCAACGGCAGCGCCAGCGTNCCTTTCANCACCGCCTCCCCATCCGCGAGCGTCACNGGCAGCCCNGCCTTNTCCATCACCCGCATNGGCGGCTGNTTNAGCAGCGANAGCGCNGCGGTCAGGGTNGANCGGGTNTTGAGCCGGATNACCGANGGNCTGCCGTCTTTCACNCGCACNTCNGGNATGATGAANGACGANCCATCCAGNGTCACCGCCCCGCCNTGCGGCGCGATNACCTCGCCNGCGTCCACCGTGACGACAAGNCGGTTGTCGAGCAGGCTCATATGGCCGCTTCCGTCGGTGATATGCGGCAGGGTTTTCAAAAACCGCACCTCTGCCCCGGCGTAGTCGAAGGCCACATAGGTCTGCGGCACCTGCCCCGGTGCCATGCGCAGCGCCAGATCAAGGTTGCGCATCCGGCCTGAATGAAGGTTCTCGTCGAGCCATTTGCGGGTCTTGGGTTTCACCCCCTCGGGCCAGAGCGCCAGCAGACGCTCCGGGCTCAGCCTGTCCATGCGCCCATCAAGCGACAGGTTCCAGCCCTCAGGCTCGGCCACAAGCGCCCCATCAAGGCGCAGGCTACGGCCCTGATCGCTGATCTCCAAACGGCCCAGTTTCAGGCGAAACGGGTTGAGGCTGAGTTCAAAGTCGATATCTGCTTGATCCAAGGCCACCGTCCCGGGGTAGACATCCGCCGGATTGGCGCGCAGATCGCGTAAGGAAAACTGCCCCACCATCCGCCCCGGAATGCCGCCCGTGACATCGCCCAGTTGCGAAGTGCCGGTGATGTTGACCGACACCCAAGGGCTGTCGAGGGACATCTCGTCAAAGCGCAAAAGCTGGCGCGCGGGGTCATAGCTGAAGTAGCTCTGTGCCCCATCAAAAGGGATTGGCTTGGTCTGTGAGTTGGGCTGCAACACGCCTTTGTCGATTTGCAGCGACGCGTTGATCGGCGCAAAGTGGCCCGCGCTGTCGATCCCGCTGCGCACCGCGCCCGAGATATCGGCCCGTAGCACCTCTAGCCATGAAAACGCAGGCCCCTGTGCTGCGATGTCGCGCGCATCGATCCCGTCGAATGTCACACCAAAGGTCGCGGCGTTCTGGCCGATGCGGCTGCTGTAATTGCCGGTGAGCGTGGCCACATCGGCCCCACCGCTCAGCACCGCAAGATCGGCCGATAGGTCAAGCTGATCGCCATCGCGTGCCAAGCGCAGCCGCCCGCCATCGCCGGTCCAGGCCCGGCCCGCGCGGGCATCCTCGAACCGCAGGGTCAGGGCGCGCAGCTCAACCGAGCGTAGGGCCGAGAGCGCGGGGGCGGCCAGCACCTCGTCGATCTGACCGATGAGTTGCGGCAGGGTCGCGGCCTCGCGCTCAGGCGGGGCGATCCCGGCCCCGGCGCTCAGGCTCACCCGGCCATCCGCCCCCCGGCGCAGGTTTGCCACCACGCCTGAAAGGGAAATCGCCCGCGGCTGTGCCACACCGCGCATCAATGACCGCATCGACAGGCTGGCCTTGACCTCGTTGAAACTGACGATCTCATCGCCTTCGGGGGTGGTGACAAAGATATCTTGCAGCCGCACGCGCGGCCGCCAGCCTTCGTCGACGACGAATTCCAACGCGCCGAAATCCACCCGCGCCTGCGGCAGTGCAGTCGCGATCCGCGCCTCGATCCGTTCTTGCACCCAAAGCGGCGCGGGGATCGGACGCCCGGTAAAATAGACCGCCGCCCCCGTCGCCAGCGCCGCGAGTAGCACCAGCACCGCGACCGACGCGATCCCCGCGCGCCGGCGCGGCCTGCGGCGGGGCGACCCTTCGCCGTCTGGCGCAGGCGGGCTGGAAGGGGATGGGTCGCGCATCGGGCTCCGGTTCGGATAGGGCGGCTTTCTGGGGCGGCTTTGACGTTGTCAAATC
>NZSX01000037.1 GCA_002703405.1 Sulfitobacter sp. | reverse complement strand
GCCAACGCGCAAAAGGCACTTTATTCCGCGATTTCCGAGGTGAATGTCATCGACCCGCAGACCGTTGAGGTCAAACTGAGCGAGCCGAACGGCAACATGCTTTTCAACCTCGCTTGGGGTGATGCGGTGATCGTGGCGCCGGAATCGGTCGAGACGATCAAACAGACCCCAATCGGCACCGGCGCTTTCAAATTTGAGAACTGGAACCAAGGCGACAAGATCACCCTGACCCGGAATGAAGACTATTGGGGCGAAGCGCCCGCCCTGGCCAGCGCGACGTTCAAATTCATCTCGGACCCGACAGCGGCTTTCGCCTCGGTCATGGCCGAGGATGTCGATGTTTTCACCGGCTTCCCCGCGCCGGAAAATATCCCCCAGTTCGAGGCGGACCCCCGTTTCCAAGTGCTGATTGGCTCGACCGAGGGGGAAACGATCCTGTCGATCAATAACAAGCGCGAACCTTTCGACAACGTCAAAGTCCGCGAGGCCGTGGCCCATGCCATTGACCGGCAGGCGATCATCGATGGTGCGATGTTCGGCTATGGCACACCCGTCGGCACACATTTCGCACCGCATAACCCCGACTACGTCGACCTGACTGAGATGAGCAGCTACGACCCCGAGAAATCCAAGGCGCTGCTTGCTGAGGCCGGTTTCCCCGATGGGTTCGAGACGACATTGCACCTGCCGCCCCCATCCTACGCCCGCCGGGGCGGAGAGATCATCGCGGCGCAACTGGCCGAAGTTGGCATCAGGGCGCAGATCACCAATGTCGAATGGGCGCAGTGGTTGGAAACTGTGTTCAAAGGCAAGGATTTCGGCCTGTCGATCGTCAGCCACACAGAGCCGATGGACATCAACATCTATGCCAACCCGGACTATTACTTCCAGTATGACAATGCCGAATTCCAGTCTCTGATTGCGGAGTTCAACAAAACCGCCGACCCCGCCGCGCGGAGTGAGATGCTGGCCAAGGCACAGCAGACCATCGCCGAAGACTACGTGAACGGCTACCTGTTCCAGCTCGCTTTCCCGACGATTGCAAAGGCCGGCGTACAGGGGCTTTGGGTGAACGCACCTACCCAAGCCACCGATCTGAGCGGTGTAAGTTGGGCCGAGTGATTAGATAAATATCTAAAACACAACGAAAAAGGGCGCGCTTTGAAGCGCGCCCNNTNTNATNANATGCGAAGACCTATTNGTCTTTGCCACGCANGTTTGCTGCGGCTTCGCTNACCAGNGCNTCGGGGTTCTGGTTACAGACNACNANGAAGTCTTCCATNNCCTGNTNCATNTCNGTGTCNGCCATNTCGTCNGCTTCTTCGGAATCTTCNACNGCTTTNGTNTTGTCGATNAGGGAATCTTCGNTNTCTTCNGCGTCTGTCGCTTCNNCAGCNGAGATGTCGCTCGGCTCGGAACCGTCGTTTTTGGTNTCGGTGATCANNGAGCCACCGTGGNCGCCATCTTCCAGTTCGGCNATTGCCATGGAAGNGACNTNCATTTTGTCTTCATCGCTNANTTCTTGGTACTGGGCGCAGGTCATGGTGGCCATGTCCATGTGAGCAGCGGCGAAGGCGGGTGCGGAAACGGTGCCCAGAAGNCCGGCGATCGCAAGTGTTTTCANAGTCGTTTTCATTTTTANTCTCCAGTTTTNTCTGTTCTCCCGAAGACAACACCGCATAACGGATATGGTTCCAGNGCATAGCGATTAGGAANGGGAAAACGGCNGTNTCNGTGCATAACNTGCTCACAATGCTGGATTCTTTCGATGTGNACCCCGGCCCCGCNCTNCNTGGGCCTTAAAAATTCAGCANTTCTCTCTTTCTCCTCGGGGAAACTGCACGCGGGCTCTGGACCCTCCCGAGCGTGCCGCCTAACCTCCGCGCTATGTTGCGCTATGCGTTGAAAAGATTTCTNTCCCTGCTCATCAGTCTCGCGGTCGCGTCGCTGGTGATTTTTGTGGTTATTGAGGTCGCCCCCGGCGATCCNGCNTCCTTTATGCTNGGCCTGAATGCACAGCCNGAAACACTGGCCGCGCTGCGCAGTGANCTGGGNCTCGATCANTCCCGACCNGAGCGNTACCTNGANTGGGTNGGTGGCATGCTGCGCGGCGATTTCGGCACGTCCTACACCTATCGCACCCCGGTGACCGAGATGATCGGTGACCGGCTTTGGGTTTCTGTACCCTTGGCGCTTTATGCGCTTTTCCTCTCTGTCATCGTGGCCTTTCCGGCGGGCATCTACGCCGCCTCACGCCGCGGACGGGCGGGCGACGTTGGCGTGATGGGGGCGACGCAATTGGGCGTGGCGGTGCCGAACTTTTGGTTCGCCATGATCCTCGTGCTGATCTTTTCGATTAACCTGCGCTGGTTTTCGGCAGGCGGTTTCGTCGGCTGGGACAAGGGGCTTTTCGCCGGGCTGCATGCGCTGACCCTGCCTGCCATCGCGCTGGCCTTGCCGCAGGCGGCGATCCTCGCGCGGGTCATGCGCTCGGCCCTGCTGGATGTTCTGGGCGAAGATTTCATGCGCACCGCGCGAGCCAAGGGGCTGACCGCGCGACAGGCGCTTTGGCGGCACGGGCTGCGCAATGCGCTGATCCCGGTGCTGACGATCATCGGCTTGCAGTTCTCCTTCCTGCTGGCCGGGTCGATCATTATTGAGCAGGTCTTTTACCTGCCGGGNCTCGGGCGGCTGGTGTTTCAGTCGATCTCGGCGCGGGATTTGATCGTGGTCGAGTCGGTGGTGATGCTCTTGGTCTTTTCGGTGATCTTGGTGAATTTCCTTGTCGATCTGGCCTATGCCGCCGTCGATCCCCGGTTGAGGGCCCGCACATGAACCGCAACCTGTTTCTTGGGGCCGTGTTGACCTCGGTCTTTCTGCTGGCGGCGCTGATCTCCTTTGTCTGGACGCCCTATGACTATGCCGGGCTCGACATCGCGAACAAGCTGCACAGCCCGTCGCTGGCGCATCCCATGGGGACGGATCACTTTGGCCGCGACATTCTGAGCATGATCATGGTCGGCGCGCGGACCTCTATCGCCGTGGCGTTGGTGGCGGTGGGCATTGGCATGGGCGCGGGCGTGCCGCTGGGGCTTTGGGCCGCAGCGCGGCGCGGGAGCCTTGTGGATGAGGTCATCATGCGCGGCAATGATCTGGTCTTTGCCTTTCCGGCCATTGTCATCGCCATTCTGATCACGGCGGTCTTTGGCGCCGGGGCGATCAATGCGATCATTGCCATCGGCATCTTTAACATCCCCGTTTTCGCCCGGATCACCCGCGGNGCGGCGCTGTCGCTGTGGCAGCGGGAGTTCATCATGGCGGCACGGGTGGCGGGCAAATCCGCGGCGCGAATCTCGTTTGAGCATATCTTGCCCAACGTTGCGAATCTGCTGATCGTGCAGGGGACCATCCAGTTCTCCCTCGGCATCCTCGCCGAAGCGGGGCTGAGCTACGTCGGNCTTGGCGCGCAGCCGCCGGTGCCGTCNTGGGGCCGAATGTTGGCCGATGCGCAAACCATGGTCAGTATCGCGCCGCATATGGCCCTGATGCCGGGTTTCGCGATCATCCTGACGGTGCTGGGGCTGAACCTGATGGGCGACGGGCTGCGTGACCTGCTTGATCCCCGCCTGAGGGTGGCACGCACATGACGCTTCTGACTGTCTCCAATCTTTCGCTGTCGATCCACGGGCTGCGCATCCTCGACGGGGTGACCTTTTCCGTCGCACCGGGAGAGATCGTTGCCGTGACCGGGGAAAGTGGCTCGGGCAAGTCGATGACTGCGCTGGCGGCGATGCAGCTTTTGCCCAAGGGCGCGACGACCACCGGCCATCTCATGCTGGGCGACGATGATCTGACCCAGATGAGCGAAGCGGCGCTCTGCGGTATGCGCGGCAACGACATCGGCATGGTGTTTCAAGAGCCGATGACCGCGCTGAACCCGGTGCAGACCATTGGCCGCCAAGTGGCCGAAACCATCCGAGTGCATGAACCCGGCGTGTCGCGCGCCGAGGCCGAGGCCCGCGCCGCCGAAACGCTGACCCGCGTCGGCCTGCCCCAAGACCGCTTCCCGCTGTCGCGCTATCCGCATGAGTTGAGCGGCGGGCAACGCCAGCGGGTGGTGATCGCCATCGCCATCGCCCTGCGCCCCCGCCTGCTGATCGCCGATGAGCCGACCACGGCGCTGGATGTCACCACACAGGCGCAAATCCTCGCCCTGCTGACCCGTCTGGCGCGCGAAGACGGCATGGGGCTGTTGATGATCACCCATGACCTTGCCGTTGTGGCAGATATGGCCGACCGCATCATCGTCATGCGCAAGGGGCAGATTGTCGAACAGGGAGAGACGCAAACCCTGCTGCATGACATGCGCCACCCCTATACCAANATGCTTTTCGACGCCTCCCGCCATGAGGTGAACCTGCCCNAGCCGCCCGCGCCCCAGCCGCTGTTGGAGGTCAAGGGCGTCTGNCGTGACTATCATCTGCCGCGCAAAACGCTGTTTGGTGCGCCCGGNAGGTTCCGCGCGGTGGACAACCTCAGCTTTACCCTGAACCGGGGGGAGCGGTTGGGCTTGGTGGGGGAATCCGGTTGCGGAAAATCGACCCTGACGCGGGCGATTTTGGGTCTGGAACAGGTGCANGAGGGCAGCATCACCGTCGATGGTCAGCCCGTCTTTACCGGGACAAAGCCGAACCTTGCNGTGCGCCGCAAGATGCAGGTGGTGTTCCAAGACCCTTTCGGCAGCTTCAATCCGCGCCACCGNGTTGATCGGTTGGTGACCGAGCCTTTCCACCTGCTCGANANCNCGCCNCAGGGGGCGGAGCGGACCCGNGCGATTGACGAAGCGCTNACNGCNGTGGGGCTGCGCCCNGCAGATGCNCGNAAATACATTCACGAATTCTCNGGCGGNCAGCGCCAGCGNATNGCCATTGCCCGNGCGCTGATCATCCGGCCNGAGNTGATCCTNTTNGACGAGGCGGTNAGCGCGCTGGATGTCTCGGTCCGGGCGCAGATCCTNGATCTGCTGGCCGANCTTTGCAGCCANTATGACCTGACCTATCTCTTTATTTCGCACGACCTGTCGGTGGTGCGCACGGTGACGGACCGGGTGCTGGTGATGCAGTCCGGCAAGATCGTAGAGGCCGGAGAGACAACGCAGGTCTTCGANGCGCCNCAGCATGAATATACCAAATCACTCATCGCCGCCGCGCCGGTTCTGCCGGATTTGCCCCAGCNTGTAGGNTAGGCTTTNGGGGNCGGGTTNCGCCATGAAAGGGAGTTGCATTGATCGCGATGGCAATCCGACCTAACCTGAATACGGGGATTCCCGCCACAAGGGCATGTCTGCTTGGGCCCTGAACGGCGCGTTAGAAATTTCCCTGCCCAGTCAATTGCCTAAAGGCTGCGGCGCTCTACTTGTGCATGCAATGGTGTCCGCCTAAAGGGTGGTCCGCCAATTATAACAATGGGAGACATCTTATGAAAATGTTCAAAATGCTCGCGATGACCGGTGCCATGGTGGCCGGCACTGCGGCCATGGCGCAGGAAAAGTTCATCACCATCGGCACCGGTGGCCAGACAGGCGTTTACTTCGTCGTCGGTCAGTCGATNTGCCGTCTGGTGAACCGCGGCACAGCGGATCACAACCTGAAATGCACCGCGCCNTCNACCGGCGGGNCCATCGCCAACATCAACGCGATCAAAGCGGGCGACATGGACATGGGCGTTGCCCAGTCCGACTGGCAGTTCCACGCCTACAACGGCTCCTCGCAGTTCGAAGGCGACAAGTTCGACAACCTGCGCGCGGTCTTCTCCGTNCATGGTGAGCCGTTCAACGTNATCGCCCGTGCCGACAGCGGCATCGAGTCCTTNGACGACCTCAAAGGNAAGCGCGTCAACATCGGCAACCCCGGTTCCGGTCAGCGCGCCACCATGGAAGTCGTNATGGACGCCAAAGGNTGGACNCTGGACGATTTCGCACTGGCNTCCGANCTGAAGCCNGCNGAGCAGGCCGCCGCNCTGGGNGANAACAAAGTGGATGCGATCATCTACACCGTTGGCCACCCGAATGGNTCCATCCAAGAAGCCGTGTCGACCATCGACGCCAAGCTGATCCCCGTNGANGGTGANGCGATCCAAGGTCTGATCGACGACAACCCCTATTATGCCGAGGCCACCGTGCCGGGCGGCATGTACAAGGGCACCGACNNNGACNTNAAAACNTTCGGCGTGAAAGCGACNTTTGTNACNTCCGCCGATGTGGATGACGATGTGGTCTATCAGGTCGTCAAAGCCGTCTTTGACAACTTCGACCGNTTCAAGCGTCTGCACCCGGCGTTNGAGAACCTGACCCAAGAAGAGATGATCTCGGGCGGTCTGTCTGCNCCGCTGCACCCCGGTGCAGAGAAGTATTACAAAGAGCAAGGTTGGATCGAGTAATCTTCGCGTGACATGATAGCTCTGGCGGCGGTACGCTGCCGTCAGAGACCCGAAAANNACAATATGCGCATCCACCCCAAGGTGGAGCCGACAGGGGGACGATATGTCTGAGAAGGACCAGCAANAGGCGGCGGCTGTCGAAACCGCCGCAACCGGTGACCGNGGCGGANTGAGCCAGGCGGAACTGGACGAACTTGTCGCTTCTTCTGATACGGGCGGNCGNNCTGTNAGNGGGCTGATGGGCACCTTGCTNCTGTTGGTGGCANTGGCTTGGTCNCTGTTNCAACTCTACATNGCGTCACCCATTGGTCTGTTCAATGATACGCTGGCCCGCTCCATTCACTTGGGCTTTGCCGTATTCCTTGGCATCATGGTGTTCCCGGCCACGCGCACNAGNTTTCAGGTGGCNCTTGGNGTCATNGTTCCNNNCGTNCTTGCCGCNCTCTTTATGGTCAGCACCAANGATTCGACCGCNNTTTGGTGGATCCCGATCCCNGCNGCNTTTCGTNATNGCNACNGTGCTNCTNGGCTCGCCCAAGAACCGCNTTCCAATCTGGGAATGGGCNTTGGCNATCGTNGGCACNTTTTGTGCGCTCTACCTCTTTATCTTCTACCGCGANATCGCCAACCGCGTCGGNGCNCCNATCCTGCCAGACTATATCGCAGGNGTTACCGGACTNTTAATNCTGCTCGAAGCCACNCGCCGCGCNCTTGGGCCTGCGNTGATGATCGTGGCGAGCNTNTTTCTTTTCTANACCGTGCTTGGCCCNTNTATGCCCAGCATCATCGCCCATAAGGGCAACAGCCTGTCGGAGATNGTGAACCANCANTGGATCACGACCGAGGGCGTCTTTGGCATCGCGCTTGGNGTNTCNACCTCNTTNGTGTTCCTCTTCGTGCTGTTNGGCTCNCTNTTGGACCGTGCGGGCGCGGGCAACTANTTCATTCAGGTCGCGTTNAGCCTCATGGGNCACATGCGCGGCGGNCCNGCGAAAGCGGCNGTNGTGGCNTCNGCCATGACCGGCCTGATTTCNGGNTCCTCCATCGCNAACGTTGTGACCACCGGCACATTCACCATTCCGCTGATGAAGAAAGTGGGNTTCAACTCCGANAANGCNGGCGCGGTCGAGGTGGCTTCGTCGGTCAATGGCCAGATCATGCCGCCCGTGATGGGNGCTGCGGCGTTCCTGATGGTCGAGTATGTCGGCATTCCCTATTTCGACGTGGTCAAACACGCCTTTNTGCCTGCGGTNATCTCNTACATCGCGCTGGTCTACATCGTGCANCTNGANGCGATGAAAGCCGGGATGCAGGGTCTGCCCCGCGCCTATACGCCNAAGCCGCTGGTGCANCAGTTGATCGGCATCGCCTTTGCGATCATCGCGATNTGCGCGCTGTCCTTTGCCGTCTATTACCTGATGGGCTGGATCCGTCCGGCCTTCCCTGAGACGGCGGGCTACATCATCTTTGTCTTCCTCACNGCGGTCTATGTTGGCCTGCTCTATGTGGCGAGNAANGAAGANCCGNTGAANCTGGACGATCCCAATGCNGAGGTGACATCGTTGCCGATGCCCGGNCCGACCGCGCGGTCAGGGCTGCATTTCATCCTGCCNGTNGTCGTGCTGGTCTGGGCGCTGATGGTCGACCGTCTGTCGCCCGGCCTCTCGGCCTTTTGGGCNGCGGCTTACATGATCTTNATCCTGCTGACNCAGCGCCCNCTGATGGCGATGTTCCGCGGCGAAAGCCAGTTTGTGAACGANGTGAANGCGGGTGTNCTTGACCTGATCGACGGGTTGGTCACCGGCGCNCGCAACATGATCGGTATCGGCATCGCCACGGCAACGGCNGGTATCATCGTNGGCGCGGTNAGCCAGACCGGCGTCGGCTCGGCGCTGGCGGATGTGGTTGAGGTGCTNTCGGGNGGCAATATCCTTGCGATCCTNTTCCTGACCGCGGTNCTGTCGCTGATNCTTGGNATGGGCTTGCCCACCACTGCGAACTACATCGTNGTNTCGGCGCTGTTGGCGCCNGTGATCGTGACATTGGGTCAGCAGAACGGGCTGATCGTGCCGCTGATCGCCGTGCACCTCTTTGTGTTCTACTTCGGCATCATGGCCGATGTGACCCCGCCGGTCGGCTTGGCCAGTTTCGCCGCCGCCGCCGTTTCNGGCGGTGATCCGATCCGNACTGGCTTGGTCGCCTTCTTCTACTCCCTGCGCACNGCNGCGCTGCCGTTCCTGTTNATCTTCAACACGGAACTGCTNTTGATNGGNGTCACATGGGGGCAGGGGCTGTTCATCTTTGTNGTGGCAACNGTGGCGATGNTGCTNTTNGCCGCCGCGACCCAAGGCTGGTTTTTGGCCCGCAACCGTTTCTATGAAACCATCGCGCTGCTGCTGATTGCCTTTACCCTGTTCCGTCCGGGCTTTTGGATGGACATGGTCTATCCGCCCTATAGTGAAGAGGCCCCGACCGAGATCGTGCAGGCGGCTGAGGAAACGCCCGCCGGTGAGCGGCTGCGCCTGCGCGTTGCGGGTGTGAACGATCTGGGCGACCCGCTGGAGTTCGTCGCGCTGCTGCCGATTGGCGCGGGCGAGACGGGGGCCGAGAAGCTGGAAGCCGCAGGTCTCATGTTCCGCGAGGACGGCGACAAGATGATCATCGACGATGTTCTCTACGATAGCCCTGCACAGGGCGCGGGCCTTGATTGGGACCAAGAGGTGCTGCGCGTGCTGAAACCGATGCCGCAACCCAGCAAATATTGGATGTTCATCCCCGCGCTGTTGCTGCTGGCACTGGTCGTCTTCCTGCAACGGGGCCGTGCCGCGCGTGACACCCGCAAGCCCGCGACAGCCTGAGGAGGGCGCACCATGTTTGACAATATCTTGCTGACNGTTGACCTGAGTGACCCAAAATCATGGGAGAAAGCGCTGCCGCAGGCGGTGGATATGATCCGTCTGTCCAAGGGCACCCTGCATATCCTGTCGGTCGTGCCTGACATGGGCACGCCGCTGGTCGAAGGGTTCTTTCCCGCAGATTACGAAAAACAGGCCACAGGCCGCGCGGCCAAGGCGCTTGAAAAGCTAGTCGAGCGTGAAGTGCCTGATGACGTAAAGGTGAAGCAGCACCTCAAGTTCGGCAAAATCCACCGCGAGGCGCTGAAAACGATAAAGAAATCAAACGCCGATCTGGTGGTCATGGGATCAGAACACCCCGACAGCCTGCGCGAATTCCTCGTCGGCTCCAATGCCGACCGCATTGTGCGTCGTTCGCCTGTTTCCGTTCTGGTCGTGAGGGCGTAAGACACGTGCGTCGCGGAGATAAGCAGGGAAATGGTCCATTGCGCCGCGTTGTTCGGAGTATTCACGCATGACCCCTTTCGCGATTGCCGGCGTGCAGATGTACGTCAATGCCTTGCAGCCCAATGTCGATGGCATGATCCAGCGGCTCGACATTCTGATGGCACGCTTCCCTTGGACGCAGATGGTGCTGTTCTCTGAACTGGCGCCTTTCGGCCCGCTCGACCGGTTTGCCCTGCCGCCCGAGAACGAGACGATTGAACAGTTTCAGGCCGCCGCGCGGCGGCACCGCGTCTGGCTGATCCCCGGTTCGATGTTCCTAAAGCATCCCGAAGATGGCCGGGTCTATAACACTTCCGTCGTCATCAACCCCGAAGGCGAAGTGGTGCGCCGCTATGCCAAGATGTTCCCGTTCCGGCCCTATGAGGCCGGGATCGCGGCGGGCAATGAATTCTGCATCTTCGACGTGCCAGATGTGGGCCGCTTTGGCCTGTCGATCTGCTATGACATGTGGTTCCCCGAGACGACGCGCCAGCTGACCTCTCAGGGTGTCGAAGTGCTGTTGCACCCGGTTTTGACTGGCACCACGGACCGCGACGCAGAGCTTGCCATCGCGCGGGCCACGGCGGCGCAGTTCCAGTGCTATATCTTTGACGTGAACGGCCTTGGCGCTGGCGGTGTGGGCAAGTCCTGNGTNGTTGATCCGACCTCGATGGTGCTGCACCANTCGGCAGGCCAAGANGACATGTTCCCGATTGAGATCGATCTCAACATGGTGCGCCGCCAGCGTGAGACGGGGATGAAGGGCTTGGGCCAGTTGCTCAAATCCTTCCGCGATCGCCCGACNGANTTCCCGGTCTATGACCGNGACAGCGGCGCGGATGCNTTCCTGCACACCCTCGGCCCGCTNGAANTTCCGCAGCAGGGCAGCCGCGCGGGGCTGCATGTCGATGTGCCCGCCCAGCAGGTGCCTGCNGAGATCCCGACCTATAAGGGCAAGAACGGTTTCCCGCCTGAGCCGCTTGCCAGCCCCACCGCCGGCACNGCGCCGGAAGTGGCCCAGACACCGGCGCCCGCGGCCCCNGCTGCGGCCATGCCAGACCCACAAACAACGCCCGAAACACCCGGGCAGAACGACAATACCAGCGGCTAGGCCGAGGTTAGGTACGCAGACTGCAGTACCTAGGCATCGGTCGGCCCTCCAGCAGAGGACGACTGATGCATTCTATGAACGACTATTCC
Organism: Sulfitobacter sp.; assembly: GCA_002703405.1. GTDB lineage: Bacteria > Pseudomonadota > Alphaproteobacteria > Rhodobacterales > Rhodobacteraceae > Sulfitobacter. Next base: position 83,557 of record NZSX01000037.1, on the reverse strand, counting down.
TCGGCCATTCAACTGCGGTCGGATCGGTGGAGCGCCCTGCGCGCCGCCGCCGCCGCCATGTCGCGTGACCCTAAGGGCAAAGGCGCGGCGCAGGGCCGCAAGGAAATCGAGGCGCTGTTCGACTCGCTGGCCCTGATCGAGCCCTATTGGGCCTTTCCGGGCATGTCCGCCTTTGACCACATGCGCCGTCAGTTTGCCCATGGCAATTTCGAGGATCTGGCCTTTGCNGTGAACCGNGTGACCCGTGCGCTNACCACCGGCGCNTANCGNCGNCGCACGATCCCNCTGGAACGCGACAGTCTGGATCAGGACGAGCACGACGACGAGGCGATGCTCCCGCCCGAGGCNCGGGCGTTGGCGAAACCCTATTTCGAAGTGCTGATCGTCGACAATGTAAGCGAACAGCAAGAGCGCTGGCTGCGCAGCAACGTCACCCGCATGCGCCGCACCGAAGACCCNTTTATCTATGAGGCGGTCGTGGTGCCCAGCCTTGAGGACGCGCTGATTGCGGTGATGTTCAACCACAANATTCAAGCCATTGTGGTGCGTCCCGGCCTCACGTTGAAATCAAAGGTCGATCAGCAGATCCTGACCCGCTACCTTGCCCGCGCNGGGGGGCGGGATGAGATCGACGCGCTTGAGCCNGAAAGCTACGGCCCCGAACTNTGCCGGATGATCGCCAAGGTCCGGCCCGAGTTGGACGCCTATCTGGTCACCGAACGCTCGGTCGAGGATATCGCGGGGCTCGATCTGGGGATTTGTCGGCGGGTTTTCTACAACCAAGAAGACTTCATGGAATTACACCTCAACATCCTGCGGGGGGTGCAGGCGCGCAATAAGTCGCCCTTCTTCACCGCGCTGGTGGAGTATTCCAAACAGCCCACAGGCGTCTTCCACGCCATGCCGATCAGCCGCGGCAAGTCGATCTCGCGCTCGCACTGGATTCANGACATGGGNGCGTTCTACGGGCCNAANATCTTCCTTGCNGAGACTTCGGCAACCTCCGGCGGNCTCGACAGTCTNCTNGANCCGCATGGCCCGATCAAAGANGCNCAGGAACTGGCAAGCCGCGCTTTCGGCTCTAAACAGACGTTTTTCGCCACCAACGGCACCTCGACCTGCAACAAGATCGTNGTGCAGGCGCTGGTNCGGCCCGGCGACATCGTNCTGGTNGACCGNGACTGCCACAAGNNNCANCACTANGGCATGGTGCTGGCCGGCGCGCAGGTCAGCTATCTCGACAGCTANCCGCTGAATGAATACTCGATGTANGGNGCGGTGCCGCTGCGCGAGNTCAAGCACCGGCTGCTGGAGCTGAAAGCGGCGGGCAAGCTTGATCGGGTGCGGATGCTTTTGCTGACCAACTGCACCTTCGACGGGCTGGTCTATAACGTNGAGCGGGTGATGGANGAATGTCTGGCGATCAAGCCCGATCTGATCTTCCTCTGGGATGAGGCGTGGTTCGCTTTTGCCCGGTTTAGNCCCACNTATCGCCAGCGCACGGCGATGAACGCGGCNAATACNCTGCGCGAGAAATTCAAGTCTGACGCCCATGCCGAGGCCTATGAAGCGCAGCAAAAGACGCTGAAAGACGCGGATGATGAGACCCTGCTCAACACCCGGCTGATCCCGCCNCCNCANGCGCGGGTGCGGGCCTATGCCACGCAATCNACCCANAANACNCTNACNTCNCTGCGNCANGGNTCNATGATCCANGTCAACGATCAGGACTTCAAAGGNGAGGTCGANCANAGCTTCCACGAAGCNTANATGACCCACACNTCAACCTCGCCNAACTACCAGATCATCGCCTCGCTCGATGTCGGGCGACGGCAGGTGGAACTGGAAGGNTTCGAATTTGTCCAGCGGCAGGTCGAAGCGGCGATGTCTATGCGCCGCGCGATCAGCGAACACGCCTTGCTACGGAAGTATTTCAAAGTGCTTTCCGCCGGCGACATGATCCCCGAACAGCACCGCGAAAGCGGCGTCACCAGCTATTATGACGTGGAGCAGGGCTGGACTGATATGTGGGATTGTTGGGAGCAGGATGAGTTCGTCCTTGACGCCACCCGCGTTACCTTGGCCGTGGGCGGCACCGGTTGGGATGGCGATACCTTCAAAACGCAGATCCTGATGGATAAATACGGCATCCAGATCAACAAGACCTCGCGCAATACCGTGTTGTTCATGACCAACATCGGCACCACGCGCTCTTCGGTCGCCTATCTGATCGAAGTGCTGGTCGAGATCGCCAAATCGCTCGACGATCTTTTGGACGATGCCAGCCGGATGGAACGGCTATCGTTTGATCGGCGTGTCACCAACCTGATGGAAAACTACCCCCCGCTGCCGGATTTCAGTTGCTTCCACGAAGCCTTCCGCGCCGCGGATACGCCCGAGGGGGACATTCGCACGCCCTTCTTCCTCGCCTATGATGAGAAAAACTGTGACTACCTCGACCTGAACGGCTCACTCCAAGAGGTAATGGACGCGGGCGATACCGTGGTCTCGGCCAGTTTCATCATCCCCTATCCGCCCGGCTTTCCGATCCTTGTCCCCGGACAGGTCGTCAGTCAGGAAATTCTCGACTTTATGCGTGCCTTGGACGTGAGCGAGATCCACGGATACCGGCCCGATCTGGGCCTGCGCGTCTTTACTGCGGAGGCGCTGGAACGCGTGCGCCGCAAAGACCTTTCTTCTTCACCCGTTTGACCAAAAGGACCCACGACATGGTAAAAATTCTCAAGAATATCTCCGAAATCCGCCGGTTCTTTCACCGAAACGAGGACCCGGTCTATTTCATCTCGGCCACCAACTTCAATCTGCTGGGCCTTGATGAATGGGTGAAGAATTTCAAATACATCTGCTATATCGACTGCTACGGCGGCAAGCACCCCAACGTCTTTTGCCCCTCGGAACAGCCCCATGCGGAGTTCCAGAGCATCGAGGACATCAACAACTACCTGCTGCAGCACAAAGAGGTCATCGACTTCATCAAGCGTCGCGGCGGCAAGCCCAAGTTCGTCTTTTTGATGTTCGACGAAGAGACCGAGCGTCTCAGCAAGGAGTTGGGCGCCGAGGTCTGGTTCCCGAAAGCCAAGCTGCGCCAGTCGATGGACAACAAGATCGAAACCGTGCGCATCGGCAACAAGGCGGGTGTGCCCTCGGTGCCGAACGTTCTGGCCGAGGTGAAATCTTACGACGACCTGAAAAAGACCTGCGAGAAGGCCGGGATCGGCCATGATCTGGTGTTGCAGTCGGCCTATGGCGACAGCGGGCACACGACCTTCTTCATCAAGTCCGAAGCCGACTTCCGCCGCCACGAGAGCGAGATCATCGGCGAGGGCGAGATCAAGATCATGAAGCGGATCGATTGCCGTGGCGCGGCGATCGAGGCCTGTGCGACCAAGGAGGGCACCATCGTCGGCCCGCTGATGACCGAACTTGTGGGTTTCAAAGAACTGACCCCCTATCGCGGCGGCTGGTGCGGGAATGAAATCCTCGCCACCGCCTTCCCGCCGAAGGTGCGGGAGAAGGCCCGCGATCTGACCTTCAAGTTCGGGGAGCAGCTGCGCAAGGAGGGCTATCGCGGCTATTTCGAGCTCGATTTCCTGATCGACAAAAAGACCGGCGATCTGTGGCTGGGGGAGTTGAACCCGCGCATCACAGGCGCGTCTTCGATGACCAACCACGCCGCCTTTGCCCATGCCGATGCGCCGCTGTTCCTGTTCCACTTGCTGGAGTTCAGCCGCAAGAAGTTCAACCTCGACGTGGATGAGTTGAACGCCCGCTGGGCCGATCCGGACAACATCGACGGTTGGAGCCAGATGGTCATCAAACATACCGATGACAGCGTCGACATCTGCACCGAAGCGCCCGAGACCGGCATCTACAAGATGAAGGAAGACGGCAGTGTGGTCTTTGACCGCTTCGACTATCACCGCCGCGCGGTGGAGAGCGAGAACGAAGCCTTCTTCCTGCGCATCCTGCAACCGGGTGATTACCGCTACGAAGGCGCGGATATCGGCATCCTTGTGACGCGGGGGCGGTCGATGACCAAGTCTTTCCAGTTGAATGAGCGCGCGAAAAAGTGGATCCATGGGATCAAACGCAGTGTGGATGGCAAACCCCTGCCCACCGCGTCTGCTGGTCCGGAGCTTTCTGATCCGGCGTTCAAGATCCTGTAGCAAGATGAAAGGCCGCGATGTACTGGCGCGCAATGTCCGAAGATCAGCCCGGCCCCAAGTGGGCCGGTCTCTTCGCAGCCTATTGGCCTGACTACCACGCATGGTGGCTGAAGGAAGGAGAGGCCGCGCGCCCGACCTATGCCCAATGCCGTCGCGCCTTGGGCAAACATATGCCCGAGATGCTGCCGCTTTATGATGAGCTTTGCACCCTCGCGGGCGGCGGCGATCACGCGGCGCGGTTTCTGAGCTTCTATTGCCCGCCGCCCTATCTCTCGGCCTGTTCACAGGCGATCTGGGCCGGGAAAGAGCCGGTCATGGTGCGCAACTATGACTATAACCCCAATGCATTCGATGCGATGGTGCTGCGCTCGGGCTGGCAGGGGCGGCAGGTCATGGGCACATCGGACGGGCTCTGGGGGCTGGTCGATGGGGTGAATGATGCGGGGCTGTCGATCTCGCTGACCTTTGGCGGGCGGCGCGTGGTAGGCGAAGGCTTCGGCGTGCCGCTGATCCTGCGCTATGTGCTGCAGACCTGCGAAACCGCGCAAGAGGCGGGCGAGGTGCTGGCACGGGTGCCGACGCATATGAGCTATAACGTCACCGTGCTCGACCGGAAGCGGCGCTACCTGACCGCGATGATGGCCCCTGACCGCCCGGCTGTCATCACCCGCGCCGCGGTGGCGACCAATCACCAAGAAAATGTGGAATGGATCAGCCACGCCCGTTTTACCGCCACGGTCGAGCGTGAACGCTATCTTTTGCAACGTCTGCGTCTGCACCGCGATCCGGAAGAGAAATTCATCGGGGCGTTTCTGAAACCTCCGCTTTATTCCACGGCATTCAACGCCGGGTTTGGCACGCTTTACACCGCTGTTTACCGTCCACGAAAACGCGAGATGGAATTGCGCTGGCCCGGCACGACTTGGGCGCTGTCACTGTCGGATTTCAACGAAGGGGCGCGGCAGGTCTTGGTACCGGGGGCGGCATGAGCGGGACGGCGCGCAAAGGGCCGCTGTCGTCGCTGCGGGTGGTGGAGTTCTCCGGCCTCGGCCCCGCACCACTGGCGGGGCAATTGCTGGCCGATCTGGGCGCGGATGTCATCACGGTCGACCGCAAAGCCGCCCCGGCGGACCCGTCCGATATCAACCGCCGTGGCAAGCGGTCGGTGGTGGTGAACCTGAAAACCCCCGAAGGGATCGCGGCAGGGCGGGCGCTGATTGCCTCTGCCGATGTGCTGATTGAAGGGTTCCGCCCCGGCGTGATGGAGCGTTTGGGCCTCGGCCCGACGAATTGCTCTGACAAGCTGATTTATGGCCGCATGACCGGCTGGGGCCAAACCGGCCCATGGGCGCAGACGGCGGGGCATGACATCAACTATCTGGCTCTAACCGGGGCACTTCATGCCATGGGCAGCGCGGGTGCGCCCCCGGTGCCGCCTTTGAACATGGTGGCGGATTACGGCGGCGGCACGATGTTTCTACTGTTCGGCATCCTCTCGGCCGTGATCGAGCGGGGGGTGACCGGCAAAGGCCAAGTTGTCGATGCCGCGATGGTCGATGGGGTGCCTGCGATGATGGGCCTTATCCACGGCATGTTGGCCCNAGGCACATGGNCCGAAGAACGCGCTGCCAATTGGCTTGATGGAGCCGCGCCGTTTTACCGTTGCTACACCTGCGCCGATGGGAAGTTCATCTCGGTCGGCGCGTTGGAGCCGCAGTTCTACGCGATCCTGTTGGAGAAGCTGGGTNTGCCTGCGGACCTTGCCGCCAGNCAGAACGACCGGGCGACTTGGGAGGCGCGGANCGCCGAATTCGCCGCGATATTCGCAACCCGCNCCCGTGATGANTGGGCGGCGCATTTCNACGGNNCGGATGCCTGCGTGGCCCCCGTNCTCAGCTTTTCCGAAGCGCCGGANCANCCGCAGATGGCGGCGCGGGGCAATGTGGTGAAGGTGGACGNNGTGCTGCAANCGGGCCGTGCGCCGCGTTTTGGCGNAACTGCGCCCCAGATGCCCAGCCCCCCGNGTGCCATCGGGGCNGACACCGATGCGGTGCTGGCGGAGCTTGGCCTGCGTTTGGACCGCGCATAAAAACCCCCCGGCGCAAGNGCCGGGGGTCAATCTTGGAACGAAAGCTCAGGCTTAGGCCGCTTTGCGGTCGTGTTTGCCTTCTTCGATCTCCTCNACGATCTTGGCGACGAATGCGTCNAGATCNTCNGGCGANCGGCTGGTNACGATNCCTTGNTCGGCCACCACTTCGCTGTCTTCNTANTGCGCNCCNGCGTTCTTCACGTCNGTNGCGATGGAGCTAAAGCAGNTCGCCTTGCGGCCNTTGATGATGCCCGCNTCNATCAGCAGCCATGGGGCATGGCANATCGCGGCGACGGTNTTGCCGCTGTCGTGGAACTTGCGGATCAGGGCCACAGCGTCATCGTTGGCGCGCAGCAGGTCAGGGTTGATCTGGCCGCCGGGCAGCACGATGCCTTGGTAGTCATCAACATTTACGTCCCGAAGGGCGAGGTCTGCGGGCACGGTGTTGCCCCAGTCGTCTTCGTCCCAGCCCTTGATCTCATTCCCGTCGGGGGTGGCCACATGGACGGTGGCGCCGCGCGCGCGGAGGTCTTTCAGGGGCGTTTCGAGTTCGGACTGCTCAAAGCCGTCGGTGGCGAGGATCAGGATCTTTGCATTGGTGATATCGGTCATTGCTTTCTCCTTTGTGATTTCTGCTGGACCAACGATGTGCATGGCCCCCTGTTCCGCTCACATTCGCGCGAGGGCAGTGATCCGCCGGTGCAGATGCGCCACAGGGCCGCGAATATTTGTTGATACAGCCAAGAGCGGCATCATATATGCGTTCAGAATGGATCACCCCGACACCCCCCTCGCCGAACTGCCCATGGACGAATTGATCGTCTGTCCGCAATGCGATGCCGTCTACCGGCTGCGCCGCCCCGCCCATGGGGAACGCGCGGCTTGTGAGCGGTGCCACACGGCCCTGATCACGCCGCGCAGGAATGCAGGTTTGCAAATCATCGCCGTGGCGGTGGCGGTCATGGTGTTGATCATCGGGGCGGCGGTCTTTCCCTTCCTTACGATTGACGCGGCGGGGGCCCGCAACGCNGTGTCGGTGCTGGATGCGGCGCTTGCCTTTTCCGGGGGGCCGATGATNTTTCTGTCGCTGGCCACGGCGGCGCTGATCTTTTTCATCCCGCTNTTGCGGGTATTGCTGACGCTCTATGTNTTGATCCCCGTGGTGCTNGATCGCCCGGCNGCGCGGCATGCCGTCGCCGCCTTTCGCCTGTCAGAGGAACTGCGCCCTTGGTCGATGGCCGAGGTCTTTGCCATCGGCTGTGCGGTGGCGCTGGTTAAAGTGGCCGATCTGGCCGATGTCGGCTTTGGCCCGGCGTTTTACATGTTCGGCGCGCTGGTGATCCTNGTCATCGCGCAGGACAGATTCTTATGCAAATGGTCTGTATGGAACTCTCTGGAACATCCCAAGACATCCTGAGCGCGCGGGAATTGGGCGTNGTGGCCTGCACCCGNTGTAGCAAGCCNGCGCCGATGGGCACGCAGACCTGCAGCCGCTGCGGCAGCAAGCTGGTCTCACGCGATCGGNTGAGCCTTCAGCGTGTCTGGGCGTTCTGGACCGTGGGGCTGATGTGCTACATCCCCGCCAACACCTACCCGATGCTCAAGACCCGGACGCTGTTTCAGGTCGAGGAAAGCACCATCATCGGCGGCGCGGTNGANCTGGCGCAATACGGNAATTGGGGGATCGCCTTTATCATCCTCTTTGCCTCTGTTGCCATTCCGCTGGCCAAGTTCATGGCCGTGGCCTTTCTNGCGATCAGCGTCAAACGGCGCTCTGTCACCTCGCAGCGGCAGCGNCACTACCTTTACGAAGTNGTTGAGTACATTGGCCGCTGGTCNATGATNGATATCTTTGTGGTTGCGATTTTATCCGCTCTGGTGCAACTCAAGACACTGGCCGCCATCAATCCCGGTACCGCGAGCATCTTTTTCGCCCTCTCCGTGATCTTTACCATGCTGGCGGCGCAAGCGTTTGATACCCGTATGATCTGGGACGCTCAGACCAAGGACGAGGGCCTGAAAACCGATGACTAAGACGCCTCCCGACGTACCGATTTCTCCGACACGCAAGATGTTCCTCAGTGGGGCGTCGGTGATCTGGATCATCCCGATCCTTGCCCTNATCGTGGCGCTCTTCGTGGCGTATCGCTCTTATAGCGAACGCGGCCCGGTGATCATTGTGGAGTTCGAAGAGGGNGCGGGCATCTCTGCCGGAGAGACCGAATTGCGCTTTCGCGATGTGACGGTCGGTGTGGTCGAAAAGGTCGGCTTCACCTCGGATCTGGACCGGGTGACGGCGCATATNCGGCTNGACAAAGATGTNGCCCCCTATATCGACAACGGCGCGGTCTTTTGGGTCGTNCAGCCCGAAGTCACCGCGCAGGGCATTACCGGCCTCAGCACGGTGCTGAGCGGNGTCTATATCGAAGGGTCATGGGACCAGCAGGTCGGCCCGGCGGCGCAGCGTTTTCAGGGGTCCTCGACCGANCCNTTGATCCGTGGCGGTCAGGGCGGGCTTGAGATTGCCTTTCGGTCNACCGCCAATGGCCAGCTGACCGACAANGCGCCGATCCTTTACAAGGGCATCGAAGTGGGCCGCGTNGGCTATGCCAAGATCGCCCCGCGTGGCAACTTTGCCATNGTNGAGGCGCTGATCTTTGAAGAGCACCGCCAGCTGATCAATGAATCCACCCGTTTCTGGGACGCCTCCGGCTTTAGCGTCAACATNGGCCCNGCNGGGGCCGAGATTGACTTTTCCTCGCTCGCNACCCTCGTGGGCGGCGGCATCACCTTTGACACCTTCGTCTCGGGCGGGGCGCAGGTNTCTGACGGGACGGTGTTTGAGATCTACCCCGACAAGGAAACCGCGCGGAACTCTGTCTTTAACGCTTCCGAAGTCGATCCGCTCAAGTTGAGCGTNGTGTTCGACGACAATATCTCAGGGCTGATCGTCGGCGCCCCGGTTGAAATGAGCGGGCTTGAGATTGGTGAGGTCGAGACCCTCTCGGGCCTCGTGGATTTCGAACGCTTCGGCGATAGCCGGGTTCGGCTCAACGCGATCTTGTCGATCCAACCGGCGCATCTGGGATTGCAAGACGACGTAACCGCCGAAGCCGCGCTGGCCTTCTTGCAAGAACGTGTGGAAAACGGCCTGCGTGCGCGGCTGGCCTCGGCCAGTCTGCTGACCGGCGGCTTGAAGGTTGAGTTCGTGACGGTGGAAGACGTGCCTGAGGCATCGTTGGAAGCGGCGGATAACGGTCTTGCGCTGATGCCGACCACTGAAAGCGATGTTTCCGATGCGGCGGCCACGGTCGAAGGGGTCTTTACCCGCATCAACAGCCTGCCGATCGAAGAGTTGCTCAACAGTGCGATTACTTTCCTCAATTCGGCAGAGGCTTTCGTCTCAGACGAAGACCTGCGCGAAACGCCGCAGGATGTGCGGACCCTTTTGGGTGAACTGACGGGGCTGGTCTCTTCCGAGGAGGTCAAGAACGTGCCGGTCGCCTTGAACGGAACGCTGGTGCGGATCGAAGAACTGGTGGCCCAGCTTGAGGAAGAGCGGATCGCCGAGCGCCTGTCCACTGCGCTTGAAGGGGCGTCGGAGGCGGCGAACGCGGTATCGTCTTCGGTTGAGGGCGTGCCAGAGTTGGTCGAGCGCATTCAGGCCGTGGCGGCCAAGGCGGAAACGCTGGAAGTCGAAGAATTGGTCGTCGCGCTGACGGACCTCACCGAATCCGCCGATGCGGTGATCGGCACCGAAGATGCGGTGGCCCTGCCGGGCGCGCTCAAGCGGGCATTGGATGAGGTGAACGCCACGTTGGTAGAATTGCGCGAAGGCGGCGCGGTTGAGAATGTGAACCGCACCTTGGCCTCGGCCCGCAATGCGGCGGATAGCATCGCCGTCTCGGCCCGCGATCTGCCGCAGGTGGTCGAACGTTTGACCGCGCTTTTCGCGCAGGCCAGCCGCACCATAGAAGGCTATAACCAAGGCGAACAGCTAAGCCGCAGCGCCGAGCGCACCCTGCGCGACATCCAGAAAGCCGCCGATGCGCTTGCATCTTTGGCGCGGACCATCGAACGTAACCCCAATTCTCTATTGCTGGGACGGTAAAGCATGAATGTTGCAAGACCTCTGATCACCCTCGGCCTGCTGGCAGCCTTGGCGGCCTGTGGCGGCGCTGCTGAGCGTTTCACCGTGCGCGCCCCGGCGGTCACAGAAAAGACTTCGATCGCTTTTAGCTCGGTTGAGGTGCGCGATGTGTCCCTGCCGACCTATGCCGCCGCCGAAGAGATTTCCCTGCAGATGGCCGACGGCAGTCTGGTCAGTTCGACCGATGTGCTGTGGGCCGATGCCCCTGAACGGGCCGTGGCGCTGGAGCTGAGCCAGAACCTCGCGCGGATGACCGGGCGGCGCATCGCGTCTGAGCCTTGGCCTTTTGAGGCTTTCCCCGACGCCCGTCTCGAAGTGCGCTTTGCCGAAATGGTGGCCACCGAAGCCGGAGAATTCCGCGCCTCTGGTCAGTATTTCGTGGCCGTCCTCGATGACCGTCGGGAGCGTTCGGGCCTGTTTGACCTCAGCGTGCCGTTCAACCCCGAAGGCGGGGCCAATGCCATCGCCACAGCGCGCGGCCAGCTTGTGCTCGATCTGGCCCGCTACATCGCGCAAAACGGGTTGAAGTAGGGCAGTTCGCCCGAAAATGACCTTGCGGCATGTCGTGTTCAGTCTGTTCGGAATTTTCTGAATAGACTTGATTTGTGCCGGGCCTTGTTTATCTACCGTCAACGCAGCGGGTCGTTGACGGGGAACAGATGGATACCACAGACCAAATCGACCAAGTCCGCGATGATTTCATCACGCGCATGGGCGTGATCGCCATGGGCGAGGGCCTGCCGCGCATGTCGGGACAGGTCTTTGCCATGCTCGTTTTCGAGGGCGAGCCGATTGCCTTTGGCGCGCTGTCGCGCCGTCTGTCCGTCAGCCGCGCCACGATCAGCACATCAATCCGCGTGCTGGAAGAGCGGGGCCTGATCCGGCGGGTGAACAAAACCGGCGACCGGCAGGACTACTTTCAACTTGCCGATGACGCCTATGCCGCGATGACAAAATTCGCGCTGGCAGGCACGCGCCACGCCAAGGCCGAGATTAGCGACACGATCAGCAAACTGCCCGAAGAGGCCGACGGCGTACGCGCGAGGCTCGATTCCTTTGCCGAGTTTTACGACGCGATCAGCACCGCGCTTGATGATGTCGCAACCCGGGTGAGCAAACCCAAGAATTGACGCGCGACCTGCAAACAGGAACGCGGTGATGGAGTTCGATCAATGAGTGACACATCTCAAGAGCGCCAGACGCTTTCATTCGACAGCGATGCTGGCTCGAAACGGTCGAAATTCATCGCCGGTGGAATCGCGCTGTTGATCGGACTTTGGATGGGCAGCGGCTATATCATCCCCTCCGAAGAAACCGAGGAAGCCGCACCTGCCCCCCTCTCGCCCGAGGCGGTGACAGTGGCCGTGCGCGGCTCTCAAGCCAAAAGTGTGACGCAGGTCTTTGTGGCCGAAGGTCAGGCCCTGCCGGACCGCGACACGATGGTCCGCGCCGAAGCAGGCGGAGAAATCGCCGAGGTGCTGGTAGCCAAGGGCGATGTGGTCGACGCGGGTACGTTGATCGCGCGTCTCAGCACCACGGCGCGGGATTCCGATCTGGCCCGCGCCCGCGAGGAATTAAGCCGCGCACAGCGGGAATACGACAATGCCCAAGCCCTGCTGGACCGGGGCGTCTCGACCGTGGACCGGGTCAGCCAAGCGCGGGCGACCTTGGCCGCCGCGCAGGCGTCGGTCACTTCAGCCGAAGAGGCGCTGAACAACACCGAAATCCGCGCCCCCTTTCCCGGTCGGTTAGAGATGCTGGATATCTCTGCCGGAGAGTTCGTCTCCACCGGCGAGGAAATCGCACGTCTGGTCGACAACACCCCGCTGACGATCCAAGTGCAGGTGCCTCAGCAGTCGCTGAAAGACATCAAGGAAGGGCAGAACGCCGAGGTCGTGTTCATCACCGGGACAGAGGCGCAGGGGAAGGTGCAATTCGTCTCAAGCAGCGCCAGCGCCGAAACCCGGACCTTTACCGCCGAGGTTAGGGTCGAAAACGCCGATGGTGCGATCCCCGCCGGTATCTCGGCCCGCGTGCGTATTCCTACGGGCGAGACCCGTGCGCATTTCGTTTCTCCGGCGATCCTGTCCTTGGACACCAATGGCACATTGGGTGTCAAAACCGTGAATGACGAGGACAAGGTCGTTTTCAACAAGATCGCGATCGTACGTGCCCAGACCGATGGTATCTGGATTGCGGGCCTGCCGGATGAGGCCGAAATCATCACCATCGGGCAGGGTTTCGTGAACGACGGAGAGACCGTTAACCCCCAGCCCGAAACCGGCACGGATTCAAGCCCCGAGGGGCAGCCGATGGCGGGCGTGCCTGAGATTGACGAGTTGGAAGAGCAGCCAGCCGGTGATGGGCAGATCACCGGCAGCGCCGAAGCCGCCCAGCCGGAGCAGGCGGAATGAACGCGCTGATCGACGCCGCTTTCAGCCGCGCCCGCGTGGTGATCCTGAGCTTGGTGATGATCTTGGCCGTCGGTGCCTATGCCTATATCGGCATCCCCAAGGAAAGCTCGCCCGAGATTCCGATCCCGACACTCTATGTTTCGACCTCGCTCGAAGGTATCTCTCCGGAAGATAGCGAACGGCTATTGGTCGAACCGCTTGAGACCGAACTCAGTGCCATTACCGGGCTGAAACAGATCACCTCCAACGGGGCTGAAGGTCATGCCTCGGTGCAGTTGGAGTTCGAGCCCGGTTTTGATTCCGACGAGGCGCTCGACAAGGTGCGCGAAGGCGTGGACCGGGCCAAGTCGGACCTGCCCGAAGACGCCACCGATCCGGTCGTGACCGAGATCAACACCGCGCTTTTCCCGATCCTGACNGCGATCCTGTCCGGCCCGGTGCCGGAACGGACGCTCAACANTATTTCGGAGGAGTTGAAGGACGCGATTGAGGGGCTGTCAGGCGTGCTTGAGGTCGATGTCGGCGGTGAGCGTACGGAACTGCTGGAGGTGCTGATCGACCCCACAGTGTTCGAGACCTACAACATCTCCTTCGAAGAGTTGATCAGCCAGATCAACCGCAACAACCGCCTGATCGCGGCGGGGGCGATTGAAAGCGGCGCGGGGCGGCTGGTGCTCAAGGTGCCGGGGCTGATCGAGAATGTCGAAGATGTCATGTCGCTGCCGATCAAGGTGCGTGGCGATACGGTGGTGACCTTCGCCGATGTCGCCGCGATCCGCCGGACCTTCAAAGACCCCACTGGTTTTGCCCGTATCGACGGCCAGCCCGCGCTGGCGCTTGAGATCAAGAAACGCTCNGGCGCGAATATNATCGANACNGTCGCCGCCGTGCGTGAGTTGATCGACGAGATGCGCGCGGAATGGCCCGANAGCATCACNGTNAAATACACCCAAGACGAATCCGAGCAGGTCCAAGACATGCTCAGCGATCTTGAGGCCAATGTCATCGCGGCGGTGATCCTTGTGATGATCGTGATCGTCTGGGCTTTGGGCGTCCGCTCGGCGCTACTGGTGGGGCTGGCGATTCCGGGGGCGTTTNTGGCNGGGGTCACGGCGCTTTGGGTCATGGGCTATACGATGAACCTTGTGGTGCTCTTCTCNCTGATCCTNGTGGTGGGGATGCTGGTGGACGGGGCCATCGTGACCACCGAACTGGCCGACCGCCGCCTGCAAGAGGGGCATGCGCCNCGCGCCGCCTATGCCCATGCNGCCAAGCGCATGGCATGGCCGATCATCGCCTCTACCGCCACGACGCTCAGCGTGTTCTTCCCGTTGCTGTTTTGGACCGGCACGGTGGGCGAGTTCATGAAGTTCCTGCCCATCACCGTGATCCTGACCCTGACCGCATCGCTTTTCATGGCGCTGGTTTTCATCCCCGTCGTCGGCGGAATCATCGGCAAGCGGCCCCCGCAATCGGCCAAGGATAAGGCCACNCTNTNTGCCGCCGAACAGGGGGANCCGCGTGACCTGAAGGGCTTCACCGGCGGCTANGTCAAACTGCTGCAATTCGCCATNCTGCGTCCTTGGATNACGCTGATCCTTGCCATTGCCATGCTGATGGGCGGCTTCACCGCCTATGCGCAATTTGGCAACGGCATCACCTTTTTCCCTGAAGTAGAGCCTGATTTTGCNCAGGTACAGGTGCGCGCGCGGGACAATTTCTCGATCTACGAACAAGACGCGCTGGTGCGGCAGGTCGAGCAACGCCTCTTTGCCTACGANGAGATCGCCAGCGTCTATGCCCGCACCGGCAGCAGCAACCGCGACAGNGCCGACCTGATNGGCACCATTCAGGTTGAGTTCANCGAATGGGACGAANGNCGGACCGCCGCCATGATTGGNGAAGAAATCCGGACCGAGATGGCGGCCATTCCGGGGATCGACGTGCAGGTGCAGACCGCCTCGAACGGCCCNTCGGCGGGCAAGCCCGTCAATCTGCGGGTCCAAGCCCATGATCCTGAGGTGCAGCAACAGNTGGTCGACCAAATCCGCGAAAAGATGGCCGATATCGGCGGCTTTACCGATGTGACCGACTCGCGCCCNCTGCCGGGGGTGGAGTGGCGCATNGCGGTGAATCGCTCAGAGGCGGCGCGGTTTGGGGCCGATATCTCGACNNTGGGNCANGCNGTGCAACTGCTNACGCGCGGCATTACNGTGGCGGATTANCGGCCCGACGATGCCGAAGGNTCCATCGACATCAACGTGCGCTTTCCCTCGGATGAGCGCACGCTGGAAGANTTGCAATCGNTGCGCGTGCCGACNTCNGCNGGGCTGGTGCCGATCTCGAACTTCGTGACNTTTGAGCCAAGCCCCCGCACNGGTACGATCACGCGGGTGGATCAGGANCGGGTGGTGACGATNGAGGCCAATGTCGCNCCNGGNGTNCTGGTGAACGACCANACCGTCGCNCTGCGCAGCGCGATTGACGCGATNGACCTGCCGNCNGGTGTCGAAGCCTCCTTCGCCGGGGAGGCGGAGGACCAGCAGGAATCGATGATCTTCCTNGCGGGGGCGTTTATTACCGCGATTTTCCTGATGTTCGTGATCCTCGTGATCCAGTTCAACAGCTTCTACCAAGCCTTTGTCGTTATGTCGGCCATCGTGTTTTCGATTGCNGGNGTGCTNTTCGGCCTGNTGATCACCGGGCGGCCCTTNGGGGTGGTCATGGGGGGGATCGGTGTGATCGCCTTGGCGGGGATCGTGGTGAANAANAATATCGTTCTGATCGACACCTATAATGACCTCAANAAAGCCGGGCTGNCGCCGCTNGAGGCCGCGCTGCGCACNGGGGCGCAGCGTTTGCGNCCNGTGGTGNTGACTTCCGTCACCACGGCGCTTGGCNTGATGCCCATGGTGATCGGCCTCAACATCAACTTTTTCACCCGTGAGATCGTCTATGGCGCGCCCTCTACCCAATGGTGGACCGAGCTGAGTTCGGCCATCGCGGGNGGNCTGGTGGTGGCCACTGTGCTGACGCTGGTGGTNACACCGGCGATGCTGATGTTGGGAGANAAGAAAGCGAAACGCGCCGAGCCAACCCCGCCAGAGCCGGAANCGGTCGCTATCTAAGCCAAGGTCAGGCGGTCCAAGATTAGGCGGCCCAAGATCAGGCGGCCCAAGATCAGGCGGCCTTGTCGGCCTTNTCCTCGGTCAGGATGGTGTAAAGCGTGGCCGGGTCNGGGTTCGACCGCAGCTTGGTGCAGATGCTGGTGTCGCGCAGCGTGCGGGCNACCAGTGCCAGCGCCTTGAGGTGCTCCACCCCCGCATCTTCGGGGGCGAAGAGGGCAAAGGCCACATCGACTGGCTGACGATCGACCGAAGAGAAATCAATCGGTTTGTCCANCAGCACGAANGCACCGACNACCTTGTNNATNCCGTCCATCCGCGCATGGGGCAGGGCGACGCCGTGGCCGACACCGGTCGGCCCNAGGGTTTCGCGCGTCATCAGCGCATCCACCACTTGGCCGGCCGGCAGCCCATAGGCTTGCTGGGCGAGTTCGCCGATATCCTGCATCAGACGCTTCTTGCTCGAAGCCGAAGTCAAAACCTTCACGGCCTCTGGCTTGAGGAGTTTGCCGAAATCCATTCCGCTCGCCCTGCTCTNNGGCGGANNTTACCGCCGTGGGTTACGAAGGGTCGATCCAGCCGATGTTGCCGTCTTCNCGNCGGTACACGACNTTCATCCCTTCCTGGCCTTCCTTGCGAAACANNAGCACCGGNTCGCCCGACAATTCCATCTGCATCACCGCTTCNCCGACAGACAAAGTTGGCACCTTCGTCTGCATCTCTGCAATGATCATGGGTTGGAGGGTATCAGGTTCCTGCGCATCTGAATCGCTGTCTGACGCGAGGATATAGGAGGACGCACCCAAAAGTTCAACCGGTTCGGCGCGTTCTTTGTGATGGTCNTTCAGGCGGCGCTTGTAGCGGCGCAGCTGTTTTTCCATNTTTTCGCAGCAGCTATCGAAGGCGGCATAGATCTCTGTCGCCTTGGCCTTGGCCGNNGCATTNAGACCGGTGGAAAGATGCACGGTGGCCTCGCAGGCAAATTCGTGACCTGTTTTGGAAAACACCACCAGAGCATCTGTCGGGCGTTCNGCATATTTGCTGACCGCCTCGTCCAGTTCGGTCCGGACATGTGTCCGGAGCGCATCGCCAATGTCGATCTGTTTGCCACTGATCTGATACCGCATATCGTCTCCTTGTCTTTCTTGTTCCGAACATTGCCAAACGGTCCACATGCGTGGAGCGCGACAACTTTCAGATATGGAGGAATGGNGCTGCGACCAGGATGATTTTNACCGTTCCTTCGCGGGAAGGGCGATGCAGGATCAAACAGGAACGCGATGTCACCATAGGTCAATGAGGCCGCGTTTCCGTTTGAAAGTCAATGGCGCCGATGCANCCGCCATTCTTTTATCGCTACAATCAGAGCGGTTTTCCGCNANGTGCAGGCAGGGCCCTGCNNAGGGCTGGAAGGCCGNGCGAANCGCGCTAAGTCTTAGGAAATACGGAAGTTATCGCCAAGGTAGACGCGGCGNACATTCTCGTTTTGCACAACTTCTTCGGGCGTTCCGGACATCAGAACTTTGCCCTCATGCAGGATATANGCGCGGTCCACGATCTCTAGGGTTTCGCGNACNTTGTGGTCGGTGATCAGCACNCCGATGCCNCGNTTTTTAAGGTCGGCAACCAATTGCCGGATGTCTCCGACAGAGATCGGATCGACCCCGGCAAAGGGTTCGTCAAGCAGCAGATAGTTGGGATTGGCGGCCAGACAGCGGGCGATTTCGACCCGGCGACGCTCCCCACCCGACAGGGCCAGCGCAGGCGCGCGGCGCANGTGTTCGATGGAAAACTCGGTCAGCAGCTCTTCGAGCCGTTCGCGGCGCTGGTGACGNTGTTTGACCCGNATATCGAGNATCGCGCNGATGTTGTCTTGCACCGACAGCCCGCGAAAGATGCTCATTTCCTGCGGCAGATAGCCGATTCCCAACTGCGCGCGGCGGTACATCGGCAGGGTGGTGACATCCTTGCCATCCACGGTGACGCGCCCGCCTTCGGGCGTGACCAGCCCGGCNACCGCGTANAANGTCGTGGTCTTGCCCGACCCGTTCGGCCCCAACAGCGCCACGACNTCACCNCGGTCAAGCTCCATCGAAAAGTCGCGGATCACCGCTTTCTTGCGATAAGACTTGCGCAAATGCTGAATGCGCAGGCCGGATTCGCCCCCGGCGACTTTCANCTCGGGCGGCATCAGTTGCCGCTGCCGGGCTGCAAAATGGTCTTCACGCCGCCCGACATCTGCGCCGTGCCGTCGTTCAGGTTTACCGTCATTTCCTGCGCGCTCAGCGCNCTTGGGCCTTGGGTCATCAGCACATCGCCGCTCATTACCAAGGTGCCTGCGTCGATATCATAGTCAGCCCGCTGNGATTCAGCGGCGTCTTCGCCCGCGACCAAGACCACGCCGCCGGTTGCTTCCAGCTTGGCGATGCCTTGATCCGACGNGCGATAGATCACCTCGACCTTGCCGGCGGACAGGGTCATTTCGCCCTGAGAAATCAACACATTGCCAGTAAAGACCGCGGTGCCCGTGGCGTTGTCGACCGACAGGTTGTCGGCGGTCACTTCGACNGGCAGGCTGGTATCTTGCTCTAGCGCGCCAAAGGCCACATCGGCAGATTGGGCAGAGACAGGGGCGGCATGCAGNGNGAGAANCAGCGGCAGCATCAAAATAATCAAATGTCTCAAGGCAGTTACTCTTTCGTTGCTTGCGGCGTATATATCAGTTTCACACCCTTTGTGAAAAGCAATTGCGATCCGGCGCTGTTCTGGCGGTTGGTGATGGCCATGCGCCCGGCGGTGATCTCGCCCGCGGGGCTGGTGGCTTTGACCGGGCCGGGTGATAGCAGATCTAGTGTGGTAAGGTTCGAAGTCATCCGGTCCGACAGAATCTGGTAGCCGGTTGAGGTGCTAACCCGCACATCGCCCGCCAGTTCCGCTTNTTCCGCGCCGGTGTCAAACCGNCCTCTGTTGGATTGCAGAGTGATCTTGGCACCGCCCTGCAGGTCCAGCGTCGCCTCGATCTCTTCGGCCTCGTTGGTGCCGGTTTCCCCGCCGGGGGTGGTCAGCTTTTCCGCCGAGAATGAGATCAGATCGCCATCCGCCGTGGTGCCGGAATAGAAGGGGCCGGTGATCTGCTGGTCGCGCAGCCGCTCTTGCACTTCTTTATCTGCAAAGGGGATCACCGCCTGCGGTTCAATCGCGCGCGACAGCAGGAACAGGGTCGACAGCAGCGCCAGCGCGATCAGCGGAAAGAGCACTTTCAGCCAAGAGACGACGCGAGAGTGGCGGTCACCCTTCATCGCACGCTACCCCAACCCGACGCGCAGACAATCGTGGATATGCAGCAGGCCCACGGGCGATTTGCCGTCGGCCTGCGCCGGGTCGGTCACGATCAAGCAGGTGATCTTGCGGTTGTTCATCACGCCCACGGCTTTCTCGGCCAGTTCGTCGGGGCCGATGGTAACCGGGGCCGGGGTCATGACCTCACGCGCGGTCATGGTCATCAACCCATCAAGGTGCCGCGCGAGGTCGCCCATGGTGATGATCCCGGCCAGTGCGCCAGCGCCATCGGTCACGCAGACCACGCCAAAGCCCTTGCGGCTCATCTCGCTCAGCGCGTCGGGCATCGGCGCGTCGGCTGCGACCAGCGGCAGGGCATCGCCCACATGCATCAGATCGGCNACNCGGCTCAGCCTTGCGCCCAGTTTGCCGCCGGGGTGAAAATCGCGGAAATGCTCGGCGGTGAAAGCGCGGTTCTCCATCAGGGCCACGGCCACCGCATCGCCCATCGCCAGCGTCAAGGTGGTTGAGGTGGTCGGCACCACGCCGGTGCCGCAGGCCTCTGCCGCGCGGGGCAGTTCCAGCACCACGTCACTGTGGCGGCCAAGGCTGCTGTCGGGGCGGCTGGTGATGCCGATGAGCGGGATCGCATAGCGGCGCGAATAGGCGATGAGGTTCGCCAGTTCCGGTGCCTCGCCCGAGTTTGAAATCGCCAGCACCACGTCGGCGGCGGTGATCATCCCCAGATCGCCGTGGCTTGCCTCGGCTGGGTGCACGAATTGCGCAGGCGTGCCGGTAGAGGCCAGCGTCGCCGCGATCTTGTTGCCGATATGGCCCGATTTGCCGATGCCAGTGACGATCACGCGGCCCTTGCAGGCACGCATCAGGTCCACGGCGGCACGGAAACGGTCATCAAGGCTGTCGGCCAGCAGCGTCAGCGCCTCGGATTCGCAGCGGATGACGCGGCGGGCAGTGTCGAGGAAAGGTGTGTTCATGCGTGTGCGAAGATGTCCGTGTCCGGCCATCCCTCCAGATCAAGCCGGGCACGCATCGGCAGGAAATCGAAACAGGCCTGCGCCATGTCCATCCGGCCTTCGCGTATCAGGCGTTTGTTAAGTTCATCACGCAGACGGTGCAGATAGAGCACATCCGAAGCGGCATAGTCGATCTGCGCTTGGGTCAGCTTTTCAGCCCCCCAATCGCTGGATTGTTGCTGTTTCGAGATGTCGACGCTCAGCAGTTCTTGGCACAGCTTCGCCAGCCCGTGCCTGTCGGTATAGGTGCGCACCAGACGGCTGGCGATCTTGGTGCAATAGACCGGCGCTGCGGTGGCGCCAAAGGTGTTGCGCATCGCGGCGATGTCAAAACGGCCGTAGTGGAACAGTTTCAGCACATGCGGATCTTCCAACAGCGCGCAGAGGTTTGGCGCCTCGGTCTGGCCCTTGGCGACCTGCACCAGATGCGCGTGACCATCGCCGCCCGAAAGCTGCACAACACAGAGCCGGTCGCGATGCGGATGTAGCCCCATCGTCTCGCAGTCAATGGCGACCATCGGCCCAAGGTCGAGGTCATCCGGCAGGTCGTTCTGATAGAGGAAATTTGTCATGAGCACGTCTATATCGTGCTTGTCCGGCATGGGAAAGCGGAGGCTTTGCCCCGGGTCAGGCGGTGGCCAGATCCTGCAATGCGGGGCGGGGATAGCGGCGCAGCAAGCGGTCGACCAGTAGATGGCACCGGTAGCCGGGCCACTCGGGGCGGATCAATCCACCGGGCAGGGCCGGGTGTTTCAGCACCAACCGCCGCCAGTTGTGCACGATCAGACAGCGCAGAACCGCGACATCCAAGGCGCTCAACCTGTCTGCATCCGGCAGTTCGGCGTCCAAGGTAGAAAGCGCAGCCAGCAGCGCGGCATAGTCGGCCTCAAGCTCGGCAGGCTCCACCGCGCGGCGCAGCCAGTCGGGCGGCGGCGTGCCGGGCAGGGCAAGACAGCCTTTGGGCACCGCGCTATCGGCCCGCCCGACATAGGCGCGGGGCAGGGCGGCGATAAACCCCGCGTCCCGCAGGGCGCTGTCGGTCTCACGTCCATTCTCTTCGGTCACCACCATCTGCCATGGCTCTGACAGGTCAGGCGGCGCGGCGTAGATGCGGGGGCTGGCGGCGGCACTCTCCGCGCGGCCTTGGGCGGTCAGGCTGTGCTGGCTGATCCGCCCGATCTTGTGTGACTGCAACCATCCGTCATTGCGCAGCCGGTGCAGCGCCACGCGGCTCGCCTCTGGCCGCACGTCAAGCGCGCCCATGATCGTCGAGAGCACCGGCCCGTCGATCGCATCGCCCTCTCCCTGCGCCAGATCGCCAAACAGGCTGACCATCAGCGACCAGACGCGCTGGCCCCCCAAGCCCGCAAAGGCCGCGACAGCGGGAAGGGAGGGATCAGAGGGCATTCATCGTCAGCAGTTCATATTCCGCGACCGCCTCCTCGCGTTGGTTGGTCAGGGTCACATGCCAGCGCACCTCGCCATATTCTTCTTTGCGCGGCGTCTTGTGCTTGACCGAGA
The DNA here is from genome assembly GCA_002703405.1 of Sulfitobacter sp. Classification (GTDB taxonomy): domain Bacteria; phylum Pseudomonadota; class Alphaproteobacteria; order Rhodobacterales; family Rhodobacteraceae; genus Sulfitobacter. The sequence continues at coordinate 61,758 of NZSX01000037.1, read as the reverse complement.
GCCGCACCTTGATGCTGTCGCCCGCCGAGACAGGCTCAAGAAAGCGAAGATTGTCGAGGCCGGTATTGGCCAGCACCGGGCCGGGGTCGGGTTGCACGAAAAGGCCCGCGGCGAAGCTGAGCAAGAGGTAGCCATGGGCTACGCGCCCCGGAAAGAAGGGGTTCGCGGCGGCGGCCTCGTCGTCCATATGGGCGTAGAAAGTATCGCCGGTGAAATGGGCGAAGGTCTCGATATCCTCCAGTGTGACTTCTCGGGTGGGCGAGTTGAAGGTCTCGCCCAGATCCAGCTCGGTGAAGCGGCGGGTGAAGGGGTGGTCGCGGTCGGTGATTTCCTCGGCCCCCGGCACCCATTGTTTGCCGATGGCCGTCAGGATGTCGGGGCTGCCCTGAATGGCGGTGCGCTGCATGTAATGCATCACGCCGCGAATGCCGCCCAGTTCTTCGCCGCCCCCTGCGCGGCCCGGCCCGCCATGCACCATATGCGGCAGCGGAGAGCCGTGGCCCGTGGCCTCGCCCATCGACGTTCGGTTGTTGAAATAGAGCCGTCCGTGGAAGGCTGCCGAACCCATNGTNANCTCGCGCGCCACCTCNCCGTCATTGGTGATNATCGAGGCNACAAGNGAGCCTTGGCCGCGGTTCAGCAACTGCGAGGCATGGGCCAGATCGCGGTAGGGCATNAGGGTGGAGACAGGGCCGAANGCCTCGGTGTCATGCACGCGCTCGGCGCTGTCGGGATCNGCGCAGTGGAACAGCATNGGCGGCAGGAANGCGCCTTTGTCTTTGTCGGCGCCGTTGACGGTAAAGTTGTCGGGATCGCCAAAGACCCGCTCGGCCTCGGCACTCAGCAGCNCNACCTTTTCCAGCACATCGCGCTTTTGGCTACCCGAGACCAGCGCGCCCATGCGCGTATCTTCGGCACGCGGGTCGCCGATGNTGGTCTTGGCGAGGCGTTCTGACAGAGCAGAGATCACCGCGTCNACCTGCGCCTGCGGCACCATGATNCGGCGAATGGCGGTGCATTTCTGCCCCGCCTTGGCGGTCATCTCGCGCTGCACTTCCTTGACGAAGAGGTCGAACTCNGGCGTGCCGGGGCTTGCGTCGGGGCCGAGGACNGAGGCGTTGAGACTGTCCTGCTCAGACGTGAANCGCACCGAGTTCTGCAGCAACANGGGATTGCTGCGCAGCTTCAGCGCGGTATCGGCCGACCCGGTAAAGGCCACGGCATCCTGACAGTCGAGGTGGTCGAGCATNTCGCCCAAGCCGCCGCTGACCAGTTGCAGCGCGCCCTTCGGCAGCANCCCACTGTCGAGCATCAGCCGNACGCAATGTTCGGTNACGTANCAGGTCGCCGTCGCCGGNTTCACGATCGCCGGGACACCTGCCAGCAGNGTNGGNGCNAGCTTNTCCAACATGCCCCANACCGGGAAGTTGAAGGCGTTGATATGCACCGCNACGCCCTGCAGCGGGGTGCAGATATGCCGCCCCATGAACTGCCCGTCGCGGCCCAGTTGCTCNGGCGCACCGTCGAGATAAACATGCGCNTCCGGCATCTCGCGCCGACCTTTAGAGGCGAAAACCAGCATGGTGCCGATGCCGCCGTCNANGTCGATCTTGTGGTCCGANAGCGTNGCGCCGGTGTCGTAGCTCAGGTCATAGAGCGCCTGTTTGTGCTCCATAAGGTGCAACGCCAGCGCCTTCAACATGCGCGCGCGGTCGTGGAAGGTCATGGCGCGCAGGGCGGGGCCGCCGTGGTTGCGGGCAAAGCCCAGCATGGCCTGCGCGTCGAGCGCATCGTTGCCGGCCTGCGCGATGACCTCGCCGGTGATGGCGCTGGCGATGTTGCGGGCGCCCGCGCCCGGGGCCAGCCACTCGCCTGCTGCGTAACTGTGAATATCGCGCATGTCGGCTCCTTTAGTGTGTGTCGTAGTCGATGGTGAGCGTATCGCTCAGCGGGTAGCTCTGGCAGGTCAGCACATAGCCACGCTCGACCTCGTAATCCTCAAGCGCGTGGTTCGAGATCATCTCGACCTCGCCCTCAAGCACCTTGCCCATGCAGGTCGAACAGACCCCGGCCTTGCAGGAGAACGGCGCTTCCTGTCCGTTCTCGAGCGCCGCTTCCAGCACCGATTGCCCCTTCTGCATGGTGAAACTGCGCCGCGCGCCGTCGATGATGACGGTGATTTCGGTGCCGCTCTGGCCCTCGCTGCGTTTGGCCATTTCCTGTTTCGCCAGACGGCCCTGCTGGCTTTCGCTGAAGAGTTCAAATTTGATCTGTTCGTCGGTCAGCCCATTGTTCTTCAGCGCCTCGGCAATCGCCAGCATCATCGGCTCCGGCCCGCAGATGAAGGAGGTGTCGATGTTGTCGATCTGAATCCAATGCTTAAACAGCGCATCGCATTTCGCTTGATCGATACGGCCCTCAAACAACTCCATATCCTGACCGGATTCGAGGATATGGATAATCGTCAACCGCCCCATGTAGTGGTTCTTGAGATCCTCAAGCTCCTCGCGGAACATGACCGTGTTCACCGCGCGGTTGGCATAGACCAGCGTGAAGGTCGAGTTCGGCTCGCGTTTCAGCACAGTCTTTAGGATCGAAAGCACCGGCGTGATGCCCGAACCGCCCGCAAACCCGAGGTAATTTTTCGCCACCTCTGGTTCAATCGCGGTGAAGAATTTGCCCTGCGGCGGCATCGCGTGGAGCGTATCGCCGACCTTCAATTCGGTATTGGCATAGGTCGAGAATGCCCCGCCATCGACGCGCTTGATACCGACCTTCAGCTCGCTATCGTCCAGACCTGCGCAGATTGAATAGTTCCGGCGAAGCTCGGTGCCGTCGAAATCCTGCTTGAAGGTCAGGTATTGGCCTTGGGTAAACGCAAAAGCTTCGGGGTTTTCCGGCTTCAGCGTCAGCACCACCGCATCGCGGATGGTGTGGTGGATATCAGTCACTAACAGGGGGTGAAACTGGCTCATCGGGGCCTCAGATACATTTGAAATAGTCGAAGGGTTCACGGCAGTCGCAGCACCGCCACTGCGCCTTGCAGGGGGTCGAGCCGAACTGGCTGATCCGCTCCACCGCGGTGGATTTGCAATGCGGGCAATGTTGCGGCCCACCGGCGGGGCGGGGTGGCGCGATGCCGTAAGATTCCAGCTTGGCACGGCCAGTGTCACTCATCCAATCGGTGGTCCAAGGCGGAGAAAGCTGCCGTTTCAGGTTCAGGTTTTCGATGCCGTGGTCGCGCAACGCCATCTCGATATCAAGGTTGATGATGCTGGTGGCCGGGCACCCCGAATAGGTCGGTGTGATGGTCACAACCAGAGTATCGCCGTCCCATGCCACATCGCGGATGATGCCGAGATCGGTAAGCGAAATGGCCGGGATCTCCGGGTCCGGGATCGCCGAAAGCCATGCCCAAACCGTCTCTAACGTGGACTTTTCCGCCAACGCGGCACCGCGCGGGGCGGTATAGCGCACCACCCCCGGCACCGGCGCGGGGGCCGGGCGGCTGTGGGGCGCGGGTTTTACCATGTGGCGTCCGGGTAGGCGCGCTGCAGCCACTGCATCTGGGTCAGCATATGGCCCAGATGCTCGCTGTGCCGTGCGCCGCTTTTCCCGCCTCTGTGGGCGAAATCATCTTCTGGCTTGGAGAGGGTCGCGGCTGCCAGCGTGTCGCCGACCAGTTGGTCGTAGCCAGCGCGCAGGCTGGCTGGATCAGGGGCGATGCCCGCATCTTTCATGGCAGCGTCGACATCATCGCCGAGGAACATCTCCCCCACATATGGCCAGAGCAGATCCAGCGCCGCCTGCATCCGACGGTGGCTTTCCTCGGTCCCGTCGCCAAGGCCGATCACCGTGTCGGAGGAACGTTCGAGGTGGTAGGTGACCTCTTTGGCGGATTTTTCGGCAATGGCGGCGATCTCTTTATCGCTGGAATCGATCAATGCGGTCAGTTGCGCCAGATGCCAAGCGTCGAACAGGAACTGCCGCATCATGGTCTGGCCGAAGTCGCCATTAGGCTGTTCGACCAACAAGACATTGCGGAAATCCCAAACATCGCGGTGAAAAGCCAGCTTGTCGGCGTCACGCCCCGCGCCCTCGACCTCACCCGCCATGCCCAGCCACAGCTGCGTTTGCCCGATCAAGTCGAGCGCCACATTGGCCAGCGCGATGTCTTCTTCCAGCACCGGAGCCGTGCCGCACCATTCCGAAACGCGGTGGCCCAGCACAAGGGCGTTGTCGCCCATCCGGCAAAGGAATTCGAACTTAGGATCGGTGCTCACATCGCCCCCACTTCATCGGGAATGTCGAAAAAGGTCGGGTGGCGGTAGACCTTGTCGTTCGCAGGCTCATACAGCGCGCCTTTTTCCTCAGGGGAGGAGGCCGCGATAGCGCTGGCCTCGACCGCCCAGATGCTCACGCCTTCGTTGCGGCGCGTATAGACATCGCGGGCGTTCTTGATCGCCATTTCCGCGTCTGCCGCGTGCAGGCTACCGACATGGCGGTGGCTCAGCCCGTGCTGGCCGCGGATGAAGATTTCCCAGAGGGGCCATTCGGTGGTCCGCGCCTTGCCATGCGGGGCGGCTTCGGTGCCTTTGTATTCGCTGGATTCAGGGCTGCTCATGTCGCTTACTCCGCTGCCATTTGTCTGCTGCGCTTTTTCTCGGCGTGGGCCAGAAGCCCCTCGCGCACCCAACGGCCTTCGTCCCAAGCCTTGTTGCGCGCCGCCAGACGTTCGGTGTTGCAGGGGCCGTTGCCCTTGAGCACCTGAAAGAATTCTTCCCAATCCGGCTCGGCAAAGTCGTAGTGGCCGGTCTCCTCGTTGAACTTCAGCGTCTCGTCGGGGATCGTCAGGCCGAGGTATTCGGCCTGCGGCACCGTCTCGTCGACGAACTTCTGGCGCAGCTCGTCATTGGTGTTCATCTTGATTTTCCACGCCATCGACTGCGCGGAATGGACCGAATCCTTGTCCGAAGGGCCGAACATCATCAGCGCGGGGAACCAGAAACGGTTCAGCGCGTCTTGGGCCATCTTGCGCTGCGCCTCTGTACCCTTAGCCATCTTCATCATGATGTCGAAGCCTTGGCGCTGGTGGAAGGATTCTTCCTTGCAGATCCGCACCATGGCGCGGGCGTAAGGCCCGTAGGATGTACGCTGCAGTGGCACTTGGTTCATGATCGCGGCACCATCGACTAGCCAGCCGACCGCACCCATATCGGCCCATGTTAGGGTCGGATAATTGAAGATCGAGGAATACTTCATCTTGCCCGACAGCAGGTCGCGGGTCATCTGGTCGCGGGTGACGCCCAGCGTCTCCGCCGCGCAATAGAGGTAGAGCCCGTGGCCCGCCTCGTCCTGTACCTTGGCCAAGAGGATCGCCTTGCGCTCAAGTGTCGGGGCACGTGTGATCCAGTTGCCTTCGGGCAATTGGCCGACGATCTCGCTATGCGCATGCTGGCCGATTTGCCGGATCAGGTTCTTGCGATAGCCGTCGGGCATCCAGTCTTTTGGCTCGATCTTGCCGCCCGCGTCGATGCGCTCCTGAAAGGCGCGCTCTTCGGGGTCCATCTCGTCGAGGGATTTGATGCCCTTACCGGTGGATTTGATCATCTGTGCATACATCGGTCTGTTCCTTTCCCGGAAAGAAGTCTCAGCCTGCGTTTTCGAGGATCAGTGCCACGCCCTGACCCACGCCCACACACATGGTACATAGCGCGTATTTGCCGCCTGTCCGCTTGAGCTGCAGCGCCGCCGTCATCACCAGACGTGCACCAGACATGCCCAGAGGGTGGCCGATGGCGATGGCACCGCCATTGGCGTTCACATGCGGCGCGTCATCCGGCACGCCCAAGGCGCGGAGGGTGGCGAGACCTTGGGAGGCGAAAGCCTCGTTAAGTTCGATCACGTCCATCTGTTCGATCGAGAGGCCCGCACGGTCCAGCACCTTGCGTACGGCAGGGATCGGACCGATGCCCATGACGCGAGGCTCGACACCTGCAGCGGACATCGCGACTACGCGGGCGATGGGGGTGAGGCCGTGGTCTTTCAGGCCAGCCTCAGACGCCAGCAGCATCGCTGCCGCACCGTCATTCACGCCAGAGGCGTTGCCAGCAGTCACAGTCAGGTCAGCGCCATTGATGCCGCGCAGCTTGGCGAGTTTATCCAGCGTGGAGCCGGGGCGGGGGTGTTCGTCGCGGTCGACGATTACGTCGTCACCCTTGCGCTGTGGGATCGTGACGGGGGTAATTTCCTCGGCAAAGAGGCCCTTTTTATCCGCCTCGGCCCAGCGTTGCTGGCTGCGGGCGGCAAAGGCGTCTTGGTCTTCGCGCGACACGTCGTGGTCAGCGGCAACGTTGTCGGCGGTCTCAGGCATGGAATCCACGCCGAACTGCGCCTTCATCTTAGGGTTCACGAAGCGCCAGCCGATGGTGGTGTCATAAACGGCGTTGTTGCGCGAAAACGCGGTTTCGGCCTTGGGCATCACAAAAGGCGCACGCGACATGCTCTCGATGCCACCGGCGATGGCCAGATCCATGTCGCCGGCGCGGATCGCCCGGGCGGCGGCACCGACGGCATCCATGCCGCTGGCGCAGAGCCGGTTGATCGTGGCGCCCGGCACGTCGACGGGCAGACCGGCCAGCAGGGCGGCCATGCGCGCGACGTTGCGGTTGTCTTCGCCCGCTTGGTTGGCGCAGCCCATGATAACATCATCGACACGCGCCCAATCCACCGAGGGGTTCCGCTCCATCAATGCCTTCAACGGGATCGCGGCTAGATCGTCGGCGCGAACCGAAGAGAGGGCGCCGCCGTAACGGCCAATGGGGGTGCGCTGCGCGTCGCAGATGAATGCCTGCATGGGGGTACTCCTGTTGTTGCTACGCAATTTACACAGCGGGGCGATTCGGTTCAATCAAAATGTTACGGAATAGAGATGGCGCCTTGATTTCGGTAACATGTCGCGGTGCAGAGAGGCCATCGGCGGCAGAGACCCGCGCCGTATGGTGCGGTCATGAAACGCCGGATCGCGAGAGAATTAAAAAGGCCGCCCTTGGGAAAGGACAGCCTTTGGTATTTTCAGAAATGCAAAGCGAGGGGGGTTAGTAATCCACGCCGCGCTGCGCTTTGATGCCCGCTTTGAACGGGTGTTTGACCTCGGACATTTCGGTCACCAGATCGGCATAGTCGCAAAGTTCGGGTCTTGCATCGCGGCCTGTCAGCACCACAGCTGTCCGTTTGTCGCGGGCATCAAGCCCGGCGATCACGTCTTCGATCTTAAGGTATTCATAGCGGATGGCGATGTTGATCTCATCCATCACCACGAGGTCATAGTCCCCGCTCTCCATCATCTCGCGCGCCTTGCCAAATGCGGCCTCCGCGGCGGCGATGTCGCGGTTGCGGTCTTGGGTGTCCCAGGTGAAACCTTCGCCCATCGTGTGCCATGTCACCTCATCGAGCTGTTCAAAGAACAGCCGTTCGCCGGTTTTCCATTTGCCCTTAATGAACTGAACCACGCCAACGCGCTGTTTCCAGCCTAGGGCGCGCACCACCACGCCGAAAGCAGAGGAGGATTTGCCTTTGCCCGGTCCGGTATGGATCAGCACCAGACCCTTGTCAGGGTCTTGCAGCTTGGCCACCTTGGCGCGTTGTTCGGCCTGACGCTGCTGCATCTTTTCCTTGTGGTCTTGCGGATCTGCGTCGCTCATCGGTCATCTCCTCTATCCGGTTTCGGGGCACCATAGGGAGAGGCCGGGCCGGGCGAAAGCCCGCATTCGATCACGCTTTGGGATCGGTGACAGATCGCGCCTTGCCACGCTCCATCCCCAACTGCCGCTCGCGCCAGATCACCAGCGCGCCCGCGCTGATCACCAGCGCCGCGCCCGCCAGCATCATCATCGTCGGCAGTTCTGCAAAGAAGACATAGCCCAACACGATGGCAAAAAGCATCGAGGTATAGTCATAGGGTGCCAGCATTGAGGCCGAGCCAAAGCGATAGGCCGAGGTGATCAGAATCTGCGCCACCCCGCCGATCAGCCCTGCCAACACCAGCAAGCCAAAGGTTTGCAAATCAGGCATGACCCAGCCAAAGGGCAGGGTGAAAAGCGCAAGGATCGACGCGGTGGCCGAGAAATAGAACACGATCGCCGCCGTGTCTTCGTTCTGCACCAATTGCCGGATGTGGATCTGCACAAGGCTGCGCACCATCGTCGCCATCAGGATCAACAGCGCACCAATCGTGGCTGTCTGTTCCATCGTACCGATGCTGCTGAAACGCGGCCAGAGGATGATCATCACGCCGACCAGCCCGATCGCCACGGCAGTCACGCGGATCAGACGGATTTGTTCGCCCAGCAACACGGCGGCAAGGATCACGGTGAAGATCGGTGTGGCAAAGCCGATGGCGGTGACCTCGGGCAGGGGCAGCAGGCCAAGGCCGGTAAAGGTCAGCCCCATCGCCGTGGTGCCGAAAAGCCCCCGCCAGACATGGCCCATCGGGTTCTTGGTCTTCAGCCCGCTTTTCAGTTTGCCGCGTTGTGCCAGCCAGATCAGGATCACCGGAATGGCAAAGAAAGAGCGGAAGAAGACCGACTCGCCCGCCGGCACGTCGTCGGCCAGCGACTTGATGATCGCGGACATGCAGGTAAAGAGCAGGATCGCCGTGATTTTCAGCCCGACGCCAAGGGCGGGGCGGGCGGAGAAATCATCGACTTTCATACTCTGGTCCTCATGCTTCGGGGCCGATCCGTCCGCGGTTTGTGCCGATCTGACCGCGATGTAGCAGCAGGTGATCCAGCAACACACAGGCCATCATCGCCTCGCCCACGGGCACCGCGCGGATGCCCACGCAGGGATCATGGCGGCCCTTGGTGATGATCTCTGTCTCTTCGCCCTGTTTGGTGATGGTGCGCCGCGTGGTCAGGATGCTGGACGTCGGTTTGACCGCGAAACGCACCACAACATCCTGCCCGGTGCTGATCCCGCCCAAGATACCGCCCGCATGGTTGGAGGAGTACTCCGGCCCCTCCGGCCCCATGGTGATCTCATCGGCGTTCAATTCGCCCGTCAGCATCGCCGCCGACATGCCTTCGCCGATTTCCACGCCTTTGACGGCATTGATGCTCATCATCGCGGCGGCCAGATCGGTGTCGAGCTTGCCATAGACCGGCGCGCCGATCCCCGCAGGCACGCCGCGCGCGGTGACTTCGATGATTGCACCGACGCTGCTGCCCGATTTGCGCAGCCCGTCGAGATACGCGGCCCAGTCGTCCGCCGCCTTGGCATCGGGTACCCAAAACGGGTTCTGCTCGATCTGGTCCCAATCGAACGCATCCCGGTCGATCTTATGTGGACCCATCTGCACCATATAGCCGGTGATCTGCAGGTTCGGGGCCAGCGCCTTGATCGCCTCACGCGCCAGTCCGCCCGCCGCCACCCGCGCCGCCGTTTCGCGGGCCGAGGAACGCCCACCCCCGCGATAGTCGCGGATGCCGTATTTCTGGAAATAGGTAATGTCGGCATGACCGGGGCGGAACTTGTCCTTGATATCCCCGTAGTCTTTTGAGCGTTGATCGGTGTTTTCGATCATCAGTTGGATCGGGGTGCCGGTGGTGACGCCCTCGAAGGTGCCGGATAATATCCGCACCTCATCCGCTTCACGCCGCTGCGTGGTGTATTTGTTCTGGCCCGGTTTGCGCTTGTCCAACCACTGCTGGATCATCGCTTCGTCAATCGGCACGCCGGGGGGGCAGCCGTCAATCGTGGCGCCAAGGGCGGGACCATGGCTCTCGCCCCATGTGGTGACCCGGTAAAGATGGCCAAAGCTGTTGATCGACATGGGCGGACCTCCTGTTGTCAAACCCTTAGCCGGGGCAGCGCCCTGCCTCAAGGGGATTTGCCTTGCCAATTGTGTGGGGGGCATCTACCCCTGACGCTACCTCGGGGGGCCTTTCGGCTGAGATGTGCGTGTTGCGCGGACCCGTTGAACCTGAACCGGTTAACACCGGCGGAGGGAAGGTCCGGACAGACATCCACCTTTTACCTTTCGCCGCAAAAGGAGGATGCAATGAAGTATCTTACACTTGCTGCGGGCGTCATGGGCGCATCGGCTGCATGGGCGGAGACGCCTGAACTGACAGTCTATACCTACGACAGTTTCGTCACCGAATGGGGCCCCGGCCCGGCCATCGAAGAGGGGTTCGAGGCTGAATGCGGCTGCGACCTGAAATTCGTCGGCATGGGCGATGGCGCGGCACTGCTGGCGCGGTTGAAACTTGAGGGCGCGCGGTCGGACGCGGATATCGTGCTGGGGCTGGACACCAGCCTCGTCGCCGCTGCGAAAGAGACCGATCTGTTTGCACCGAGCGGCTTGCAGGCCGACTATGACCTGCCGATCACTTGGGAAGATGAGGTATTCGTCCCCTACGACTGGGGCTATTTCGCATTTGTCCACGGCACCGATCTGGACGCGCCCGGCGATTTCAAAGCGCTGGCTGAGAGCGATCTGAAAATCGTGATCCAAGACCCGCGCTCCTCAACCCCCGGTCTGGGGCTGCTGATGTGGGTCAAAGCGGCTTATGGTGATGAGGCGCCCGAGGTTTGGGCGGGGCTGGCCGACAATGTCGTGACCGTCACCAAGGGCTGGTCCGAAGCCTACGGCCTGTTCCTCGAAGGCGAGGCCGACATGGTGCTCAGCTACACCACATCCCCCGCCTATCACCTGATTGCCGAGGAGGACGACAGCAAGACCGCGGCGCTGTTTGACGAAGGCCACTACATGCAAATCGAAGTGGCGGGAAAGCTCGCGGGGTCGGATCAGCCCGAACTGGCGGATCGGTTCCTGCAATACCTCGTCTCTGATGCCGCGCAATCGGTGCTGCCGACGACCAACTGGATGTACCCCGCCGTGACGCCCGAAGGCGGTCTGCCCGAAGGGTTCGAGGGCATGATCCAACCCGGCAAGGCGCTGTTGGTGCCCAATGCCGATGTACCTGCGCTCCGTGAGGAGGCCTTGAACGAATGGCTGACCGCGCTGTCGCGCTAAGCAGCAAGACGGGGCTTTTCGCCGCCGTTCTGGTCGCGGGCCTGATCCTTGCCGCCCTGGTCGCCGTTTTCACGGCGGCCGATGTGGGGGCAGGGCTCGGCGCGGCGGATTGGGCGGCAGTGCGGTTTACCGCGATGCAGGCGGTCTGGTCGGCGGTGCTGTCTGTGCTGCTTGCCGTGCCGGTGGCCCGCGCCTTGGCGCGGCGGCGGTTTTGGGGGCGCGGGGCGCTGATCACATTGCTCGGCGCGCCCTTTATTCTGCCGGTGATCGTGGCGGTGCTGGGGCTGCTGACGGTCTTTGGTCGCTCGGGCGTGCTGAACCAATTTGGTGCGGCTCTGGGCCTGCCGCCGGTGTCGATCTACGGGCTGCATGGCGTCGTTCTGGCCCATGTTTTCTTTAATCTCCCTCTGGCGACACGGCTTTTGCTGCAAGGCTGGCAGAGCATCCCGTCCGAGCGGTTTCGACTGGCCGGTCAGCTACAAATGACGCCGCGTGCGCTGTTTCTGGCGCTGGAAGGGCCGATGCTGCGGCAGGTGCTGCCCGGCGTGGCGGCGCTGATCTTCGTGATTTGTCTGACCAGTTTTGCCGTGGCCCTGACGCTAGGCGGCGGGCCACGCGCGACGACGATCGAGCTGGCGATCTATCAGGCGTTTCGGTTTGATTTTGACCTTGGGCGGGCGGCGCTTTTGTCGGTGGTGCAGCTTGTGCTCGCGGGTGCTGCGGCGGTTGCGGCACTTTGGCTGATCCCGCCGATCAGCTTGGGCGGCGGGCTGGACCGCCCGCTGCGCCGCTGGGATGCGCGGGGCGGTGGGCAACGGGCGTTGGACATTACCGTGATTACGGTTGCCACCTTGTTTTTGCTGCTGCCGCTGGGGGCTGTAGTGCTGCGCGGATTGGTAGGTTTGGGGCAACTGCCGCCTTCGGTGTGGCGAGCCACGGGGAACAGCGTTCTGGTGGCGGGGTTGAGCGTGGCGGTGCTGGCCCTGCTGGCGCTGCCGATGGCAGGCTGGATCGCTACCCGGCGGCGCGGCGGGGTGGAGGCGATTGGCTTGATGGGCCTCGCCGCCTCGCCGCTGATGATCGGCACGGGGTGGTTCATCCTGATTAACCCCGTACTTGACCCGGCGCGGCTGAGCCTGCCGGTCACGGCCTTGGTCAATGCGCTGATGGCGCTGCCTTTCGTGCTGCGCATTCTGGTGCCGCGCCTTCGCGAGACATTGCAGGATTTTAGCCCGCTGACGCAGACCCTCGGCATGAGAGGTTGGGCGCTGTGGCGTCTGCTGGTCTTGCCGCGTTTGCGTCCGCAACTGGGCTTTGCCGCCGGGCTGACCGGGGCGCTGTCGGTGGGTGACCTCGGCGTCATCGCGCTGTTCGCGGATCAAGACCGTGCGACGCTGCCCTTGCAGATGTACCGTCTGATGGGGGCTTACCGGATGGAGGCCGCCGCGGGCGCGGCGCTCCTGCTGCTGGTCTTGGCGCTGGCGGTATTTTTCATCTGCGACAAATGGGGGCGCTGGCATGCTGACGCTTGAAGGAATGCGCATCGAACGGGGCGATTTCAGCCTCACGGCCGACATGACGCTGGCGCAGGGGCGCAGCTATGCGGTGATCGGCCCCTCCGGGTCGGGCAAGTCGACCCTGTTGGCGGCGATTTGTGGTTTCGTTGCGATGGCGGCGGGGCGGTTGTTGCGGGATGGCGCGGACATCACCGAACAGCATCCTGGTCAGCGCGGCATGACAATGCTGTTTCAGGACAACAATCTGTTTCCCCCATCTCACCGTGCGCCAGAACGTCGGCCTTGGCCTGCGCCCTGATCTTCGTCTGAAGGCTGCGGATCGAGAGAAGATCGACGCGGCCCTCGCGCGGGTGGGGCTAAGCGATCACGCGGCCAAGCGCCCCGGTGCTCTGTCGGGCGGACAGCAAAGCCGCGTGGCGCTGGCGCGGGTGCTGGTGCAGGCGCGGCCATGGGTGTTGTTGGACGAACCCTTTGCCGCACTCGGCCCGGCGCTGCGGATTGAGATGTTGGACCTTGTCCAAGACCTCGCCCGAGAGACCGGGGCGGGGCTGATAATGGTGACCCATGCGCCGGATGACGTGCGCCGCATCGCGGATGAGGTGATCTTTGTCGAAGGCGGGCGCGCCCATGCGCCGGGACCGGCGACGGAATTGCTCGACAACCCGCCCCCGGCCCTGCGCGCCTATCTCGGCTAGGCGGCGGAAATTTTTGAAATTTCCGGGGCGTTTTCTTTTAAAGAAAACGCCTTCAACGTTTCGGTCATGCCAAGAGCTGCTTGAGCAGCCTCGCGTCCTTTGGTGACGAAGTGATCCCGGTAGATCGCATTGTGGTGGTCGGTTTCCTGATAATGATGCGGAGTGAGCGAGACCGACAGCACCGGTAGGTCGCAGTCCAGCCCCACGCGCATCAGCCCATCGACCACCGTCTGCGCCACGAAGTCATGGCGGTAGATGCCGCCATCCACCACGAAGGCCGCGCAGATCACCGCGTCGTAGCGGCCCGTCTTGGCCAGACGCTGCGCCATGAGCGGCAGTTCAAAGGCACCGGGAACGGCAAAGCTGTCCACCTGTTCGGCGTCGATGATATGAGTAAACCCGTCATAGGCGCGGTCGACGATATCCGCATGCCAGCTTGCACGCACAAAGGCGAAACGGGCGGAACGTTGTTGTGTCATGGTGATCTCCTTTAGGTTCAGACACGTCCACCCAAGGCGATCACGCGCACAGACCGAGCCCGTGCCCCGCCTGTGTTCGCATTCTCTTCCATCCGGACTATGACCGTCGGCTCTGGAATCGCACCAGATCTACTGACACCTTCGAAAAGGCCGCTCGCGGGCTTGCGGAGGACCGCTTACCGCCGGTGGGGAATTTCGCCCCGCCCTGAGAATGATCTCAGGTTGCCAAGTTGGGGAAGGCTCTGCAATACCAAAAGAAACGCCTCAAGGAGCGGCCCGATGCATCCCAACCCGATCTACCGCAAAGAGGGCCGTGACCGGAACCTCGGTTTTGCCCGCGATGTCGGTTTTGGCGTGCTGGCGATGAACGCGGAGGACGGGCCGCTGATGGCGCATGTGCCCTTCATTCTGAACGCTGCCGGAGATTTGGCAGAGCTGCATCTGGTGCGCTCAAACCCCATCGCGCGGGCGTTGAAGACCCCGCAGCCGGTGCGCTTGGCGGTGAGCGGGGTCGACAGCTATGTCTCGCCCGATTGGTATGGCATCGAGGATCAGGTGCCGACATGGAACTATGTGGCCGTGCATCTGACCGGGATGCTTGAGATGCGCCCGGCAGAGAAACTGCCCGATCTGCTGGCACGGCAATCGGCGGTCTATGAGGCGCGGCTGGCGCCCAAGACCCCGTGGAAGATGGACAAGATGACTCCCGAGGCGCGGGACAAGATGCTGCGTATGATCGTGCCCTGCCAGATCCGCGTCACCGGGATCGACGGCACGTGGAAGCTGGGCCAGAACAAGGATGAGGCCGTGCGTTTGGCCGCGGCGGATCAGATGGCGGCACATGGATTCGGCACGGACCCGGCGGTGATGGCGGCCCTGATGCGCGGGGTGTGATCGCCGTTGCGTCTGCCGCGGCGCCGTTGAATAGTGCGGGCAACCAAGGGGGGACTTCACGTGAAACTATTCTATTCTCAAACCTCGCCCTATGTCCGCAAGGTCATGGTGCTGCTGCATGAGACTGGCCAGCTTGACGATGTCGCGCTGGAGCCGACCTCGGGCACACCATTGGCCCCGGCCGAGGGCTTTGCCGCGCGCAATCCGCTGACCAAAGTACCCGCGCTGGAGCGGCCAGACGGATGCACGCTTTATGACAGCCGGGTGATCTGCGCCTATCTGGATGACCGCGCCGGGGCGGGGCTTTACCCCCAAGGTGCAAGCAGGTGGGACACTTTGACGCTGGAGGCCACGGCGGATGGGATGCTCGATGCAGCGCTCGCCATGGTCTATGAAGGCAAGCTGCGCCCCGAAGACAAACGCATGTCGGAATGGGTCGAGGGCCAGTGGGGCAAGGTTGAACGGGCCTGTAAGACGCTTAACAATCAATGGGCTGCGCATTTGGCTGGGCCTTTGGACATGGGGCAGATCGCGGTTGGCTGCGCCTTGGGTTATATCGATTTCCGCCATGGCGCGCGGGATTGGCGGGCCGGAAACCCCGATCTGGCAGCTTGGTTCGATGCCTTTGATTCGCGCCCTGCAATGACCCATACAGTGCCGCCGCAGTAATCGGGCCGTAATGATATTGCCACATTCGCGGTATTTTTGCCGCGTTGTGGCGGGCTTGATCCCAGATGCGCGGCTTTGACATCTGGACGGGCGCGGTCCATCCCGGTAGATAGCGGCGAGAAGTCAGGTGGCAAGGTGACGCCACCCCTATGTCTGACGGCCAGATTTGGCCAAGAATTGGAGTAAACCCGTGTCCCAAGCAGAAGAACACGCAGGCACCCGGAGGGATTTCCTGTATTACGCGACAGCCGGTACAGGTGCCGTCGCCGTTGGTGCCGCCGTCTGGCCTTTGGTCAACCAGATGAACCCCTCTGCCGATGTAAAGGCGCTGTCGTCCATTCGTGTGGATGTGTCCGGCGTTGAAGTCGGGACGCAGCTGACCGTGAAATGGCTGGGCAAGCCGGTGTTCATTCGCCGCCGCACAGAGGCCGAGATTGAAGAAGCAAACTCTGTAGACGTGTCCAGCCTGCCGGACCCCATCGCGCAGAACGCGAACCTTGGCGGCGATGTGCCTGCCACGGACGCCAACCGCGCCTTGGACGAAAATGGCGAGTGGCTGGTTCAGATGGGCGTTTGTACGCACCTTGGCTGTGTGCCTTTGGGCGATGCTGGCGACTTTGGCGGCTGGTTCTGCCCCTGCCACGGGTCGCATTACGATACCGCGGGCCGCATCCGTAAAGGGCCGGCCCCGCGCAACTTGCCGGTGCCTGTCGCCGAATTCGTGGACGAGTCCACGATCAAACTGGGTTAAGGGAGCGGAAGAGAGATGTCTGGAATTCCTCACGACCATTACGAGCCGAATTCGAACGGCGAAAAGTGGCTGCACCGCCGCCTTCCCATCGTTGGCCTGTTGTACGACACATTGATGATCCCCACGCCCAAGAACCTGAACTGGATGTGGATCTGGGGCATCGTGCTGACTTTCTGTCTAGCACTGCAAATCATCACCGGCATCGTGCTGGTCATGCATTACACGCCGCATGTCGATCTGGCCTTTGCCTCGGTCGAGCACATCATGCGTGACGTGAACGGCGGCTATATGATCCGCTATCTACATATGAACGGCGCTTCGCTGTTCTTCATTGCCGTCTATGCCCACATCTTCCGCGGTCTCTACTACGGGTCGTATAAAGCCCCGCGTGAGATCACATGGATCATCGGCATGTTGATTTATCTGCTGATGATGGCCACAGGCTTTATGGGCTACGTTCTGCCGTGGGGTCAGATGTCCTTCTGGGGCGCGACCGTGATTACCGGCCTCTTTGGCGCGGTTCCCTTCGTCGGTGAAACACTGCAGACATTCCTGCTGGGTGGACCTGCCGTTGATAACGCGACGCTGAACCGCTTCTTCTCGCTGCACTATCTGCTGCCCTTCGTGATTGCGGGCCTTGTGGTTCTCCACATCTGGGCCTTCCACACGACTGGCAACAACAACCCCACTGGGGTCGAAGTGCGCCGCACCTCGAAAGAAGACGCCAAGAAAGACACGCTGCCGTTCTGGCCCTATTTCGTGATCAAAGACTTGTTCGCGCTGGCGGTGATCCTGACGCTGTTCTTCGCGGTCGTGGGCTTCATGCCGAACTATCTGGGCCACCCGGACAACTACATCGAAGCGAACGCTCTGGCGACGCCTGCGCATATCGTGCCGGAATGGTACTTCCTGCCCTTCTACGCGATCCTGCGGGCCTTCACCTCTGAGGTCTGGGTTGTCCAAATCGCGTCCTTCGTGACCGGCGGCATCATCGACGCCAAGTTCTTCGGCGTGCTGGCGATGTTCGGGGCGATCGCAGTCATGGCGCTGGTGCCGTGGCTCGACACCTCCTCCGTCCGCTCGGGCCGTTACCGTCCGATGTTCAAATGGTGGTTCGCCCTGCTGGTGATCGACTTCTTCGCCCTGATGTGGCTGGGCGCGATGCCAGCAGAGGAGCCCTATGCAACCTTCTCGCTGATCGCGGCAGCCTATTGGTTCGCCTACTTCCTCGTGATCCTGCCCCTCTTGGGCGTGATCGAGAAGCCGCTGGCGCAGCCTGAAACCATCGAAGCCGACTTTGACGCGCATTACGCGCCCAAGGCAGGCGGCACCAAGACGCTTGTGAACCCGGCGGAATAAGGATCATGACCATGATGAAGACCAACCTCCTTTCTGCTGTGGTCACTCTGGGCCTCGCCCTGCCGGGAACGGCAGTGCTGGCGCAGGACACGGCGACGGAAGAAGAACTGCTAACAACTCCGGCGGAAACGCCGGAGGCCGAGGCTGAGACTGCGCCTGCTGAAACTGTACCTACTGAGACTGCGCCTACTGAAGCGCCAGCCGCAGAAGAAGCACCGGCGGAAGAAGCCCCGGCGGAAGCGCCAGCCGCAGAAGAAGCACCGGCGGAAGAAGCCCCGGCGGAAGAGCCAGCAGCTGACGCAGCCCCGGCTGACGAAGCTGCCGACGCCCCCGAAGTCGCACCCGCCCTTCCGAGGAGCCTGCGACCGAGGAAGCACCTGCTGAGGAAACCACCACAGAAGGAGCTCCCGCAGAGGAAGCCCCTACAGAAGAGGCTCCTGCTGAGGAAGCTGCACCCGAAGAGGCCCCGGCAGAAGAACCTGCTGCTGAGGAAGCTCCGGCTGAAGCAGACGCAACCGAGGAGGCGCCTGCTGAAGAGGCTCCTGCCGAGGAAGCCGAAGCCACTGACGAGGCGCGGTCCACCGCCGAAGAAAACGCCGATGCCGATGTCATCGCTGAAGATGACGTTGCAGGCCAAGCGCATGGCGATGACCCCGAAGTCGGTGTCATGGAAAGCGAAGACCACGGCGAGGAACATGCCTCTGACGAGGGCGATGACCACGGCGGCGATTCCCACGCCACACCGCATATCGACAACATCGATTTCTCTTTCGATGGTCCGTTCGGCGGTTACGACGTAAACCAGCTTCAGCGCGGTCTGCAGATCTACACCGAGGTTTGCGCAGCGTGCCACGGTCTGGAATATGTCGCGATGCGGACATTGGCGGACGAAAGCGGTCCGAACATGCCCGAAGAGCAGGTGATCGAATACGCCAAAGGCTATGACGTCTATGACGCCGAGCTGGACGACACCCGTCCCGGCACCCCGGTTGACCACTTCCCCGGGTCCAACCTGCCCAACGCACCTGACCTCTCGCTGATGGCCAAGAAACGCGCCGCGTTCCATGGTCCTTACGGTCTGGGCATCAACCAGTTCCTCAAAGGGATCGGCGGGCCGGAGTATATCACCGCGCTGCTGACCGGTTATACTGGCGAAGAAAAAGAGCAGGCAGGCACCGTTCTTTATGAGAACACCGTCTTCCCCGGCGGCTGGATCGCCATGGCGCCCCCGTTGTCGGATGAGCTGGTCGAGTTCGCGGACGAGCATGCCAACGACGTGCAGCACATGGCCGAGGATGTCTCTGCCTTCTTGATGTGGACCGCCGAGCCCAAGCTAGGCGCACGCAAGCAGGCTGGCTTTGCCGGGGTCGTGCTGTTGGGTCTGTTGTCGGTGCTGCTGTACCTGACCAACAAAAAGCTTTGGGCACCGGTCAAGAACCGCCGCAAGGACGACTGATCGGGCCACGGCTTTTTACAGATGAGAAAGGGCGTCGGGAAACCGGCGCCCTTTTGCTTTAATGGCCTTGCAAAATGTTGGGGGCCATTTGGCTTAAAACCTCAAAACGTGTTCCGCCCGGTGGCACACCGGGCATCGCCCTCCCTCCCCCCCGGAGGACGATTTTGCACCGTTTCATGATACGGAAAAGTCTCTGGTAAGGCAGGCTGTGTGGATACAGCCAAGTTGCATCGCCCTTCAGGGAGGGCGATGCCCCCAGCGTTAGGCAGTCAGCTGCGCGCCTGAAATTCCAGTAATCTCGGCCCGTACGATGTCGCCCTCGACCTGTGGTGCGGCAAAGCTCACCTCGGTGAACTGCGCTGTGCGCCCCATGTGCGGGTTCTCCATTAGCACATCATGCGTTTGCCCCACCTGCGCCTCCAGATGCCGCTGCACTTGCTGCTCACCCGCCGCGCGCAGCCGTGCCGCGCGGGTCTTGATCGCAGCACCATTCACTGCAGGCATTCGCGCCGCGGGGGTGCCGGGGCGGGCGGAGTAGGGGAAGACATGCAACCATGTGAGGTCACANTCCTCGACCAGTTTCANNGAGTTTTCGAACATCGCTTCGGTCTCGGTNGGGAAACCGGCNATNATNTCGGCACCAAAGGTCATGTCAGGCCGCAANGCGCGGGCNTCTTGNGCNAAACGGATCGCNTCGTCGCGNAGNTGNCGGCGNTTCATGCGCTTGAGGATCATGTCNTCNCCNTGNTGCANCGACAGNTGCAGATGCGGCATCAGGCGTGGCTCNGTCGCGATGGCCTGCATCAGGTTNTCNTCCACCTCNATCGAATCGATNGAGGAAATNCGCANNCGCGGCAGATCNGGNACCAGACGCAAGATTCGCATCACCANATCGCCGAGNTTNGGCGTGGCGGGCAGATCGGCCCCCCATGATGTCAGNTCGACNCCGGTCANCACCACTTCGTTAAAGCCNTTGTCNACCANCCGCTTGATCTGATCCACCACGACCCCTGCGGGGACCGAGCGNGAATTGCCGCGACCGTAAGGAATGATGCAGAAGGTGCAGCGNTGGTCGCAGCCGTTTTGCACCTGCACATANGCGCGGCTNCGGGTGCCGAACCCGTCGATCAAATGGCCTGCNGTTTCNGTGACNGACANGATGTCGTCGACCTGCACGGTCTCGGTCTCGCCGATGAAATCGGCGGCCATGCCCTGCCATGTCGCNNCCTGCATNTTTTCGGTGTTGCCGATCACGGCNTCGACCTCNGGCATGGCGTTNAAGGTCTCGGGCTCGGTCTGTGCGGCGCAGCCGGTGACGATCAGCCGCGCATCGGGNTGCGCNTTGCGCAGNTTNCGGATGTCTTGGCGNGCNTTGCGCACGGCCTCGGCGGTGACGGCGCAGGTGTTGACCACCACGGCNTTTTCCANCCCGGCCTGTTCGGCNAGTTCCTTCATCGCCTCGGTCTCATAGGCGTTGAGACGNCAGCCCATGGTGCTGAAGATCGGGGCGCTCATGTCAGGCTCTCCAGAAAGTCGGGGGTGAAGGTGCCGGANAAGACATGGGCGGTCGGCCCCGTCATCCANACGCCATCCTCGCGCCANTCGATGTGCAGNGTNCCNCCGTCGAGGTCGATNCGCACGGCGCGGCCCGTGAGGCCCCGACGGGCGGCGGCGACGGCNGTGGCGCAGGANGACGAGCCCGAGGCCAGCGTGACGCCNACGCCGCGCTCCCAAACGCGCATGCGGATNTGNTCCGGCCCGACGATCTGCGCGACNTGCACATTGGTNCGCTCAGGNTAAAGCGGGTCATGCTCGGCGCGGGGGCCGAGATCGGANAGGTCCACCGCCTCGGCATCATCGANGAAAAAGGTGCAATGCGGNTTGCCCATGCCGGTGGCGACGGGGTCGCCGTCAATCGGCAGGTGCAGCGTGTCCANTTCGCGCGCCAGTGGCACCTCGTCCCAATTNAACTGCGGGTGGCCCATGTTGACGGAGGTCAAGCCGCCCCCGGCGTCCTTCGCCNCCANNTCGCCCCGCGCGGTGGTCAAATGCAGCGAATCGCGNCCNGACTCGTCCATCAGGTAGCGCGCGATGCAGCGGGTGGCNTTGCCGCAGGCNGCNGAGAGGGAGCCGTCGGANTTGTAAAAGGTCAGATGCGCGTCGCCNGNNCCTTGTGTAATCACCGCAAGCTGATCGAATCCCACNCCAAATTGCCGGTGNCCNATGGCCTGCGCCATCGCCGGNGTCACGTCGATTGCCTCCGCNCGTGCATCAAACACGACGAAGTCATTGCCTAGCCCATGCATTTTCATGAAGGGCAATCCGGGGGTCTGATCGCTGTACATTCGGGGCATATAACCCCGGCATGNAAACTAATCCAGCATCTCGCATTATTTTCGTAATNAAGGGCTTGACCCTGCCGCCCGTAATTTCTAGTTACCCGCCTAGTGGGCCGTTAGCTCAGTTGGTAGAGCAACTGACTTTTAATCAGTAGGTCGATGGTTCGAACCCATCACGGCTCACCACTCACCCTCCCCGAATATGGTTGTGGATCAGGTGTTTGGTGCCGCCCGCGGGCGGTTTCGCCTATTCCTGCCCGCGCAGCCGNGCNGAGCGNCGNCGCAGCGCTTCCAGCACGAAAAGCATCGTCGCCGAGAGCACCACCANCAGCGTNGCCACCGCCAGAATCGTCGGGTTGATCTGCTCGCGCAGNCCCGAGAACATCTGCCGCGGAATCGTGCGCTGTTCGGGGCCTGCNAGGAAGAGCACCAGCACCACCTCGTCAAAGGATGTGACAAAGGCAAAAAGCCCGCCCGAGATCACGCCGGGGCGAATGAGTGGTATCACCACGTCCCAGAACACNTTGATCGGAGAGGCCCCAAGGCTNAGNCCNGCNACGAAGAGNGAGCGGTCAAAGCCGCTGAGCGTGGCGGTGACGGTGATGATGACAAANGGCACGCCNAGCGCCGCNTGGGCGATGATCAGCCCGGTGAAGGTGCCGACNAGNTTGAACTGCGTGTAGAAAAAGAACATGCCCGCNGCGATGATGATCANTGGCACGATCATCGGCGANAGCANCAGCGCGGTNATGACCCGTTTGAACGGCATCCAAGGCGAGGCGAGGCCGACGGCGGCCAGTGTCCCCAGNACCGTAGCGATGCTTGCCGCAGCGATGCCGACGAGGAAGGAGTTGCGGATCGCGATNCGCCATTTCTGGTCATCGACAATCTCTTGATACCAGCGCGTCGAATAGGCGTCGGGGTCGAGNGACAGCATGCCTTGGGTNAAGGTAAAGAACGGNTCGGCATTGAACGACAGCGGCATGATCACGAGGATCGGCAGCATCAGAAAGATGAGCACCAAGGCCGCCATNATGCGCAGGCCNTAGTGNCCCGCNTTGTGCCAGATCGTGTAATAGTCGGGCANNNGGCTCATGNCGTCATCCCAGCTTGAGGTTGTCGGTGCCGACGAAACGGTCGAACAGCCAGTAAAGGACNAGGATCAGGATCANNAGGAGCGAGCCCAAGCGCCGCNGCCAGTTCCCAGTTGTTNGANACCTGCATGTGGAAGGCGATGATNTTGGAGATCATCTGACCATCGGTGCCNCCCACCAGCGCNGGNGTGATGTAGTAGCCAACCGAGATGATGAAGACCAANAGCGCCCCGGCAGACAAGCCCGGCAGGCTCATCGGCAGGNAGATTTTGTACCACGCGCCGATGGGGNTCGAGCCCATCGAAATCGCGGCGCGCATGAAGCTCGCGTCGATCCCGCGCATNACCGCATAGAGCGGCAGCACCATGAAGGGCAGCAGGATNTGNGTCATNGCAAGGATNGTNGANAACTCATTGTAGAGCAGTTCAATCGGCTCATTGATCAGCCCCGCCCAAATCAGCGTAGAGTTCACCACGCCGCCCGCTTGCAACAGCGCGATCCAAGCGGTGGTACGCACTAGAAGCGAAGTCCAGAAGGGCAGCAGCACGAATACCATCAGGAAGTTCGCCGTCGCCGGAGAGGCTTGGGACATATAGAACGCCAGCGGATAGCCCAGCAGCATGGTCAGCCCGGTGATGATCAGCGCCATCTTCAGCGTCTTGGTATAGAGCTGTTTGTAGATCTGCGTATCACGCATGATGATCTCACCCTCGGCATCATATTCCAGATCGACGGCGGTGAGGTAATAGCTTGAGGTATAGACCTGCCCGGCGCTGCGGATCGCGCGCCATGTGGCTGGTTTGGCCCAGCGGTCATTTTCGGCCAGCAGCATCTCGGCCCCATTGGCGGCGAGTTCCGCATCATCGGCACGGCGCAGACCGCGGGCGGTGGATTTGATCACACTCGACATGCCCGGCAAGGCGCGGTTGATCTCATCGGCGAATTTACCGGAGGTGCGGTTGCCCGCCATGCGCTTCATGTCGATGGCCATTTGCGTCACCACAGCCGGATCGGGCAGGGTCTCACCCTCCCAGTCTTCCAGCATGGTCAGCGTCTCAGGCACCAGTTCGGCGACGGTCGGGTTATAGACACTGCGAAACAGCATCGTGGTGATCGGGGCCACAAAGGCAAAGAGGATAAAGACCAGCAGCGGCACCACGAACAAAAACGCCTGCATGCGGCGTCTGCGCAATTGGCGACGGGCGTTGGCGGCGTCTTCGGAACTGAGGCTGGGCACGCGATTACTCATCTGTAAGGTGTGGGGTCCCCGCGCCCGGTCAGGCGCGGGGCAGGGTGCTTATTGCAGCAGCCATTCGTTGAACTTCTCGCCAAGGCTTTCGCCATAGTCGGCCCAGAAGATACCATCGGCCTTCACGCCCTCATCAAGGTGCGCCGTGGGCAGGTCTTTCTTGACCTCTTCGGGCAGTAGCGCTTGGGCCGAGGCGCGGGTCGGGCCATAGGCCACGTCTTGCATCCCCGAGAGCGGCACGGTGCCGGTGGCGAACTTGATGAATTCCATCGCCTCTTCTTTCTTCTCGGTGCCTTTCATGATGGCCCAAACATCAAGGTCATAGATGTGGCTGTCCCAAACGATCTCGAAAGGCGCGCCATCGTCCTTGATCGCGGCAAAGATACGACCGTTGGCGGATTGCACCATGGTGGCACCGCCGTCGTTCAGCAGGACGGGGGCCTGAGACCAGCTGTCATACCAAGTGATCTCGTCCTTGATGGTGTCGAGCTTGGCGAAGGCTTGGGCTTGGCCCTCTTCGGTGGCGAGCACTTCATAGACTTCTTCGGGGGCAACGCCATCGGCCAGCAGTGCCCATTCCATGTTCACCTGCGGCCGCTTGCGCAGACCGCGTTTGCCGGGGAAGGCTTCGGTGTCAAAGAAATCTTCGATGGTTTTCGGGCCTTCGCCGTTTTCGGTGTTCACCGCAAAGACGACGGACCACACGATGTTGCCGACGCCACATTCATTGGCCAGCGCGTCTTCGATGAAGTCATCCGCCGCTGCGGTGCCATCGTCGCCCTCGGGCAGAACCGATTGGTCGATCACTTCCAGATAACCTTCAGCGCAAGCGCGTTCGAGGTCGATCACTTCGATGTCGACCACATCCCACAGGATGTTGCCCGCTTCGACCTGCGCCTTCATCTCAGCAACGCCGCCGCCGTAGTCTTCGAACAGCACGTTGGTGCCGGATTCCTTCATGTAGGGTTCAATCATGTGCTCCATCTGTGCCGCGCCATAGGCGCCGCCAAAAGATGTCACTGTCAGATCCTGGGCCAGAGCAGGGCTGGCAAGCAGCGCCGTCGTGGCCAGATACGTCAGATGTTTCTTCATCGGGTCTCTCCTTGTTGTGTCCAGGTCTTTTGCGGGGCCCCGGTTTGCCCTCGGTCGCCTTTAATTGGCAAAGGCGATGCAATCTTTCATCAGGGACAACAGCTGCGCCGTCGCGCCGTCTTCGAACTCGGGCGCGGACAGGTCGTTGAGCACTTTGACGATAATGTCGGTGCCGTCGGGCAGGCGGAAATAATAGCGGATGAAATCGCCCACATAGATCCGCGTGATGAAGGTCGCCGTCAGCGCGTTGTCATGGGCGTGGGTCGTGGGATGAATGAACAGTTTCTCGGGCCGGATGGAGACGCGGCATTGCGCGCCTTCGGTCAGCCCTTCGGAGGTTTGCGTGGTGATGGTGCCGGTGTCTGTCTCGACCTTGGCGATCTCGCCTTCGATCTTGCTGACCTTGCCCTGCACGAAGTTGTTTTCCCCGATGAACTCAGCAACGAAAGCATTTACCGGGCGCTCATACAGCTCTGCCGGGGGCGCACATTGCTGCACGACGCCGTCGTTGAAGACAGCGATCCGGTCGGACATCGAAAGTGCCTCGGTCTGGTCGTGGGTGACATAGATCACAGTAAAGCCGATCTGCTTGTGCAGGCGGGTGATTTCAAACTGCATCTGTTCGCGCAGGTTCTTATCAAGCGCGCCCAAAGGTTCGTCCATCAGGATCAGCGTCGGCTGAAAGATCATCGCGCGGGCCAGTGCCACGCGCTGCCGTTGGCCGCCCGACAGTTGGCCGGGGCGGCGGTCGCCGAAGGCCGAAAGTTCGACCAATGCCAGATACTCCGCCACGCGCTCTTTGATATCGGCCTTGGACATTTTACGAACGCTGAGCGGATAGGCGAGGTTTTCAGCCACTGTCATATGCGGGAACAGCGCGTAGTTTTGGAACACCATGCCGATATTGCGCTTGTTCGGCGCGGTCTTGTTGATCGATTTGCCGTTGATGGCGATATCGCCCGAGGTGACGCTCTCAAACCCCGCCAACATCATCAGCACGGTGGTTTTGCCCGACCCGGAGGGGCCAAGAAGGGTGATGAACTCCCCCTCCTGCACATCCATGTCGAAGCCTTTGACGACGAGGTTTTCCAGATCGTAGCTCTTCTTGACGTTGTCAAAACGCAGAAAAGTCTCTGCTTTGGTGTCTTTCATTGTGCCGCGGCTCTCCCTGTCGCTGGGGGGAGTTAAACAGGTGCGATGATTCTAAACAATATGTTGTATCGTTTAAGAGAATCGGCCCCCCTTAAGGCGCTTATCGGGTGAGCATGTGACCACTTTGGCGGCACAGTCGGCAGGTTTTGGCATCCCGGGCGGGAAATTTATGACCCCGCGCCTATGTGGATAGCCAACCGCATGGGCAAGATTGTCCGGCAGACTGGGATGACCACANGGAGACAGCACCGATGGGCAAACGTATCGCAATCGTAGGGGGCGGGTATCTGGGGGCNGANCTGGCCAANGCGATGGACGACATTGCCGATGTCACATTGATCGAACCGCGCAGCCATTTTGTGCATGCCTCTGCGATGATCCGCGCCGTGGTGCAGCCCAGTTTGGTCGAAGACTCGCTGATCCCCTATGACCGCTTGCTGAAACGCGGCCGTGTCGTTGCNGCGNGGGCGACGGGTGTGGACGGGGAAGGTGTGACCCTNGATAGCGGCGCGCGGGTCGACGCAGATTACATCGTTGTCGCGACCGGCTCAAACTATGCCGCGCCCTTNAAGCCCAAAGGCGCAGACATCGACGGGCTGCGGGCCGCGAGCCAAGCCGCGCATGAAAAGCTACAGGCGGCCAAGACCGTCGGCATCATCGGCGCCGGGGCTGTGGGGGTTGAGCTTGCGGGCGAGATTGCCGAGGCNATGCCNGANAAAAAGATCACCGTGATCACCATGGACGANAANCTCTTTGCGGCCAAGCCGGACAGCCTTGGGGCTTCGCTGAGCAANAAGTTAAAGGCCAGCGGGGTNGAGCTTATCCTCGGCAAAAAGGTCGAANGGCTNGCCTCTATGACAGAGCCGCACGCAGGCAGTGTGACCCTCGANGGGGGACCTGAGCGCGCATTCGATCNGATCTTTCCNGTGTTGGGGGCGCGCGCCTGTTCTGATCTGCTGAAAAANCTGCCCGGCGCAGAGNTNACCGCCGCAGAGCGGATCAAGACCGATGGCCATCTGCGCCCCTCGTCCNTGCCCAACGTCTTTGCCGCCGGGGACGTGGCGGACCCCGGTGACANCATGACCATCGTCGCGGTCAGCCGGCAATTGCCTTGGTTGAAAAAGACCCTCACCGGGCTGATCACGGGCCGCAAACTGGCGGATATGAAAACCTATCGCCCGTGGGGTACGGAGGCGCCGATCGTGCTGCCCTTGGGGCCGGANCGCGGCAATAGCTTTTTGATGCTGTTCACNGCAGGCGATTGGATAACGAAAAAGGTGAAAGGCGCGGATCTGTTCGTGCCAAAGTACCAAAAGCTGCTGAACCGNCGCTGACNGGGNGCTTTTCGTGGTCTGAAAGTGACGTGGNATATACCTAAGAATAGGGCNGTTATCCTGACGCCAGCAGGCATTNAGCGGCNACATGTGTGAAGGTTGATTAACGTCAACTCAGGAGCACAAGCCATGTCCATTCAGTTNAGCCACAGTTTCGATGCCGCCCAAANCGTCACAGAGATCACCCCGATCACCGCCTGCGTCAGCATGGGCAAATACGCGACCGCGCAGGGGGAGCTTGTCTGGCAAAAGGGTGAGNTCGCCTGCATCCGCTCCGACACGGCGCTGTTTGTCGGCAAACGCATTTAAGCATTCACACGATATTAAGTGCCACACCGCTACGGTGGCCCCCNGGGCGTTGTTTNGAANGTNAGGTGCGGTGAAATGAACTGGAATGCTATCGTTATNGACGATTCAGAGATTGCGCGGCAGTTCATTCAGGCGTCCCTCGCCGAAGTCGGATTTTNATGCGTGGCGGATTATGGATGCCCCGCCCAAGCCTTGGNCGCGCTNGCGAAGGANCGGATCGCGACAGANGTGATCATCACGGATTTCATGATGCCCGCGATGGACGGGCTTGAGTTCTGTAGCCATGTCAGNGGNCTGCCATTCTACCACGGCGTTCCGGTCGTCATGATCTCAACCCGAAAAGACGCAGATCTGCTGCGCCGCGCTTTGGCCGCNGGGGCAAGCGACTGTTTNAAAAAGCCTTTTAGCCTGTCAGAGCTTGGAAGACGGCTGCAGTTATGTCTGAAAAACGCAGGCGTTGCCGTGCAATAAGGGTGCGTCTGTACGCAGACTGGGCGGCATAGCGCCCCCTTGCGGGGTGTGTAGCGTCGGGGTCGGTTGAGACCTGATCTACGGTCAATCATCTGTCGGGGAATATTGGTGCCCAGGAGAGGACTCGAACCTCCACACCGTTGCCAGTACTAGCACCTGAAGCTAGCGCGTCTACCATTCCGCCACCTGGGCACGTATCGTGTGGGGTGCTCTAAGGCTCAGCCGGGTGACTGTCAATCGCAATTTGAGCGAAATCTAGAAAATCCTGCGCGAGGATCGCTACAACCGGGGGTTTGGCCTTGTGACAGCGGCGGCGCACGGGTACATCCTGTCAGAGAATTTATCTACAGGAGCGGCAGAATGTCTAAGCTGGTCACGATTTATGGCGGTTCGGGGTTTGTCGGACGCTATATCGCGTATCGCATGGCCAGAGCTGGTTGGCGGGTACGGGTGGCGGTGCGCCACCCCAACGAAGCGCTCTTTGTGCGGACCTATGGTGTGGTTGGCCAAGTCGAACCTGTTTTGTGCAACATTCGCAACGATGGCTCCGTGCGCGACGCCCTGCGTGGGGCGGACGCGGTCGTGAACTGCGTGGGCATTCTGGTCGAAACCGGCAAGAACAGCTTTGACGCGGTGCAGTCCGAAGGGGCGGAGCGTATCGCCCATATGGCCGCAACCGAAGGAGTTGGTCGTTTCGTGCATGTCTCTGCCATCGGCGCGGACATGGAGGCCGAGAGCGACTATGCCCGCACCAAGGGCGAGGGNGAGGCCGCCATTCTCAAACATATGCCTGAGGCCGTGATTCTGCGCCCCTCGATCATGTTTGGCCCCGAGGATGAGTTCTTTAACCGCTTTGCGGGCATGACCCGCACCGGCCCGATCCTACCGGTCGCCGGTGCCTCTACCCGGTTCCAGCCGGTCTTTGTCGATGANGTTGCCAAAGCGGCCGAAAAGGCTCTGGAGGGGCAGGCCCCCGCGGGTGTCTATGAGCTTGGTGGCCCTGATGTNGATACTTTCCGCGGCCTGATGCAGCGTATGCTTGNGGTGATTCACCGTCGGCGTTTGGTGCTCAACATGCCGTGGTTCTTAGCCAAGATCGTCGCCTTTGGGTTCGACATGGTGCAGGCCGCNACCTTTGGTCTTTTCACCAACAAGATGCTGACCCGCGATCAGGTCAAAAACCTGCGCAATGACAACGTTGTGGCAGAAGGGGCGCGCGGCTTTACCGAGCTTGGCATCACCCCCACCGCGATGGACGCGGTGCTGCCCGACTATCTCTGGCGGTTCCGACCCTCGGGGCAGTATGACGCCATCAAAGCATCGGCACGTAACCTGCGGCAGGGATAATGGAACAGTCAACCACTCTGATCGCCGCCTTTCTGGGTTTGCTGGAGGGGCTGACAGAGTTCATCCCCGTATCTTCGACCGGGCATCTTCTGTTGGCCGGTCACTTCTTGGGCTTTGAGAGCGCCGGGCGGACCTTTGAGGTCGTGATCCAATTGGGCGCGGTGCTGGCGATCCTGACAGTTTATTCCGCACGGCTTTGGGCGGTATTCTCCGCCGCGCCGCATGATCCGCAGGCGCGGCGGTTCATCTGGTCGGTGCTTCTGGCCTTTCTGCCTGCGGTGTTCATCGGCGTCTTGGCCCATGATTTCATCAAGACGGTCCTGTTCGAAACACCTCTGCTGATCGCCATCATGTTGGTGCTGGGCGGGGTGGTGCTGCTGATCGTGGATCGCATCGCACCTGCGCCGACTCATTCCGACGCGACCAAATTCCCGCTTTCCATGGCGTTCAAGATCGGCGTCATCCAATGCCTTGCCATGGTGCCGGGCACCTCGCGGTCGGGCGCGACGATCGTTGGCGCCCTGTTGCTGGGGGCCAGCAAACGCGCCGCGGCGGAATTCTCGTTCTTTTTGTCGATGCCGACGATGGCGGGCGCCTTTGCCTATGACATCTACAAGAACCGCGATGTGCTGGATGCCTCTGCCATGGGCGAGATTGCTGTGGGCTTTGTCATGGCCTTTATCTCTGCCGTCTTCGTGGTGCGTTGGGTGCTCGATTACATCAGCCGCTATGGCTATGCGCTTTTTGGGTGGTGGCGAATCCTTGTAGGTGGTGTCGTGATCATTGCGCTTTGGGCAGGGTTTTGACGCTTAGGTCCGTATCGGACCTTAAATGATGCATAAAAATGACCTGGGGGCGATCCATTTGCCCGGAAAGCGGTAAATAGGTCAGCACTACTGTCTTTTATTTACTTGGGCGCTCTCGTATACGAGCCTTCTGACGGAATTTGTCGAAGGAGCGGGTATATGGCGAAGCAGGTCATGCTGAAATTTACAGACGTTGCGCGGGATATGCCCGAAAAGCGCCCGCCCGATTTGCGCCGGACGGATTTCGACGAGATTTATGCCGAATATGCAGATGCCAAAGCGGCTGAACAGTCCAGCCGGTGCAGCCAATGCGGCGTGCCCTACTGCCAGACCCATTGCCCTTTGCACAACAACATCCCCGACTGGCTTCGCCTGACTGCGGAAGGGCGTCTGCAAGAGGCCTATGAGATCAGTCAGGCGACCAATACCTTCCCCGAGATCTGTGGCCGCATCTGCCCGCAGGACCGCCTGTGCGAAGGCAACTGCGTGATCGAGCAGTCGGGCCATGGCACCGTCACCATCGGCTCGATCGAGAAATACATAACCGACACCGCATGGGAGCAGGGCTGGGTCAAACCCGCCGCCCCACGCGAAGAGCGCGCTGAAAGCGTTGGCATCATCGGTGCCGGCCCCGGCGGTCTGGCAGCGGCGGACATGCTGCGCCGCGCGGGCGTGCAGGTCACCATCTATGACCGCTACGACCGTGCGGGCGGCTTGCTGACCTATGGCATCCCCGGCTTCAAGCTTGAGAAAGACGTGGTCGAGCGCCGCAATGCGCAGCTTGCCGAAGGTGGCGTGACCTTTGAATTGAACTGCGATGTGGGTGTCGACCTTAGCTTTGGCGCGATCCGGGGCAAACATGACGCGGTGATCATCGCCACCGGCGTTTACAAAACGCGCGAGATCGAAGCTCCCGGCGTTGGTGGTTTCGGCGTGGAGCGGGCGATTGACTTCCTGACCGCCTCGAACCGCAAAAGCTTTGGCGACTCGGTCGATGACTTCGAAAATGGCCGTCTGAATGCTGCGGGTAAGAAAGTCGTCGTGATCGGCGGTGGCGACACCGCGATGGACTGCGTGCGCACCTCGATCCGCCAAGGCGCGGAGAGCGTGAAATGCCTCTACCGTCGGGACCGGGCCAATATGCCGGGCAGCCAACGCGAAGTACAAAACGCCGAGGAAGAAGGCGTGATCTTTGAATGGCTCAGCGCACCCAAGGGCTTTGTCGGCGATCCCGTGACCGGCGTGATGGTACAGAAGATGCGCCTTGGCGCGCCGGATGTCACTGGCCGTCAGGCCCCCGAGGTGATCGAAGGCGCGGACTACGTCGAAGACGCCGACCTCGTCATCATGGCGCTTGGGTTCGAGCCCGAAGACCTGCCGACCCTGTGGAACGAGCCGGACCTGCCGGTGAACCGCTGGGGCACGATCAAAGCCGATTACGTCACCGGGGCGACGGCGCTTGATGGCGTCTATGCCGTGGGCGACATCGTGCGCGGGGCGAGCCTTGTGGTCTGGGCCATCAAGGATGGCCGCGACTGCGCGCAGGCGATCCTTGATGATTTCAACGGGGCGCAGCGCATCGCTGCGGAATGAGATGAGTGCTGGTGCAGCCATCAAAGCGGACAACGCCATGGGGGGTGAAGNTCACCACGGCCACTGTCTGTGCNGCGCGGTCACGGTGGATGTNACCGGGCCGTTGGCTGCGATTTCGGCCTGTCATTGTGACCTCTGCACCCGGTGGAGCGGCTCTGTCCAGATGGGGATCGAAGTGCCACGCGCGCGGGTTTCCNACAAGGGNCCGATCCGGACCTATGCCTCATCCTCCTTNGCNGAGCGGGCGTGGTGCGAGACCTGCGGCACNGCGNTTTGGTTTGCCGATACCGAAGGNGAGAACGCGGAGCTGCTGGAACTGGCTCCGGGTCTCTTCGACGGGTTTGGCGNGGCAAAGCTGGCGCGNGTGGTCTATGCCGACCGCGCCCCAAGCAACTTTGCCNTGGCNGGNGANCTGGAGCGGGTGAGCAAAGCCGATTACGAGGCCCGCGCCCTGCATGTGGAGGACAAGCAATGAGCCTTTTGAGCGGTCATTGCCTCTGCGGGGCGGTCACGGTCAGCTTTGAGCCGTTGAAAGACGCGCTTGGTGCCTGCCACTGCGAGATGTGCCGCCGTTGGACCGGCAGNGCNTTNCTTGAGATNGACGCNAAACCGGGCAGCCTGACCTATGANGGCCCGGTGAAATCCTATGCCTCNTCGGACTGGGCNGAGCGGGCNTGGTGCGACAGTTGCGGCAGCACGCTTTGGTATCACCTCACGCTGCCGGGGCATGACTATTACTCACTCTCTGCCGGNTTGGTGGAGAATGCGGGCGGCCTGCCGCTCAAGACCGAGATTTACATAGATGTGAAGCCCGACGGCTATGCCTTTGCCGGGGACCACGAGATCAAAACCAAGGCCGAAGTCGAAGCAGGATTTGCGGCGTTTGTGGAAGGAACCAAGCCATGACCAAATATGATGACGCCTGGGTGGCCCGCGAAGAAGCCAAACGCGCGATGATGGCCGATAAGGGCATGTATAGTTTCGAGGAAGAGCATTCTTCCTGCGGCGTGGGCCTTGTGGTCAATATCAACGGCGAGAAGACCCGCGAAGTCGTCCTGAACGGGATCAACGCGCTCAAGGCNATCTGGCACCGCGGCGCGGTNGANGCNGATGGGATGACCGGCGATGGCGCGGGCATCCACGTGCAGATCCCNGTGCCCTTCTTTTATGAGCAGGTNCGCCGCACCGGNCACACCCCGCGCGAGAACGAGCTGATCGCNGTGGGCCAAGTCTTCCTGCCGCGCACCAATTTTGCAGCGCAAGAGACATGCCGGACCATCGTGGAAACCGAAGTCCTGCGCATGGGCTATTACATCTACGGCTGGCGNCATGTGCCGGTNGANATCTCCGTGTTGGGCGANAANGCCAACGCGACCCGGCCCGAGATTGAGCAGATNNTGATNTCCAACGCCAANGGTGTCGACGAAGAGACNTTTGAGCGTGAGCTTTATGTCATCCGCCGNCGCATCGAAAAAGCNGCCATCGCCGCNCAGGTGCCGCAGATGTACATCGCCTCGATGTCCTGCCGCAGCATCATCTACAAGGGCATGATGCTGGCCGAACAGGTGGCCGAATTCTATCCCGACCTGAAAGACGACAAGTTCATCAGTGCCTTCGCGATCTATCACCAGCGCTACTCCACCAACACCTTCCCGCAGTGGTGGCTGGCGCAGCCCTTCCGCATGTTGGCCCATAACGGTGAGATCAACACCCTCAAGGGCAACATGAACTGGATGAAGAGCCATGAGATCCGCATGGCCTCTGCTACCTTTGGCGACATGGCCGAGGACATCAAACCGATCGTGGCCTCGGGGTCCAGCGACTCTGCCGCACTGGATTCCGTGTTCGAGGTGCTGGTCCGCGCGGGCCGCTCCGCGCCGATGGCCAAGACGATGCTGGTGCCGGAATCGTGGTCGAAACAGGCGGTGGAACTGCCCCAAGCATGGCGCGACATGTATTCCTACTGCAACTCCGTGATGGAGCCATGGGACGGCCCCGCCGCATTGGCGATGACCGATGGCCGCTGGGTTTGCGCCGGGCTTGACCGGAACGGCCTGCGCCCGATGCGCTATGTGGAAACCTCCGACGGCATGTTGATCGCCGGGTCCGAGGCCGGGATGGTGCCACTGGACGAGGCGCGGGTCGTGCGCAAAGGCGCGCTTGGCCCGGGGCAGATCATCGCGGTCGATATGGAAGAGGGCAAACTCTTCAACGATACCGAGATCAAGAACAAGCTCGCGTCGAACCAGCCCTTCGGCGAATGGGTCGGCAAGATCACCGAGATGGATGATGTCCTTGGCCGCGTCACCGAAAAGCCGCTGTTTGACGGGGCCGAACTGCGCCGCCGTCAGGTGGCTGCGGGCTATACCATCGAAGAGTTGGAACAGATCCTCGCGCCCATGGCCGAGGACGGAAAAGAGACGCTGGCCTCGATGGGCGATGACACGCCCTCGGCGGTCCTGAGCGGCCAGTATCGCCCGCTGAGCCACTTCTTCCGCCAAAACTTTAGCCAAGTCACCAACCCGCCGATCGATTCCTTGCGCGAATTCCGGGTGATGAGCCTCAAGACGCGCTTCGGTAACCTCAAGAACGTGCTCGACGAAGACAGCTCCCAGACCGAGATCCTCGTGCTCGACAGTCCCTTCGTCGGCAATGCGCAGTTCGAAGAACTGATGGCGCAGTTCAAGGTGCATACCGTGTCCATCGACTGCACCTTTGAGGCGGGCAACGGCAATCTCAGTGCCGGTCTGGCGCGGATTCGGGCCGAGGCGGAAGACGCCGTGCGCTCTGGCGCGGGCCATCTGGTGCTGACCGATCAGCACAGCGGGGCCGACCGGGTTGCGATGCCGATGATCCTTGCGACCAGCGCGGTGCACAGTCACCTCGTGCGCAAGGGTCTGCGGACCTTTACCTCGCTCAACGTGCGTGCGGCGGAATGTGTCGACCCGCATTACTTCGCGGTGCTTGTGGGCTGCGGCGCGACCGTGGTGAACGCCTATCTGGCCGAAGATTCCCTCGCCGACCGGATTGAGCGCGGGCTTCTGGACATGACCTTGACGCAGGCGGTGCAGAAATACCGTGAGGCGATTGACCAAGGTCTGCTCAAGATCATGGCGAAGATGGGGATTTCCGTGATCTCGTCTTATCGCGGCGGTCTGAACTTTGAGGCTGTGGGCCTTTCGCGCGCCATGTGTGCCGAGTACTTCCCCGGCATGACCAGCCGTATCTCCGGCATCGGTGTCGTCGGCATTCAGCGCAAAGCCGAAGAAGTTCACGCCAAGGGCTGGCAGGGCGACGGGGTCGTGATGCCGATTGGCGGTTTCTACAAGCAGCGCAAGACGGGCGAAAAACACGCTTGGGAGGCGAGCAGCATGCATATGCTGCAAATGGCCTGCAACAAGGCGTCCTATCAGATGTGGCAGCAGTATTCGAAAAAGATGCAGAGCAACCCGCCGATCCATCTGCGTGACCTNCTCGACATCAAGCCCAAGGGCACGCCGGTGCCATTGGAGGAGGTGGANAGCATCACCTCNATNCGCAAGCGTTTCGTNACGCCGGGNATGTCGCTGGGGGCGNTNTCNCCNGANGCGCATAANACGCTGAACGTGGCGATGAACCGTATNGGNGCGAAATCTGACAGCGGCGAGGGNGGCGAAGATCCGGCGCATTTCGTGCCAGAAAGCAACGGCGANAATCCGTCGGCCAAGATCAAACAGGTNGCCTCGGGCCGCTTTGGCGTNACGGCGGAATATCTNAACCAGTGCGAAGAGTTGGAGATCAAGGTCGCNCAGGGNGCCAAGCCCGGTGAGGGTGGGCAGCTTCCCGGCATGAAGGTCACCGANCTGATCGCGCGGCTGCGGCATTCGACCAAGGGNGTGACGCTGATNTCGCCCCCGCCGCACCACGACATCTACTCGATCGAAGACCTNGCGCAGCTGATCTATGACCTCAAGCAGATNAACCCGCGCTGCAANGTGACGGTCAAGCTGGTGGCGTCGAGCGGTGTCGGCACGATNGCNGCNGGNGTGGCCAAGGCCAAGGCNGANATCATNCTGATNTCGGGNCACAANGGNGGCACNGGGGCCTCGCCCGCGACCTCGATCAAATANGCNGGTCTGCCGTGGGAGATGGGCCTNACCGAGGCGCATCAGGTTCTGTCGATGAACAACCTGCGCGACCGGGTGACACTGCGCACCGATGGTGGCCTGCGCACCGGGCGCGACATCGTCATGGCGGCGATGATGGGGGCCGAGGAATACGGCATCGGCACCGCTGCGCTGATCGCNATGGGCTGCATCATGGTGCGTCAGTGCCAGTCGAATACTTGCCCCGTGGGCGTCTGTACCCAAGACGAAGCGCTGCGNGGCAAGTTCACCGGCAATGCGGACAAAGTNGTGAACCTCATCACCTTCTACGCCACNGANGTGCGNGANATTCTNGCCAGCATCGGGGCNCGCAGNCTTGATGAAGTNATCGGNCGCGCGGACCTGTTGACGCAGGTCAGCCGAGGTTCGGCGCATTTGGATGATCTGGACCTCAACCCGCTGTTGATCACCGTCGATGGCGCACATGAGAACGTCTATGACCGCGACAAACCGCGTCAGGTGGTGCTTGATACGCTTGATGCGCAGATCGTCCGGGATGCCGCGCGTTTCCTTGAGGATGGTGAGAAGATGCAGCTGTCCTACGCCGTGCAGAACACGCACCGGACGGTCGGCACGCGGGTTTCGAGCCATATCGTGAAACGCTTCGGTATGCGCAATTCCCTGCAGCCGGACCACTTGACGGTGAAGCTGACCGGNTCGGCTGGGCAGTCGCTCGGTGCCTTTGCGGCACCGGGGCTGAAGCTCGAAGTCTCGGGCGATGCGAACGACTATGTCGGCAAGGGTCTGTCGGGCGGTACGATTGTGGTGCGGCCTTCGATGGCGAGCCCGGTCGTGGCGTCGGAGAACACGATCATCGGCAACACGGTGCTTTATGGTGCGACGGCGGGCTACCTCTTTGCCGCGGGCCGGGCGGGCGAGCGTTTCGCGGTGCGCAACTCGGGCGCGCATGTGGTGATCGAAGGCTGCGGCAGCAACGGTTGTGAATATATGACTGGCGGTGTGGCGGTGATCTTGGGCGAGATCGGCGCGAACTTCGCCGCCGGGATGACCGGGGGGATGGCCTATCTCTATGACCCCGACGGGCTGGCGCCGAAGCTGATGAACGCCGAGACGATCGTGACCTGCCCGGTCAGCGTCGAACATTGGTTGGACCAGTTGCACGGGCTGCTGGAGCGTCATGTCGCCGAGACCAACAGCCGCAAGGCCGCCGATATTCTTCAGCATTGGGAGACTGAGAAGCACAACTTCCTGCAGGTCTGCCCGAAGGAGATGCTGGTGCATCTGCCCGCGCCGCTGTCGGTGGAAGAGACGGCAGTTCCAGCGGAGTAAGTTATCCCCCGCGCGGCTTCGGTCGCGCGGGAGGGACATCGCCTGTCCGTGGGGTGGCGATTGAAACGCCGCTTCGAGCCACTTTATGGCGCAGCGATGATGTGTGTTCGCGAAGGTTCGCCCAGCCTCACCAAATCGCCAGCCCGCCGGGACGGGCAGGCGATGGCCCGGCGCCTGCGGCTTGATTCCGGGCTGGGGTGGTATTCAAAAGTGTCTGCGCTACCTCTGCCTCTCCACGGGAGGCAGATCATGCGAGAAATTCTAGCGGTATTGCTGATAGTCACAGGCCTCAGCGCCTGCACCGACACCGCACCGCGTGGCGGGGGCGATATCCTCGTGCTGGGCGATTCCATCATGGCGTGGAATGGAGGCCGCTCCATCCCCGATGTCATTGCCAACCAAACGGGCCGCAGCGTCACCAGCCGTGCCGTGCCCGGCGCGCAGTTCGACAACGGCTCGACCATCGCCTCTGCCGTTGGCTTTGACATTCAGCAGCAGTTCCCCGGCGGGCGCTGGAACTGGGTGGTGGTGAATGGCGGTGCCAACGATCTGAGCGCCGATTGCGGCTGCGGGGCCTGCGGGGCCTCGGTGAATGCGCTGATCGCACCGGACGGTCAAAGCGGCAGCATCCCCGCCTTCTTGCAACGCCTTCGTGCCCAGACCGGCGCGCAGGTCATGTGGATGGGCTATTACGCAGGCTCCGGCTCGGGCTCCTTTGCCGGATGCCGCGATGATCTGGTCGAAATCGAATCCCGCATTGCCACTTTTGCCGCAGGCCGCCCGGGGATCCATTTCGTCGATTCCGAAGACGTGATCGACCGGGGGGACCGCGGGCTTTTTGCCGGGGACAACGTGCATCCCTCCGCCCGTGGCTCTGCCCGGATCGGTGCCTACCTCGCTCAAAAAATCACCGCGCGCGAGAACCGTTCACAAAAACCCGCAGACGGCCTATAGCTGATCCATGGCGACACGGAAAAAGACCGCCCCCAAGGGCAAGAAATCGAGCAAGGCAAGCCCCCCGTTGAAGAAACGCGCGGGCCGCTGGGTGGTACGCGCCTTGGCGTTGGCCTTTGTCTTGGCTGTGCTGCTGGTGCTGCTGTTCCGCTTCGTAAACCCGCCCACCGGGGTCTACATGCTTTCGGAATCGCGCCGTCTGGGTGGGGTGCAGCGCGACTGGGTGCCGCTTGAGCAGATCGCCCCCGTGATGGCCCGCGCGGCTGTCGCGGCAGAGGATGCGAATTTCTGCAACCACTGGGGCTTTGACATGCAGGCCATTCGCACCGCGATTGAAAATGGCTCTGCCCGCGGGGCGTCCACGATCAGCCAGCAGACGGTCAAGAACGTCTATCTTTGGCATGGCCGCTCGTGGCTGCGCAAAGCACTTGAGGCCGGGATGACTCCGCTGGTCGAAACCCTTTGGCCCAAGCGCCGGATCATTGAGGTCTATTTGAATGTGGCCGAGTTTGACGAAGGTGTCTTTGGCGTCGGCGCTGCGGCCCCGCATTACTTTGGCGTCGCGGCAGCAGACCTGAGCCCGACGCAGGCCGCCCGGCTTGCCGCGATCCTGCCCGACCCGAAAGAGCGTTCCGCCTCCCGGCCCGGTGACTTTACCCGCAAGCGCACGGCCCAGATCATGGACGGGGCGGCGACCATCCGCGCGGACGGTCGTGCCGCTTGTTTCGAGAGTTGAAAATCCTCCCGCCAGCAGGCATGGAAGAGTGCAATCCCTTTAACCACACGGACTTTATATGACGGCTCGCTTGTTTCACGTTCCCTTGTCCCCCTTCTGTCGCAAGGTGCGGCTTAGCCTTGGGGAGAAGAAGATCGAGGTGGAGCTGGTCGAGGAACGCTATTGGGAGCAAGACCCCGATTTCCTGCGCCGCAATCCGGCGGGCAAGGTGCCTGTGCTGCGGCTTGACGGGATCATGATGGCGGAAAGCGCCGCGATCTGTGAGTATATCGAAGAGACCCGCCCAGAGGCGTCATTGCTGCCCAGCGACCCGGTGCAGCGCTTGGAAGTGCGCCGTCTGGTCAGCTGGTTCGACGACAAATTCCACGACGAGGTGACCTCGAAACTGCTGTACGAGCGGGTCAACAAGAAGGTCACCAAACAGGGCTACCCGGACAGCAAGAACGTGAAGGCCGGGGCCAAGGCGATCAAATATCACCTCGACTATATGGCGTGGCTGCTGGACCACCGCCGCTGGCTGGCGGGCGATGTAATGACGCTGGCCGATTTCGCCGCCGCCGCGCATCTGTCGTCGCTCGACTATATCTCAGACGTGGATTGGAACCGCTCTGACGTGGTCAAGGACTGGTACGCCAAGATCAAATCGCGTCCCGCCTTTCGGTCGATCCTCGCCGACCAATTGCCGGGCTTCCCGCCGCCGGTGCATTACAACAACCTCGACTTCTGATGCCTGCCCGCCCCCGCGCCGAGATCGGGCCGGAGGCCCTCAAGGCGCGGGTGGTGGCTCGGGCACTTGAGGAAGGCTTTGTCGCCTGCCGTATTTGCCGCCCCGATGATGTGCCCGAAATGCCCGAACGGCTCGCCCGTTTTGTCGAGGCGGGGTTTCACGGGCAGATGGGCTGGATGGAAGAGCGGATGCATTGGCGCGGCAATCCCGCAGCTCTCTGGCCCGAGGCGCGGTCGGTCATCATGCTGGCCGAAAGCTACACCCCCGACCATGACCCCCGCGCGGTGTTGGAGCATCCCGACAAGGGGGCGATCTCGGTCTATGCGCAGGGGCGTGACTACCACGATATCGTCAAGAAACGGCTGAAGCGGCTGGCGCGTTGGCTGATGGAGGAGGCCCGTGCGGCTGACCCCGAGGTGAAGGTTTTCGTCGATACCGCCCCAGTGCCGGAAAAGGCGTTGGCGCAGGCGGCGGGGCTCGGCTGGCAGGGCAAACATACCAATCTTCTTAGCCGGAAATTCGGCAATTGGGCCTTTTTAGGNTCTGTTTTCACCACGCTTGATCTCGCCCCCGATGCGCGGGAGGTCGACCACTGCGGGTCATGCCGCGCCTGCCTTGAGGCTTGCCCGACAGATGCCTTCCCTGCGCCCTATCAACTCGACGCGCGGCGCTGCATTTCCTATCTGACGATCGAACACAAAGGGCCGGTCGATCTGGACCTGCGCGAGAAGATGGGCAACCGGATCTATGGCTGCGACGATTGCCTTGCCGCTTGCCCGTGGAACAAATTTGCCGTGGCGGCCAGTGATATGCGCTATCACGGCCCCGCNGTGCAGCCGGCGGANTTGGCAGAGTTGGCGNCGCTGGATGATACNGCGTTCCGCGCGCGCTATTCCGGCTCTCCGATCAAACGGATCGGGCGNGANCGCTTTGTGCGNAANGNNCT
Organism: Sulfitobacter sp.; assembly: GCA_002703405.1. Classification (GTDB taxonomy): domain Bacteria; phylum Pseudomonadota; class Alphaproteobacteria; order Rhodobacterales; family Rhodobacteraceae; genus Sulfitobacter. Next base: position 21,316 of record NZSX01000037.1, on the reverse strand, counting down.
CTATGCNATTGGCAATTCCGGGCTGGCGCGGCTGCGCCCGGNGGCGCAATCTCTGACCGAAGANGCNGACCNCACCGTGGCCGATGCCGCGCGTTGGGCGGCAGANCGGTTGGCATAGGAGGCACGCCCATGGCGGTGTTATTGGGTGTGGACACGGGCGGCACCTATACCGACGCGGTGCTGATNCGCNATGAGACAGAGGTGATCGCCTCGGCNAANGCGCTGACGACNCGCGCCGATCTGGCTGTTGGCGTNGGCGATGCGGTCAGCGCGGTGCTGGCGCAGTCCGGNNTNGCGGCGGNNCAGATCGCCATGGCTTCGCTCTCCACCACGCTGGCGACCAANGCGCTGGTCGAGGGGCAGGGCGGCCGNGTGGCGCTGATCTATGTCGGNTTTCGCGCTCCTGATNTTGAGGNGCATGGGCTGTCAGAGGNGCTGCGGGGTGACCCTTGCNTGNTGCTGNCTGGTGGGCACGACCATGCGGGGGCCGAGGTTGCNCCGCTNGACGANNCAGCNCTAATCGCCTTTTTAGAGACGCATNNGGCNGANGTNAGCGGCTTTGCCGTGGCCAGCCAATTCGCCACGCGCAATCCGGCCCATGAGCAGCGGGTCGCGGAACTGGTGGCANAGGTCACGGGGCGTCCGGTGTCNGCGTCTCANAGTCTTTCNGCCAAGCTGAACGGGCCNAAGCGGGCGCTGACGGCTTTGCTGAACGCGCGGCTGATTGGCATGATCGANCGGCTGATNGGCCGGGCNGAGGATCANTTGCGCAGCTTGGGCATCANCGNCCCGATGATGGTGGTGCGCGGCGACGGTGCCTTGATGTCGAGCGCNCAGGCCCGCGAGCGCCCGATCGAGACGATNCTNAGCGGCCCTGCNGCGTCGCTCGTNGGCGCGCGCTGGTTGACCGGGGCAGAGACGGCGCTGGTNTCGGATATCGGNGGGACGACGACCGATGTAGCGCTGTTGCGCGACGGTCGNCCGGCGATTGATCCGGCGGGTGCGCAGGTTGGNCCCTATCGAACCATGGTCGAGGCGGTGGCGATGCGGACCCATGGCTTNGGCGGTGACAGCGANGTGCANTTCACGTCCCAAGGTCTGACCGCGGGCGTGACCCTTGGGCCGAAGCGGCTGCTGCCGGTCTCTCTCCTCGCNGTGGAGGCGGGCGAGGTGGTGCATAGAGCNTTGGACGCCCAACTGCGGCGGAGTGTNGTGGGAGAGCATGATGGCCGNTTTGTGCGGGCNGTGNCGGGNCAGGANGTCGAAGGTCTGGCCCCGCGCGACTTNGCACTGCTGGAGCGGATCGGNACCGATGTCTGGCCCTTGGGCGACGTGCTGCGNAANCGGGTCGAACAGGGNGCTTTGNNCCGGNTGGTGGCGCGNGGGCTGGTGCAGGTGGCGGGGGTTACGCCCAGNGATGCGAGCCATGTCGCCGGGCATCTTGTCGCATGGGACAGCGCGGCTGCGCATAAGGCGTTGGCGTTGTTCGGACGCAAGCGCGGCGGCTCGGGNCTGCGGTTCTGCCCCGAGCCNGANAGCCTTGCNAAAATCATCATCGANCAGCTNNCCGATCAGACCGCTTTGGCNCTGTTAGAGACTGCNTTTGCCGAAGAANCCCCCGCCTTNGANCTGCCGCCCGAGACCTTGGCACGGCATGTTTTGATGCAGCGTGGCCTGTCGGGGCATCGCGGCGTGCTGCGGATTGATGCGGGNCTGAACTTGCCTGTCGTGGGCTTGGGCGCTTCGGCGGCGACCTACTACCCGGCGGTNGGAAAGAGACTGGGNAGCGNGATGATCCTGCCNNNCCACGCCCATGTCGCCAATGCCATCGGTGCGGTGGTGGGGCGGGTGANCATGCGTGAAAGCGGCACTGTCACCGTCCCGCACGAAGGGGTNTTTCGCGTTCATCTGGCCNATGGCCCACAGGATTTCCCGAANGCCGAACGCGCTNTGGCCGAAGCAGAGACTGCTTTGACCGAAACCGCCCGCGCGCGNGCCCANTCAGCCGGGGCCGCACAGATCGAGTGCCACGTGACGCGCGATATTCGTATGGCNGAGATTGAGGGGCGGGAGGTGTTTGTCGAGGCCGCGCTTACCGTCGAAGCCTCGGGGCGGCCGCGCGTGGCGGCGGGCTGACCCCCGGCGCGGTGCCGGGGGCAGCATCGTTACTCAGCCGCTGCGCGTTTGGGCAGCACCCAATCGGCGCGCGGGAAATGGCAGGTGTAGCCANTGGGCAGACGTTCCAGATAGTCTTGATGCTCTGGCTCNGCTTCCCAGAAATCGCCAACGGGTTCGATCTCGGTCACGACTTTGCCCGGCCACAGGCCAGANGCTTCGACATCGGCGATGGTATCTTCGGCGACCGCTTTTTGTTCATCGTCGACATAGTAGATCGCGGAACGGTAGCTCATCCCNCGGTCNTTGCCCTGACGGTTCATCGTGGTGGGGTCGTGGATCTGAAAGAANAACTCCAGCAACTCGCGGTAGGAGGTNTTNTCGGGNTCGAAGTTGATCTCGATCCCTTCGGCATGGGTGCCNTGGTTGCGGTAGGTCGCATTGGGCACGTCGCCGCCGGTATAGCCGACGCGGGTCGAGACCACNCCGGGGCGGCGGCGGATCAGATCTTGCATCCCCCAGAAACAGCCACCGGCCAATACTGCGCGTTCGGTTGTCATGTCACATTCTCCACTTGGTTGAGATACTCGCCATAGCCTTCGGCCTCCATGTCGTCACGGTGCACGAAGCGCAAAGAGGCGGAGTTGATGCAATAGCGCAGCCCGCCGCGATCCGGTGGGCCGTCGGGAAAGACGTGGCCAAGGTGGCTGTCGCCGTGNTTGCTGCGCACCTCGGTGCGGACCATGCCGAGNGAGGCGTCTTCCAACTCTTCGACATAGGCTGGCACAATCGGTTTGGTAAAGCTGGGCCAGCCACAGCCGCTTTCGTATTTGTCACCGCTGGCGAACAAAGGCTCGCCCGAGACGATGTCAACGTAGATGCCCGGCTCTTTGTTGTTCAGGTATTTGCCGGTGCCGGGGCGTTCGGTGCCGCTGCGNTGCGTGACGTGGAANTCTTCGGGGCTCAGCGCATCAATCGCGGCGTTGGTTTTTTCGTANNGGGGCATGGCGTCCTCCATTCATGGGCTTGGCCTATTAGATGGGGTGTGGCGGTGAAATTCAAAGGGTTTGNGGCTCACACTGGCGTTACGCCTTGCGTTGCCGCGAGANNTGNACGGCAAGGATGCCNCCTGCGATGATGGCGACGCCAAGNATGTCGCGCGGNCCCAGCGTTTCGCCCAGCAGNAGGGNCGCGATGGCCACGCCGAAGAACGGGTTGAGAAAGTGGAAGGTCGCCGCCCGCGTGGCGCCGATNCGGTTGACCAGCCAGAACCAGACCACGGTGGCGGCAAGGCCGGGAACAAGGCAGGTATAGGCGAAGGCGAGCGTCAGGCGCAGGCTGGGGTCGATGCGAGGTGTCTCAAACAGCAGGGTGGCGATGGAGAGGGCCACGCAGCCGACAAGCATTTGCAGGCCCACCACCATGAGGAAGTTGCCGCCCGAGGTCGCGCCGCGCACAAGCAGGGTGGCCGCGGTGAGGGCCACCACGCCGATGGCGCAAAGGATGAGGCCATAGAGGTCGACCTGCCCGCCGAGGCGCGCGCCCATAATGATGGCAACGCCAATGACACCGGCAAACAGTCCCGCAATGCCCAAGGGGCGCAGCTTTTCGCCCAAGAACGCCCATGCCGCGAAACCCACGAGCAGCGGCATGGTAGAGGCAATGATCGCGGCGAGGGACGCCTCGATGGTCTGCATGGCGATGAAGTTGAGACCGAGATAAACCGCGTTTTGCAGCACGCCGAAGATGATCGTCGCCCGCCATTGCGCGGGAGTGAGTCGCCAGCTTTGCCCCAAGGCTAGCGCGATACCGACGCCGATCAGGCCGGAAATCAGGTAGCGCAGCGACAGGGCCAGCAGGGGCGAGGCATCCATCACGATGATACGGGCAGAGGTGAAGGCCGAGGACCACATCACGGCAAAGGCCAGTCCCATGAGAATTGCGCGGATGTCCATGAAATGCCCCCTGTGCTGAACTTGCTAAGCAATGGCGGGTTTGTGGGAGGAGGACAAGGTGGGTTTGGTGGGATGTTGTGGAGGGGGGGGGTAGGAATGTCCGGTTTTAATGTATACCACCCGGCCCGGAGACAAGCCGTAGGCGCCGGGCCATCGCCTGCCCGCCCCCCCCGGGTAGGCGATATGGCGAGGCTGGGTAGAACCTCGCGACCGCACATCATGGCTGAGCCATAAAGTGGCACGAAGCTAGCGTTGGATCGCCGACCCGCAGGCAGGCGATGACCCTGTCTTGCGGTATCTTTACACGGAAGAGGTGCGAGATCGCAAAAATGCGGGCAGGCGATGGCCCTCAAGGCCAACAAAAAAGGGCCGCCCGAAGACGACCCTTTCGTAAACATTCAGCCCAAGGCTTACTCGTTCACGCTGTCCTTCAGTGCCTTCGCNATGGTCATCTTGACCACTTTGTCGGCGTCTTTCTTGAACTGTTCGCCGGTGGCGGGGTTGCGGACCATCCGCTCGGGGCGCTCACGGCAATAGATTTTGCCAACGCCTGGCAGGGTCACGGCACCGCCGGCGGACACTTCACGGGTGATCAGGTTGCAAACGGCGTCGAGCGCTGCGCCTGCGGATTTCTTGTCGGTGTCCATCTCTTCTGCCAGAGCAGCNACGAGCTGGGTCTTGGTCATCGGTTTTGCCATTTTATTCTCCTTAGACTGCCCGCTTTTTAGGGCCTCATGGCCGGAATGTAACGGTATGTTGTGGGATAACACAACGAATNGTGGCGCTATAAACGCGAAAACATGCGAATTTCCGCTGTTTTCCGCCCTATAGGAACGCCGTNTCGTCGAAGGATCGAAGTTTCCGGCTGTGGATCCGCTCCAATGGCATGCGGCGCAGCAGTTCCATGGCGCGAATGCCGATCATCAGATGGCGCGCGACTTGNGTCTTGTAGAAGTCCGAGGCCATGCCGGGCAGTTTCAACTCCCCATGCAGCGGTTTGTCCGACACACACAGCAGCGTGCCATAGGGCACCCGGAAGCGGTAGCCGTTGGCGGCGATGGTGGCACTTTCCATATCCAGCGCCACGGCGCGGGATTGGCTCANCCGCTGCACCGGGCCAGATTGGTCGCGCANTTCCCAGTTGCGGTTGTCGATGGTNGCGACGGTGCCGGTGCGCATGATGCGTTTAAGCTCATAGCCCTCCAACTGCGTGACCTGCGCCACCGANTGCTCCAACGCGATCTGGATCTCGGCCAGCGCCGGGATCGGCACCCAGACCGGCAGGTCGTCATCCAGAACGTGATCCTCGCGCAGGTAGCCATGCGCCAGTACGAAGTCGCCCAGAGCCTGCGTATTGCGCAGCCCGGCACAGTGGCCGACCATCAGCCACGCATGAGGGCGCAGCACGGCGATATGGTCCGTCGCCGTTTTNGCGTTGGACGGGCCGACGCCGATATTGACCAGCGTGATGCCCGAACCGTCGGCGCGTTTCAGGTGATAGGTCGGCATCTGCGGGGTCTTCAGCGTTTCGGCCAAGGGCGCATCGGGATCGGTGATCTCGGCATTGCCGGTCGAGACAAAGGCGGTATAGCCGCTCTCGGGGTCGCGCAGCATCTCGCGGGCGTATTGCTCGAACTCGGTCACATAGAACTGGTAGTTGGTGAACAGCACATGGGTCTGGAAATGCTCGGGATCCGTGGCCGTGTAATGCGCCAGCCGGGCGAGGGAGTAATCGACGCGCTGCGCGGTAAAGGGCGCGAGCGGGCGCACGTCGTCCTCGGGCACATAGGTGCCGTTGACGATATCATCATTGGTGGTCGACAGGTCCGGCACGTCAAAGACATCGCGCAGGGTGAAATCGGCGGCCCCTTCTTGCGGTACGTTCAGCGCGTTGTCGCCGGACATGGCAAAATGCACCGGNATCGGCGTGGTCGAGGGGCCGACGATCACCGGCTGATCGTGGTTTTCGATCAAGAGGCCGATTTGCTGGATCAGGTAGTTCCGAAACAGGTCAGGCCGGGTGATCGTCGCGGCGAAGGTGCCGGGAGAGGAGACATGNCCGAAAGACAGCCGCGTATCGACATGGGCATAAGACGAGGTGCGAAACCGCAGTTCGGGATAAAAGGCACGCACGCGGGCATCGGGGGCCGAAGTCTCCATCGCCTTGGCAAAGGCATCATGCAGGAAGGTCGTGGCCTGCTGATAGAGTTCGGTCAGGCGGTCCACGGCAGCGGTCGCATCGCGGAAGCTTTCCGGGTTCGGGGTGTCCGGGGTCAGGATCGTTGTCATGTTTGCGGCTCTAACAATGGGATGATTTCAAATTTCTGCACATCGACCAGCCCAAGGTCCGAGATCCGCAACTCCGGGATCACCACAAGGGCCAAAAGAGAATGCTGCATATAGGCGTTGTTCAGCTTGCAGCCACAGTCGATCATCGCCTGCACAAGGGCTTCGGCATCGGCGGCGACTTCAGCGGCGGGGCGGTCAGACATCAAACCGGCGATGGGCAGGGCGACAAGCGCCAGTTCCTCGCCCTCGCGGAAGATCGTGATGCCCCCGCCGACTTCGCGCAGGCGGTTGGCGGCCAGCGCCATCTGCTCGGCATCGGTGCCCACGACAATCATGTGGTGGCTGTCATGCGCCACGGTCGAGGCCATGGCCATGCGCCCCTCATAGCCGAATCCCGAGACGAAAGCGTTGGTTACCGTTCCGGTGGCGCGGTGGCGTTCGACCAGTGCGATCTGGCAAACCTCGCCAGTGCCCTGCACGCGGCCTTCNGTCACGGGCAGTTCAAACTTCAGCGCGCGTGTGGGNGCTTGGTTTTCGACCACNCCGATGACATTGGCNGTGACNGCGTTCGCGCCTTCGGGGGCNGCGATGTCGAAGTCNTCGGCGCTCAGGTNTCGNGCCATGTTTACGGTCTGGCGAGCATTGTTAGGCCAGTCGAAATGCGGGCAATCGACAAGGCATTTGCCATCTTCCGCGACCACNTCGCCACGCGNGATCACCGNCTCTACCGGGAANCTCGCAAGGTCCGANGTCAGGATCACATCAGCTCGGCGGCCNGGNGTGAGNGAGCCGATCTCACGCTCCAACCCGAAATGCGTCGCGGTGTTGATCGTCGCCATTTGCAAGGCAATNAACGGATCGCAGCCGCAGTCGATGGCATGACGCACCACCCGGTTCATATGCCCTNCGTTGGTGATGGTGCCCGAGTGGCTGTCATCGGTGCACAGGATCATGTTGCGCGGATCGAGCCCCTTTTCGGTGATCGCGGTGATCTGCGTCTTCACGTCATACCANGCCGANCCGAGCCGGATCATCGACCGCATGCCCTGCCGCATCCGCGCCACGGCGTCGGCTTCGCAGGTGCCCTCATGGTCATCCGCNGGNCCGCCCGCCACATAGGCAGCAAAGGCGGGGCCGAGGTCGGGNGANGCNTAATGCCCGCCCACGGTCTTGCCCGCCCGCTGGGNCGCTGCAATNTCGGCCAGCATCTGCGGGTCGGCGTTGCTGACACCGGGGAAGTTCATCATNTCGCCCAANCCCACGATGCCGGGCCATGCCATTGCNTCGGNNACNTCNTCGGCGGTGATCTCAAAACCCGTGGTNTCCAGCCCCGGGGCCGAAGGCGCGCAGGAGGGCATTTGCGTGAAGATGTTNATCGGCTGCATCAGCGCTTCGTCATGCATCATGCGCACGCCGTTCAGCCCCAGCACATTGGCGATCTCATGCGGNTCGGTGAAGGCCGATGTCGTGCCATGCGGNATCACGGCGCGGGCGAACTCCGCCGGGGTGAGCATGGTCGATTCAATNTGCATATGCCCGTCGCAAAGACCGGGGNCCATATAGCGGCCATTGGCCTCAATAATGCGGGTATCATCGCCNCGGCAGTGGCTGGCATCCGGCCCGACAAAGGCGATGCGCCCGGCGGCNATGGCGATGTCGTGATNGGGCAGGCATTCGCGGGTGTGNACATTCACCCANATGCCGCCGGTGATGATCGTATCGGCCGCGCGCCGCCCGGCGGCGACCTCGACCAATTGTGCGGCCACATCGGGCCAAGTGGGGAACGTTTTATCTGTCATGTCCAAAGGTGCCATAGGGCCGGGGGAGGTTCAAGCGGGCCCGCGATATGAAAGGGCGCGGGATGTTGCCAGAACGCGCCNCTTGCGGCTAACTGGGGCCCAAGGCATTTACGGAACCATCTGATGAATTTTCTCTTTGTGCACCAGAACATGCCCGGCCAATACCGGGAGTTGGTGCAATGGCTGGCGCAGGCGGGCGGGCATCGGATTTATTTTCTGACCCAGCGTCAGAACGCCCCAAANCTGCCCGGCGTCGAAACCCGGGTCTACCGCCCTCACCACCGGCCCNACGACAAAGCCTATGGNCTNTCGCGCGTTTGGGAAGAAGCCTCGGGCAATGGTTTCGGGGCCGTCAACGCGGCCCGGCAGATCGAAACGCAAGAGGGCTTTCGCCCCGACATCATCATCGGCCACGTCGGTTGGGGGGAGTTAAGCTTTTTCAAAGAGCTTTGGCCCGATGTGCCGATCATCGGCTATTTCGAGTATTACTATAACATGACCGGTGGCATGGTCGGCTTTGATCCAGCCGAGAAAATCTCGGCCCATGCGCCNTANCTNAACCATGCNCGNAATATCGTGCCGCTNGCCAATATCGAAACCGTCGATNTGGGCCACTGTCCGACCCATTGGCAACGTGACCGTTTTCCCGAAAGCTTTCACCGCAAGCTTTACGTCTGCCACGATGGCATCCGCACCGATCANCTNTTGCCCGACCCGGATGTCAGCCTGCGGTTGGGGCGTCTGGCNGNGCCCGTGACGCGCNAGGATGAGATCATNACCTATGTCGCGCGCAATCTGGAAAAGACGCGGGGCTTTCACACGATGATGCGCGCNCTGCCGCGTATCTTGGCCGNNCGNCCCNNTGCGCGGGTGGTGATCGTCGGCGGCAATGAGGTGTCCTACGGCANGCAAAGCGACCATCCCGGCGGGNTNCGCGGAGAGATGGCGGCAGANCTGCAGGGCAANGTCGATTGGGANCGGGTGCATTTCGTNGGCAAAGTGCCATACCCCGANTTCAAGAAGCTNGTGCAGATCAGCCGCTGTCACATCTATCTNACGATGCCCTTTGTGCTGTCTTGGTCCCTGCTCGAAGCCATGTCGATGCANGCNACGATCGTNGCNTCNGANGTGGCCCCGGTGCGCGAGGCGGTGAGCCATGGCAAGACNGGGCTGCTGGTGGATTTCTTTGACCCCGATGCGCTGGCGGCGCAGGTGGTGGAGGTGCTTGCCAATCCNCAGGANCACGCCCATCTCGGCCCGGCGGCGCGGGCGCATGTGATTGANAATTACNATTTCCTTACCCGCTGCCTGCCCGAACANCTCGCGCGGATCAACGCATTGGTGCCCGACAGCAAACGGATCAGCTAGCGGGGATCAGTTGCCAAGGTTNCCNGCNGTGTTCACCAGCCCAAAGACCGATCCGACNAGGCCCAGAATGGTGCGCGTGTCCGACAGTGGGCTTTCGGTCGCAAGCACCAGATCGCCGGATTGAATGTGGAAATTCCGCGCCGAGAACAGCCCGTCAGATGTGGTCAAATCCAGNGTGAACACCACCCGCGTGCGNCGCGGGCCGCGCACCCCGGCGCTGACCGCGCTGGCGGGGTATTCGCGCAGGATCAANATNCCCTCGGGGTCGGCGCGGGATTCGTTCACCCCNCCGATGATCGCCAGCGCATCCAGNGCAGAGACCTCATCGCGGTTGAAGGGAAACTGTGCCTCNCTTCCNGCGGCACCCAGCGACAGGAAGTAACGGCGNTCATCCTCNATGATCAGTTTGTCGCCCCCGATCAGCCGGGTATCAAGGCTGGGGNTTTCGTAAAGCCGGTCGATCGACGTGGTATAGATGTTTGGGCCGCGCAGCAGTTTGACCTGCGGGTTTTCGATGCCGCTTTGCACCCCGCCACCAGCCGAAATCGCCGCCAGCACGGTAAAGTTATTGTCGGGCATCAGGATGTTGCCGGGGCTGCTCACGCCGCTCACCAGATCGACGGAGTTGCTGCGCCCTTCGGTCATGGCCAGTTGCACCTGTGCCGAAGGCACGATCGTCTCAAGCCGACGCTGAAGCAATTGCCGCGCTGAATCCGGGGTCCGGCCCGAGACCTGAACCTTGCCGATATAGGGCATGAAGATCGTCCCGCTCTCCGANACGCGAATGCCGGANAGGGTGGCAACCTGTTGGCTTGGNGACGTCAGNAGCGAGTTGTCGCTGCTGTCCCAAACCAGAATGTCCANCCGATCACCGGGGCGGATCACTTGGGCGTTCGACCCTCGGCTGGCACCGATCCANCCATGGCGTCTTTCGCCGGTGCGGGGCCACTGAGCAACACTGGGCAGNAAGGCACGGGTGACGGGATAAACGGCGATATCGGCATCCGGCGCGGCCGCTTCCTCNGTGACCTCTTTTTGGATGGCTGCACCACGCGGAAGNTTGCTGCATGCCGCCAGCGAGAAGGTCATCANGGCCAAGAGGAACAGTTTGCTCAGGTGCTTCATGAGATGCGCAGTCGCTTTCTGGTGTTTCACNGGTAAACCGGGGTACTTGTGCCTGTATGCAGTGTTNATTGGCGGCTTGCAAAGGATGTTGTAAACCCGGCCCCCATCCGAAATTCTAGTNCCTCAGGATAGAGGCTGAACCTATGGCGTCAATGACTACAAAAGACAGCGCGGTTTCAAGCGGCCCNGCGGATTTTGACGGGGTTCTCTTGTTGGGCGCGACGGGGCGTTTGGGCAGCATGCTGCGCCGTCATTGGCCTGANCCGCAGGCTCTGCGCAGCCAGTCGCGGCAGCCNCGACCCGGNTTTTGCAATTTCGATCTGCCAGCAGCGGGAGAGGGGCCAAGCGATGCGGCGATATCCACCGCGCGTGGGGCGCGGGCGGTGATCGCTTTGGCCGGGGTGACCCCGGCCCGGGCGGGGGCCTGCGGCGCAGCGCTGGAGGATAACGTCACCCTCGCCCTCGCCGCGCTGAAACTGGCAGAGGCGGCGGCGGTCCCTCGGTTTTTTGTCGCCTCTTCGGCAGCGGTCTATGGCGCGCAAGACGGTCCCCTGCGAGAGGATATGCCCTGCGCTCCGCTTTCGGAGTACGGCAGGCAGAAGCTGGCGATGGAACAGGCGGTGCGAGAAGCGGGAGGCAAGACAGCCGTCACCGCGCTGCGGATCGGCAATGTGGTCGGCGCGGATGCGATCCTTGGCGGCTGGCAACCGGCAATGCAGATTGATCGCTTCCCAGATGGCGCCACGCCTAGCCGCAGCTATATCGGGCCGGTGACCTTGGCGCGGGTGCTCTGCGCGCTCTGCCATGTGGACGACCTGCCGCCTGTTTTGAATATCGCGGCCCCCGGCGCGGTGCAAATGGGGGCACTGCTCGATGCGGCGGGGCTGGCGTGGCAGCCCAAACCGGCCCCGGCCACCGCCATTCCTGAGGTGCGGCTGGATACGAATGCGCTTGAATGCCACGTCGATTTCACGCCAGAAACTCAAACGCCCGCCGGTTTGGTACGTGAATGGCAGCAGGATATGAACAAACGATGAAGACCCTTCAATGACGTGGCGCAAGCGCATCTTCGATCTGTTCTTCGCCAGCCTGCTTGTCATCATCTTGGGGCCGATCTTGCTGGGGTTGCTGGTCTGGTTGCTGCTGAAAGAGGGGCGGCCGCTTTTTCATGTGGCCGAGCGGATGAAAACGCCTGAGCAGAGTTTCAACCTTTGGAAACTGCGTACGATGACCGTGGCAGAGAAGGATCAGGGCGTATCGGGCGGCAACAAAGCCGCGCGGATCACCCCCACCGGCGCATGGCTCAGGGCGCGGCGCTTGGATGAGTTTCCCCAGCTTTGGAATATCCTGCGCGGCGATCTAAGCTTTGTCGGCCCCCGCCCGCCGCTGCGCGAATATGTGGAGCGTTTTCCCGAGGTCTATGCCGAGGTTCTGAAATCACGGCCCGGCGTGACCGGGTTGGCCACGATCCGGTTTCACAAACATGAAGAACGGCTGCTGTCGCGCTGCGAGACCCCGGAAGAGACCGACCGTGTCTATTGTCGTATCTGCGTCCCGCGCAAAGCCCAACTAGATCTGATTTATCAGCGCCATCAAAGCACATGTTACGACTTCGATTTGGTGTTTCAAACTATTAGCAATCTTTTTAGACGCAGATGAAGGTGGCGGTGGCCCGCAGCGTAACCGGGGGCAAATAGTTAAAAATTGGTGTTTTTGACAAAATCGTGGCAATGTTTGCTGAAAATTTAAGCGAATCCAGATTCGATTGATGACACATTGAGCGCTATTTACTGTTTTTACGCTTGCTGGTGCTCAGAAAGAGCTCCATGGACGAAAGAGAGCTACTAATACGTTTCGGGCGCATCGCGGTCGCTAATATACACGTAGACAGGAGACGGCGCATGCTGAGCATCATCAAGTCGCTGACCAAACGGCAAAAGCGCGTGATCATGTTGGCGCTCGACTCCCTTTTAATCGTTGTTTCCACGATTGCCGCCTTGGCCGTGCGCGGGCTGCCTGAGCATCTTCTCGAAACACTCGCCAACTATGCTCCCGTTTTGCCCCTGACCCTGATTGTCGGCGTGCTCGTATCGATCCGCTTGGGTGTCTGTAGCACACAGTTAAACGCCTATGAGACCGCAGCGGTCGGTAGCACCGCTATTTTGGGGACCACCCTTGCGGGCGTATCCCTGCTGGGCGCGTCCCTTCTCGGGCTGGATTTCCCGCTGGGCGTACATATCATGTTCGGGGCGATCTTTTTCTCTCTGGTGGTGCTGTCGCGGGTAATCTTGTTGCATATCGTGCTGCAAATCTACCGTACCGGCGACGCGCGCTGCCGTGTCCTGATTTATGGCGCGGGCACCACGGGGACACAGCTGGTCTCGGCGCTGCGCGGTCATGAAACGATTGAGCCTATTGCCTTTGTCGATGACAACATTGCGCTGCAAGGGCTCAACGTCTCAAAACTGCCGGTCTATTCCTCACGCGGCATCGCTGAACTTGTCGTCGAGAAACAGATCGACCGCGTGTTGCTGGCCGTGCCCTCGCTGAGCACCCCCAAGCAGGCGCAGATCGCCCGACGGTTGGAGAAGCTGGGTCTGGAGGTGCAGACCCTTCCGTCCTTCGCGCAACTGATCGGGGAAGAGGCTTTGGTCGACAAGCTTTCCCCCGTTTCTCCGCGTCGGTTCCTGAACCGCGATGAAATCACCCCTTTGATCAACGAAGGCGGAGAGAGCTATGCCGGTAAGGTGGTTTTCGTCTCAGGTGCGGGCGGCTCCATCGGGTCGGAGCTTTGCCGTCAGGTTCTGCTTTGTCGGCCCACCAAACTGGTGCTTTTCGAACTGAGCGAACTGGCCCTCTACAACGCCGACATGGAGATCCGGCAGTTGGCCGAGGGCAGCGACATCGAAATCGTCTCGGTCCTGGGTACGGTCACGGATACCCGGCAGCTGCGCAAAGTGCTGTCGCAGCACGGGGTCAATGTGATCCTTCATGCCGCCGCCTATAAACATGTCCCGCTGGTCGAGGCGAACCCGCTTTCGGGGCTGGTGAACAATGTTCTGGGCACACAGGCGCTGGCCGAGCAGGCCGCCCGCGCAGGCGTGGAGCGTTTCATTCTGGTATCGACCGACAAGGCCGTGCGCCCGACCAATATCATGGGCGGGTCCAAGCGGCTTGCCGAACTCGTCATTCAAGATATGGCGCGCAAATATGGCGGCGAGGGCGGTGTCATCTTTTCCATGGTCCGCTTTGGCAATGTGTTGGGGTCGTCCGGGTCTGTCGTGCCGCTGTTTCAAGAGCAGGTTAGCCGCGGCGGCCCGTTGACGGTGACGGATCGGGGCGTGGCGCGCTACTTTATGACGGTGGAAGAGGCCGTGCGTCTGGTCTTGCAGGCTGGATCGCTGGCCCAAGGGGGCGAGGTCTTTGTTCTGGACATGGGCAAGCCTGTGCCCATCTTGAAACTTGCACGCCAAGTAATTGAAACGGCTGGTTATACTGTCCGGGACGAAGACAACCCCGATGGCGATATCGAGATCGAGATCACCGGCCTGCGCCCCGGCGAGAAGATGACCGAGGAGCTGACGCTGAGCGGTTTGCTCATCAACACGGCGCATCCCAAGATCTATTCCGCGCGGGAAAACGGATTGAACGAACTGGAAATCGCCTCGGTCCTGCGGGACTTGCGCGAAGCACTTGTTGCCAATGACGAAGATTTGGCCCGTCAAGTTGTCTACCGCTGGGTCGAAGGCTTCGCCCCACCCGAGGCGCTGAGAAAATCCTCCTGACCNGACCGTCACATGTCGCGATATTGCCGCGGTCGCGGCGCGCGGCAAAACGGTGGCGGGACAGAGATTGATTTGCAGGGGCCGTCCGTGCCAAATCTAGCCAACAATATCGCAGGTAAGGGGCGCTTTGTGGATCGGCAGACGAAATTAGGAATGCGTAGGCTGAACCGTGGGCCGCTGGTGTCGATGCTCTTGGCGGGGGTGGCGCTGCCCGGTGTTGCGCTGGCTGATCCGACTTACGACATCTTTGATACCCCCGAGCGCCCTTCGCTCAACTTTTACGGCTCGCCGGGGCTGGTCGATATGCCAACCGCCCATGCACTGCCGGATGGGCAGCTTGCCATCGGGGTTTCTAACTTTGCAGGCATGACGCGCACCACCTTGACCTTTCAGGCGACACCGCGCCTGTCGGCCAGCTTTCGCTACGTTGGAATTCGGGATTGGACCGATGTCGTTCCCGGCAATTTCGATACCTATCGCGACCGAAGCTTTGACCTGCGCTATATGCTGAAAAAGGAAGACGCTTTCTGGCCTGCGATCACCGTAGGTTTGCAGGATTTCGCAGGCACTGGGATCTACGCGGGCGAATATGTCGTCGCGACCAAGACTTTCGACAACACGCTGCTGCCCGGCCGCGTCAAGGTGACCGGCGGTCTGGGCTGGGGGCGTCTGGGCAGCCACGGCAGCATCGGTGCGCCCTTTGGTGGCAACCGTGGCTCCTTTGTCGGGGGCAGCACGGGGGGCAAACCTTCGTTTGATCAATGGTTTCGCGGGTCGGCTGCGCCCTTCGCCGGGGTAGAGTGGGCGGTGAATGACCGTTGGACCCTCAAGGCGGAATACAGTTCCGACGCCTATGAGACCGAAGACGGCTTGCGCGAGATCTTTACCCGTAAATCGCAGTTCAACTTCGGCACCGAATACCAATATTCCGACGGGCTGCGGTTGGGGGCCTATTATCTCTATGGGTCCGAGATCGGGGTGAACCTGCAATACCAGTTGAACCCCCACAAGCCGCTGACGCCGGTCAAGATTACCCCGGTCGCGCCGCTCAAGGTGCGCCCCAGCCGCGCCACCTCTCCGGCGGCTTGGGATACGCAATGGGCCGCCAGCACCAACCAGCAGCGCAGCCTGCGCGATCAGGTGAAAGAGGTGTTGGATGCCAGCGGTCTTTCCCTCGTGGCGCTGACGCTTGATTCCGCGAAGGCCGAATTGCGGTTGCGCAATGACCGGTATCAGGCCCCGGCGGTTGCTGTGGGGCGTGGTGCGCGCGCACTGGCTTGGGTGCTGCCCGCCTCGGTTGAGACCTTCCGCATCGTCTTGGTCGAAGAGGGTTTGGCGCAATCCGCCGTGACCCTGCGCCGCTCTGACCTTGAGGCTTTGGAGTTTGACCCTCAGGCCGCCGACGCGCTGCTGGCGGTGGCGGGCATCGGTGAGGCCACCCCCCGGCTGCCCGGCGCGATGGAAAATGACGACCTCTACCCGGATTTCGCCTGGTCCATCGGCCCCTATCTGTCGCCCAGCTATTTCGACCCGGAAGAGCCGGTTCGCCTGGATGGCGGCGTGGAGGTCACGGCCAGCTATCGCCCCGCGCCGGGCTGGACCGTCGCAGGCGGTCTGAAGCACCGTCTTTTTGGCNNTGTGGGCGATAAGACGACGCCGAGCAATTCAAGGCTTCCGACCGTCCGCACCGANGGGCCGNGCTATGCCCGCGAAGGCGAGACGATCATCGANAATGCCTATGTGAGCAAGCAATGGAAGNCCGGCAATGACCTCTATGCGCGGGTCACNGCAGGCTATCTTGANCGGATGTNCGGNGGNGTNTCNGCCGAATTGCTGTGGAAACCCGTCAACAGCAATCTCGCTCTTGGGGTTGAGGCGAATTACGTGAAGCAGCGCGANTANGACGGTGCTNTGGGCTTTCTCGATTACAGCGTGGCGACGGGCCATGTCTCGGCCTATTACGCCTTTGGCGGCGGCTATCATGGTCAATTGGACGTGGGCCGCTATTTGGCCGGTGATGTCGGTGCGACCGTGACCCTGACGCGCGAATTTACNAACGGCTGGAAGGTCGGCGGCTTTTTCACCATCACGGATGTCTCGGCCGAAGAGTTTGGCGAGGGGTCNTTTGACAAGGGCATCAACCTGACGATCCCNNTCGGTTGGTTCTTGGGCGAGCCGGACAAACGCAGCGTGTCTACCACGATCCGACCGATCCAGCGGGATGGCGGGGCGCGNCTTCAGGTGCCGGGCCGGCTTTATGAACAGGTGCGCAGTGGCCATCGCAATTCACTGGAAGATCAATGGTCGAGGGTCTGGGAATGAAGCATTTTGCAACCGGTCTTTTGTTGATCGCCAGCCTTACCTTGAGCGCCTGTGCGGGCGGAGGGCGCGAAGAGGAGCGCAGCCCACTGCTCAGCGCGGGCAGCACGTTGTTTAGCATTCTCAAAGACCGCACCGGACCCGAGGCGCCAGCCAAGGGGCGGGTAACAGTGACGCGCACGCTGCTGGATCAGACGCCCGGCGCGGTCATGCAGGTCGTTCCGGAAAACACCGGGCTGCAGGACTTTCTGAAACGTGTCGCTCGGCGGTCTGATGGCACGCCGGGGATGGTAGAGGTCTGGCAATCCACGGATCAGGTTCAGATCGTCCTGCGCGAAGGCGTGCTGGTCGGCACCAAGGGGCTTGGTGGCGATATGCGCTCGGCCCAAGCGCAAACNGTGATCGCGGCGCTGGACGGGCAGGGCGGCGGCGGCGAAAGGTTNNTCACGCTGGCGCGGCTGGATGGCACGGCACAGACGGTGCCNTTTGCCTGCGACGTGACCCATCTGGGTCCAGAAACGATCCAGATCGTGGACCGTCGCCTGTCCGTGCGTCATTTCCGTGAGGATTGTATTTATGGCGCAACGACCTTCAGCAATGACTATTGGGCCGAGGTCGGTACCGGCAAACTCCGCCGTTCGCGGCAATGGGCCGGGCCGCAATTCGGCTATATGGCGATNGACCTTCTGAAAGATTAAAATCCCTGCTTGGCGCTTGTGATNGCNGCCCGCGCGGGCCANTTTGGCGAGATGGATAAAACGTTTCTTTCCCTTGGGCATGGCTATAGCGCGCGCGCATTGGCCGCCCGGTTGATCCCGCAGGGCTGGCGCATCATCGGCACCACGCGCAGCCCCGAAAAGCTTAAAGAGATTGCCGCGACGGGGGTGGACCCGATGCTCTGGCCCGGCGACGATCTGAGCGCGCTTTTGCAAGAGGTGCCGAACTTGCTGGTCTCTGCCGGGCCGGGGCCGGAGGGCGATCCGGTTCTGCTGGAGTTGCAGGATCAGATCACCGCCGCCGCCCCGCATCTGCGGTGGGTGGGCTATCTGTCGACCACTGGCGTCTACGGCGACCACGGTGGCGATTGGGTGGACGAGACCACGCCGCTTGCCCCCTCCACCCGACGCGGCGCGGCGCGGGTGCAGGCCGAGGCGGCATGGGGCGCGATCCCCGATCTGCCGCTACATATTTTTCGGCTGGCGGGCATCTACGGCCCCGGACGCGGGCCATTTGCCAAGGTGCGCAAGGGCACGGCGCGGCGCATCATCAAGCAGGGCCAAGTCTTTTCGCGGATCCATGTGGAGGATATCGCCCAAGCGCTGGAATTGTCTTTGGCAAAACCGCAGCCGGGGGCGATCTACAACCTGTGCGACGACGACCCCGCTCCGCCCCAAGATGTAATCGGCCATGCCGCCGCGCTTTTGGGCCTGCCCCTGCCCCCGGCGGTGAACTTCGACGAGGCCGAGATGACCCCCATGGCCCGCAGCTTTTATGCGGAGAGCAAGAAGGTCCGGAACGATCACGCCAAGGCGGCGTTGGGCTGGCAACCGATCTACCCTGATTATCGCTCGGGTCTGGCCGCGCTGCTGGGGGCGGATGACTGAACCCGTGGCATCGCCCGAGGCACCGAATGCGTCAAGACGAACACACGTTGGCCTATCTGCTCGACAGTATGGAGCGCGCGGCAGAGAAGGAGACGGTGTCGATCAACGATGTGCTGCATGAGATCGGCGACCGTTCCATCACACCGCTGATCCTGATTGTCGCCTTGCTGCTGGTCTCGCCCCTGTCGGGAATCCCCGGCGTCTCGACCCTNGCGGCGGTGACGATCATCCTTTTGGCGGTGCAAGCCGTTACCGGGCGGCGCAGGCTTTGGATGCCGCAGTTTCTGTTGCGGCGCGAAGTGGCGGGCCATCGGTTAAGCGGCTGCGTCCGCTTTTTGCGCCGTCCCTGCGCCTTTGTCGACGGGCGCTGCAAGCCGCGTCTTCAGTTCCTCACCACCGGCCCGATGCGGTTCATCACGCTTGTTGTGGTCACGATCATCCCGCTCGGCTGGCCCTTTATGGAGGTCTTGCCGATGATGTCGTCGCTCGGCGCTGGCACTGTGGCGCTTCTGGTTTTCGGCCTTTTCACCCGCGACGGGCTGTTCGTGCTGTTGGGCTATCTCTGCGTGGCGATCACGCTGGTCGCGGGCGCCCTGCTGGTGCTGACCGCCACCAGTTAGGCGCGCTGCGCGTCCAGATCGCCGATGCCGAGCACCTCAAGCACTTTGGCGATGATCTGTTCAGCGTTCATCCCCGCCACGGCGTACATATCCGCCGGGCTGGCCTGATCGATGAAAGTATCGGGCAGCACCATGGAGCGGAACTTAAGCCCCTTATCAAAGACCGCCTCATCGGCAAGCAGTTGCGCCACATGGCTGCCAAAGCCGCCTACGGCACCCTCTTCGATGGTGATGAGCGCTTCGTGGTCTGCGGCCAGTTTCAGGATCATGTCGCGGTCCAGCGGCTTGGCAAAACGCGCATCGGCGATGGTGGGGGTGATGCCCTTGGCGCTAAGCTGTTCGGCGGCTTTCTCGACTTCTTCGAGCCGCGTGCCAAAGGACAAGAGCGCAACCTTGCTGCCTTCCCGGATCATCCGGCCCTTGCCGATTTCCAGTGGCGTGCCGCGCTCTGGCATCTCGACCCCGCGCCCCTCGCCGCGCGGATAGCGGAAGGCGATAGGCCCATCGTTATGGGCAGCGGCGGTGGCGACCATATGGCGCAACTCGGCTTCATCGGCGGCGGCCATCACCACGAAACCCGGCAGGTTGGCAAGGAAGGCCACGTCGAATGCGCCCGCGTGGGTCGGCCCATCGGCCCCCACCAGCCCGGCGCGGTCGATGGCGAAACGCACCGGCAGGCGCTGGATTGCGACATCATGCACGACTTGGTCGTAACCGCGTTGTAGGAAGGTGGAATACATCGCGCAGAAAGGTTTCATCCCCGCCGCCGCCAGCCCCGCGCAAAAGGTCACGCCGTGCTGTTCGGCGATGCCCACGTCGAAACAGCGGCTGGGGTAGCGTTCGGCAAAAAGATCCAGCCCGGTGCCATCGGGCATGGCGGCGGTCACGGCGCAGATCTTGTCGTCCTCGGCGGCCTCGGCCAGCAGGCTGTCGGCGAAAACGCGGGTATAGCTGGGTGCATTGGAGGGGGCTTTCTTTTGCTCGCCCGTNACCACGTTGAACTTGGCCGTGGCATGGCCCCGGTCGCGCGCGGCCTCGGCGGGGCCATAGCCCTTGCCCTTTTGCGTCTGGATGTGGATCAGGATCGGCCCNGTCGCGCGTTGTTGCACGGTGCGCAGGACGGGCAGNAGCTGGTCCATGTCATGCCCGTTGATCGGCCCGAGGTAGGAAAANCCGAGGTTCTCGAACAGGGTGCCGCCGACGGCCATGCCCTTGAGCATATCCTTGGCGCGTTTCGCGCCTTCGCGGAAAGGTTCGGGCAGCAGGCTCACCGCGCCTTTGGCGGCGGCTTTGAAATCTTGGAACGGCGCTTCGGCATAGAGGCGGCTGAGGTAGCTCGACATTGCGCCGACGGGCGGGGCGATGGACATCTCGTTGTCGTTNAGGATGACGATCAGCCGTTTTTTCAGATCGCCTGCATTGTTGAGCGCCTCATAAGCCATGCCCGCGCTCATCGCGCCGTCGCCGATCACGGCAATCGCGTCGCCCAAGCCCTCGGGGATCACGCCGCCCAGATCACGGCACACGGCGAAACCCAAAGCCGCTGAGATCGAGGTCGAGCTATGCGCCGCGCCGAAGGGGTCGTAGGGGGATTCGCTGCGTTTGGTGAAGCCCGAGAGCCCATCCTTCATCCGCAGGCTGCGAATACGGTCGCGGCGTTCGGTAAGGATTTTATGCGGGTAGCACTGGTGGCTGACATCCCAGATGATCTTGTCGCGCGGGGTGTCAAAGACCGCATGCAGCGCCACGGTCAGCTCCACCACGCCAAGCCCCGCGCCCAAGTGTCCGCCGGTTTCCGACACGGCCGAGATCGTCTCGGCCCGCAGTTCACGCGCGACTTGGGTCAGTTCGGCATCGGACAGGCGTTTCAGGTCCGCAGGGCGGGTGACCTGATCAAGCAGGGGGGTGGCGGGTTTGTCACTCATCGGGGCCTCTCTGGTGCCGCATTGGCGCATGTGCCGCCCGGCTAGCTGTCGCGGGCAATAACGAAGGCGGCAGCGGCTCGCAAGCTCTGCGCCTCTGGTCCATATTCAGATAGGGCGTCGCAGGCCAAGTCCACCAATTCGGCGGCGCGGGTCTTGGCCCCGGCAAGCCCAAGGTGGGACACAAAGGTTGCTTTGCCTGCCGCGTCGTCCTTGCCGACGGCCTTTCCGACCGTTTCAGCGTCGCCTTCAACGTCAAGGATGTCATCGGCGATCTGGAACGCAAGGCCAAGGTGTTTGGCGTAAGCCCCAAGCGCCGTGGCATCGGCTCCGGCCATGCGTGGGCCAGCCATGGCCGACCATTCAATCAGCGCGCCGGTCTTGCCTGCCTGAAGCGCCGTAATCTCGACTAGCG
>NZSX01000036.1 GCA_002703405.1 Sulfitobacter sp. | reverse complement strand
CCATAGCCCGGCAGGTCAACGAGGTAATGCTCTTCGCCCGCCGTGAAGAAGTTAATCTCCTGCGTACGGCCCGGCGTGTTCGAGGCCCGCGCCAGTGCTTTCATGCCCATCAGCGCGTTGATCAGGGTCGATTTCCCGACGTTCGAGCGGCCCGCAAAGCAGACCTCCATCCGGTCTGGGGGTGGCAGCCCGTCCATCGCCACCACGCCTTTGACGAATGTCGTCTCACCGGCGAAAAGCATCCGGCCTTTTTCGGCGCTCGGCGCGTCCGGCTCCTCGGCAATGGTGTAGTTCACTTGCATCAAATCAGCTCCAGTTCGTCGCCCACGGCGATCTCTCCGCCGGTGGTGACGGTCAGGGTAACACCGAAGTCTCGGTGACCCAATCGGTCAAGCGCGGCGAGCGTATCGACGTCGCGCGCGCCGGTGTCGGTGTTTACAGTCGTGGCAAGGCAGCGGGTGATGCGTTTGGACACATGCAACCGGGCGCCACCGATTTTCATATCGCGCCCGACCCATTCGAATTCATCCCAAGGGGCAGCACCATCAAACCAGATGTTGCCGCGCCAGCGGGCGGTTTGCAGCGGGCTGCCGGCAAGCGCTTCGACAGCTGCATGGGAGGCAAGGCTATTGAGCGAGAGCGTCGGTTCGGCACTGTCGGTATAGCCGCGCCCGTCGAGCCGCAGGATATCTACGGGCGCTGCGCGGCCTTCGGCAACCAAGGGGCGCACCCAGTCGAGGAATGCGGCCTGTTCGCGATCGGGGTGAAAGGTGATTTCGCTGCGAGCCGGGTGGCGCAGGGTCAGCTTCTCTGTCGCCTCATCCAGCTTGGCCGTGATCGCCTGCAACTGCGGCGACGACGCCCCCCGGGTGAAATTCAAGCACCGCGCCCAGTCTCCGGGCGCGGCTTTGGATGCGTCATGGGCCACGGCCCAAAGCCGGTCATAGGGCATCGACTGCCCGGCGCGCAGGGTCACACGCTCAACCGTCTCGCGGCCATGGGCCTTGAGCGGGTGCCGGTTGAGCGCGGTGACCTGCATCACTTTTTCGACTTGCCCGATTTGGGTTTGCTATCTGCATTAGCGGCATCACCCTTGGGCGTGCGTTTAAAGCCGCCTGCGATGTTGCCCCAGAGGTCAGGTTTGTACCCTTGGCTGCGCATGATCAGATACTGCTGGGTGAAGGTGATCGTGTTGTTCGCGATCCAGTAGACCACAAGGCCGCTCGCGAAACCGCCCAGCATGAACATGAAGACCCAAGGCATCCAGGCAAAGATCATCTGCTGCGTCGGATCGGTGGGGGCCGGGTTCAGCTTTTGCTGCAGGTACATGGAGATACCCAGCAGAAGCGGCAGAATACCGATGAACACCAGCGCCAGCATCGAGCCGGGCTCGGGGGCCGCATAGGGCAGCAGGCCCCAGAGGTTCATGATCGAGGTCGGATCGGGCGCGCTGAGGTCTTGGAACGGGCCAAAGAAGGGCGCGTGGCGCAATTCGATCGTGACAAAGATCACCTTGTAAAGCGAGAAGAAGATCGGGATTTGCAAAAGGATCGGCAGACAGCCCGCGGCGGGGTTCACCTTGTTCTTCTTGTAGAGCTCCATCATGCCCTGCTGCATCTTCTGACGGTCGTCGCCCGCATCTTTCTTCAGCTTTTCCATTTCGGGCTGAAGTTCCTTCATCCGCGCCATGGAAACGTAGGATTTATAGGCCAGCGGGAAGAGCAGCGCCTTGATCAGCAGGGTCAGGCCGATGATGGCAACGCCCATGTTGCCGATAAGCTGGTTAAGGTTGTGCAGCAGCCAGAAGATCGGCTTGGTCAGGAAAAAGAACCAACCCCAGTCGATGCTGTCGATGAATTTGGCGACACCGGCGGATTGGTAATCCTGCAGTGTTTCCCATTCCTTCGCGCCTGCGAAGAACTTGCTGGATGTGCTTACGCTTTCGCCCGCCGCAACCGAGCGGGTCGGTTGGCGGGTGAAGGCGCGGTAGGTGTCGGCGCGCGGGTCATAGGTAAGCGCCTGTTCAAAGGTCTCGCCCGCGTCGGGGATCAGCACCGCCTGCCAGTAGTGATCGGTAAAGCCGACCCAGCCCTCGGTGACACCTTCGGTAACCACGGCGGGGCGGCCCCAGGTGCTGTTCACATCGGCTTCGGCGATATCGTCCCAATCGACTTCGGAAAGCTCACCATTGGCCATGGCCACGGCACCTTCATGCAGGATGAAGAAGCTTTTCAGGTCTTCGGGCAGCCCGTGCTGCGCGATCATGCCGAAGGGGGCGAGGTTCACCGCGCCTTCGCCATTGTTGGTCACGCTCTGGGTGATGTCGAACATATACTCGTCGTCGACCGAGATGGTGCGGGTAAAGACCTGACCGGCACCATTGTCCCAGCTTAAAGTGACGGGGCTGTCGACGCCCAGTGTTTCGCCTTCGCTCAGGGTCCAGAGCGTATCGACGCCGGGCACGGCATCGGGCGCAAGGCCAGAGCCTGCGGCCCAGCCGTGCAGCGCGTAGTAGGCGTCGCTCGACCCTTCGGGGGAGAGCAGCGTGACAACTTCGGCATCCTCATCAAGCGTGGTCTGATAGTCATTCAGTTTCAGATCGTCGATCCGACCACCCATGAGCGAGATGGAGCCGCTGACCTTGTCCGTTGCGATGGTCACGCGAGGTGCGTCTGCCAAAGCCGCGCGGCGGCCTTCGGGGGCGGCTCCTTCGCCTTCGTCGGTGCCGGGCGCCGCAGCGGTATCAGCAGGGGAGGCAGGGACGGAAGTGCCGTCTGCGGTTTGGCTCATTTCGAGGTTGGGCTCTAGGGCCGGATCAGCTTCGGGGGGCGGGAACAAGAGGAACCACACGAGGATGACGGCAAAGCTGAGCGCCGTGGCAAGGATGAGATTCTTGTTCTGTTCGTCCATGGGGACCGCCACCTGATGTCTTTGAATATCACGGGGGTTCAACAGAGTGCGGGGCCAAAGGTCAAGCGGAATCGGGCAGGTCGACAGGGGATGGGGCGGGGTTTTGATCCATCCGGCATGGGTTTTGCGGAGTTTTGCTGGGGTCAATCGTGGGGAGCTGATTGCAGGATCGTTGCGAGCCGCCACAGAGGGCAGGACGGTTTAGGGGATGTTGGGCGCAATGTTCGTGTCATCTACTCAGGTAAGACGTGGGACGGCTTGTGATTGCTGTACGCCAGCTTGCGAAGCTGCGGGATGGATCGGGCGGGTTAAGTCGCGCGCCCGTCCATTATGCGTGGAACATCTTGTAGTTTTGCATTGTGGCGGGCTATCCAATCGAGCGTCTGCTCGAATGGCATAGGGCGTGCGATGCCGAACCCCTGCACATGGTCACAGCCAAGTTGGGCCAGCAGGACATGCTCCCCCACCGTCTCCACCCCTTCGGCAAGGGTTTCGACGCCCAGTCGTTCGGCCATGGTCAGGATCGCGCTGATCATGCGTTGCTGATCGGGGTCCCGATCGGCCTTCATGACAAAGGAACGATCGATTTTGATCCGGCTTACCGAAAAGCGGCGGATGGACGCGATGGAGGCATGGCCGGTACCGAAATCATCGAGATCAATGCGGCAACCGAGCTTGCGCAGGGCATTTATATTTCGGGTGATCACATCATCGGCGGCAGAAGCGACGACCGTTTCCAGTACTTCGATTGCGAGCCTTTCGGGGGATAAATCAAAACGGTCCAACTCCCATGTGATTTTGTCGATGAGCTGAGGGTTGGCAAGTTCGCCGCCTGCGAAATTCACCCCGATTTGGGGCACCTCAGTGCCGGAACTGTCCCAGGCTTTGAGCGCAGCGAAGGAATGATACATCATTACCTCGGCCAAACGCTCCAACAGGCCAGCTTCTTCGACGGCGGGCAGGAAATCGGAGGGCGGGATCATGCCTTGGACTGGGTGGTTCCAGCGCGCCAGTGCTTCAAAACCGATGATTTGGCCGGTGTCGGTTGAGATCTGCGGCTGAAACCATGGTTGAATTTGTCCGCTGTCCAATGCCTGCGCGACCTCCTCGCGCAGTTCTGCGCGGCTTTCGGTCTCCCGGCGCATCTGATCTGAGAAGGCGCGGATGGAAGATGGCCCGCGCCGCTGGCCGCTGCGCAGCGCCGTGGCGGCGGCAGCAAGCCAAGCGGAGCCATCACCGCCCGGGGCGCGGGTGTTGAGGCAAAATCCTACGGAGGCCGTGAGATAGATCGTAACTCCATCGACAAAGAACGGTTCTTCCAAAGTGGCCTGAAGCCGCCCGGCGAGTTGAATGCAAAGCTCAAGATCAAGCTGGCGGACCGGGGCCGTGCAGATGGCGAAACGTGCTTCGCCCATCTTGCCGATGATATCGTCATCCCGCAGGGCGCTGTGCAACCGTTCGCCGCTTTGCCGCGCAATCGTATCTGCGGCAGATTGGCCGTAACGTTCGATAATCTGGTCAAAGTCCTCAAGCGCGATAAAGCATGTTGCCGCCAGGCGGCCCTGTGTTCGGGCGCTTTGAAAGACCTGTTCGGTCAGCTCTTCAAAGGTGCTGCGCTGTAGTATGGCGGTGTGTGCGTCACGGGGTACCGTCGCCCCCTCGCCAAACCGCTGCCCTGCAAGAAAAAGAAGTGGCAGCGCGGCGGAGACGCCAATCAGGGCCATTTCACCGCCAATCCAAAACGCCAGCAATGACATCGCGGGGAGAAAGGCCAGAGCGGCCTGACCGCTAAGCAATGCGGCGAGCGACTGGCGCAGTTGCCTGGGCCCAGTGGTGCGGTAATGTGCCATCGCGATATCCCTCTTCAATGCGCGCCATGCCTGCGCCGATGGGGGTGGGATATCGCCTTTAGGGTGTGTCGTGGGTTAACAGAGACCGGTTTTTCGTGGATTATTATCTAAAATTGTTCTTGCTACGTACTTTCAATGTTCCGCATAAGCCCGGCAAAGTCGAAAAGTTGGGGATCCAGCAAATGTGAAGGTCGAGCGTTCATCAGGGCGCGGAACATAACTTGCCGACGACCTGGGCTATTGGCCTCCCATCCGTCGAGAATCGCCTTGACCTGCTGGCGTTGAAGTCCGTCCTGCGACCCGCAAAGATCGCAGGGAATGATCGGGTAATTCATCGCCGTGGCAAAGCGTTCGCAATCGCTTTCAGCCACATGGGCGAGGGGGCGGTAGAGGAACAGATCGCCTTCTTCGTTTACCAATTTGGGCGGCATCGTCGCCAGCCGTCCGCCGTGGAAAAGGTTCATGAAAAAGGTTTCAAGGATGTCATCCCGATGATGCCCCAGCACCACGGCGGAGCAGCCTTCCTCCCGCGCGATCCGGTAGAGATTGCCCCGGCGCAGACGGCTGCAAAGGGCGCAGAAGGTGCGTCCGGCGGGGATCTTGTCCATCACGATTGAGTAGGTGTCTTGATATTCGATGCGATGCGGAACGCCCATCTTTTCAAGGAATTCCGGCAGCACGGTGGCCGGAAAGTTCGGCTGGCCTTGATCGAGGTTGCAAGCCAGAAGCTCGACAGGCAGCAGGCCGCGCCATTGCAACTCATGCAAGACCGCGAGCAGGGTATAGCTGTCTTTTCCGCCGGAAAGGCAGACCAGCCATTTGGGTTTCGGCGCGCCCTCGGCGGTCGGCTCGACCATGCCGTATTGGTCAATCGCCTCGCGGGTCATGCGGACGATGCGTTTGCGCAGTTTCTTGAACTCGGTGCTTTGCGGTGCGCCGGCAAAGAGGGGGTGAATCTCGTTGATTTCGTCCAGCATCGTCTGTCTCTCACTATCAGCTTGGCTTCACCTAGGGCATTTTACCCCTTTGCCGCAAGCGTGGCGCTAATCGGGGACGTTGTCGATTCCGCTTTGCCCCCATGGGTGGCAGCGGGCGATGCGCCGCGCGGCCAGCCATCCACCCCGCAGCCCGCCGTGTTTTTGCAAAGCTTCCAACGCATAGGCGCTGCAGGTGGGCTGGTAGCGGCAATTGTATCCGACCCACGGGCTGAAAAGCAGCCGGTAGCCGCGCACCGGGAGGGCGAGCAGCGCCGCCAAGGGGGTCATTTGCGCGCCCCGTGCAGGATATCAAGCGCGCGGGTGAGATCGGCAAGCAATTGGTCGAAGGGCAGGGTCGCCGTCGCCTCGCGCCGCCCGACAAAGACATAGTCCATGCCCGCTTGCCCCGCCTGAGGCAGGGTCAGCCGTGCGATTTCCCGCAGGCGGCGCTTGGCGCGGTTGCGGGCAACGGCGTTGCCGACCTTTTTCGAGCAGGTAAATCCCACGCGAATGGGCGCCGCGCTGGGCTCATCCTCCCGGCGGGGTCGCATTTGTAGAATAAAACCGGGGGTCGCCACACGTTTGGCGCGGCTGGCACGCTGAAAGTCCGCCCGTTTGGTCAGGGTTTCCAAACGCAGAGAAACCGCCGGGGCAGGGTTCCCCTTCGTGGCGCAAGTGCCATTCAAGGGTGCCTCCGGCGGTGTCATATTCTGGTTCCGAAGATCGAGGGCGCTTATGCGCTCAGCGATTTCCGGCCCTGTGCGCGGCGTGCGTTGATGATCTTACGGCCGGCTTTGGTGGCCATGCGCGCGCGGAAACCATGGCGCCGCTTGCGCACGAGGTTCGAGGGTTGAAAGGTGCGTTTCATCGCTCCGTCTCCATCTAAAGCTGGCTGGGCACGGAATCACTTGAAGGTTCCACCGCGGCCAGCGTCAATTCAAGCCCGTCCTCTAATGCGGGAGGGCGCGCAAGTCAAACCCCCTGAGGCGGAAAAACTGCGCTTTGCAACAAAATGCCGGTCAGAAGGGCGCGGTTTGTTTCAGTTCGCCCTTCTACCCTGCGGAATCGGGGCTTTGGGCACAAGTCCTATCAAGCGCGCGTGAGGAGCCTGTTCCTGCGCGCTGGTTCACGCCATCATTAACGAAACGACAAACGGTCTGATCTAGGCCCAATGAAAGTGTTAAAATGAGCCGTCAAGACCAGAGTAAGCCCGCGCTGATGCGCTACCTGCCCCTTGCGGTGATCGTGGTGGTCGCCGCCATCGGCGCATTCACCCTGCGCGATTACCTCAGTTTCGACGCCCTGCGCGACAATCGTGAGGCGCTCATCGCCTTTCGGGACAGCAATTACCTGCTGACCACGCTGGCCTTTGTCGCGGCCTATGTGGTGATCGTGGCTTTTTCGCTGCCGGGGGCCACGGTGGCCACGCTAACGGGCGGCTTTCTGTTCGGTCTGTTTCCGGGCGTCCTTTATAACGTGGGNGGGGCNACNNTNGGCGCGATNGTGATCTTNNTGGCNGCNCAATGGGGNCTGGGCGACCGGCTGAANGNGCGGATGGANGCCTCTGNTGGGGTGGTGCGNAAGATCAANGCGGGGATCGACGANAACCAATGGTCGATGCTCTTNTTTATTCGGCTNGTGCCGGTGGTGCCGTTNTTCGTNGCGAATCTGGTGCCCGCATTCCTTGGCGTGCCATTGTTTCGTTTCGCCATCTCCACGTTTTTCGGCATCATGGCGGGGGCGCTGGTCTTTACCTCAGTCGGGGCTGGGCTAGGTGCAGTCTTTGCCCGAGGTGAGACGCCGGACCTCGGGATCATCTTTGAACCCCATATTTTGCTGCCCATTCTGGGTCTTTGCGTTCTGTCGCTGCTGCCTGTGGTGATCAAGACATTTACCGGCAAGAAGGATCTGCTGAAATGACCACTCGTATTAAAACCGACGTTCTGATCATCGGCGCAGGCTCTGGCGGGTTGTCGGTGGCGGCGGGGGCCGTCCAGATGGGCGCGGATGTGACCTTGCTCGAAGGGCACAAGATGGGCGGCGATTGCCTGAACTATGGCTGTGTGCCGTCGAAGGCGCTGATCAAGACCGGCAAGACCGCCCATGCTCAACAGCACAGTGCGCAATATGGGGTCGCGAATGCCGCCGGAGCGGTGGATTACGCGGCCGCCAAGGATCACGTGGCCAATGTGATCTCGCAAATCGCGCCGGTCGATTCGGTTGAGCGGTTTGAAGGACTGGGCGTGCGGGTGATCCGCGAATACGGGCGCTTCATTTCCGATAAAGAGGTGCAGGCGGGTGATACGATCATCACCGCGCGGCGCATTGTTGTCGCCACAGGATCATCCCCTCTGGTGCCGCCGATTCCGGGGCTCAAGGATGTGCCTTATGAAACCAACGAAACCCTCTTTGATCTGCGTGAGAAGCCGGAGCATCTGATTATTATTGGGGGTGGCCCCATCGGCATCGAGATGGCGCAGGCCCATGTGCGAATGGGCTGCAAAGTCACCGTGATCGAAGGTAGCCGCGCGCTTGGCAAGGATGACCCCGAATTGTCCGAGGTGGTTTTGCAGACCCTGCGGGACGAGGGAGTGGTCTTTGAAGAAGGCAGCGATGCCGCCAAGGTCAGTGGCGCGGCGGGCGCGATCACGGTTGAGACCAAGGATGGCCGTGTGGTCAAGGGCTCGCATCTGCTGATGGCCGTGGGGCGCAAGAGCAACATCGACCGGCTCGATCTGGATAAGGCCGGGGTAGAGACCACCAAAGCAGGCATCAAGGTCGATGACAGCCTGCGCAGCAGCAACCGCCGCGTCTATGCCATTGGCGACGTGGCAGGCGGGCTGCAATTCACCCATGTGGCGGGCTATCACGCCGGGGTTGTGATCCGCTCGATCCTCTTTGGCCTGCCGAGCAAGACCAAATTACACCATATCCCATGGGTCACCTATGCCGCGCCGGAGCTGGCGCAGGTCGGGCTGACCGAGGCGCAGGCGCGGGAAGAACATGGCGACAAACTGGAGGTCGTGCGTTTTCACTATAACCACAACGACCGCGCCATCGCCGAACGTCAGACCAAAGGGTTCATCAAGGTCATGGTGGTCAAGGGCCGCCCGGTCGGGGCCAGCATCGTCGGCCATCAGGCGGGTGAACTGATCACCCTGTGGTCACTTGCGCTGGTCAATAACATGAAGATGAGCCAGATTGCCGCTATGGTCGCCCCTTACCCCACGATCTCGGAAGTCAACAAACGCGCGGCAGGGGCCTATTTCAGTCCGCGCCTCTTCGAAAGCGCGTTGGTTAAAACGGTTGTGCGCGCCGTGCAGCGCCTGTTGCCCTGAGATAGCACATGATTCACTCGCTCTCTGGCCGTTTGCTGATCCTCACCACCATCTTTGTGATGCTGGCCGAAGTGCTGATTTTCGTCCCCTCCATCGCGCGGTTCCGCGAGGAATATATGCTGACCCGGCTAGAGCGGGCGCAGATCGCGTCGCTGGCGCTTTTGGCCGACGATATGCTCGACCCGGAGTTGGAGGCGGAGCTGCTGCGCAACGCCGAGGTCTTCAACGTGGTACTGCGCCGGGACGAAGCGCGGCAATTGGTGCTGGCCTCTCCGATGCCGCGGATGGTGTCGCAAACCTATGATTTGCGCGATGCCTCGGCGACGGTGTTGATCCGCGATGCCATGCTGCGACTGTTCCGGCCCGGCAATGAGGTGGTCCGCGTGATCGGCGCCCCGGTGCGCGAGGCGGGGTTGTTGATCGAAGTCACGATGGAGACCGCGCCGATGCGTGTGGCCATGCTCGACTACGGGATTCGCATCCTCATCCTCTCGGCCGTGATCTCAGTCATTACGGCGGTGCTTTTGTTCTTTGCCATGCGGGCTTTGCTGCTCAAGCCGATCAAGCGGGTGGCAGGGCATATGCAGCGCTACGCCGCCGCGCCCGAGGACGCCCGGCGGATCATTGAGCCCTCCGCCAGTGTCACCGAATTGCGCGAGGCTGAAGTGGCGCTTCAGAAGCTCCAGACGGACCTGACACAGGCGCTGAAACAGAAAGAGCGTTTGGCCCAATTGGGCAGCGCGGTCAGCAAGATCAGCCATGATCTGCGCAATATCCTCACCTCGGCGCAGCTGTTCACCGACCGGATCGAGATGTCCGAAGACCCAACGGTCAAACGCATGGCGCCCAAGCTCGTCAGTTCCATCACCCGTGCGGTGCACCTATGCGAATCGACACTGGCTTTCGGCAAGGCCGAAGAGCCGGGACCGACGCTGACCCTCATGCTGCTGGAAGAACTGGTGGAAGAGGTCATCGACGGCGAACGCCTTGCCGACCCCGAAAGCGACATCAGCTTTGCCGCCGACATCCCCGCGAATCTGACCGTGCGAGCGGACCCCGAACAAATGTACCGCGTGCTGGCCAATCTGATGCGGAACGCCCGGCAGGCGATTACCGCCACCGGCAAACCGGGCGAAGTCTATTTGCGGGCCGAGGATATGAGCGATGCGTGGTGCGTCACCGTCAGCGACACCGGCCCCGGCCTGCCACCGAAAGCGCGAGAGCACCTTTTTACCGCGTTTCAGGGCGGTGCGCGCAAAGGTGGGTCGGGCTTGGGTCTGGTGATCGCATCCGAACTGGTGCGCGGCCACGGCGGCACCTTGGCCCTGCGCAGCAGTGGGCCGGAAGGGACTGTTTTTGACATAACGCTGCCCAAGGGGGACGGCACCCTATAGATTTTCGCATAAAATTGCATTTCCTCAAAACGAGGGCTTGCAACTCCCCGGGGCTAAGACTAAACCCCCGCTCAGTGGACCGATAGCTCAGCTGGATAGAGTACCTGACTACGAATCAGGGGGTCGGGGGTTCGAATCCTCCTCGGTCCGCCACTACCCAAAATTGAAGAACGCAGCGCNTTTNGNGCGNNTCACCCGTCTTTNGGCGGNTTGTAAAAGCCCGTNTNNCGGTANGGNTGGTCNAAGGCGTGATCCATCAATTCCAGATGGTCTTGGCCGTAATACATGTCTCCATTCAGAAAATAGCTGGGCGAGCCGAAGATGCCGCGGGCGATCGCCTCTTCGGTGTTCTCGGCGTGAATGGNCTGAACGTCTGCATCCNTCGCCTGCGCGATCAGAGCGTCGCTGTCGGGNTCAATCGCAGCGGNCGCGCGGCGCANATGCTCGGGATTCGCGAGATCGATATCATCGCGCCAATGNGCCTGAAGAATCGCAAAGGAAAGCGCATCGACATCGCGCCCAGCCCGCGCGGCGGCGATCAGGTAACCGTTTGAAAGGTCGAGCGNATTGTCGTGATGCGTGGGGCGGTGGTTGAGGATGTCCAGCCCGCGATACTGCGCCCAACGGGTGATCTCTCTGCCAAAGAAATAGTCGATATAATGGGGGGTNAAGCCACGAAAATGGGACACCCGNCCAGCTGCGATCACCGGATANAGATCAAANGGNNGGTGGATGAGCTTCGCACCACGGGCGGNGCAAATCTCCAGCAGTTTGCGATGCCCAAGATAGGCGTAAGCGGAATGGGCGGAATAGAAATATTCAATGGTGTCCAACGTCGGCTCCCTCTGTTGCGCGCATCATGGCGGAAACCGATGTGCAGGCAAGGACGGGGGCCGAGAGGTAAGGGTAGAATCGCGAAAGCGCTAAATGCAGAGCACTTAAATCAGCGATAGTCACTCAATACCGACGTTTGGGTGTGGTGTTTGCCCGCGGGCGGGGCGCAATCGCGCGGGCCTGCCGGGGCTGGGGGCGCTGCTTTGCCACGAGAGCCAAGGCCACCGCGGCCGTGATCAGTATCAGGAATTCGTACGTCCACATGAGCCATTCCTCCTAGTGCATCTTCATAGGGTTAACGACGCCTACACCCGCTGGGTTCCGCCCTCCTACCGGAGGCAGCGGTCTTTGGCCGAGGCCGTAATAAAAAGCGCCAGGGCATACTAGCGGGCGGCCTTATCGGTTCAACTGTTGTTCGGGCATCAGGCCATCTGGCGCGTAACGGCCATCGTAGCGACGGCGGGCAGGGGCACCAGCGATGTGATCACGCAGGCAGGGTACGATGCGATTGTCCTGCACCGCCTGGGCCATGGTCTTGGCAGTGACTTACATGGGCCGCGTCATTATGTCGCGTCTCATTCCGGCCCGGTACTGGCCGAGCGAATGTCTTTTCGAACGAGCGGGGCAGCTACCTGGAATGCAAATTCGCCGTACGCTTGGAGAAGATCGTGATCCTGCGCGCCGATGGTCTGGAAATCTTCTCGGAAATGCCGCGCGAGGTGCAGCGCCGCAGCTAAAAAAGTGGCCAAAGCGGCGAAAATACGCACGCTTTGGCCTGGAGGGAGACAGAGAGAGAGAGAGAGAAAGAGAGAAGGGGGCGCGTGGTTAGGAGGTGCCGCGTGCCATGTTTTCAAAAATGCTTTTCATATGGCTGTCGAACTCATTCCACGTGATGACGGCCCGGTTGCCCGCATGGCCGTGATAATAGGACCGGCCCGTTGACGTGGGCAGCCCGGCCCAGATGCGGGCGAGGTTCTCCATAAAGCGATGGCGGCTGATCTTGCCCTTCATGAAGGGGGTAAAGCCCGCATCTTCGAGCAACAGGTCGGCCAATAGGTCTTGGACCCGTGGGGTAAAGACGTCACTTTTGCTCAGCCCGGCTTCGGCGACGAGCGTTTTCAAGGTGTTGGGGATGAACTGGTAGCGCCCAATGGCATGGGGCTGGCCGGGGGTGGCCGCGATCCAGCGGTAGATTTCGCCGATGGTCATGCTTGTGGGGCGCTTCGGCGGCTTGACCCTTGCCCCGTGTTGCACCGCGTCATAGCCTTTGCCCCCGGCCTCAGCCGACGCGATGACATGGCGCACGGCGGCGGATGGGCCCCCGCGCGTGGGAATGGCAAGCTTGCGCGGTGCGCGTTTGGCGGTCGTCTTGATCATGCTGCGGTTAAGGTAAATGCGGTCCTCCGAAGCGGAGGGTGACAGGGCGAGATTCAAGCCGGTGACGGCGATCTTCCTGCTGTCGAAGCGGGCGAAATCATTTGCATTTGCCGCACCGGAAAGGGTGGCGGCGATCAGGCAAAAGGCAGTGCTGGCAGCGAGCTTTTTCATCTGGGTTTCCCATCTGGGTTGGATGTTGCGTTGACCCTGATCATGCGCCCTTAAAATCGATATTTCATTAATGCGGACAGCTAGTTAGCGTCTCGAAAGGATAGTTGGTCCGGCACTAGGAATAGGCCCGGTCACCTTTGGAGCGCAGCAGCGCTCTGAAAGAGGAATGAGCCACGTTCCAGATGCGCTTGGAACGTGGCTCTCCCTCGGGGCTGAGTCTCCCGGTCAGCTTCCGAGGAACTGGTCGAACTGGGTCCAGAGTGAGTTGTCCAACAGCAGGTTGAACCGGAAATAGAACCCTTCGTCATAGAGGCCGCTTTGCCCTGCCACCCGGCCACGGGCCTTGTTGTAGCCGAGCGCCAGCAGGATACCTTCGCGCGGGGTGAAGCCGAATTCGGCGCCGATCCCGTTAGAAGAGTTGCCCTCGCTGTCCCACAGATGCGTGGCGTTGAGGCCGAGTTGGAAACGGTCGTCGCCGAATTCGTAGTTCAGACCGCCTTGGATCAGCTGCGTGGTGGTATTGGCCGCCGCGCCGGCATGGGTGCCGATCTTTTGGTACTGGCCGGCATATTTGCCGTTGATCCGAAGGTCGGCGTCGATCTCGTAATTCGCATCGATCGACCATAGGTGCGTTTCAGTGCTGGCGTGTTTCTCTTCCAGCCGGTGTTCGTACCACGCCAGCACATCAAGGCGGGCATTGTCCTTGGGGCGATAGGCTGCGCCGATGCGGGTGCGCATACGGCGGGAGTCTTCGCCATCGCGCCGGTCGAGCGCGGCACGGCTGCGCGCCAGAACGGTGAGGTCCGGGGTGACATTGCCCGCGATGCCGATGCTGGCGTAGTGGGTTTTGCCGGACTCTTCCCATGTGGTCTCCAGTTCGGCATCACCGACCCAATCGCCATCCGCCGACTGCCAGCTTGTGCCGATTGCGAATGATGTTAGCTCACCGTCATCGGTCTCAAGGTTGCGCGAATGCTCGAGATCGGCGCGCAGATTGGTGCTTTCGTTGATGTCCCAATCGACCGACAGACCCTGCACCATGGTGGTGTCGCTTGTGCCGCCGGCTTTGGTCATCTCGGTCCGACCAGTAACCCATTCGTTCAGCGTGTAGGTGAAACCATAGGCGGCGCGGGTGACCAGCTCGTCACTGCCGAATTGAAGCTCGATCTCATTATAGACGCGCCAACCGTTCTTAGGCTCGTCATAGAGGCCGAGGGTCAGTTCAGTGGGGGCGTCACCACCGAGCGGCGCGCGCAGCTGAGCTTCGATCACGGTGCCGGGACGGGCCGCTGGGGTCCAATGCGCGCCGAGGATGAGGGCGGTGTCGGTCTCGCTGCCGCTGGCGGTGCGGTCGCGGCTGTATTCAAGACCAATCTCGCCGCGCAGGGTCTTGCTCAGATGCCGCGAATAGATCGCATCCACGGTCAGCCGAGCGCTGTCGTTGACCCGGTCACGGGTGTATTCCGCGCCAAAGGCGATGTCGCTGCGCTGATCGATCTCTTCGCCATAGCTTAGGCGGACTTGGCTGGTGCCCGGGCGGGCCAGTCCGCCCTGAGCGTAGAAATCGCGCCCGGTGTGGATCGCCTCGAAAGCGAAATGGCGGGTCTCGGTCTTCAGCTCGTAGGACAGGCGCGCGGCGGTGTCGTTCTCGCCCATGGCGTTTTCCGAGCGGGCGACTTCGGCCTCCCACAGACCACCTTGGCGGTCTTCGCGCTGGATATAGGCAGAGTGCATCCGCTGGCGGGCCGTGTTGCCAAGGGGGGCGTCGGCATGCACCGCACGGGCGCCGATGGAGGTCCGCTCGGACAGGGCATAGTTCACCTCGCCTCCGTAGAGCCAATAGGCCTCGGCGCCCTCGGCTTCGACCTCATAGGTCACGCGGATTGACACGGGGTTGCCGTCAAGGTCGAATTGGCGCACCGGCGTGTCGAAGGTGATCGTGTTGCGGAAGAAGTCGAGCAAGTAGTCGGTGCCGCGCAGCAGGGGCGTGGCCGACAGGATATCGCCGCCATCTTCGTCCCGAACAAGGATTTCCACACGCTCGGACCCCTGCACATAGCCGCTCAGGTCAAGGTCATAGGGGCCAGAAACACCGCGCCCGCGGATTTCCTGTTCCTGCTGCTCCTGCGCGGTGCGGGCCGCAAAGACGGTGACCGATACGCGGTCGTTCTCCCAGTGGCCTTTTGCGCCGGTTGCGACACGTTGCAGGCCACCCAGTTTCAGCGCGCTGGCTTCAGGCTCAATGGCGATATCGCCGTAGAGCACGTAAGAGCGGCCCTTCTCCACCTTCACGAAAAGGTTGGACGAAGATTGCGCATCGGCACCGCGTTCGGAATTGTCGCCATAGACGGGGTAGTATTCCTCTCCGCGGATGTCGCGGAACAGGCTGTCTTCGGTGTCACGGTCCGAGCTGTAGCGCAGGGTCAGCAGGGCGTCGCCACGGATCACCCCTTTGAGGTAAAGCTCACCGCGGATCCCGGTTGTGGTATCTTCGAAAGCGCTGATGCGGTCTTCTTCGATGACGTTGCCCGCGTCCCCGCTCAGCGATACCGCGCCTTCGATCACGCCGATCAGAACCCGTTCGTTCAGATCCGGGGTGAAGGTCAGCCGCGCTTCAGCCTCGCCAAAGGACGACCGTATGGTGATCAGATCGGGGCCAGAGGCCTGCGGTGGGATCAGGTTAAAGGTCGCCTCGCCATTGTCGAGATAGGCCTGCACGCCGGGCGCGCTGCTGCGGATGTCGGTCACATCCCAAAGCGACCGGCGGGCCGAGAGGGTCACCGTGCCGGACGCGGGCACCGGGCGACCCCGGGCGTCGAGCACGCGCACCACCACCGGCACCACAGAAGCGGGATTGGCCGCGGCGGTTTCCGGCAAGAGGATCTCGATCCGGGCGGGTTTGCCGGGCGCCGTAAGGCGCAGTGCCTTGCGGACACGTTCGATGCCGAAGCCGTCACGGCCCACCAGGGTCAGCACGTTCTCGCCCGAGCCCAGTTTCACCGCCACATATTCCAGCGCCTGCACGTTGTTCTTTTCCAGACTGGTGCGCTCTCCTACCCGGTCGCCGCCAAGCTCGCGGCCATTCACCAAGAGCGTCAGCGTCAAGTCAGCCTTGCCCTTAATCCGGATGTTCTGGGTGGCGCGGGTGACGGCGGTGTCTTCGGCAAAGTCGACAAAGCCGGGGGCGCTATCAAGGTTAGGGATCATGCTGTCGAGCGTTTGGCGCTGCGCCGAGGCACGGGCGGCTTGAGCCACAGAGGAGGCGTCGACCCCGGCCTCTTCGTTTTGTGCGGCAACCATGCCGGGGGTCAGCTGGGTGGTGGTGGCGATGCCAGCCTCGCCGCGCACCGACCGGGTGCTGCTGCGCTGGCCGTCGATCGGCAGATCGGTTGCATTCACGCCCGGGGTCTGACGTTTTCCGGCGAAATGATCACGACGTTTGCTGACTTCTTTGAGCGCTTCGGGGGTGCATTGGGCCACGGCAAAGTTCTCGGTCCTAAGCTCGCCCTTTTTCAGTGGCACCACGCGCGACCCACCGCGGCGCAGATCGTTGGTGCGGGTCACTTGCACCGCACTCCCAGCGGGGAGGGTTTCGGGCTGCACGAGGAAAGCGTGGGTCACCGGGCGCATGCCGTTGAGCGAATAGGCACCATTGATATCGGTCACAACGAAGAGCCCTTCTTGGGTCACGATGCGCACGCCGGGAATGCCCGGCTCATCCTCGGCGCGGTCGCGCAGACCGTTGCCGTTGCAATCCATGAACACGGCGCCCAGAACGGTGCCCTGCCGGGCAAATACGCCGCCCGAATTGTCGAGCCGTACCATGGCGCGGGCGGTCTGCGACTGTTGCAGCGCCCCGGTGCCTGCTTGGCGGCCCGACAGGATCGCGGTGTTTTCAATCCGGCCTTCGCGGGCTGCGGCAGAGAATTGCATCACATAGGACAGCTCATGGCTTGTCAGCGGCTCAAGCATGCCCACGTCAAAGCGCAGATCGCCGTTGCCGATCTCTTGCGGATCGTCCAGCGGCTCACCGTTAAGGGTGACCGTGCCGGGAACGAAGTTCACACCATCGGCCGGGCGGTCGAGGATCTCGCCACCAATCAGGGCCTGGTGCATGTTGTTGGTAAAGCTGAGCGTATAGGTGACGAATTCACCATGGCCCACGCTGTCGAGGTCCGCAGCTTTGTCCAAGGCCAGCGGCGTGCCGTAATTCGGATCCACCGGAATATCGGAGACGAAAAGCGCGCCGCCCGCGTGGTTGAAGGCGTTGCCCCAACCTGCATCCATCACCTTGCGGCCCATCCCGGCATAGTCCAGCCGGGCGGAGGGGAAGACCCAAGCGGGCGCATCCATCACGGCATAGCGGTAGTCGCCTTCGGGCATTTCGGAGAAGGTGAAGAACCCGCGTTGGTCGGTCTGCGTGCGGGCCATTTCATTGCCCGTACGCGCATCGACAAGGGCGACAGACACATCGGCAACCGGGGCGTTCGAGACGGAGTTGAACAGGAAATTTCCGGGGTTGATCATCAGATCGTCTTCAAGCACCTCACTGTCGCAGGTCGCCGTGGCGATGAAGCTGTCGCCAAAGTCTGTGGCCATGACCTGATCACCAGCGACGGCGGGCGACATCTGCGCCAACGGCAGGGCGGGGGTGAGGAAGATGCCGGTATTCGCGCCGGTCTCGGTCGCGATGATCGTTTCCACGTCGCCGGTCAGCATGCTGCGGATCGTCACCGCTGTGCTGTCGACCTCGGTGCTGACGTTGCAAGTGCCTGAGGTGAGACGCAGACGGGTGTCGCTGCCCGGTGTGCCATAGGGCTGATCGGCGCCGGTTTCGGGGTGCTCGAACACCAATGTGCCAGCTGTCTCCGACTCGCGGTCATAGATCACGGTGTTGGAGGCCAGCAGTAAGGTGCTCTCTTGGTTGTTGTAAAAGGCGGAGGCGGTGTTGTGCACCTCGACCTTGCCCAAGGCGGCAGGCACGCGCACCGAAAAGCTGGGATCGGTGGCATGGCCGATGGCGTAGTCGCCCTCATGAAAGAAGGCCACCGCATCTACATCGTGGGAAAGCCCTGCGGGGACCACGCTGAGGTATTGGTGCGCGGGGGCGCCGCGCATATGAACGAGGGCCGTCATGGTCCCCGAATCCTGCACCGTGTTGAACACGGTATTCAGCGGGATCGCATCGCGCAGCAAGACACCGGTCCGGGGTGTGCCGTCGATCACGATGGGCTGGCCGTCGATCTGCGGATAGCCAAAGGCGTCCCGCTCGGAGTCGTTGCGCAACCGCAGGGTGTAGGTGATGAGCGCGCCTTCGTCGTTTTCTGAGACGACCTGCTCTTTGGANACTTCGAGCCCGCCTTCTTCGACGCGCGAGACCCCCACCGCTTCTTCGCTCAGGCTTTGGCCATCCTCGGTCACGGCAGAGGCCGTCAACATGCTGGCGAACTGGGTGCTTACAGGGGTCTCTGCGGAAATGCGGAACTCATAGATCAGTTGCAGCCGCTCTCCCGCCGCGAGCATGATGGGCGCGGACATGTCGACCGCCCGGTCTTCGACATCGATCAGGCCGTTGCCGTTCAGGTCGGGGAAAAGCGATTGGCGGGACATCATTTGGGCGCTGCCCTGTTCGCCAATGCTGAGCGATGTGGAAAGCGGCACGTTGCCGGTGTTGATCACGTCGAAATGGTAGCGGCCAAAGGCNCCGCGGGTCAGCAGAAGGTCGGAGTAGCCGGTCACTTCCAGCCCGGGAACTGCGGCGACTTCGGCCCGAACCGGGTTTGAGAAGACACGTTCCATGATGCCAAGGGAGGTATTGAAATAGCTGACTTCTGCCACGTTGCGGATGAAAGACCCGGCGGGGGCCGGGGCGGCGGCGGCGGCGTGGGGCAGAAGGCTCAGGCTCATTGCGGAGGCGCTGATCAGGGCCAGAGCCGGGCGGGCTTTAGACATAAGGAAACTGCGCATCAGCTTGCTCCTGTGCGATCCCTGGAAAGGGCATGAAATAATTGGGGAGACGGAAACGGGGGTAGAAGGGGGGGGGCGCCCCCGGGTGAGCATCGCTCAGCCCGGGGGCACCGGAGAGGTCGGTTAGTCGTCGACCCGCACGGTGAACTCTACCCGGGCAAAGCCGCCGGGAAGGATCGTGCCATGTGTGCTCGATACGTTGGTCGAGGTGACGGTGGCCGTGCTGGTGCCCGGGAACAGGCTCTCTGGGCAGGCACCGCCACAGTTTGTGACCGCGGTATAGGCCGGTGCGGCGTCCGAGATGATCACGTTGTCCGCCGCAGAGGCGCCCGTGTTCTCGGCTTCGACCATGTAGCGGATGCACTGGCCGGGCTCGACATCAAGACGGGTCTTGGTGAAGGTGCCCACGGTGCCATCGCAGCCCGCGTCGATATACTGATACTTGCTCAGTGTGACATCGCCCGAGATGATGACCACGCGGTCTTCGACGACGTTGTTGGTCTGGTCGATATCGGTCCCGGTACCGTTCAACGTGTTGTTGATCGAGATCGTGCCGACTTCGGAGACACCTTGGGTGGCTGTCGATGGCGTCTGCACGCGGTAGATCAGCGAGATGCTGTCGCCCGGAGCAAGCCCGTTGACGCCCGGCGAAACACCGTCGGTCAGGTCATCGAAGTTGTCGATCACCGGCTCGGATGGATCGATCACGCCGTTGCCGTTCTGGTCCCAGAAGATCGCGCCGGAGAAGTTGGTCAGACCGGATTCGGTGATCGACGCCTCGGTGATGGCCACGTTCCCTTCGTTCGAAATGGTGTGGAGGATGTCCACGATACCACCCGGCGAAGCCTGCGCGCTTTGGTTTTCGATGATCTTCACATCGTAGATTTCGTTGACCGTGACTTGGTTGACGATACGGTCACCTTGTCCGGAGACGGAAGATACGACCGCGATGTCGACCAAGGTATCGCCGGGCAGGGCGTCATCTGCCGGGGTGATCACCGCGCGGATAGCCTGCGATCCACCTGCTGGGATGGTGCCTGTGTTCGACACGATCGACCCGTCTGGCAGTTGGAACTCAACCGTCCAGCCTGCGGGCAGGGCTTGATCCAGCGACAGGTTGAAGCTGTCCGAGGTCGGGCCGTTGTTTTCGACCAGCATGTCAAAGACGACCGGTGCGCCGGGGTCTGTCGACTGGGTGACCCACGGGTTGCCACCGTTTGTCGGAGCCGCGCCATCGCCTTCGGAACCGACGACAGCGTTTTCGAGGTCGACCGAAGCTGCAAGCACCGCACCGGAGAATTCGGCGGTCGATACGTCAGTGACGCCCGAGTTGTCCGAGGTCGTGGTAAGGATCGCGGTGTAGTTGGTGGTGGCGGTCGGTGTGACATTGGTCGGCAGGGTGGCTATCAACGTCACCTTCGCGCTGTCACCGATACCCAAGGGGCCCACAGAGCCGACCACCGGGGTGACACCGTCCGCGCCGACAAAGCGGAAGGTGGTGCCCGCGGGGAAGTCGTCGTTGGCCACGTCAAGGGTCAGGCTGTCCGGGCTGTTGGAAAGGTTGGTCAGCACGAATTCCTGACGGATCACGCCGCCTTGGTAGACATCGCCGGTTTCCGTGACGACATCGTTGNTNGCNGCGTCATCGTCNGTGNCCGAGGCAATNGCCGCATTGGCNGTGCCGTTGGAGTTGATNGCNGTATCGGCAATCGCCACNGCATATTGGTTGTCNACGGTGACAGAGGCNGTGTTCGACGGCGGNAAGGCNNNGCCNTCAACGTCNTGGGTNGCCACGTTGGTGATGATGCCNGCATTGGCGGTATCCGCGATCACGGCACGGAAGGTCACCTCNCCCGAGCGGCCAGAGCCNACAGAGGAGATCAGGAAGTTGACGTTTTGCCCATCATCATAGTCCCAAGCGATCGTCTCGCCGGAGCCGTTTGTGGTGTCCACGACGGTGGAGCCGTTGTCATCGTCCAGCGGTGTAGCGGAGTCAGACCAGCGGGCCGAGCCGGGTACGTAGGTCAGGCGGCCATCGAGCACGTCCTGCACAGAGTAGTTGTTGGCGGCAGCAAGACCGGTGCTGGAGTAGGTCAGCGTGATGGTCACTTCGTCGCCCGCGTCAATGATGTTGGGATTGCCGCCCGAGGCCGGGTCCGCTGTCATCGATTTGACCAACTCGACAATCGCGTCGTTGGAGATTGTCAGCGTGTCTGTGTTGGTAATAAGTACGGTACCGTCAAGGTTGGAAGTCGCTGTCACAGTGATCGTATCGGAACCGGACGCTGTCGAAGGGGCGGTGGCTTCGATCACAACGCCGAACTGTTCGCCGGGTGCCAGAGTTGGTGTTTCAGTCAACGGAGTGGCGCTATCGGCCACGCCGTCCATATTGGCATCAGGATAAAAGACCAACGGCTGCAAATCGAGCGTCCCGCTGCTGTCTTCTGCCGCCTCCAGCAAGAATGCATCTGCACCGTTACCGTCGTTGGTGATGATGTGAGGCAAGAAAGCTTTGCCGCCGGGGGCAATTGTTTCCGTGTTGTCCGAGGTCATGGAGACACCAGCAACTTGCTGAACGATCGTCTCAACGGTGTTGGAGGTTACCGTGATCGTGTCGCCCGCCGCGTTGGTATAGGTCGCGACGGCTTGGTTGCCGATGACCGAACCCGCTTCGGGTGCCGCGAAAGCGACAGTGCCGATCACGGCGGTCAGAGCAACGGCGCTCACGGAGCGCAGGAAGGTTGTATGGTTTTTCACGTTAATATTCCCTAGTTCTATAGTAGTTGGAGAGAGAGTGGAGAGAGAGAGGCGCCGGATTTAGTTCAGGCGCACGCGGTAGCTGTTGAAGGCGGAGGCGCCTGCTTCGAGCGGTTCCGAGAGGGTCCAGCGCACGGCGGCGACGGCTTCTTCGGGAAGGGGCTCTTCAATCATGTTGCCATTGGCATCGACGACCTTGCGGGTGGCGGGAACGGTCGACCATTCCAGCCCTTCCTGCTCTGGGTCCATCTCGGCCTGGACTTCAAAGACCGCGGCGACAGAGGTCACTTCGGCCCCAAGGGCGAGAGAGACGCCATCGGG
This sequence comes from Sulfitobacter sp., assembly GCA_002703405.1. Classification (GTDB taxonomy): domain Bacteria; phylum Pseudomonadota; class Alphaproteobacteria; order Rhodobacterales; family Rhodobacteraceae; genus Sulfitobacter. The sequence continues at coordinate 33,708 of NZSX01000036.1, read as the reverse complement.
AACCGGGGCGGCGATGACGAGCCCCTCCATCGCGCCTTCGGTCGTGTTCTGGTGGCGCAGCTCATAAGAGATCACCTCGCCCGGGCGGATCGTTTCACGCTCAACGAGGACTTCTTCGCCCTCGGCATTGGTTTCCACCACGCGGAAGGAGAATTCGCTCGTAAGCGCGTCGGCGGCAGCCGCGAAACCCGCGAGGGACAAGGCCGTACTCGCAATGAGTGTCTTGGATAATTGGGAGATATGGATACGCATCTAGTAGTTCCCTTGTGGGCCGGTGAAGAGCCGGCAGTTGCAATGAACGGACACGCTCATTGCGTTGTCCTGTTCTCATCTTCGGGGAACCGGATACCGATATCATCTGAGCGAAGGGTTAACTCGCTGAGCCTCTGGTCAGACGGTTAGTCGAAAGGATAGGCGCCCCTATCGGGTCGTGCCGCGGCCTACCATTTGGCGCGGGAATGGCGCTGGGGGCGGGGCGGATAGATGGTTAATTTTGCAGGGAAAAATGCAGTTTCCGAATCTTTGATTCGGTGCAAAACGTCAAAGGCTAAACGCAAAAACGCCCGCGCGGGGCGGCGATTATGGTTTACAAGCCAGAGGGGAAATTGGGCGCGCTACGGGGGGGGCGCGCAGGGTCCGGACCGGGGCGTTTCAGGCGGCGAAAACGGGCCTCAAACGAAGCCCGCGTCGCGCGCAATGATCGCTGCATCCGTACGATTCTTTGCGTCCAGTTTTCGGCAAAGTGTTTTCACGTGCAGTTTGATCGTCACTTCTTGCAGATCGAGGTCGCGCGCGATCTCTTTATTCGACTGCGCGCTCATCAATCCGCGCAGCACTTGGCGCTCACGCTCTGACAAGGCTTTCTCGAAATCCGTCTCTTCGGGATTGTCTTTGCCCGACATGAAGGTGACCGGGGCATAGGTCTCCCCGGCGGCCATAAAGCGGACCGCGTTGACCAGTGACTTGGCGGGCAGGGTCTTGGGCAAAAAGCCGATTGCCCCCATTTCCAACGCCTGTTCGGCGATCAGCCGGGTGGCGGTGCCAGAAATCAGCCCGACGGGGCGGCCCTCGTTGATACCAAGCACGGTTTGCAGGCCCTGCAGCCCCTTCATACCGGGCATCGTATAATCGAGCAGAACCAGATCGTAGGGCGGCTCGGACTTGATCTTGTCCAAGGCACCGGCCAGATCACATGCCGCTTCGGTGACGGTCGCTCCATCGGCATCAAGGAACATGGCAATGGTCTCTCGAACCATGTCGTGATCATCGGCAATTAAAATACGCAAAGACATAATAGATCTCCTGAAGCCCAAATGGCCGGCGTTCTCTAATGGGTAGAGTGTGCCCGTTTGAAAAGAAAGATGAAAGCCCAAGGAACAAAGGACGCAAAGGCATGCGCCGCTATCCTTTGGTATGGCAGGGCGGGGCGCTCCGGGGCAGGTGCGCCTATCCTTTGGTATAGGGGGGATGCGCTTCTGCGCATTCGCGCCTCTCATTAGGTCAGGGTATGGTCAGGTCATAACGCCAGATAAGGAACCAAGACATGATTTTTCAGAATCTTAGCAAGACCATCACCGCAGCCGCGCTCACAATGGGCCTTGCTTCGGCGGTTGCCGCCCAAGACGAAGAGGCCGTGCTCAACGTGACGCTGGCCGGTGAAACCCATAACTTTACCCTGTCTGACCTGCAGTCGATGCCGGTCTCAAGCTTTGAAACGACAACCATTTGGACCGATGGCTCGCAGGAGTTCGAAGGCGTTTCCCTCAAGGATCTCTTCGACACGCTGAACGTCGAAGACGGCACGATCACCGCGACGGCCATCAATGACTATGCTGTGGAAATCCCGATGTCCGACGCCGTCGAAGGCGGCCCGATCATCGCCTACTACACCAATGGCGAGGAAATGTCGCGCCGGGACAAGGGGCCACTTTGGGTCGTCTACCCTTACGACAGTGACATCGCCTACCAGACTGAACTGGTCTACAGCCGGTCGATCTGGCAGCTTGACCGCATTAGTGTCGAGTAACTGACAATGGCGCAGAGGGCTTGGATGAACGACGCAGGAAAATTCGGACCCGCGCGCGCCAGAAGCCGACAGGTATTGATGCTTATCCTCGTGGCGGGGATGAGCATCGCCGCCTATCTGGCCTATAACGTCTGGGATCGGATTCAGGCGCTCGACAGTGCGCAGCAGGACCATGCCGAATGGGTCTTTACGCAGATCGAGATCGAATTCCTCAAGACCGACCGCGCCCTGGCGCAGGCAAAATCCGCCACGCCCGAGGCGCTGGACGAGTTCCGCAAAAGGTTCGACATCTTCTATAGCCGCGTTCTGCTGGCCGAACGGGTGCGCAACAACGCAAAGGCCAAGCCGAAAATCCGCGAGTTGCGGGCCTCGCTGGATGGGTTCCTGCCTGCGATCGACGGCTCTGATGCCGAACTGATCGCGGCATTGGACGATATCGACGCCATGTTGCGCAGCATCGAAGACGTGCCCCGCGAGATTGCCCTCGCCTCCATCGCAATCGCCAGCGAGATGTCCCAAAACGAACGCCATGAGATCGTGCGGCTGATCGAGGTGATGGCGGCGATCGTGTTGATCGTCACCCTTGCCTTGGTCGGCGCGGTCTACCGCCTGTCGCGGCAGGCCAGCCGGTTGAACCGCACCTCGCAATTGGTCGAAGAAAACCACCTGCGCCTTGCCACCACCCTTCAAGCATCGCTGGACGCCATCGTCGTTATCAACGACCACGGCGAGATCGAAGATTTCAACGGCTCCGCCGAAGAGATATTCGGAATCACCCATGAGGCCGCTAAGGGCAGGGACTATATCAGCCTGTTGATCCCGCCCGCCGACCGGAGCGTGCACCGCGAGCGGCTTGAGAAATTCCGCCTGACCGGAGAGACGGAGGTCGCCGATAAGGGGCGCCGCGAGTTTGAGATGATCGACCAAACTGGGCGCATTTTCCCGGTAGAAATGTCCGTGTCGCAATCGCCCATGGGGCAGGGGTCGCTTTTCATCGCTTATATTCGGGATATCACCGAAAAGCGCCTCCGCGAGGCCGAGATCATTGCCGCGCGGGATGAAGCGCTTGACGCCTATCAGGAAAAATCTCGGTTCTTCGCCATGATGAGCCACGAGATGCGCACGCCGCTCAATGGTGTGATCTCGGCCCTGCAACTGCTGCAAGATGACCGGCTTGACGATGAGCAAAAGCGCTATCTCGATGCGGCGATGACCTCGGGTGAGATTTTGTTGGGCCATATCAATGACGTGCTGGCCATCGAGCGCAGTGAGGCTGGCACCTATGAACAGGTGCGTCAGACCTGTGACATGACGGTGCTGATGGCGGGAATCATCAACACGATGGACCCTCTGGCCGAGGCCGGGGGCACGCGGCTGCACCTAGATTTGACGCAGTTGGACGACAAGGCCATCGTGACGGACCCACGGGCGATCCAGCAGATTTTGGTCAACCTTCTGAGCAACGCGATCAAGTTTAGCCCCGGCGGTGATGTGACATTGCGCGGGTGGTTCGCCAAATCTGGCTCAGAAGGGGAGGAGTTCCACCTTGAGGTCGAGGATGACGGACCCGGCATTCCGGCGGGGGATATCGACCGTATCTTCGAAGACTTCGTCTCGCTCGACAGCCGCTATGAGCGGCGCACCGGGGGCACCGGTTTGGGGCTTGGGATCGTGCGTCGTTTGGTTAAACGTTTGGGCGGCGAGATTACCTGCGACTCGACCGTGGGAGAGGGGGCATGTTTCACGCTGCGCTTGCCGGTGAAGCTTGCTGATCTGGCAGAGGTCGACTGCGACGCCGCCCCCGACCCACAGAAAAAGCGCGTCGAGGCGTTACCGGCAAAGCGGCTCAACCTTCTGCTGGTGGACGACAATGAGATCAACCGCGAGCTAATCATGGCAATGCTTGAGAAGATCGGCCATGATGTCACCCTTGCCACCGGTGGGCGCGCGGCGATTGAGCTTGCCGAAGGCGCGCCCTTTGATGCGATCCTCATGGATATCTCCATGCCTGAGGTGAATGGCATTCAGGCGACCAAGGCGATTCTTTCCGGCGAAGGCCCCAACCGCGAAACGCCAATCATCGCCGTGACCGCCCACGCCTTGCCGAAAGAACGCGCGGAGTTCAGCGCGGTCGGGATGTCGGGGTTTTTGCAAAAGCCGCTGGATATGAAAGTGCTGCGTGCAAAGCTGCGCGAGCTTTCGGGGCGTGAGGTGATGCCGGAACAGGCCCTGCCAGAGCGTTTGGCCAGCGCGCAGACATCGGTGCAGGCGAAATCCGCGAAACGGCCATTGTTGAACGAACAACAGATCGCGGACCTGATCGACCTATTGGGCGTGGAGAAACTGCGTGAGCGGGTGGATAAGCTTGGCCATCAGGGCGCGGATGACCTGCCCGCATTGATGGCCGCCGATGGCTTGCCCGATTTGCAGGCGCAGGCCCATGCCATGGCCGGGATGTGCGGTATGCTTGGGGCGGACCGGCTGCACGGCCTGCTCAAAGAGATCGAGACCGCCTGCAAGACCGGCAAAGACGACGAAGCGCGCGGGCTGTCAAAGGCTTTGCCCGAAACTTGGGACGCGACGCTGGCGGCAATGAAGGCGCAGGTCGGTCTGTAACGGGGGCGTGTCTGACCGCGGGGGGGGGCGGCAACCTATCCTTAAGACTAGCCCGTTTATACCCCCGCCCAGATGCAGCGATGTAAAGCGCGATCTATAGTTAGAAATACCCGCCGATAGACGGGTCTGCACGAAGGCGTCATTGACCAGAACAATGACCGCGTCCCAAGCTGGCAACCGGTTCATTTCGACCGTTTCGCCTGAGAATATGCTTCACGACACGGGCCTTCTCGGGAGCTGCTGCCCGTTCCCCTACCCCAGGGAGTGGCTCCTCGATAGACTTGCAGCGATGCGCCCCACCGGTTTTCCTGTCCCTCCCCTCGGGGAAAACCGGGGGCGCATACGGGCGGTCTGGCGGGGCTGTTTCACCTACCCGTCNATAACGCTTGTCGCAGCGGCATCTGGGCCGACCGCGCGCACCTTCGCTTTGGTACGGCCCAACCCCATGATCCGATGAACTGCCCTGTTGCATCCGCGCCCGCTGCGGCATAACAGACAATAGTTTAGTAAAAGAATCGGATTAAGGGGGCCGCAGTGCTCAGAACATTGTCATTCATTTGCTTGGCCTTTGGCGCGACTGCCGCCTCGGCGCAGGACTTTCCCGTCACCGTTGAACACGCCTTTGGCGAAACCACCATCGAAGAGCGTCCCGAACGGGTGGCGTCGGTCGGCTGGGCCAATCACGAGGTGCCCTTGGCGCTCGGGATCGTGCCCGTCGGCTTTGCCCGCGCCTCATGGGGGGACGACGATGGCGATGGGCTGCTGCCTTGGGTGATCGAAAAGCTTGATGAACTGGACGCAGAGGTGCCCACGCTTTTTGACGAGGGCGATGGCATTGATTTCGAAGCCGTGGCCAGCACCCAGCCCGATGTGATCCTTGCCGCCTATTCCGGTCTGTCGCAGTCGGATTATGAAACGCTCAGCCGCATTGCGCCGGTCATCGCCTATCCCGAAGCCGCATGGACGACGACATGGCGCGAGATGATCCGCCAAAACGCGGCGGGCCTTGGCATGGCCGAAGAAGGTGACGAGATGGTCGCCGAGATCGAAGAGCGTATCGCCTCCGCCCGCGAAGAATATCCCGAACTGGCTGGCAGAACCGGGATGTTCGTCACTCACCTCGATCCGCGCGACCTCAGCACCATCGGTTTCTACGCCGCCGCCGACCAGCGGGTGCAGTTCCTGACCGACATCGGCATGGCGACGCCCCAAGCGGTGCGCGAGGCCAGCGAGGCTGGTAAATACTCGGGCCGGGTCAGCGCAGAGCGGATCGATCTGTTCGAAGACGTGGATGTTGTGGTCACCTATGGTGATCAGGCGCGGTTGGACGAACTGGCCAAGAACCCGCTGATCGCGCGTTTCCCCGCCGTCGCCCGTGGCTCGGTCGTGCTTTTGGCGAATGACCCGATGGGCACCGCCGCGAACCCGACGCCGCTGTCGATCGACTATGTGCTCGACGATTACCTCGCACGGCTGAGCGCGGCCGCCACACGCGGCGAATAATGCAGGTGCAGCGCCCCCAACGGCTGGCCGGTCTCGCGCTTTTGCTGGGCCTGCTGCTGCTGATGACCGGCCTGTCGCTGACCGTGGGCGCGCGTTCGGTGCCTTGGGCCGAGATCTGGGCGGGCATGACTGGCCGGATCGAGTCCATCGGCGCTGCGGCGGTCGCGGTGCGGATGCCGCGCACGGCGCTGGCCGTTTTGGCGGGCGCAGCGCTTGGCCTTGCGGGGGCGGTGATGCAGGGCATCAGCCGCAATCCTTTGGCCGATCCGGGTATTCTGGGCGTCAATGCGGGCGCGGCGCTTTTCGTCGTGGTNGGCATCGCTTGGTTCGACATCAGCGGCGCGCAGAGTTTTCTGTGGCTCGGCNTCGCCGGGGCGGGGGTGACCGCGATTTTCGTCTATCTGATCGGCTCCGCNGGGCAGGGCGGGGCGACACCGCTGAAGCTNACCCTTGCTGGCACGGCAACNTCTGTGGCGGTGTCGGCCTTCATCATCGCGGTGGTCTTGCCGCGCAATGATATCGCNGGCTCTGTGCAATCTTGGCAGGTGGGCGGCATCGGCGGCGCGAGNTTNGAGACTCTCTTGCCCGCCNTGCCCTTCGCGTTGGTCGGGCTGGCGCTGAGCCTCGCCTCAGCCCGGGTTCTCAACGCATTGGCCTTGGGCGAAGAACTGGCCACCGGCCTTGGCCAGAGCGTCGCCTTGGGGCGGGTCATGGCCGCGGCGGGGGNGGTGATCCTCTGCGGCACGGCGACGGCGCTTTGCGGGCCGATTGGTTTTGTCGGGCTGGTGGTGCCGCATCTGTGCCGGATGATNGCNGGNGTTGATTACAAGCTGGTGTTGCCGCTCTCGGCCTTGGCGGGGGCCTCCATGCTGGGGCTGTCGGACGTGCTNGGCCGGGTCATCGCGCGCCCGAATGAGTTGGACGTGGGCATCGTCACCGCCTTTGTTGGCGCGCCCTTNTTTATCTGGACGGTNCGCAATCACAGGATGCGTGGGCTATGAGCGANNTGACNTTNANCGCNNNGNNCAGNNNCCGCCCCGNNGNCGCGCGCCGCCTTCNGGTGCTGGGGTTTCTGGCNGCGCTNGTNNTNGGCNTNGTNNTGCTGACGCTCAGCTGCGGACGGGGCTGCGTGCCGCCGGGCGATGTNTGGGCCGCGCTGACCGGTGCGCCGGAGGCGAATGCCGCTTTNGTGGTGACCGAGTTGCGTTTGCCGCGCGCGGTCATGGGGCTGCTCGCCGGGGCGAGCTTTGGCTTGGGCGGGGTGGCGTTTCAGATCATGCTGCGCAATCCGCTGGCCAGCCCCGACATCATCGGCATCAGCGCCAGTGCGGGGGCGGCGGCGGTCTTTGCCATCGTTATTCTNGCCCTCGATGGGTGGTTGGTGTCGCTNGTCGCGGTGGCGGCGGGGCTTGGGGTCGCGGCGCTGATCTGGGCGCTGTCCTCGCGCCGCGGNGCNGCGGGGGCGCGGNTGATCCTGATTGGCATCGGCGTCTCGGCCATGCTCGATAGTGTGACAGCCTATGTCTTGCTCGAAGCGCCCGCATGGGNCCGGGCCGAGGCGATGCGCTGGCTGACCGGCAGCCTNAACGGNATGCAGCTTGTNCAAGCNNTGCCCGTGGCCGGGGCGCTGTTGGTGTTCGGAGNGCTGCTGGCCGTNACCGCCCGCGATTTGGAGGTGCTGCGCCTTGGCGATGACACNGCCGANGCCNTNGGNGTGCGGGCCGANGCCACGCGGCTGCGGGTGACACTGGCCGCCGTCGGCCTTGTGGCCATCGCGACGGCTGCGACCGGGCCGATTGCCTTTGTNGCCTTCCTTGCGGGGCCCATTGCGGCGCGGCTCTTGCCGGGGTCNCGCGGATTGCTTCTGGNGGCCGGNCTGGTGGGNGCNGTGCTGGTCATCGCGGGNGANTTNGTGGGGCAGTTCCTNTTGCCCNCGCGCTTGCCTGTNGGCGTCGTCACCGGGGCNGTCGGCGCGCCCTTCCTTTTGTATCTCATCGTCCGCGCCAATAGAAATGGGGGCACGCTATGACCCACGACCACCGTCTTGAAACGCGCAATCTGGGCGCGGGCTATGAAAAGCGCGTGATTTTGGAGGANGTCTCTCTCNCCCTGCCTGCGGGCAAGATCACCGCCATCGTGGGCGGCAATGCCTCGGGGAAGTCGACCCTGTTGCGGACGCTGGCGCGGNTTNTGCAGCCNAAATCCGGCGCGGTNCTGCTCGATGGACAGTCGGTGCATCAGATGAAATCGCGCANGCTGGCGCAGGTCATGGGGTTGTTGCCGCANTCGCCNATCGCGCCCGAGGGGATCGCCGTGGCCGACCTTGTCGGGCGCGGGCGGCATCCGCATCAGGGGCTGTTCTCGCGCTGGTCGGCAGAGGATGACCGCGCTGTNGCCCGCGCGCTTGCGGCGACCGGTACCGAAGAGCTGGCCGAGCGCGATCTTGATACCCTGTCGGGCGGTCAACGCCAGCGGGTGTGGATCGCCATGGCCTTGGCGCAAGAGACCGACCTGTTGTTGCTGGATGAGCCAACAACCTTTTTGGACGTCGCGCATCAGGTCGAGGTGCTGGACCTGCTTGTCGATCTTAACACCGCGCAGGGAACGACGATCGTCATGGTACTGCATGATCTCAACCTCGCCGCGCGCTATGCCGACCACCTGATCGCCGTGGGCGATGGCGGCATCCGCGCGGAGGGGCCGCCCGCTGAAGTCCTGACAGAGGACCTAGTGAAAACCGTCTTCGGCCTGTCGTGCCGTATTGTCAGCGACCCCGTTTCGCAGACCCCCTGCATGGTGCCGATTGGGCGCCATAAAATCGGGCAATCACGCAAAGAAGCCGCAGCTTAAAATAACTTACTAAATTAGTCAGATTGACTCTGGCGCCCTCCGCATCATAGGGGTAAAGAAATCCCGACTGATTCACTAGGTTATTACGGAGACCGCCATGTCCTCTTTTAAATTCATTCCCCTGCAACTAGGGCGCGGCTCTCTCAAGACGGCGCTTTTGTGCTGTACGGCGCTGGTGCCCGGCGCAGTTTCCGCGCAAGAGACCTACCAGTTGGACGACGTGATCCTAGAGACCAGCGCGCAAACCTCAGGCGCGGCGGATGCCGAAACCGTGGTCGCCAGCGAACTCAGCAGCGGCGGCAAGCTGTCTGGAGAGATCATTGATATCCCGGCCAGCGTCTCTGTCATCACCAGCCGCGAGATCGAAGCGCGCGGCGCGGATAGTGTGGAGCAGGTGTTGAACTACACCGCCGGCGCCAGCACCGACAGCTATGGCGCGGACGACCGGTTCGACTATTTCATTCTGCGCGGGTTCGAGGCCTATACCTACCGCGATGGGCTGACATTGGGCCCGAACTTTGGGGCCATCCGCGAAGAGCCCTTTGCCTTTGAGCGTGTGGAAGTCATCCGGGGCGCATCGTCTTCGACCTTTGGCCTGTCCGACCCCGGCGGCTCGGTCAACTATGTCACCAAACGCCCGCGCGACGAACGCTTTGGCAGTGTCTACACCTCGGTGGATTCCTATGGCAGCTTGGAAACCGGCGTAGATTTCGGCGACACGCTGGATGAAGAAGGCACGCTCAGCTACCGTTTCACCGGCCTGCTGCGCAACGGCGAGCTTGAGTACCCCTATTCCGAGAATGACGAGATCTTCGCGATGGGTGGCCTGACATGGCGTCCCTCCGATGCGTCTGAGCTGACCGTGATCGTCGATCACCTTGACCGCGACTCCGTGCCCGGCAGCGGTGGTTTCCCGGCGGGCGGCGATTTTGACCGCAGCGACGTGTTCTACGGCGAGCCTGACTATAACTACCGCGGCACCGAACGGACCACCGTTTCCGTTCTGGGCGCGCATGACTTTGGCAACGGGCTGAGCTTTGGCGGCACCCTGCGCTACAGCGACAGCGCGGATGACTTCGGCTATGCCTATGTCAGCGACTATACCCCGAATGACAGCATGGTGGACCGCGCGTACTTTGCCAGCGACGGCACGAGCGAGAACATGATCTCCGACCTGCATCTGACCTATGAGGGCTTCCTTGGCGGNGCGGCCAGCACCACCACGGCGGGGGTCGAATTCTCGTGGTCCGACGAGACCGATCAACGCTTTTATGGCGCGGCGCCGTCGGTTGACCGCGACAACCCAAGCTACACAGGCCGTCCCACCAGCGTTCCGATTTTTGCCGATCTCGACACAGAGACGGAAGGCAAGGCGCTTTACCTTCAGCAAGAGCTGAACTGGAACGAACGTTTCATCGCCTCCTTCGGGCTGCGTCACGACTGGATCGACGTGACCGAAACCAACAACCTTGCCGGTACGGTGCAGACCAACGACATCAGCGAGACGACAGGCCGCGTGGGCCTGACCTATAAGATCAAGCCGAACGTTTCGGTCTTTGGGAACTACGCGCAGTCGGTCGTGCCCGCAGGCTTTGGCGTCGAGCCGGAAGAGGGCGAGCAGTTTGAGCTGGGCACGAAATGGCAGCCCATGGGCACCAATGCGCTGCTGACGGCCTCGGTCTATGACCTGTCGAAAAGCAACATCACCCGNACCAATCCGGCGACCAACCAGCCGGAAACCATCGGTGAAATCGGTGTCCGCGGCATCGATCTGGAAGCCAAAGCCGAGATGGGCGCCTATACCCTCACCGCCGCCTACAGCTATCTGGATGCCGAGATCAAAGAGAACGGCACCTCCGGCAACGTTGGCAACCGCCCCGGTCTGGTGCCTGAAAATGTCGCCTCGATCTGGGCCAGCCGGACATGGGAAAACCTTGGCCGTGGTGATCTGACGGTTGGGTTGGGCGCGCGGTTCAACAGCGGCTATTACTACAGCGACAGCAACGCCACAGGCGAGACGGGCAGCTTTGTCGTGGTGGATGCCGCCGTAAGCTATGACCTGTCCGAACAGACCACCCTGTCGGCCAATGTCACCAACCTGTTCGACGAAAAGCACACCTCCTACGGCGGTTTCTACGCTGACTTCTACAGCCCCGGTCGTGAAGTCACCNTGAANCTGGCCCATAGCTGGTGAGCCTCAAGCGCGGCACCACCCTCGTGTGCCGCGCTTTTCTTTGACCGGGAGGAGCCNCANATGACCATCGCCAAAGCCAAGACNACCATCCCGATGGACGCGCCGCAGGAGATGCTCTCGCNNATCCTGTCGCATCTTGTTGATGACCACGGCATGGCGTTTCGCGCCAAAGGGGCGACCGGTCATGTGTTTGAGCAAGACGGCTACCGGGTGGAGTTCGATCTCTGCGCGNGGGGGCTGGAAGTCAGCCTTCAAGCNCCNGGCGAAAACGCCATGCAATTCTCGAAAGAGGGCATGGTGCATCACGTAGNGGAGTTTGATCCCGCGCTGGCCGATCGCATCCGCTGGNAGGGNNTNNCGCANGAGGNCGGNGNNACGCCGCAGAACTTNCGNCTGCTAGANTGTGCTGAACAGTGAAATNCTGTTCGAGGGGATGCAGCGCGTCACCCTGCATTACCCNGANATTGCCGAACTCGCCGCGCAGGGGCTGCATCTGCGNTTGATNCTGCCGCGCGATCNCAGCCGCGCACCGGTGTGGCCTGTGATGGGTGCCAACGGTGCGCCGGTCTGGCCAAAGGGCGCGGATGAGTTGCACGCGCGCTATGTNACGCTCAANAACATNCGCGCCGCGCGCGAGGAGGTCGATATCGACGTGGTGCGCCATGGATCGGGCNTGATNTCGCAATGGGCGCAGAACGCCCATGCCGGGCAACGGATCGGGGCGATGGGGCCGGTGGGCATCAGCGCCTTGCCNGANGCCTCCTCCTATTTTCTGGCCGCAGATGGCACGGGGCTGCCNGCTGTGGCGCAGCTTTTGGCGCGCCTGCCAGAGGATGCGGTGGGCGATGTGGTGGNCGCCCTGCCGCGNGGCGTGTCCTATCGNGACTACCTGCCCAAGACCAAGCTGCGCGTCCATGCGCTGCCGCNCGCCGCNTTCGAAGCCGAGGTGCTTGGCCATGCGCAGGCGCTGACGGATGACGGTTTGGGCTATGCCTTTTTCGCNGGNGAGTTNCAGAACGCCCAGCAGTTGCGGGGGCATTTCAAAACCACCCTCGGCATGGANAAGACACGCCAGATTTGCACNGCTTACTGGCGGCGGGGCTGAGCGCGGCTTAGCGCCACGGCCCNGCGTCACCNCGNCTGCCAGCCTTGGGGATACGGCTGCTGGTGGTGGNGCGGGCGCTCTNGGCCCGCACCGGGGCCGCCGTGGGCGTCATCGCACGCAGGGCTGNGATGCGNTTTTCCGTCGCCGGGTGTGTGGCAAAGAGGCTGTCATGTTTATGCGCGTGCAGCGGGTTGATGATGAACATATGCGCCGTGGCCGGGTTCCGCTCGGCGGCGTGATTGTCGATCCGCGCGGCGCCCATCGCGATTTTCTCAAGCGCCGAGGCCAGCCAGAGCGGGTGGCCGCANATCTCGGCCCCGGCCTTGTCNGCNGCATATTCCCGCGTCCGGCTGATNGCCATCTGCACCAGTGCGGCGGCCATGGGGGCGAGGAACATCATCATCAGCGTGCCGATCATNCCCATNCGNTCNCGCGCGCCGCCGAAGAACANCGCNAANTTCGCCAGCATCGAAATTGCCCCGGCGAAAGTCGCGGTCACGGTCATGATCGCGGTGTCATGGTTGCGGATATGGGCCAGTTCATGCGCGATGACGCCGGCCAGTTCCTCGCGGCTGAGGCTTTGCATCAGCCCTTTCGTGACCGCCACGGCAGCATTGGCCGGGTTGCGCCCGGTGGCAAAGGCGTTGGGCTGCGGCGTGTCGATCAGATAGACCTTCGGTTCGGGCAGGCCCGCGTTCCGGGCAAGCTCGGCAGTGAGGGCGTAAAGCCCGGTGCGGTCATTGGGGGAAACCGGCTGCGCGTTGTGCATCTTGAGCACCATGCGGTCGGAGTTCCACCACGTAAAGGCGTTCATCCCCGCCGCCACCACAAGTGCGATCAGCGCACCGCCCGAGCCGCCGATCAGGTAGCCGACCCCCATGAAAAGCGCGGTCATCGCCGCCATCAGCATCGCTGTCTTTACATAGCCCATATTGGTCTCTCGCGGTTGTCCGTTGTAAAGGAGATATGGGTCGATTTCCGCAGGGTGCAAGGCAGGCCGCGGCAGAGTGGCTAGTCGTCGAGATCACCGTCATCGGGTGTCGTGTGCAGGTAGATATGGCCGATCCTGCGGATCAGCGGAATGTTCACAAAGGCAACGATGGCTGCGGCAATCCCAAGACGGCTGAGGACGCTCAGCGGCATCGGATCGTCTCCTTTGGCATAAATCAGCACTACGAAGGTCACCACCAGAAACCAGATGGCGAGGCTTGTCAGCAGGCGGCGCATAGGGTGTTTTGGTATTTCAGTCATGGCCGCCTCAGATTGCACGCTTCTCCGCACTATTCCGAGGGTGTGGGCAATCCGCAAGGGCGTTCCATAAGGCGGCCCGGATCAAAACCCGTGGATTGCCTACCCGCTACTGGCTCGCCATGCCTGCCAGCATCGCGGCCATGGCAACGAGATGGACCAGCGTTATCGCCCGATCATTCCAAAGCACCCCGACGATCAGCCAGCCGAGAACCCCCACCACAAAGAGGTAGAGGTTCCATGGCGTCCAGCCAAAGCCGGTAGCGGCATAGCCAAGGATCTGGATCACCGAAGCCACCCATTTGACCCAGAACGCTAGGCGCGCCGGGGCTGCGCGCGCGATCGCGTCAGACGCCACGGGTCAGCCCGCCGTCGATGCGCCAGTTCTGCCCGGTGACATAGGCGCCGCCTTCGGAGGCGAGCCAGCCGATCAGCGAAGACACTTCAGCCTCGGTGCCATAGCGCCCCATGGGGATGCGCGCGCGGCGGTCTTCGGTCTCGGGCAGACTGTCGATAAAGCCTGGCAGGACGTTGTTCATGCGAATGTTCTGGCTCGCGTATTGATCTGCGTAGAGCTTGGTGAAACCCGCGAGACCGGCGCGGAAGACGCCTGAGGTGGGGAAAAGCGGGTCCGGCTCAAAGGTGGCAAATGTCGAGATATTGATGATCGCGCCGCCGCCCTGCGCCGCCATGATCCGTGTCACCAGACGGGTGGGGCGGATCACGTTCATCAGGTAGACATCCAGCCCGCCGTGCCAGTCTTCGTCGGTCATCTCTAGGATGTCGCCTTTCGGACCATGCCCGGCGGAGTTCACCAGCACATCAACGCGGCCCCAGCGGTCCATCGCGCCATCCACCAACTGCGCCAGCGCCTCTTGCGATTGGTTCGAACCGGTGATCCCAAAGCCGCCCAATTCGGTGCCAAGCGTCTCTCCCTTGCCGGAAGAGGAGAGCACGCCGACCTTAAAGCCATCAGCGGCCAGTTTGCGGGCCGCNCCCGCGCCCATGCCGCTGCCGCCTGCGNTGATCAGGGCTACTTTTTCTGTTGNCATCGGATATACTCCATATGCTGTGCAGCGATTGCGCTGCGGTGNTATGGTCTTTTAATTAGGCNTGGTNNGCTGTGCTGGCCAGCCAGATGCATTGTNGTATGACTGTAGGAATTCTATCGTGCCNNCAGACTTTCCACTGCCGCCCCTGAACGGACTTCGCGCCTTTGCCGCGGCGGGGCGTCATATGAACTTCCGCGCCGCTGCNGATGAANTGGGCGTCACCCAAGGGGCGGTCGCCCAGCAGGTGCGCGGNCTGGAGGATCATCTGGGGCTGCGCNTGTTTCTACGCGAACCGCGCGGCCTTGCCTTTACCGACGAAGGGCGGGCCTATCATGCCTCTGTATCGCGGGCTTTTGAGCAGTTGAGCGAGGCGACGGATGCCCTGCGCAGCGCGCCCGCGCGGGTGACGGTCAGCGTGACACCGACNTTTGCGTCGAAATGGCTGATCCCCCGCNTGTCAGACTTCACCGAAGCCCATCCCGGCATCGACNTGCGCATCACGGCGACGGANCGGGTGGCGAGCTTTCATGCGGATGGGATCGANCTTGCCGTGCGTCAGGCGCGNCCGCCTTTCGGNGCCAGTCTGCGGGCTGATCTGCTGTTCGCGCAGGAGGTTGTGGCNGTCTGCTCGCCCAGTTTGACGGCTGACGGCANGCCACTGGATGCGGNGGGTCTGGCGCGACTGACCCTGCTCCACGANACGCA
Organism: Sulfitobacter sp.; assembly: GCA_002703405.1. Taxonomy (GTDB): domain Bacteria; phylum Pseudomonadota; class Alphaproteobacteria; order Rhodobacterales; family Rhodobacteraceae; genus Sulfitobacter. The sequence continues at coordinate 18,409 of NZSX01000036.1, read as the reverse complement.
TGATCTTTGGCCGCGNTTTGCGCAAGAGGCGTTTGANAGCGCTGTAAAACCANCGCGGNGGNTGCGGTTTAACCAAACNACGCTCAGTNTGGATGCCGCTCTCGCCGGGCAGGGGGTGGCGCTGGCGAGCCGCTTTTTGGTCCAGCGCGATCTTGAGGCGGGGCGGTTGGTNTGCCCNGTGCCTCATGTGATGGAGGNCGGGCAGGATTTCTNTCTGCTTTCCCCGCGCCAAGGGGNNTCAAGTGCTGCGATCATCGTGCGCGATTGGCTTTGCNCNGTGGCAAAANGCGAGGCGGGTTAGNCCGNCNCGCGGGNCTTNAGGCGTAGGAANCTGTCCTCCCTTGCCAAAACNTAGTGNTTTCGCTCTCCNCCGCNTCCAATGTGCGCTCGGATTGCTCGACCGCGCGGGTGAAGGGGCGATGNCATCTTCGNTCAGCTGANNNCNNCANCCCCACACCGAAGNCGGCNTTCNCTCGTNGCACNTTCTGCTCAGCGGTCTGTCGAAACCTTTTGGTTTCACGTTTAACACTTTGCCGATCCGGTCATTGGGTAGAGGCGGAAAATATCATCGCCCATTGGGATGAGGNTGTGGCGCTGGCCTTGCCAGCCCGACTGATCCGGAGCAGCGCGGGGCGGTCTTATGGTGGTTTTGCCCGATCATATCGAGGCTGCCGATGTGGTGGCGCAACTGGCGGCGGTGTTCAGCACCCCCACGGGGATCGACCGCACGGGGCACGCGCTCCGGGCTCTCCCGGTCTAGCGTTTGGGGATCCTGCGATTTGCCGTCAGGAGGCGGCCACCGCATCGGGCCGCCCTTTGAGAGTGGGGAAATCCACGAAAAAGGTCGTGCCCTCACCCTCGGCTGTTTCAAAACGGATCTCGCCGAGGTGCTGATCCACGATGGCTTTGACGATGCTCATGCCCAGCCCATGCCCTTCTTCGACGCGGTAGCTGGACCCGCGGGAAAACCGGTCGAACAGGACCGGTTGCAGTTCCAACGGCAAGCCGCTGCCGTGGTCCTTGACCCAGAACCCGGTGCCATCCTCCGACAGGCCAAGCTGGACCGTGCCCCCTTCGTCAGAGGCTTTGATCGCGTTGGACAACAGATTTGACAACAGCCGCATGAGCCGCCCCTCGTGCAGCCGCAAAAGCGGGGCGGGGGCCTCGGACGGGGTCATTTCCAAACCGACACCGCGCTCTTTGGCGTAGGCGACCAAGGTCTCTGAGGCTTGGGCCAACAATGGCGCCAAGGGGCGCTCAGAAAATCCCGATTGATCCGGTCTGCGCAGGGTCTCTACATCCAGAATATCCCCCACCATCTGATCGATAGCCCGCGCGTTGCGCAGCGCAAGTTCCAGCAGCTTGCGCTTTTGCGGCGGCAGGTCGCCGGGGCTGACCTCAAGCAAGCGCAGGGCACCGGTGAGCGCGGTCAGCGGCGTCTTCATTTCGTGGCTGACCGTGGCGATAAGCTGGTCCTTGGCGCGCTCAAATTCGCGCTGTTCGCTGACATCGCGCACCACGCCAAGATAGCCCAGATGCTCGCCGCGATCGGTCTCGACCTTGGCGGTGGCGACTTGGCCTTCGAAGGTCGAGCCATCGGCGCGACGGCAGGCAACGGAAAACGCGCCCTGCGTGCTGGCCGTGCTGGCATTTGNCAGCTCTTCGCCCATGCGCTCATAGCTGCCGAGGGTCTCATAGAGAACGGCNGTCTGCCGCCCCAAAAGCGCGTCGGGGGCATAGCCGAACAGGGTTTCGACCGCCGGGTTCACCAGCGCCACNCGGCGGTTGGGGTCGGCCATGATNATGGCCTCGGGCACGGCATCCACCATTGCCTTGAGCAGCCCGCGCTGNTCGCGCAGCGCGCGGCGTTCGGATTGCNGGGACAGCTCGCTGCTCAGCCACCGGGCGAGGAATTGGACGAATTGGATCTGCGCCTTNCTGAACGGGGCGGNGCGCGGNGCGGTGCTGGAAAAGTTCAACGTCCCAAACAGCGTGTCCCCGGTTTTCAGCGGCGCCCCNATATAGCTTTCCAGACCGAAATTCTCATAACACGGATGGGTCGAAATCTNTTGCTGGCCCGCGTGGTNGAAAGAGGTCACATCGGCATTNGNAAGNGTGTGCAGGCAATAGGTGCCATTGATGTCAAANGTGCTGCCGGGGGCAGGCGCCCAGTCAGGGCCGTGGACATAGACACANTCGTAAACCGGATGATCCACGCGAGAGACGATGCCGAGTTCAAGNCCAAGCGCCTCTGTGCCCAGTTGCAAGAGCTTGGCGATCTTGTCTTCGACGGAAAGATCAGGCTCGACAGCAAGCATATAGAGTTGCCGCAGCGGATCATCGAAATCCGCCAAAGCGTTGTAAAAGTCGTTCATCATTGCCTCTGTCGTAGTCTTTGCACCTGACTTGGCGNGAAGGCAGATGTTTGACCCAAGGTATCNCCCTCACGCTCNGCTGCCAATGCCGCAGCGGGTAAANTGGGGCAAGAATGGGGCTTNTCNCCCCGGTAATGCAGATAATTGTGGATTNTCGGACGGGAGAGGGCGGCCAAGCGCGGCAAGTCCTGCCTCAGGAGGGNANAAACCGGTGACCTTTGCAAAGCGGTGGTCATCGCCGTTTCTATGGCTATGGTACCGCCAACGAGGGTCGCCAAAGGGGAGAGTTGACCATGCGATTGATGCGATACGGGGCGCGGGACGGGGCAAAAACGCCGGTGGTGCTGGATGCGGCAGGGCAGGCGCGGGATGTGAGCAGCCTTGTGCCAGACTTTACGCCCGAGACCATTCCGACATTGCGCAAGATATTGGATGGCGTCGATCTGGAAGGTCTGCCGCTGGTCGAGACCCAAGGCCAGCGTATCGCTGCACCGGTCAGCCAGCCGCGCAACATCTGGGGCGTGGGGTTGAACTATTCCGACCATGCGGCGGAATCGGGCATGGACGTGCCGACCGAGCCGATCCTGTTCACCAAGGCCAGCCGCACCTATTGCGGGCCGAATGATCCGCTCCTTTACTCCAAAGAGATGAGCAAACTCGACTGGGAGGTCGAGTTGGGCGTGGTGATCGGCCATACCGCGTTGAACGTCAGCCGTGATCAAGCGCTGGACCATGTGCTGGGCTATTGCGTCGTCAATGACGTGTCGGAACGCGCTTGGCAGGCCGAACGGGGCGGCCAGTGGGTCAAGGGCAAGAGCTTTCCCAACTTTTGCCCCACGGGGCCGGTCTTGGTGACGGGCGATGAGGTGGGCGATCCCGGCAAACTGTCGCTCTGGGCCGAGATCAATGGCGAACGTCTGCAAAACGGCACGACCGAGAAGATGGTTTTTGATGTGGCGACGATCGTTTCCTACATGTCCGAATTCATCCAGCTAGAGCCCGGCGATCTGATCTGCACGGGCACCCCACCGGGCGTGGGCATGGGGTTCAAACCGCCACGCTACCTTAGCCCCGGCGACCGGGTTCGGCTGAGCGTCCAAGGGTTGGGCGAGCAAGAGCAGGTGGTGGAGCGGCTGCCCGTGCGTTGAAGGGGCTAGCCGCCACGGGTGCCATCGGCGAGGGCGCTGGCGNGTGACTGGATCGGGTGTCTAGGCGAGCTCGGCCTCGCGCGCTTCGGCGGCGGCGACAGCGATGGCGGGGCGCAGGGGCAGGGTCAGCAAAAAGCTGCTGCCCTTGCCCATGATGCTGGTGGCGACAAGGCTGCCGCCATGGGCCGTGGCGATATCGCGTGAAATCGCAAGGCCCAGCCCGGTGCCGCCAAAGCGGCGGGTGGCGGTGGAATCGACCTGATGGAAGGGCTCGAAGACGCGCTCCAACTCGTTTTCCGGGATGCCGATGCCTGAATCCGTCACGCGGAATTCAACCACTTCCCCGCGGATGCGGCAGGTCAGCGAAATGGTGCCTTGGTCCGAGAATTTCGTCGCGTTGCTTAGCAGATTGATCAACACCTGCTGGATGCGTTTGCCATCCGCCAGCATCACGCCGGTTGCCGATTTCACGTTTAGCTCCAGCCCCTTGTCTTCGATCATCGGGCGTAGCTGATCGGCGGTAGGGGTGACGATATCGTCGATCTGCACCGGTTCCATCGCGATCGAAAGGCTGCCTGCGTCGATCTTGGCAAAATCGAGCACCTCGTTGATCAGGGTCAGCAGGTGATTGCCCGAACGCTCTACCGTTTGCATGATATCGCCCAGTTTGCCCATCGTGGCGGACAGTTTGGGCGCCAGCGTTTCACGGGTCTTGGGGTCAGCCTCAATAGCGGTACGAAGATCGCGCGCTGCCGGGGTGCGGTCGAAATGCCGCGCAAGGCGGACATGGCCCAAGATGACCGTCAGCGGCGTGCGCAACTCATGGCTCAGCACGCCCATGAAGTCGGTCTTGGCCTTGTTCGCGTCTTCGGCGGTCAGCAGCGCCTTTTTCAGATCGGTCACGTCAATGCGCAAACCCACGACGCTGCCGTCCTCCATCCGCCGGTCCGAGGTGCGGATGATGCGGCCATCGGGCATGCGCTGTTCGGTTTCAAATGCGCCGTTCTCACGTTTCTCCAGCCAAACGCGAATCCATTCCTCTTCCTTGCCGACGGCATCGGGCACGATCCCACGGCGGATGCTGTCACGGACAATCTTTTCATAGGATGATCCGGGCTTCACCACCTCGCTATAGTCGTGGATCTCGCGGTATTTTTCATTGCAAAGCACCAAAATGCCCTTGGCGTCATACATGACAAAACCATGGTCCAAAGCCTCGACGCCCGTGCGCAGACGTTCTTCGGCGAGTTTGCGGTTCTCGGCCAAGCCGATGATATACCAGGCAAAAATGGTGACCCCTAGGGCGCCTTGCAGACGCAAAATCCAGTTCAGCCAGAAGTCGGGACGATGCTCTGGCCAGCCGCCTTTGACGGTTGCGGCCAATTGCCAAGCGCCGAAAGCAAAGTTGAAGTCGAGCTCGATGGGGTCGATCAAAGTCAACTCGGGGTCGCCGATGATCGTCTGTTCGATCTCTCCCTCGGGGGTCAGCTCGCGGATGGCCAGATCGTATTTTTCGGTCAGTTCGGGGATGCGCAGCTGCGTGACGAGCGCGTCGTAATCCACAACCATGGAGAGGATGCCCCAAGGTTCGTTCGGGGCGGCGGCGGTGCTGGTTGAATCAAAGATCGGATGCCGCAGGATCAGCCCGCGCCCGCCTTGCACCAGATCAACCGGGCCGGTCACCAGCCCTTCGCCGGTCCGCAGGGCCTCTTCGACCTTGGGCAGTTGCGCCGCGTTTTGGCGGTAGTCCAGCCCCAGCACGCCGCGATTGGCCTCATAGGGGTGGACGATTGTCACGACGAGGTCGGGGGCCACGGCGAGGTTAATCACATCCGGGTTCTCGGCCATGAACTCTGCCGCGCGGGCGCTAAATTCGGACTGGGTGATCGTGGGGTTCTCGCTGATGACCGTGGCCAACTCACGCAGCTTCAGGATCTGGTCAAAGATATCCGCGCGGATTTGTTCGCGGACTTCGATCAGCTCTAAGGTGGTATCAAGCTCCAGATTCTGCATGTAGGTCTGATAAGACAGGGTCTCGATCCGGTGGCCAAAGCCCAGGACAACGCCGCACAACACGACCAAAACGATAATCCGTTTCGCACGCTGAGACAGCGCATTTCTCATTTTTTCCATGCCGGCTTTGCCCAAATCGGTCTCTGTCCTCTGCGCTCCGGCCTTCTAAGTGCCGAATACGCCCATGGGGTATTAGACTGCAGGGGGCTTTGTTGACGCAAGGAAAATACCCGGATGCAGACAAATGCTGAGCAACAGCGTCAAATTTGCAAGTGACGCCCTTTATCCTTGGGGCGATTGACCCAGCAATTCAGCCAAAACGCGGTGCAAAAGGGCGATATCTTGGGGGTTGGACATATTGGGCGCGTGGCCGCAGTCGGGGAATTCACTCATCCCGGGCCGCGGGCCGCTTTGGGTCATGCGCTCTGCGGCTTCGGGCAGCAACAGGTCCGACCGGGCGCCCCGCAAAAGATGCGTGGGCGTGGTGGTCCGGTCCCAACGGTCCCAAGTGGAAAGCTCATGGGCTGAGGCGGTGAACTGCACGGTGATGCGCGGATCATAATGCAGGGTCAGCCGTCCATCCCCCCGGCGGCGCAGCGAAGACCGCGCCATGCGCTGCCAATAGGCATCGGCCGCCGGGCCGAAGGGGGCATAGGTCTGGCGCAGCCACGCTTCACCTTCGGCAAAGCTGCCAAAGTCCGGCAGGCTGCCCACATAGGAGAGGATCCGGTTCACCGCCGTCGCGGGCAGTTCGGGGCTGATGTCGTTCACCACCAAGGCGCTGACCCGCGCGGTCTCGGGGCCCGAGGCCATGTGCATCCCGATCATGCCGCCCAAAGAGGTGCCAAACCACGCGGCGTGATCGATTTGGAAGTGATCTAACACCCCTGTCGCGATGCGCGCATAATGTTCGACCGAATACTCCGCCTCAGGGCTGGCCGCCCAGCTCGACCGGCCCCGCCCGATCATATCGGGGCAGAGCACGTGGAAATTTTGCGACAAGGTCGCGGCCACCTCGTCAAAGTCGCGCCCGGTGCGGGCGAGACCGTGCAGCATCATCAAGGCAGGGTTCTTGCGCTCGCCCCATTCAGTGACATGGATTTCGTGTCCCATGACGGGGATGAAATGGAAACGGGGGGAGGTCATCCGCGCGCGCCTTTCTATATCAGGTTCAGCGCGCGGTTGGTGCTGCCATCCGCGCCGTCGGTGAATTGCGACAGCGGCGGTCTCCGCAGCTGTGCGACCGGGGCCAGCTTGGTCATGGAACAGCGGCGATCCATTTGCGTGTCTTCATGGTATCCTCCCTAAACGGGCCAGCGCCATGTTGCGCCGTCTCCCCCCGTCGACTAGCTTAAGTTTTCAGCATCCGAAAAAGAAATAAACGGAGCAAGATGGTGGAAATACGTACCGATGAGTGCTTCGAGACGGGGCGCTTTGCAGAGCTTGCCTTTGTGCATGCGCCCATCGGGCTGGTGGTGACCGAGAACCGCTGCATCCGCGATTGCAACAATGCCTTTGCGCAGATGTTCGGCTATGCGCGCGCCGACCTGCGCGACCAGCTTTTCGCCATTCTCTACCCCTCGGATGAGGAGTTCGTAAACATCCGCGACCGGGGCGTGGACCAGTTGCGCAAGACCAACACCTATTGGGACGAACGCATCATGGCGCGGCGCGATGGCAGCCTGTTTTGGTGTCGTGTGAGGGGCCATTCCTTCACGCCCGATCGCCCGCTCGACCGCGCGGTCTGGAGCTTTGCCGATCTCTCCGGCGAGCGGCCCTACCTGCCGCTTACCCGGCGCGAGCGCGAGATCCTGAGCCATCTGGCGGAGGGGCTGACCAGCAAGCAAATTGCGCTCAACCTCGACATCTCGCACCGGACGGTTGAAGTGTACCGCGCGAAACTGCTCAAGAAATTCGGCGTCAGCAATACTTCTGGCCTGTTTCATTCGCTGGGCGGCATCGACAGCGATCATGTGGTGTCCAACAGTTCAAAGTGACGCGCCCGGCGCTTAGCCTGCATCACTCTGCCGGTCGGCCTGTTTTGACTGCGCCGGGGGCGGGGCCGCCGCGTGGGGCTGATCCTCATCGTCGGGTTCTTCGGGGTTCTCGGCAGCCTCGGCCATCGCGTCGGCCTGAGCGTAGAGACTGCGGATCTCCATCAGATCGGCTTTGGTTGGCGCCTTGCTCTGTTTCGTCGTTCCCTCAAAGGGTTGCGAGTCTGGGGTTTCACTATTTGTCACTGGTTAATCCGCGTTTTGAGCTTAAATCTCACGGCCAATTCCGTGGTGGGGCACAGAGTACCGAGCCCGAATTTCGACGCCAATTGGGCAAAGCCCCAGCCAAATCAGGGTTATCCCCTACAGGGGCAAACAAGGTCCTGAAATTTCGGGATATATTTTCACGATATCATTTCAGTCGGTCGTATAGCCATCCAAGGACATGGTTAATGACCGCCTGTCAGGGTTTCCCCTAATAGACATGGCGGCAGAAAAAGCCGAAGTTTCAACGGAAAGTAGAGGTGCGCATGAGCTTGGTCGCGGCGTTCACATTGATTGCGCTGTGTGGAATCGTCTTGTCCGGCGTGATGATCGCAAAGCAGGTTGGCGATGCGGTCAACCGGTTTGCCGTGGCTGGCGCGATCGCGGTTTTGTCGCTGTACATCGCCGTGGTGCTGGCGTCTGCGCCGCGCGGCGGGGCCTATAGTGACCCGATCGAGCTGGTCTTTGCGACCGCCGCATTTGCCGTTCTGGTGGCGCAGGTTTGGCGCGTGATGCGCAACCGACGCAAGCTACAGGGCAGCGCCAACTCCGATGAGACCCGCCGGAAACTGCCCGATTTGCTGAACGATGTGCCGGTGCAGGCGGCCTTTCTGACACCGGATATGACCTATGCCTTCGTCAATGATGCCTATAGCGCCTCCTTTGGGAAATCCGCCGACGAGATCGTGGGCAAACACCTGTCGCAGATTATCCCGCCGGACCTGCTGGAGGAGGTGTCCGACAACCTCGAGAAGGCGCTGGCCGGGCGGCAGGTCACATGGCGTTTTGATTTCTCGCGCCCGGTTCTGGCCCGCTCCCAAGGGGCGGCGATCTATCAGCCCCTGTCCGACCGGGGGCAGGTGGTGGGGGTGCTGGTGATGATAATGGACCGCTCCGCCTCGCAGGACGCGGTGCATGACGCAGAGGTCAGCGCGGCGAAACACGCGCTCGCGGCTGAGGTGGCGGGGGTCGGCTATCTGGAATGGGATCAAGAGGGCGCGCTGGTTGATGTCTCTCCCGAGGTGGAGGCGCTCTTGGGCCGCGATGCGCAGAGCCTGCGCGAGATGTGGCAGCAGGGCCAAAGCTTTGTGGAGCCGCGCAGCCGCGCCACGATCCGCAACAACCTGCATATGGCTGGCAGCCGCCCGCGCGACGTGGTCGAGAATGTAAAGTTTCTGGCCGCCAACGGTCGCCAGATCGAAGCGCGCACCTGCATTCGCCGCTTGAACCGGGGGCGTCAGGTGCATCTTTTGGCCGCGATCCAAGATGTTACGGATCAGCAGAACGTCCTCACCGATCTGGTGGAAAGCGAAACCCGGTTTCGCGATTTCACCGAAAGCGCGACCGATTGGGTCTGGGAGATGGACGCCGATGGGCGGTTCACCTTCCTGTCCGGCGGGGGCCGTCAAACCGATGCGGAAACCCCGATTTTCGCTCTGGGCAAAACCCTCGCCGAGGCCGATCTGGCGCAAGATCAAGGCGATTTCGACCAGCTTCAGCAAAGGTTGGCCGCCCGGGCGGCGTTCCGGGACTTGCGGTTGGTTCTGCCCCTCGGGGATGGGCGGGCGCGGCAAATCGACATGTCGGGCAAACCCTTTTTTGACAGCCACGCCCAATTGGCAGGCTATCGCGGCACCTGTTTCGACATGACCGAAATCGCCATGGCCGAGACTGAGCGCAAAAGCGCGCTGGAGGCGCTGGCGCTGGCTTTTGAGACCATCTCGACCATGGTGGCGCTTTTCGACAGCAACGACCGCTTGGTCTATTGCAACGAGGAATACCGGGCGACCTACGCCGGGATGGACGGCGACATCATCGGAAAGCACTTTGACGAGTTGCTCGCGCATTTCACGCGAACCGGCACACTGGCCACGACCGCCGAAGGCAAGGTCCGCTGGAGCGAGCAGCGGCGCGATCGGCGCAACACCCCGGCCAAGTTCTTTCGTGCGCGGTCTTCCAAGGGGCGCTGGTTGGAGGTGACGGATTACCCCGTGGCCGCAGGCGGGCTTTTGACCATCGCATCCGACATCACCGAAAAGGTCGAGCGCGAAGAGCGGTTGCACCGCCATGAAACGGCGCTGCAACTGCTCAACCGGCGCGAGACATTGGGCCAGATGACCGCTGCCATCGCCCATGAATTGAACCAGCCTTTAGCGGCTATTCACAATTTTGCCGCAGGCTGTGTGTTGCGGGCCAAGAACGACCAGCTTGAGAGAGAGGATATGATCGCCGTGCTTAATAATATGCAAAGCCAATCGGAACGGGCCAGCGCCATCCTGCGGTCCATGTCGAACTATCTGCACAGTGACGATGCCGACCGCCATGCGGTGCGCTTCGAAGATATCCTGCGCTCGGTGCAACTGTTGATCCAGCCGGAAAGCTCGGCCACCGGCGTCGCCGTGGAGATCGACGATCAATGTGGGGAGGTCGAGTTGACCTGCGCCCGGATCGAGATTGAGCAGCTTTTGATCAACCTGATCAAGAACGGTATTGATGCCTGCCGAGAAGCGGGCCGCCCTGATGCCGAAGTTTCGGTTTCTGCGCGGTGCGAGGCGGCGGAGATCGTGATCGACGTGGCCGATGCGGGGCGCGGATTTGCCCCGGACATGCCTGCGCAGACGGCCTTTAGCGCCTTCCGCTCGACCAAGGACAAGGGGCTTGGCGTGGGGCTGGCGATTTGCGAAACGATCGTTCTGTCGCATGGCGGGACAATCGCCGTGACGAAATCCGATGCAGAGGGGGCCTGCCTGAGCGTGCGTCTGCCGCTGGAGGTGCAAAAGTAAAATGTCAGAAAACGGGATCGTTTACGTCGTTGATGATGACGCCGCGGTGCGGGAGTCTCTGGTGTGGTTGCTGGGGTCTGTCGGGCTGCGCGCGATTCCATTTGCATCGGCGGCCGCGTTCCTCGACAGCTATGAGGACAGTGGCAACTGCTGCCTCGTCAGCGATGTACGGATGCCGGGGATGAGCGGGCTAGAACTGCAAAAGGCGCTGAATGCGCGGGGGATCAAAGTGCCGCTGATCTTGATGACGGCCTTCGGCGATGTCTCTACCGCCGTGACGGCGATGAAGGCAGGCGCGGTGGATTTCATCGAAAAGCCCTTCAACAATCAAAGCATGCTCGACCTCATCAACACCGCCCTTCAGGCCGACGCCGCACGGCGCAAGAGCGAAGAGGCCGAGGTGGAGAATGCGCAGCTGCTGGCCCGGCTCACCCCGCAAGAGCATCGGGTCTTTGAACGGGTGGTGGCGGGGCTCTCGAACCGCGAGATCGGCAGTGAGATGGACATCTCCATCAAAACGGTTGAGGTGCACCGCGCGCGGGTGATGCGCAAGCTTAAGGCGAATTCGGTCGCGGAACTGGTGCGCTTTCATATTCACAATGCGCCGCCCGCCCCGGTCGAAGACAGCGAGCGCGCGTAAAAAGCCCCGGCAGTGCAGGACCACCGGGGCAGGCTGCCCAGCCCCGGCGAGGGTTAAGGGCTGGGGTTTCCCGGCGGCATGAGGGGCGCCGGGAAGGCATGGATCACGCCGGCTTGGGTTCCAGCGTGCCCACGGTCACGTCGAGGGTCTGCTCAGACCCTTTGCGCAGCACGACAACCTCTGCCGCCGTCTCAGGCGTGGTGGTTGCCACCGCGCGGGTCAGGTCGCGCAGGTCGTCCACCTCTGTGTCGCCGAAGGACAGGATGATATCACCCTTCTTAAGGCCCGCTTTGGCGGCGGGGCTGTCCTCGGAAACCGCTTCGATCACCGCGCCGCGCGGCTCGTCGTAGCCCAGCACATTGGCAACCTCGGGGGTCATCTGCCGGATTTGCACACCCAGCCAGCCACGCTCGACCAAGCCGTCATCGGCCAGATCGGCCACGATGGTCTGCACGAGGTCAGAAGGCACCGAGAAGCCGATCCCGACAGAGCCGCCGCCCGGCGACAGGATCGCGGTGTTCACGCCCACGACTTCACCTTCGTTGTTGAAAAGCGGCCCGCCAGAGTTGCCGCGGTTGATCGCCGCATCGGTCTGGATGAAGTCATCGAATGGCCCGGCCTGAATGTCACGCGACAGAGCCGAAACAATGCCCGAGGTCACGGTGCCGCCAAGGCCAAAGGGGTTGCCCACGGCGACGACTTCATCGCCGACGCGCAGGGTTTTGGAAGTGCCAAAGTCCACCTTGGGCAGATCCACGTCCGCTTTGACTTTGAGCAGGGCGATGTCGGTCATCGCGTCGCTGCCCACGACTTCGGCGTCAAAGCTGCGGCCATCGGCGAGCTTCACGGTCACCGTCTCTGCACCCGCGACGACGTGGTGGTTGGTCACGATCTGACCGTCTTCGGAGATGATGAAACCTGACCCCAGACCTTGGCGCGGGGTCGCCTCGGCGCCGGGTTGGTCGGGCAGCATATGTTCAAACCGGCGGCGCAGTTCTTCGGGCATGCCGGGGGGAAGCTGCTGCTGGATCTGCGCGCTTTGCTGTTTCGCGGTCACTTCGATAAAGACCACGGCGGGAGAGACGGCCTCGACCAAGTCGGCATAGCCACCAGCCGGGACGGCCAGCGCGGCTGTAGGCGCAAGCGCCAGCATCGGGGTCGCGGCGACGGCGGCGCTCAGCGCAAGGGCGGCGGCGCGGGGGGCCTTGGAAAGGGTCTGGTTCATGAGATGCTCCTTGCTGTGCATTCGGTGTTTCTGGACCCCTATTTGGGGCTCAGGTTTTACAGCCCCGTCGCAGGGGCTATACAAATTTGTGAGAATGCAGGCCGCAGGATGCATGGGCCGCGGAGTTGCCCTAAACCTTTGGTGATCCTACATGAGACTGCGATGAAACTGCTTGTTGTCGAAGACGATACCACCACCAGCATCTATATCGCGCGCGGCCTGCGCGAAGAGGGGCATGCGGTGGATGTGGTGGCCGATGGCCGCGACGGGTTGGTGCAGGCCACCACCGGGCAATATGACGTGCTGATCCTTGACCGGATGCTGCCTGAGTTGGACGGGCTGACGCTGCTGAAAACCCTGCGCGGGGCGGGCAATGCCACGCCGGTGTTGTTGCTCACGGCGATGGGCGCGGTGGAGGATCGGATCGACGGGCTGAACGCCGGGGCGGATGATTATCTGGTNAANCCCTTNGCCTTTGGNGANCTGTCGGCGCGGGTGAANGCNNTNGCNCGTCGCCCGCAGGCGNTGGAGCAGGAAACGACCCTCCGCGCTGGCGACCTGACGATGGACCTNATCAGCCGCCGGGTCACGCGCGCGGGCCAAGAGATCGACCTGCTNCCGCGNGANTTTGCNTTNNTAGAGCANCTGCTGCGCCGGAAAGGCCGGGTGCAAACGCGAACCATGCTGCTNGAGGCNGTCTGGGACATTTCCTTTGACCCGATGACCAATGTGGTNGAGACCCACATCAGCCGCCTGCGGGCCAAGGTCGACCGACCCTTTGACAGCGANTTAATCCAGACCGTGCGCGGCGCGGGCTATAGGATCGANNCATGANGGCGCGGCTGGCGGGGNTNNGGCGTTCCATGCCGCTGCGGTTGGCGCTTTTGCTGGTGCTNNTNTTNACCATCGTNAGNCTNNTNAGCCTNGCNGCCAGCTATGCNGTNACNCAGCGNTCGTTCGANCAGGCNATCCGNGCCGATCTGGCGCANGACATGGCAGGCTTNCGCGCCGCCCCGGGCGCCTCGGCATTGGCGCGGCTGGTCGAGGCGGAATCGCGCGAGACTGATCCCAACCGNCTGATCCTNAGNTANATNGGCCCNAATGGNCGNATCTANGGCAACGGGGCCATCGCGCGGGANAANGANGGNTATCACATCGTCTCAATCGGCGCGGCGCGGGCGCAGTATNNCGGGGTTTACCTNACNCTNACCGACACNCTNTATGGCGGGCTTTTGACCATCGCGCGCAGCCGGGCCGAGATCACGGCNNTGCGNGAGGTTTTCGTNAANATNNTGNTGGTNAGCCTNNTGCCCACGGTGNTGATNGCGCTNTCGGGCGGGNTGATCCTTGCCCGACGCTCNAAACGNCATGTNGAGGTGATCCGCGNCACGCTGGANCGGCTNACTGCNGGCGATCTNGCNGCAAGGGTATCGCCCGGGCCGCGCTGGTCGGATGACCTGCTNCGCATNGGNGAGGCGGTNAACCANATGGCCCGGGCGCAGGAAACNTCCGTGGCNGCGCTGCGGCAGGTGTCNCTGGATATCGCNCATGACCTGAAAACNCCGATNCANCGTGTCTCGGTGCATCTGGACGATCTGGATCGGGCCGAGGCNACGGGCGANGACCGNGNCGAGCCGNTGGCCCGNGCNCGNGCCGANTTGGACGGNATCGCNGCNATNTTNCAATCNCTGCTNCAANTNGCGCAGGTNGAGCAGGGCGANGCCCGCGCCCATTTCNCCCCCGTCGATCTGNCNGCGCTTTGCCGCACCATGATNGAGCTTTATGAGCCCGCAGCGGGGGAGCAGGGCAAACGNNTGCTNTGCGATCTGCCAGAGGCTCCGACCCATGTCACNGGCGACCGGGCGCTGTTGGGCCAACTGCTGGCCAATCTGATCGAGAACGCTCTGCGNCATTCCGGCGATGCCGAAGCGGTAGAGATATCGTTGAACCAGACGGCAGGACAGGTCGTGCTCNCTNTAGNGGACAGCGGCCCCGGCATTCCGGCGNNGGACCGCGACAAAGTGNTGCAGCGGCTCTACCGGCTTGANCGCAGCCGGGGCACGCCGGGCCATGGGCTGGGGCTGGCGCTGGTCGATGGGGTNGNGAAACTGCANNGGGCAAGGCTGGAACTNATCGACAACGCGCCGGGGCTGCGNGTNGTGNTNACNTTCGACAGTTAGNNCNNATGCAAANGNCTGCGGCAATTTAGCCTGTGCCTCTCNCTCCCCCCGGTCCTATATAGGTCAGGAAACAACACGCGAGGGCTTCNCATGCTCGACGGTTACACCGCCGAAATCCTAGCGCGGGTGCAGTTTGCATTCACGGTTTCGTTNCANATCATCTTCCCGGCTTTCTCNATCGGGTTGGCNAGTTTTCTGGCCGTGCTNAACGCGCTTTGGCTGTGGAAACGCGAAGAAACCTATCTGAAGCTCTTTAANTANTGGAAGAAGATCTTTGCCGTGGCCTTTGGCATGGGGGTCGTNTCGGGCATCGTCATGTCCTACCAGATNGGNACAAACTGGTCGGTGTTTTCNGACAAGGCNGGGCCGGTNGTNGGGCCGCTNATGGCCTATGAGGTNCTNTCGGCNTTCTTNCTNGANGCCGGNTTCCTTGGCATCATGCTCTTTGGNCGNAAGCGGGTNGGCGANGGGCTGCATATGTTCGCCACAGCGCTGGTGGCNCTGGGCACGCTNGCNTCGGCNACATGGATCCTGTCGGTCAACAGCTGGATGCAGACCCCTGCGGGCTTTGGCATNAANGANGTNGGNCAATTCGTGCCCGANGACTGGTGGGCGATCGTNTTNAACCCGTCNTTCCCCTACCGNTTGGTGCATATGGTGCTGGCGGCCTATCTGACCACGGCGCTGGTCGTGGGCGGGGTNGGCGGNNTGCACNTGCTGCGNGATCACGCCGACCGGGCCGCGCGGCGGATGTTCTCNATGGCGATGTGGATGCTTNTGNTGGTCACGCCGCTNCANATTNTNGCGGGCGACATGCANGGCCTCAACACGCTGGAGCATCAGCCCGCCAAGGTCATGGCGATGGAGGGGCATTACGACAGCCATCCAGATGGCGCGCCGTTGATCCTTTTCGGCATCCCGAACCCTGAGGAAAAGCGCATTGATTACGCGGTCGAGATCCCCAAGCTNTCTTCACTGATCCTCAAGCACGATCTGAACGCGCCGCTNCCGGGGCTNGANACGATCCNGGATGAGGATGAGCCNCCNGTNGCNATTGTTTTCTGGTCTTTCCGCATCATGATCGCNCTTGGTTTTGCGATGNTGGGNCTGGGNCTTTGGGCCGCNCTCGCNCGGCTGCGGGGGCGGCTNTACGANGCGCCGCTGTTGCACCGNNTGGCGCTGNTGATGGGGCCGACCGGCTTTGTCGCGGTGCTGGCGGGCTGGATCACNACNGAGGTCGGGCGGCAGCCCTTCACGGTTTACGGGCTGCTGCGNACCTCTGAAAGCCTTGCACCGATTGAGGCACCTGCCGTGGCGACCTCGCTGATCGCTTTCATCGTGGTGTACTTTTTCGTCTTTGGCGCGGGCACGTGGTATATCGTGGCNATGATGCGCAAACCGGTTGTGGATCATGTGCTGGAAGACGAGCGCGACGCGGCGCAGGATGACGCCGCGCAGGATGANGGGCCGATCCTTGCTGTCGGCGAAGAGGCGGCGGTCANAGACAAAGCGGTCAAAAACAAGCGCGGGGATAGCTGAGATGTTTGGACTGGAACTTTCGTTCATCTGGGCCGGGATCATCGCCGGTGCCGTGCTGATNTATGTCGTCCTCGACGGGTTNGATNTGGGGGTTGGGCTGCTCTTTCCGATGACCAAGGACGAGGGCGAGCGCAACGTGATGATGAACTCGGTCGCCCCCATCTGGGACGGCAACGAGACNTGGCTGGTGNTGGGCGGCGGTGGGCTTTTTGCGGTNTTTCCANTGGCCTATGCNGTTGTCATGCCNGCGCTNTACATGCCGATCATCCTGATGCTGCTGGGGCTGATCTTTCGCGGCGTNGCGTTNGAGTACCGTTGGCGCACCAAACGTTGGAAGCCCCTGTGGGACATGGCGTTTTTCGGCGGCTCGCTGGTGGCCTCCTTCTGTCAGGGCATCGCCCTTGGCGCGCTGNTGCAGGGGATCGAGATCGAAGGCCGCGCCTATGCGGGCGGCTGGTGGGATTGGCTCACGCCTTTCTCGATCCTGACCGGGGTGGCGGTGACCGTGGGCTATGCTCTGCTGGGGGCCACGTGGCTCAACATGAAGCTTGAGGGCCGCATTCAGGCCCACATGCGCCGCCTTGCTTGGCCGCTGGCGGTGGCGACTTTGGTCTTCATGGGGATGGTCAGCCTTTGGACGCCGTTCACCGATGCCGTCTATTTCGAGCGGTGGTTCGCGTGGCCCACGGCGCTGTTCAGCGGCTTGGTGCCGCTTTTGGTGGCGCTTGCGGCCTTTGGGATGCTGCGCGGCTTGCAACGCAAGGCGGACATTCAGCCGTTCCTCTGTGCGCAGGCGCTGTTCGTGTTGGGCTTCATCGGCATCGGGATCAGCTTTTACCCGCATATGGTGCCGCCAAGCCTGACCATCGCCGATGCCGCCGCCCCCGATGAAAGCCTGATGTTCGCGCTGGTCGGCACGCTGGTGCTGCTGCCGCTGATCCTCAGCTACACGGCCTATGCCTATTGGGTGTTCCGCGGCAAGATCGACCCCGAGGAGGGCTATCACTGATGGGAAAATGGCTGAAACGCAGCGGCTGGTTCGTGGCGCTTTGGCTGGCCAGCGTCGCCCTGTTGGCGGTGGTGGCCTATGGCATCCGGCTGGTGATCATGCCCGGCTGACGCAGCGGCGCGCGCCTCGGGCCTTGCCAAGTGCGGCGGCATCTGGCCTCTTCAAGCCCAAAGCAGCACGAAAGGACAGCCCGATGCGCGCCATGCAAGTCACCACCTATGACGAACCGCTCACCCTGCAAGAGCTTGAGATGCCGATGCCGGGGCAGGGCGAGGTGCTGATCCAAGTCGATACCTGCGGGCTGAATTTTGGCGATTTGCTGATCATCAAGGGCACCTATCAGGAAAAGCCGCCGCTGCCGTTTACCTTGGGGATGGAGATGGCGGGCACGATCACCGCTTTGGGCGAAGGGGTCGATGGCCTGAAAGTTGGTCAGCGCGTGGCAGCCTATACCGGGTTTAACGGGTTGGCCGAATATGCCGCCATTCCCGCCGCGGTCTGCGTGCCGATCCCCGAAGCGATGACCGCCGTGGATGCAGCAGCTTTCCTCATCGCTTACGGCACCAGCCATGTCGCGTTGGACTATAAGGCGCGGTTGCAACCGGGTGAGCGGCTGTTGGTCTTGGGTGCCTCGGGCGGCATCGGGCTGACGGCGGTGGAACTGGGCAAGCTGATGGGGGCCGAGGTGATCGCGGTGGCCCGCGGCGCTGATAAACTCGCCGTCTGCAAAGAGGCGGGTGCCGATCACCTGATCAACTCCGAGACCGACGACATCCGCGCCATCGTCAAGGAATTGGGCGGGGCCGATGTGGTCTATGACCCGGTGGGCGGCGATCAGTTCAAGGCTGCCATGCGCGCCTGCAACCCCGAAGCGCGGCTGATCCCCTTGGGCTTTGCCAGCGGCGAGGTGCCGCAGATCCCGGCGAATATCCTGCTGGTCAAGAACCTGAGCGTGTTGGGCTTTTACTGGGGCGGCTATGCCAAGATCAAACCTTCGGTGCTGACCGACAGTTTCGCCGAGCTGATCAAATGGTATGTCGCGGGCAAGCTGAAACCCCATGTCAGCAACGTCATGCCGCTGGTGCAGGCGAATGAGGCGCTGGCCCTGCTGCGCGACCGCAAGGCAACGGGCAAGGTGGTGGTGGAGGTGGCGCGCTAGGCCCGCCGCCCGCCCTGCAAACGTGTCACGCGCAGCGCCTTTTGGCGCTCGCGTAGATAAACGAACAGGCCCGAGGCGAG
>NZSX01000035.1 GCA_002703405.1 Sulfitobacter sp. | reverse complement strand
GTAAAAGCCTCGGCCTTATGCCGTGAAAACAGTCCAAGTTTTTGTCCGCACCCCCACCGGGTCAGTTCTCAGTGACAATCAACACGTCAGGACCGCCTCCTGCTGCCCCGTCAGGCGGAGCGCGCACAAGCGGCCTTCCCCACCGCGCGGTTACACTGGTTCGAGCGGTGTGGCCACTTCCCGCAATGGGACCGCCCGAAGGAGGCCGCAGAGGTCATCTTGAAAACGATCGCGAGATGAGGAGCGGATAACGGACGTGACCTCTCATGCGCGGTTCAGCTCCTCGAAAGACTACATGATGAGACGGAGATAGCTCGAGCGGATGCTTCTTTTGTCCGCTCTGCCGAACTTCATCTTCGAAATTGATCCGCGATGGATGAATGGCCGATTTCGTAAAGCTGCATCGCAGCGTTCGACCATCAAGCCAATGGCAGGTCTGGGCTGGAAGCGTTCATCGCTGATAGGAAACTTTTGGTTCAAACGCACGGACCCGTGACGCGTCGTATAAATCAACGTTCAAGGCGTCTTCGATAGCTGGCAGGAACCTTTCTTCGGCTATTGGTAAAAAAACCAGCCAGATATTTCGCTTTCAGCAGGATGGCCAATCTTCTTGTTATAGCGCCGATTTGAGGCGTTGGGAACTTGACGCCGACCGTGCTGGGTCGGCACCCGCAAGGAGACTTCCTATGCCCCGTGACTTTTGTTTCACACCTCCCCACACCGCCTTCATTCTCGCCAACGCTGCGGCGATTTGCTCGTCGGCTTCGCTCTTGGGCGGACCAGTCGCCGAAGCGCGCGTCCATCGTCTCATCGACGATGTGAGCCTTGCATCACCGCTCACCAGCCGGATGGAACGAGAGCTTGATGCTCTGGAAGACCTGCTTGGCCTGGAGAACGTCCATGATATGGACCGCGTAGAAGCGGAACACTTCGCACGCATCGATCCTTGCGATCCTGTCGTCGAGGAAATTTGTCTGCTTCTCGACGGCTTGCGGCAAGCCCGGGCGCAATCGACGGACATGGCCCCCTGAGCCAATCTGGCGCACGCACGCGCCAGATTGACGTGTCGGCTTGTTGTCGGCACCAGACAAGACAGGCAATATGTAGCTCATTTCCACTGCAAACGTAACGGGGATGGGAAACCAAGGGGCAGACCCGAATGGATGGCAGCGTCGGTTTCGAGGCGCGGTTTTCGATGTCCGCGATGATCTGCCCCGCTCGAAGCGCTTCGCCTTGGCTCATTCTTCCGATGCGTCTCCGGAAAAGCCCCTGACACCATCAGGCTTGGAGGAGACCAGAGTGGGATCGTCGCGACCTCGATCCTTGGTTCGAGGGTTGGTAAGGGCCCCATGCTTTGCCATGCGGAAAAAGGTGACCCTATACCATAGGCGGCACCGAACCCGGACGACGGGTCGAAATTTGGCTTTAATGCCTCGACGAGTTCCGCTGCCGGGCGTGGCGCTCCATCGATCTGCTTACGGCGCAAGCGGTGCTCGCAACTCGTCATGTGGTTGCCGCTGCGGAACCATCGGGATCGTCATGACCTGACTGCGAGCCTTGGCCGCCGCTTATTCGAGATGGCGCAAGGGCCTGCTAAAGCTGGCACCGGAACCGGAAAGGGCCGCGGATAATCCGCGGCCCTTTTTCGTGCTACTCGGGCTCGGAAGAGGTGACTTGTTCTGACCATGGCCCAGGCCTACATCTGTAAGGTGATGCGGTGCCAGCTCTCCCGATTTACGCCCTGATCGCCAATGTGCGTCGATATCTTGTAAAATGTGCGCGAAACTGCCCGAAAAGTGCAAACTTTGCTTGGCGGCACACCTACACCTACCACCCCCAAAATCACCCACACTTACTATGCCCACAGCTCCCACAGGTCATGCACCCCTCGACCATCCGCATGTCGAACTGGCCGCAAGACGGGCATGACTTGCCACGCGGCGCATCAAGGCCGACGACCTTCGCCTGCGGGTCTGTCTTCAGGCCCATGCCCTCGCCCGCGATGAAGCCGGTGGCGATCATGTGGCGCTCGATCACGCCGCCGATGGCCGCGAGGATGGAGGGGATGTATTTGCCCTGCATCCANGCCCCACCGCGCGGGTCGAAGACNGCCTTGAGTTCCTCAACCACAAAGGACACGTCACCACCACGNCGGAACACGGCAGAGACCATCCGCGTCAGCGCCACGGTCCAGGCGAAATGCTCCATNTTCTTGGAGTTGATGAAGACCTCAAANGGGCGGCGGTGNCCNTTCAGCACGATNTCGTTNATCGTGATGTANAGCGCGTGNTCGCTNTCGGGCCATTTNACCTTGTAGGTGTTGCCCTCCANNTCNGCCGGACGGTCCAGCGGGTCGGACATATAGACGATCTCGCCGCCCTCGCTGACCTGATCGGGGCTGTCGGCGGGGGCCTTGTCGGTCTTCTCCGACGAGACGCTCAGGACCGAACCNGTCACGTCNTTNGGGCGGTAGGTGGTGCAGCCTTTGCAGCCCGTATCCCACGCCTGCATATAGACGTCCTTGAAGGCATCGAAGGAGATATCTTCGGGGCAGTTGATGGTCTTGGAGATCGAACTGTCGATCCATTTCTGCGCCGCGGCCTGCATCTTGACGTGGTCGGCNGGCGGCAGNGTCTGGGCGTTGACGAAATAGTCGGGCAGCGGCGTGTCGCCNTTCANCTCGCGCCACATCTGCACGGCGTAGTCGACGACCTCTTCCTCGGTCCGGCTGCCGTCTTTNTGCNGCACCTTGCGGGTGTAGGCATAGGCAAANACCGGCTCGATCCCNGAGCTTACNTTGCCNGCNTANAGGCTGATCGTNCCNGTGGGCGCGATNGAGGTCAGCAGCGCGTTGCGGATGCCGTGTTCGCGGATCGCNTCGCGCACATCGTCGTCCATCTGCATCATNGTGCCNGAGGCGAGGAATTTNTCNGCGTCAAAGAGGGGGAAGGCCCCCTTCTCTTTCGCCAGTTCCACGCTCGCCAGATAGGAGGCGCGGGCGATGGCTTTGAGCCATGCCTCGGTCTGCGCCGCCGCCTCGTCGGAGCCATAGCGCAGGCCGACCATCAAGAGCGCATCNGCAAGGCCGGTGACACCCAGACCGATGCGGCGCTTGTTCTGCGCCTCNGCNGCCTGTTCGGGCAGCGGGAANTTCGACACNTCGACGACGTTGTCCATCATGCGGACGGCGGTGGCNACNANCTCGCTCATCGCNTCTTGGTCNAGATGGGCGTCGTCNTCGAANGGCTGNGCGACCAGACGNGCNAGGTTGATCGANCCNANCAGNCAGGCGCCATAGGGCGGCAGCGGCTGCTCGCCACAGGGGTTGGTGGCGGCNATGGTCTCGCAATAGTTCAGGTTGTTGGCGGCGTTGATGCGGTCGATGAAGATCACGCCCGGCTCGGCATAATCATAGGTCGCCTGCATGATCTTGTTCCACAGGTCGCGNGCCTGCACGGTCTTATAGACCTTGCCGCCGAAAACGAGGTCCCACGAGCCGTCGGCCTTCACAGCNTCCATGAAGGGGTCGGTGACCAGCACGGACATGTTGAACATGCGCAAACGCGCGGGGTCGGACTTGGCGGCGATGAAATCCTCTACATCCGGGTGGTCGCAGCGCATGGTCGCCATCATCGCGCCGCGNCGCGAGCCTGCGGACATGATGGTGCGGCACATCGCGTCCCANACATCCATNAAGGACAGCGGGCCNGANGCATCNGCCGANACNCCCANCACATCCGCNCCGCGNGGNCGNATGGTGGAGAANTCATAGCCGATTCCCCCGCCCTGCTGCATNGTNANNGCNGCCTCTTTCAGCATGTCNAAGATNCCNGACATGCTGTCGGGCACGGTGCCCATGACGAAGCAGTTGAACAGNGTCACGCGGCGCGCGGTGCCNGCNCCTGCGGTGATGCGNCCAGCGGGGAGGTATTTGAAATCCTCCAGCGCGTTGAAAAACTTNTCTTCCCANACATCCGCCTTCGATTCGACCTGNGCGAGNTCGCGGGCGATACGGCGCCATGTGTCCTCNACCGTGACGTCCTTNGCGGTGCCATCGGCCCCTTTAAAACGGTATTTCATATCCCAGATTTGTTCGGCGATCGGGGCGGTAAAGCGGGACATACAACGGTTCCTTTGAGTCGTGAGGGCAGCACGAATGCGACTTAAGAGTTGGCATCGATACAACATGAAGGGCCGATTTCTCAACGCCCAAAATGCACATCTACGGGAATTTATTCTTCAGTCTACCACAATACCTTGCTAGCTCCGAAGGGGAAACTACTATATAGAGGCGCATTCTCGGGCAGCACTGCGGGGGAACTTTTGGATAACTACATCAATCTAATCAAACTTTCGGTCGGCACCGAAGGCGTCGAGAGCCTCGCCAAATGGCAGGCGCGTAAGGACGTGCGGACCAAGGACGGTCTGCCGCGCCATGTGACCCGCATGTGGCCCAAGCGCGAGGCCGAGATTCTCAACGGCGGCTCGATCTATTGGGTCATCAAAGGCGTCATCCAAGCCCGCCAGCGCATTATCCGGCTGGAGGAGATCACCCGCGCCGACGGCATCCGCCGCTGCGCCATCGTGCTCGACCCTGAGATCATCCGCACCCAAAACAGCCTGCGCCGCGCTTTCCAAGGCTGGCGCTACCTTAAACCCGAGGACGCGCCCCCCGACCTGCCCGAGGGCCGCGAGGCCGAGGCCGACCTGCCTGTCGAGCTGAACCGCGCTCTGGCCGAGATCGGCGTGCTTTGAGCCTCACGGGGCGTAGAGCGCTTCGATCTGGTCGCCGTAGAGTTCGTAGATTTTGGCCCGGCGCACCTTCATTGTCGCCGTCACCTCGCCGTCGTCGTGATCAAGCTCCTTGCGCATCAGCCAGACCTTCTTGACCTGCTCCACCCGCGCCAGATCGCGGTTGTGCTTGGCCACCTCCGCGTCGATCAATTCNTGCACNTTGGGNTGCTCGGCGAGCGANCGGAAGGTNGTATAGGCNATCCCCTGCCCNTCGGCCCAGAGCCGNACNGTNTCCATGTCGATCTGCACCANTGCNGTCACATAGGGCCGCTTGTCGGCCACNGCNACGACCTCCTTGATGNAGGGNCTGGCCTTGATGACATTCTCGATATGCGCNGGCGCNAGGTTCTTGCCCGCCGCGTTGATCATGATGTCCTTTTTGCGGTCNATCAGGGTGATCGAGCCATCGGCCTCCTCGCGCCCCACATCACCTGTGTGCAGCCAGCCGTCCTGAATGGTCTCGGCGGTGGCTTTGGGGTTCTTGTAATAGCCCTTGAAGATGGTCCCGCCCGAGAACAGCACCTCGCCATCCTCGGCGATGCGGGTGCGCACGCCGCTGACCGGNAAGCCGATGCGNCCGTCGCATTGNCCCCATGATTTCTGNATCGTGCCCACGCCCGAGGTTTCGGACATGCCCCANGCCTCNCGGATATTNACNCCGATGCCGCGCATAAAGCCNAGAAGCTCGGCGCTGATCGGCGCGGCGGCNGAGATCGCGAAACTCGTGCGCCCCAGNCCCAGATAGCTGCGGATGTGCCGNTAGACGAGCGTATCCCAAAAGGCATGCGCCATGCGGTCCCCCGCGCTCCACNTGTCGCGNCGGANCATGCCNCGCCGCTGTGCGCCTTTCAGCGCCATCANCGTCATCGGCCCNTTGATCNGNCCNGCGGTCTGCGCCTGCACCAGCACCCCCGCCTGCATCTTTTCCCAAATNCGCGGCACGCCAAAGAAGACCTGCGGCGCGACCTCGCGCAGATCAAGNGTGATGGTCCGNAGGCTCTCGCCAAAATTCATCACGAATTGCTGCGCCAGCCCGTTGATCACCGTCACCGCCTGCTCGGCGATGTGGCACAGCGGCAGATAGCTCAGCACATCCGTCCCGGGCGGGTAGTCCCCGAANACNTCNCGCGCCACNCCNACGCCCGCGTGGATATTGCCNTANGAAATCTCCGCCGCCTTGGGCAGCCCGGTGGAGCCGGAGGTGAAAACCATCATCGCCGTGTCGTCGGGCTCGATCCCCGCCTGCCGCGCGCGCAGATCGTCGGCGAGACCCGAAAGCCGCGCCCGGCCCCGCNCAAGCAGGTCGTCGAAACTGATCAGCCCCAGCAGNTCCTCGCCCCGCGTGCCCTTGGGGTTGAAAATCACCAACTGCCGCAACTGCGGCACCCGGTCGCCCAGTTCCTTGATCTTGTCCAGCTGCTCCTGATCTTCGATGAACAGCACCGTGGTATCCGAGGCATTCACCAGATGCTCCAGTTCCGCCGCCGGGCTGGTGGGATACATGCCCACGACCACCCCCGCCGCCGCATTNATGCCGAACTGCGCCTGCACCCATTCGCTGCGGTTCTCGCTAAGGATGCCGACATGATCGCCCGTGTTCAGCCCCAGATCGACCAGCCCTGCGGCGGTGGCCTGCATGATCTCTTGCAGCCCCTCCCAGGTGATCTCGTTCCAGATGCCGAACTCCTTTTGCCGCATCGCCACGCCGGTGGGGCGGTTCTTGGCATGGTTGTGCACCATGCGGACCAGCGGCGCGAAGTCGCCCTTGAACTCGTCAAATGCCATGGCGGACCTCCCTAGCTGAGCCAGCGTTTGCGGCGTTTGTAATGTTTCACATCGCGAAAGGACTGCCGCGCGCCGCCCTCCTCACCCATGCCGAGGTAGAAGGACTGGATGTCCTTGTCGCCGCGCAGCTTGGCGACATCCCCTTCCATGACGATCTGGCCGCTCTCCATGATGTAGCCGTAGTCGGCGACCGAAAAGGCCACCCCGGCGTTCTGCTCCACCAGCAGGATCGCGGTGCCGTCCTCTTGGTTCAGCCGCTTGATCGTGTCGAAAATCTCGGCCACCACCTTGGGCGCGAGGCCGAGCGA
This sequence comes from Sulfitobacter sp., assembly GCA_002703405.1. Lineage (GTDB taxonomy): Bacteria > Pseudomonadota > Alphaproteobacteria > Rhodobacterales > Rhodobacteraceae > Sulfitobacter. The sequence goes on along the minus strand of NZSX01000035.1, from coordinate 25,229 downwards.
GGGCTCGTCCATCAAGATCAACTCAGGCCGCGCGATCATCGCCCGGCCAAAGGCCAGCATCTGCTGCTCCCCGCCCGAAAGATAGCCCGCGATCTGGCGGCGCCGCTCCTTCAACCGCGGGAAAAACGCATAGACCTTGTCATAGTCCGGCTTCGCCTGCCGCCGGTCCAGCGCGTAGGAGGCGGCGATCAGGTTGTCCTCCACCGTCATCTCGCTAAAGATCCGCCGCCCCTCGCGCACGTGGAACAGCCCCTGCTGCACCAGACGGTCGGGCTGGATCGTCATGATCGACTGACCTTTGAAGCTGATCCGCCCCTCGCCGACCTCACCGTTCTCCAGCGCCAGCAGGTTGCTCGCCGCTTTCAACGTGGTGGTCTTGCCCGCACCATTGGTGCCCAGAAGCGTGACGATCTTGCCGTCGGGCACTTCCAGCGACAGCCCGCGCAGCGCCTGCACCGTATGGTGGTAGGTCACTTCGATGTTCTCGATGGTCAGCACGGGCGCGTCCTCTTTCTAGGGTGTGGGGCGCCCGCCGGACGCCCCGCGTTTATCAAACGGTGAACCAATCGGATTTCGGCGTGAACAACCCGTCCTCGGGGTTGTAGCCATAGACCCGGCCCGTCCCGATGGCGTTGTTTTCCATGCTCACCGGCCCACCAAAGAAGCCGCCCGAATCCCAGTCCGAGATCCCCGCCAGCTTCTCGGCGATGTTGTCGGGTGTCAGCTCCAGCCCGGCCTCGGCGGTGTCGCGGAAGGCCTTCATGGCGATCTCCAGCCCGCACATGGTCTGGATCGCCCATGTCGACATGTAGTTCTCCAGCGGCGTGCCCGCGAACATTTGCTTGCTGAGTTCGGCGTACTGCTGATAGCGCGGCGCCTCTTCGCGGTCATAGAAATAGCGGTAGGGCATGACGCCCTCATAGCCCGCAAGGAACGGCCCCGCCTCGGCGGTGATGCGGTCGGCAATCAGCTTCTCCATGCCCCAGAAGGTGCCCTTGAATTTGACCGGCAGACCAAACTGCCGCGCGCCGCCAATAAGCTGCGGCCAGACGCCAGTGACATAGCCCTGAAGGATACAGTGATCCGCGCCGGACTGCGCCAGTTTGGTGACGTGCGTGGGGATATCCGCGCCTTCGGCCTTGGTGCTTTCCTCCAGCACGACTTCAAGGCCCAGTTCCTCGGCGGTCTTGCGCCCGTGTTCGATCGGATCGCGGCCGAACTCGGTGTTGGAGAAGATGAAGGCGACCTTCTGCCCGCCCTCGTTCTTGATGTTCTGCAACAGGATGTCGAACTGGCTTTGATAGGTCGGACCCGAGAGATACTGGTAGGGATGCGTCGCAGGGTCGGCCAGTTCCGAGGCGAAAGAGGTCGACCCCATAATCCGGGCGTTCTCGCCCTTGAGCTCAGGCGCGATCAGTTTCATCGCGCCGGTGCTGTCGGCGAAATAGCCGATCATGTTCTTGCCTTCAGAGGCCAGCGCCCGCTGGTAGTTGTTGAGCGCATTCTGCGGCACATAGCCCGAATCCTCGGTGACGAAGCGAATGGGCACCCCAGCCACCCCGCCCTCGTCGTTGAAAAGCTTCGCGGCCATGGCAAAGGCAGGCGCGACCAACTGACCGGCGGTGGCAAAGGGCCCGGTGAGCGGCAGCGAGGCGCCGAGCACATACTCCTTGGGCTGGGCGCGCAGGATCATCGGCGTGCCCATGGCCGCCGTCGCGGCGGCGGTGGTGGCGAGGAAGGATCGGCGGTTCATGGTCATCTGGTCTTCTCCCTGATGTGGCCTTGTGAATTCTTACCCGCGCGCAAACGGCCAACGGTTTGCGGCGCGCAGGATACGGTCGACGATTTGGTTGATGCCCAAGGGTTCCTTGAGCAGGAACAACACCAGCAGCACGCCGAAGGCGATCTGCTGCAAGGGCGCGCGCAATTGCCCCGCGCCGGCGCTGTCACCCGCAAGCGCGCCAAAGAGCACTTTGATAAGTTCGGGCACCATCACCACGATGATGACCCCGAAAACCGGCCCCATCGTGCGCCCCATGCCACCGATGATCAGCGCCGCCACAAGGTTCAGCGACAGCGCCAGTTCGAACTGCTCGGGCAGGATGCGGGCGTAGAAATAGGCGAAAAGCGCCCCCGCCAGACCACAGTACGCGGCCGAGAGGGCAAAGCTCATCAACTTGTAGCGCAAGAGCGAGATGCCGAGGATCTCGGCAGAATAGTCGCGGTCGCGAATGGCGATGAAGGCACGACCCACGCGGGTGCGGATCAAGTTCTGCGCCGCCAGCAGCGACACCAAGCCCACCGCCGCAATCAGACCGAACATCTCACGTTTGGTATCCAACTCCCAGCCCAGCAGATTAGGCACATTGGTATTGATCCCCACCATGCCACCGGTCCAAGGGGCAAAGAGGTCTTCTTCGATCAAAAAGATCACGATGAAATTCGCCGCCAGCGTCGCCACGGCAAGGTAGAGCCCCTTGACCCGCAGGCTCGGCAGGCCGACCAACACGCCGACCGCCGCCGCCAGCGCCACCGCCAAAGGCACCGAGACGAAGGGCATCAACCCTGCCGGGATCACCCCGGCGCCGAGGTTGCCGAAGATGGTCACCGCATAGGCACCGATGGCGACGAAGGCGCCATGGCCCAGCGACACCAGCCCGGTATAGCCCGTCAGGATGTTGATCCCCACCACGGCGATCAGCAGGATGCCCATCTGGCTGGCGATCAGGATCAGGTAGTCGTTGCCGAAGAGGGTGAAAAGCGCCAGCGCAAGGATCGACCCGTAAACGAAGGCCTGTTTGTAGCGGTTGTTCAGCACCCGCTCATCGGCGGCATAGCTGGATTTGAGATTTGCGTTGATCATATCCGCTCGACCTCTTTCTGGCCCATCAGCCCGTGCGGGCGCCAGATCAGCACCACCAGCACGGTGACGTAAGGCACGATCTCGGCCCAGCCGCCGCCCATCTGCCACTGTGTCATCGCCTCAAGCACGCCGACGACCATCGCCGCGATCAGCACGCCGATATAGCTGTCGAGCCCGCCCATCAGCACGATCGCCAGCACCGAAAAACCAAAGAGACCAAGGCTCGGTGAAATGCCGTTGCGGGTGGCGAGGATTGCCCCCGCGATGGCCCCTGTGGTGCTGGCCAGCACCCAAGCGCGGGAGAAGACCTTGGGCACTGAAATACCCATCGAATAGGCGGTCGACTGGTCCTCGGCGGTGGCGCGGATGGCAATGCCGCCCTTGGTGAACTTCACGAAGGCGACGATGCCACCGAAAAGCAGCAGGGCCACGACCATGTTCACCAGATCAGTGCCAAAGAGGAAGATCATCGTGCCGAACAACTCGAACCGGATCGGCATGTTGGGCGCGATATAGGGCACGCTTGCCGCATCCGCCGTCCAGATCAACTGCGCCGCGCCCGACAGGATCGAGATCAGGCCAACCGTGACCATGATCATCGCAAAAATAGATTGCCCCATCAGCGGGCGCATCAATACCCGCTCGATGATCCGGCCCAGAATGGCGTTGCAGACCAGCGCCCCCGCCAGCCCCAACAGGATGCGCGGCAGGTTCGCCACCCAATCAAGCACCGCCGCCACGGGCGAAAACATCGGCAGTTCGCCCCGCATCTCGACCATCCAGCCCGGCTGCCAAGAGGCGAGCCAAGCAGGCGCCCAAGGCTGGCCCGGGACGATCACGGCGAAGGTGAAGTAGAAATAGGCCCCGAACATGATCAGATAACCATGGGCGAAGTTCACCACCTTGGTCGCCTTGTAAACGCTGACGATCCCCACGGCGATCAGCGCGTAGATCGCTCCGGCCATCAGCCCGTTGATCGCGAATTGCACGAACTGCCCCATCAAAGCGCCCCCCTGTCCTGAAACCCGGAATCTTTGAAAGATTCCGGACCGATTTCTTTTAAAGAAATCGTCATGCCGCGGCCCCCAGATAGGCTTCGATCACCGCCGGGTTGTTCGAGACCTCCTCGGGCGTGCCGCTGGCGATCTGCTGGCCGAAGTTCAGCACGACGATGCGGCTGCAGATGTCCATCACCATGTGCATGTCATGTTCCACCAGCAGGATCGTGGTGCCGAACTGCTCCTGCACGTCGAGGATGAACCGCGCCATGTCGGCGGTCTCTTCCCGGTTCATGCCCGCCACCGGCTCATCCAGCAGCAGCACGCGCGGGCGCATCGCCAGCGCGCGGCCCAGTTCGACCCGCTTTTGCAGACCATAAGGCAGCATGGTAATCGGGTATTTGCGGATGTGGTCGATCTCAAGGAAATCGATGACCTGCTCTTCGATCTCGCGGCGCAGCTCCAACTCGGCCTTCTGCGCCGCGCCGAAATAGCGCAGCGCTTGCCAGACGTTGGTATTGAGCCGCGTGTGACCGCCGAGCTTGATGTTGTCGAGCACGGTCATGCCGCGAAACAGCGCGATGTTCTGGAAGGTCCGCGCCAGCCCCAGCCCTGCGCGCCTGTCGGGGCTGAGCGTCGTGATATCCTGCCCGTCAAAGGACACACGCCCCCGGTCGGGCTTGTAAAACCCTGATATCGCATTGAAAAGCGAGGTCTTGCCCGCGCCGTTGGGGCCAATGACACCGGTGATCTCTCCGGCCCCGGCTTCGAAATTCACCCCCTGCAGCGCCTTGATGCCGCCAAAGGACAGATGCAAATCCTCAATCTTCAGCAATCGCCCACTCCCATGCGGCGACGGCTGCGGCCCCTCGCGAGGGGCGCGTGACATCCGATCATCGACGGATCCTCCCTATGTCCCGATCCCTGCCCCTTTTGGCGGAGCTTGTGGTATCGGCCTGTTGACCCTTTCACCCTATCCGAAGCGCGCTATCCCGCAAGTCTCTTGATAGGTCGCAGGGCGACAGGCGCCCGAGCCAGAGAGGCTCGGGAGGTGCAATCATATGGAAGGGAAGGGAAAAACCCCTGGCTATGACGCTACGTCAGGTCAGTTGCGCGATGAGGGTTTTCAGCGCTTTGCGGCTGTGATCCTCTAGGGGTGCCATGCGCGACCGCCAGAGTGTGGCCTGCGATTGCAGGATCAAACCGTCGCTGAGGATCTTGAGGTGATTGGCGCGCAGCGTCTCTCCGCTGGAGGTGATATCGGCAATCGCCTCGGCGGTTTCATTCAGCACCGTGCCCTCGGTCGCGCCTTGGCTGTCGACCAGCGCGTAATCGGCCACACCGTGGGTGCGCAGGAATTCCCGCACCAACCGGTGGTATTTCGTGGCGATGCGCAGGCGGAAGCCATGTTCAGCACGGAAGGCCGCCGCGGCGGCATCCAGATCATCCAGCGTATCGACATCGACCCAAGCCTGCGGCACCGCGATGATCAGGTCGGCATGGCCAAAGTTCAGTTCCTCCAGCGGCTCGACCAGTTGATCCCAAAGCGCCAGCTTCTCTTGCACCAGATCGGTGCCGGTCACGCCAAGGTGGATCCGCCCCGCCGACAGTTCGCGCGGGATTTCTCCGGCTGAGAGCAGCACCAGAGAGACATCTTCGATGCCCTCGACCTTGCCCGCATATTCGCGGTCGGACCCGGTGCGCTGCAAGCTCACGCCGCGCGCGCCGAACCATTCAAAGGTCTTTTCCATCAGCCGCCCTTTGGACGGCACGCCAAGTTTCAGCGTCATTGCCCGGCCTCCAGTTCCAGCATCAGGCCGGGGCGCATCACGCCGCCCACCGCCGGGATTTCATCGCCCTGCCCCAACCGCCGGGTCAGCGCGTCATAGCGCCCGCCGCTGGCGATGCTGGGCAGATCGGGCCGCGAGGCCGCGCGGAAGGCAAAAACGAAACCGTCGTAATATTCCATCGAAGACCGCCCATGGCTGGCCTCGAAGAGCAGCGCATCGGTATCGATCCCACGGGCGCGCATCGCATCGGCACGGGCCGCAACGCGGGCCACGGCATCGCCGATGGCGGGCATGTCGACGGCCAGATCGCGCAGACGGCTCAGCGCGTTCGGCAGGGTTTCTTTGACCTCCAACAGCGCCTCAAAAAGATCGACTTGCTGCGCGGAAATCGGCGCGGTCTTGGCGTCCTCGCGCAGCGCTGCCACGCGGGCTTCGATCTCTGCCTGTGAGCGCAGTCCGACCATGGGTGCCGAAATCTCGGNCTCTGCCTTGGCCAACAACGCTTTGCGNCCNGCAGGCACAGGGNTNCGCCCCGCNTAGCGGTCCAGCAGCGCGCGAAAGCGGCGCGGGCGCCAGATGTGACGCATCAATGCCTGTTTNCGCGCGGGCGAGGTATCNAGCCCCTGCACCGCCGCCATCAGCACACCGATATCCCCCGTCACCGGGCGCACNGGCANCCCCTGCATNGCCTCGGCGATCAGGGCGAAAACCTCGGCATCTGCNGCCGCCGGGTCGGCGCGGTCGAAAACCTCGAANCCCACNTGAATGTACTCATTGGCGCGGTTCGGGTCGTGTTCCTGACGNCGGAAGACCTCGCCNGAATAGGTNTAGCGCGCNGGCTCNGCCCCATGGGCCATATGCATCTGCACCACGGGCACNGTAAAATCGGGGCGNAGCATCTGTTCTCCGCGCAGCGCGTCCGAAGTCACATAGGCGCGCGCGCGGATGTCCTCGCCGTANAGGTCCAGCAGCGTGTCGGCCGGTTGCAGGATCGGCGGNTCGACGAGCACAGCGCCCTGCGCGTCGAANATCGCGCGTAGCGACGCGGCCCGCGCCAGCGTTTCGGAACGTGTNGGCATCAGCTTGNCCGATCCAGAATATCGCGGACCGCTTTGATCAGATCGNCGCGNGGCACNTCATATTGGTTGGGGCGCTCTTTCCACTCATCNTGGCTGGCCTCNTGCGCNAGNTGCGCGCCCAGCACCATGTCNTTGATCTGCACCACGCCGCGGTCTTTCTCGTCNCCGCCTTCGATGACGACGACCGGGCTNTGCCGCTTGTCGGCGTATTTCATCTGATTGCCGAAGTTCTTNGGGTTGCCCANATANACCTCNGCCCGGATGCCTGCCTGCCGCAGTTCCGCGACNATCGCCTGATAATCGGCCATGCGGTCGCGGTCCATCACGGTGACGACGACGGGGCCNGTCGCCTCGCCCTCAAGCCGCCCCTTCGCGGCCAGCGCGGCCAGCAGCCGGTCAACGCCGATGGAGACACCCGTCGCGGGCACTTCCTGCCCGGTAAACCGCTTGACCAGATCGTCATAGCGCCCNCCGCCCGCGACCGAGCCGAAGTTCCGCGCGCGGCCCTTTTCNTCTNTGATCTCAAAGGTAAGCTCGGCCTCGAACACCGGCCCTGTGTANTAGCCAAGGCCGCGCACNACCGACGGATCAATCTCAACCCGGTCAGGNCCATAGCCACCCGCGGCCAGNAGGTCAGAGATCANCTCAAGCTCATCCACACCNTGCACACCGACATCGGAGCCCGCGACCAACTCNCGCANCCGCGCCACNGTCTCGGCNCCGCTGTCNCGNTTGGCCTGCATGAAGCCCATGACCACATCGGCCTGCGCGTCTTCCANCCCNGCNCCCTTGGTNAAATCGCCGCTGTCGTCCTTGCGGCCCTCNCCCAGCANGGCGCGCACGCCCTCNGGCCCCAGCCGGTCCAACTTGTCGATGGCNCGCAGCACGATGCCNCGNTCNGNNTCCTTGTCGTCTCCGGCAAGGCCCGCNACNTCNAGCACGCCGTTCAGCACCTTGCGGTTGTTNACNCGCACCACATAGTCGCCGCGCGCGATNCCGACCTCTTCCAGACAATCGGCCAGCATAGCGCAAATCTCGGCATCNGCCGCNACNGATGGCGCGCCNACGGTATCCGCATCNCACTGATAAAANTGNCGAAACCGCCCCGGCCCCGGCTTTTCNTTGCGCCANACCGGCCCCATCGCATANCGGCGGTAGGGCANCGGCAGATCGTTGCGGTGCTGNGCATAGACCCGCGCCAAGGGNGCNGTCAGATCATAGCGCAGCGCNAGCCAATCNCCGGGNTTGTCGCCTTCNGAATCTTCCTGCCACGCAAANACGCCCTCGTTCGGGCGGTCCACATCGGGGAGNAANTTGCCAAGCGCCTCNACCGTCTCNACGCCCGAGCTTTCCAGNGCGTCGAACCCATAGCGGTGATANACNGCGGCGATCTTGCTGAGCATCTCGGCCCGATGGGTCACCTCNGTCCCGAAATAATCGCGGAACCCCTTNGGGGTCTGCGCCTTGGGACGGGGGGTTTTCTTGGGCTTTGCCATGGCAAGGATCCTCGGTGCATCAATTGGCCTCGCGTCTAGCCCAAGCCCCCCGCAAGAGCAAGCAACGCNGCNTNNNGCCCCTGTCNNGNGCCGCCNGNCCNTGCTANATCGCGCAAAAAGGATGCGCGCCATGACTGACCANAGCCNTGANCANACCCCAGANCAAACCGCNGANCNNATNANCCNNCTNGAAGAGCAGATCGCCCANCTGACCCGCGCGGTCGANGANATGTCAGAGATNGTCACCCGTCAGGAGGNNGANATCGTCACNCTNAACCGCCGCGTNCATATGNTGATGCAGCGCGANGGNGANCGGGANGCTTCGGGCGGNGGCGCGGTNNTNNTGGGCGATGANCGNCCCCCGCATTACTNAGCGNCNGNGCCGCGCACCCGTCAATTNGCTGATTTCATTGCCACGGCGGCNACGGCCCCGTCATGCACCAGCACNTCNGACCANCGCGCGGTCTGGCCCAAACGCTCATAGGCGNTGACGAAAAANGNNGTNTTNTCGAGCNTGCCNATCNGCNNNCCGCAGGGTTTGCCCNNGCCCNGCNCCNCAGACNCNGGCCTTGATCGCCTCATAGGCCGCGTCGGTCTCGGCGNTGGGCAGGTTNTCNCCNCCCGGGCCATAGTGCANNTGNTCGTAGACCGNGGGCGTGCCGAANANNACATTGGCCGCCGTCAACTGNCGCGCGCAATCNTCCGCAAANCCGGTGATNTAGAANCTGCGCGNNCCNGCNCTGCCGGGNTGCGAATCGAACANCCGNTAGCCCCGCGCCGNAGGTTCNTCGACCANCTTGCCCNNATCTNGCTCNACNCCANATCNCAGACNCGGGCNACCTCNCCAAACGGCAGGNCGGTGCCNAANNNNANCTCGGNNACCTGNGGNNNCGGCGCNGAGGGNGCCATGNCGCAGGCNGAGNGNANCGNNNCCATNATCAAAAGGCCGATGCGTCGTTTCATGCTCTGCTCCCCNTNGCTTGNCAGGCAGNTAGCGCAGCCACCCGCNTGCCGTCCACTGNNNGGCGGNAANNCGGGNGGNTCTGCGCGAGGCGGCGGAGGTCAGATTTCCTCGACCTCCATCACCCCGTCNAGCGANCGGATCGCGCCCTTGATCTGCGGTGTCACCGGGAACTCGCGGCCCAGATCAACCTCGACCTCGCCGGGCAGGCTAGGGTCCATCAGGCAGAACTGCACCGGCCCCTTCCCCGCCGCCTTGACCGCTTGGCGCGCCCCGTCGAGCACATCGGCCACCGATTGAATGGCCCCCGGCCCGTCGATGAAAACGCGCAGCCCCATGCTGCCCGCATCCGCCACCGCCGCGTCGATAGGGCCGATGCCGCGTGCCAAAAGCTTCAACTGGTCGCTTTCCATCGTCGCCTCGACGGTAACGACGACCTTAGACCCGACCTCCAGATGATCGCGCGACGCCTCCAGCACNTCGGAGAAGATCGTCACCTCGTAGCCNCCNGTGGNGTCCGACAGCTGNGCAAAGGCAAAGCGGTTGCCNCGCGCCGACTTGCGCTCNTGNCGNCCNGCNACNACGCCCGCNAGCCGCGCGTTCATCGCGCCNCGGGTNNNGACCTTTTCGTTNANNTCGTCNAGCGTNAGGAANGGCAANCCNGNCTCNCGCGCCCATTTNCGTTTCANNGGCGGCATGTAGTCGTCNAGCGGATGGCCCGANAGNTANAAGCCNACNGCCTTGAANTCCTCGGCNAGCCGNTCNGCCGATTGCCAGTCNTCGCANGGCAGCATCCGCGGTTCGGGCAGATCATCGCCCGCCTCACCAAAGAGCGACACCTGACTGCTGGCTTTCTGCTCATGGATCGCCGCGGAGTAGCTNACCAGCCCGTCGAGCGATTGGAACACCCGCCGCCGGTTGCTGTCGAGCTGATCGAANGCGCCCGAGCGCACCAGCATNTCCAGCGGTCGCTTGCCNACGCGCTTGAGGTCCACCCGGCGGGCGAGGTCAAAGAGCGTGGCAAAGGGCTTGTCGACACCGTCGACCTTGCGCCCCTCGGTCACCAGCCGCATCGCCTCNAGCCCGACNTTNTTNANCGCACCGAGCGCATAGACCAGCGCGCCATCGACCACTTTGAAGGTCGCATCCGAGCGGTTCACGCANGGCGGCACCCAAGGCAGTTCCAGCCGNTTGCGCACTTCCTCGAAGTAAACCGCCAGCTTGTCAGTCAGGTGGATNTCGCANTTCATCACCCCGGCCATGAACTCGACCGGGTGGTTCGCTTTCAGCCAAGCCGTCTGGTAGNNGACCACCGCATAGGCCGCNGCGTGGGANTTGTTGAAACCGTAGTTGGCGAATTTNTCCAGAAGGTCGAAGACCTCNGCCGCCTTNTTNTTNTCGACNCCATTGGCCATCGCGCCCTTTTCGAACTTGGGGCGNTCCTTGGCCATTTCCTCGGCNATCTTCTTACCCATNGCNCGGCGCAACAGGTCNGCGCCGCCAAGCGAGTAGCCCGCCATGACCTGCGCGATCTGCATCACCTGTTCTTNGTAAACGATAATGCCTTGGGTCTCTTCAAGGATGTAGTCGATCGACGGGTGCACGGATTCCAGCTCGCGCTGGCCATTCTTGACCTCGCAATAGACCGGAATGTTCTCCATNGGGCCGGGACGGTANAGCGCNACGAGGGCCACGATGTCNTCGATACAGGTCGGCTTCATGCGCTTGAGCGCATCCATCATNCCGCTGGATTCCACCTGAAAGACCGCGACCGTCTTGGCGCTGGAGTAAAGCTTGTAGGTCGCCTTATCATCGAGCGGGATCGTGGCCACGTCATCCACGTGCCCCTCTGGCGGCTCATAAATTTGGCGACCATCCGCGGCGAGGTGCAGATGCCGCCCGCCCGCTTTGATCTGATCAAGCGCGTTTTGGATGACGGTGAGAGTCTTCAGACCCAGAAAGTCGAATTTCACCAGCCCGGCCTGTTCGACCCATTTCATGTTGAACTGCGTCGCTGGCATGTCCGAGCGCGGGTCTTGATAGAGCGGCACCAGATGGTCCAGCGGCCGGTCGCCGATGACCACACCCGCCGCGTGGGTCGAGGCGTTCCTGAGCAGCCCCTCGACCTGCTGGCCATAGGTCAGCAAGCGGTCCACGACCTCCTCGTTCTTAGCCTCCTCGCGCAGGCGCGGCTCATCTGCCAGCGCCTTTTCGATGGAGACGGGTTTCACCCCCTCCACCGGGATCATCTTCGACAGNCGGTCGACCTGCCCGTAGGGCATCTGCAAGACGCGCCCGATGTCGCGCACCGCCGCCTTGGACAAAAGCGCACCGAAGGTGATGATCTGCCCCACCTTGTCGCGACCGTATTTCTCCTGCACGTAGCGGATCACCTCTTCGCGGCGGTCCATGCAAAAGTCGATGTCGAAGTCGGGCATCGAGACCCGCTCGGGGTTGAGGAAACGCTCGAACAGCAGCGAATAGCGCAGCGGGTCAAGGTCGGTGATGGTCAGCGCATAGGCCACGAGTGACCCCGCACCCGAGCCCCGCCCCGGCCCCACCGGAATGTCATTGTCTTTGGCCCATTGGATGAAGTCGGCAACGATCAGGAAGTAGCCGGGGAACCCCATGCCTTCGATGATGCCCAGCTCGAAATCGAGGCGCTTTTGGTAGTCCTCCACGCTGACCGCATGGGGGATCACCGCCAGACGCGCCTGTAGCCCCTCGTTGGCCATGCGGCGCAGTTCGGCCACCTCGTCGTCGGCGAACTTCGGCAAGATCGGGTCGCGTCGGTAGGCCATGAAGGCGCAGCGTTTGGCGATCTCGACAGTGTTGCTCAGCGCTTCGGGTAGATCGGCGAAAAGCGTCGCCATCTCGGCTTGCGACTTGAAGTAATGCTGCGCGGTCAGGCGGCGGCGGGGCTGGCTTTGGTCAACATAAGCACCCTCGGCGATGCAGATCAGCGCGTCATGGGCCTCGTACATATCCGGTTTCGGGAAATAGACATCGTTGGTCGCGACCAGCGGGATATCCATCGCATAGGCCATTTCGATAAAGCCGCGCTCGGTCAGACGCTCGGGCTCAGGCTGGCCGCCGTCTTCGGGGTGGCGCTGCAACTCAACATAAAGCCGGTCGCCAAAGGCACCCTGCAGCCGCGCCATCAACGCCTCCGCCGCCGGGCGCTGGCCGCCTTGCAAAAGCATCCCCACCGGCCCCAACGCGCCACCCGTCAGGCAGATGAGATCGGCGCTCAGCGCCTCAAGCTCCGCCAGCGTCACCTCGGCCACCGCCCCGCCCTTGTCGAGGTAGAGGCAAGAGTTCAGCTTCATCAGGTTTTCATAGCCCAATTCGCTCTGCGCCAGCAGGACCACCGGTGCGGGCGGGCGCGGTTTCTCACCGGGCTGCACCTCGACATAGGCCACATCGACCTGACAGCCGATGATCGGCTGCACACCCGCGCCCGCCATGGCGACAGAGAATTCGAGGGCGGCGAACATGTTGTTGGTGTCGGTCAGCGCCAGCGCGGGCATGCCCGCATCGCGGCACATGCCGGGCAGTTTTTTCAACCGCAGCGCGCCCTCCAGCAAGGAATACTCGGAATGGCTACGCAGGTGAATGAATCGGGGATCATTGGACATGGCGCATTTTTACGCCACCCACCCCAAAGGCACCAGCACCGGATCGCACCCAGCGCATTTTTCGCCCAAGGTGTTTTTTCTTGCCAAAACGCCCCCCACCCCGCTAGCCTGACCTCTACCTCGCCCGCGCCCGGTTCTACGCCGCATCGAACCCCGCGCAATGATATGGGCCACTTTGTACCGCGGCGGATGAGAACCAATGGACATCACTTTTCTTCTCAACGGAGAAGTCGTGTCACTCTCCAACGTGTCCCCGACTACCACCCTGCTTGACTGGCTGCGCGAAGAACGCGGGCTGACCGGGACAAAAGAGGGCTGTAACGAGGGCGACTGCGGAGCCTGTTCGGTGATGATCACCGATGAAAACGGCAGCCGCGCGCTCAATGGCTGTATCCTGTTTCTGCCGCAGGTGAACGGCAAAGCCGTCACCACGGTCGAGGGCATGGCGAGCGCCGATGGCACGCTGCATCCGGTGCAGGAGACCATGGTCGAACACCACGGCAGCCAGTGCGGTTTCTGCACGCCGGGCTTCGTCGTCTCGATGGCCACGGCGCATCTCAATGGTGCGACGGATCATGACGTGCAACTGGCAGGCAACCTCTGCCGCTGCACCGGCTACGCGCCGATCATCCGCGCGGCCAAAGCCGCCGANGGCGCGCCGGTGCCAGAACATCTGCGCACCCTCAAGTCAAAGTTGGCGCAGGACATCCCAGCCCCCGCCAAAGCCNAAGGCGCGCCGCATGTGCAGCCCGAAAGCAGNGATGANCTNGCCGCTTGGTATCTCGACAATCCGGACGCCACNCTGATCGCCGGAGCAACGGACGTGGGTCTTTGGGTCACCAAAGGCTTCCGCGAACTGGGCGCCGTGGCCTTCCTCAACCGCTGCGCCGATCTGCGCGGGATTACCGAGGATGAAACCGGCCTGCGGATCGGTGCGATGACCACGCTGACCGAGGTGGAGGCAAAACTCAGCCCCCTGCACCCCAGCTTGGGCACCATGCTGCGCCGCTATGGCTCGACGCAGGTGCGCAACGCGGCGACCTTGGGCGGCAATATCGCCAATGGCTCGCCCATCGGGGATGGCCCGCCCGCGCTGATTGCGCTTGGGGCGACCCTGCAGTTGCGGCGCGGTGATGCGCGACGCGAAATAGCGCTTGAGGATTTCTTTCTCGACTACGGCAAACAAGACCGCGCGGCGGGAGAATTTGTCGAAGCCATCCTCATCCCCCGCCAACATGACACCCTGCGCTGCTACAAACTGTCGAAACGCTTCGATCAAGATATTTCGGCGGTCTGCGGCTGTATTTCGATCACCGGCAATGGCACCGAAATCCTCACCGCGCGCATCGCCTTTGGCGGCATGGCGGCAACCCCGAAACGCGCTGCTGCGGCTGAGGCAGCGCTGGTCGGCCAACCGTGGAGCGAAGACACCATCCGCAAGGCGATGGCAGCGATGACCGACGATTTCACCCCCCTCTCGGACATGCGCGCCTCTGCCAGCTACCGGATGGAGGCGGCGCAAAACTTGCTGCTGCGCTATTTCCATGACGCCAACGGTCAAGCCACCAACCTGCAGGAGGTCTCGGCATGAGCGTTGCAAAGCCCCTTCCCCATGACGCCGCGATGCTCCATGTCACCGGTGCCGCGCGCTATGTCGACGACATCCCCACCCCGCGCGGCACGCTGCATCTGGCCTTTGGCCTCAGCCCCGTCGCGGCGGGCGAATTGACGGCGCTTGACCTCGACGCCGTGCGGTCTGCGCCCGGCGTGGTCAAAGTGCTGACTGCCGATGATCTCGTCCATGACTGCGACACCTCACCCTCGAACCATGACGAGCCGCTTTTGGCGACGGGCGAAATCCATTTCGCGGGCCAACCGCTCTATCTGGTCGTGGCCACCAGCCACCTCGCTGCCCGTCGCGCCGCGCAACTGGGCAAACCACAGATCACCCCGCGCGACCCGATCCTGACCGTCGAGCAGGCGCTCGCCGCCGACAGCCGGTTCGAAGACGGCCCCCGCATCTACCAGAANGGCGATGCCGAGGCCGCGCTCTCCAAGGCCAGCCGCCGCCTCTCGGGCCAGATTGAGATGGGCGGGCAGGAGCATTTCTATCTCGAAGGTCAGGCCGCCATGGCCCTGCCGCAGGACAATGGCGACATGCTGGTGCATTCCTCGACCCAGCACCCGACCGAAATTCAGCACAAAGTGGCCCATGCCATTGGNCGCCCGATGCATGCCGTGCGGGTTGAGACGCGGCGCATGGGCGGCGGTTTCGGTGGCAAGGAAAGCCAAGGCAACGCGCTGGCGATTGCCTGTTCTGTCGCCGCATCGCTGACCGGCAAACCCTGCAAAATGCGCTATGACCGCGATGACGATATGATCATCACCGGCAAGCGGCATGATTTCCGCATCGCTTACGACGCAGGCTTTGACGAGACGGGGCGCATCACCGCGCTGGACGTGACCCATTACACCCGCTGCGGCTGGTCGATGGACCTCAGCCTGCCCGTGGCCGACCGCGCCATGCTGCACGCCGACAACGCTTACCATCTGCACGACATCCGCATCACCTCGCACCGNNTGCGCACCAATACCGCCAGCGCCACGGCGTTTCGCGGTTTTGGCGGGCCGCAAGGGGTNGTCGGAATTGAGCGGGTCATGGACCATATCGCTCATGAACTGGGCCTCGACCCGCTCGCCGTGCGCCGGGCGAATTACTACACCGACAACGCCCACCGCCCGACCGAGGTGGAGGCCACCGGCACCGCNATCGACAACCGCACCCCACCGGATGCAGAGGCCGATCTATCCTCTCGCGGCGCGCCCCCTGCGCCGACNGNCAAGGCTGCGATCCCTGAAACCCCGTCGGACGTGCAGACCACGCCCTATCAGCAGCCGGTCACCGACTGTATCATCAANGCACTGACCGACCGACTGGTTGAGAGTGCCGACTACAACGCCCGCCGCGCCGCCATCGCCGANTGGAACGCCGCAAACCCGCTACTGAAACGCGGCATCGCCATCACCCCGGTNAAATTCGGCATCTCCTTCACGCTCACCCACCTCAATCAGGCGGGCGCGCTNGTGCATGTCTATCAGGATGGCTCGATCCACCTGAACCATGGCGGGACCGAGATGGGGCAAGGGCTNTTCCAGAAGGTNGCNCAAGTCGCCGCNTCGCGCTTTGGCGTCTCGCCCGAGGCGGTCAAGATTACAGCCACCGATACCGCCAAAGTGCCCAACACCTCGGCCACGGCGGCNTCTTCCGGGTCAGACCTCAACGGGATGGCCGCGCANAACGCCTGTGACACGATCCGCGANCGCATGGCGGCGCATCTGGCNGAACGCNACCAGACCACGCCGGATCAGGTNCGNTTCACCGACGGCATGGTGCAGATCGGGGGCGAAGAGATCACCTTTGCCGCTGCCGCCGCTTCGGCCTATGAAAACCGCGTCAGCCTTTCGGCCACGGGATTTTACAAAACGCCCGACATCGAATGGGACCGCATCGCCGGACGCGGGCGGCCNTTCTACTACTTCGCCTATGGTGCCGCCTGCACCGAAGTGGTGATCGACACGCTGACCGGCGAAAACCGCATTCTGCGCACTGACATCCTGCATGACGCGGGCGCCTCGCTGAACCCGGCGCTGGACATCGGCCAGATTGAGGGCGGATACGTGCAAGGCGCGGGCTGGCTCACGACCGAGGAACTGGTCTGGGACNAAACCGGCACCCTGCGCACCCACGCGCCATCGACCTANAANATCCCCGCCTGCTCCGACCGGCCGCCNGTGTTCAACGTGAAACTCTGGGACCAGCCAAACNCGGCGCAGACGGTCTACCGCTCCAAAGCCGTGGGCGAGCCGCCNTTCATGCTGGGCATCTCGGCCTTCATGGCGCTGTCGGATGCGGTATCGGCCTGCGGCGACAGCTACGCCGATCTGCAAGCGCCCGCCACCGCCGAGGCCGTCCTTGCCGCCGTCGGACGGGCGCGGGAATGAGCGCGATTTTCGTCGAGGTCACCGCCACGCGCGGATCGGCCCCGCGTGATGCGGGCACGGCGATGAAGATCACGCCGGACAGCATCGACGGCACCATCGGCGGCGGCGCGTTGGAGCATCAGGCGATTGCCCATGCCCNNCGCCTGCTGGCCGAAGGGCGTTTNGAGGACAGCCAAACCCTGCCCCTCGGCCCCGGCCTTGGNCANTGCTGCGGNGGCGCGGTNAGCCTGCGCTACACNGCCGCGCCNCGNCCGCTCGACAANCCCACGCCGCTGCCGCTGGACGCCACATTCGNGAGCGACACGCCCCTCTGGCTTTGGGGGGCNGGGCACGTGGGCCGCGCGGTGGTGGCCGCCTGCCCAGCCAACGCTTTTGCCATCACATGGATCGACAGCGCGGCGGACCGTTTCCCCAAAGACGTGCTGCCCCATGTCACCGCCACCCCCACCGCCGACATGCCGCGCCTTGCCGCCCACGCGCCGCAAAACGCGCACCACCTGATCTTTACCTATTCCCATGACATCGATCTCGCCCTCTGCGCTGCCCTGCTTAAACGCGGGGCAGAGAGTGTCGGCTTGATCGGCTCTGACACAAAAAAGTCACGGTTTTCCCGCCGCTTGCGCGACATGGGGCTGGATCCCTCTGGCATCATCTGCCCTATTGGCGATAAGTCGCTGGGCAAGCTGCCCGCCCAGATTGCACATGGTGCGTTGATCTCTCTCATCGCCCGGACCCAGACAAAGGTTTCCGCATGACAGACAAACTTCTCGACCTCTCTGGGTTGACCAAGGCCTACCCCGGCGTCGTCGCGAACGATGACGTGTCCCTGCGGATCGCCCCGGGTGAGGTTCACGCCCTGCTGGGCGAGAATGGTGCGGGCAAGTCTACGCTGGTCAAAATGATCTACGGTCTGGTCAAACCGGACGCGGGCCAGATGCAGATGCGGGGCGAGAACTTTGCCCCCACCGATCCCCATGCGGCACGGCAGGCGGGCGTCGGCATGGTCTTTCAACACTTCTCGCTTTTCGACGCGCTCAGCGTGGCGGAGAACATCGCCCTCGGCATGGAAAACCCGCCGCGCATGCGTGAACTCAGCCAGCAAATCCGCGACGTGTCGGACACCTACGGCCTGCCGCTTGCGCCGGACCGCATCGTCGGCGATCTATCGGCGGGGGAACGTCAGCGGGTGGAGATCATCCGCTGCCTGCTGCAAGAGCCCAAACTGCTGATCATGGACGAGCCGACATCGGTTCTGACCCCGCAAGAGGTTGAAATTCTGTTCAAAACCCTGCGCAAGCTCAGCGCAGAGGGCACCGCGATCCTTTATATCTCGCACAAGCTCGAAGAAATCCGCAGCCTGTGCGACAGCGCCACGATCCTGCGGTTGGGCAAGGTCGTCGGCCATTGCACCCCGCGCGAGACCTCGGCGCGCGACATGGCAGAGATGATGGTCGGCAGCGCGCTGAAAACACCCACGCGCGACAGCAAGGCGCCGGGCGAAGTGACGCTGACGCTCAACAAACTCTCGGCGCGGTCGGCCCATGCTTTCGGCATGCCGCTGCGCGAGATTTCGGTCGAGGTGCGACGCGGTGAGGTGCTGGGCATCGGCGGCGTTGCGGGCAATGGGCAGGATGAACTGCTCAACGCGCTCTCGGGTGAAACGCTGGTCGGGGCGGGCATGATCACCTTTGACGGGCGCGATATTGGCCTTCTGGGCCCCACCGCCCGCCGTGCGCTTGGCGTGTTGACCGCGCCCGAAGAGCGGCTGGGCCATGCTGCCGTGCCGGATATGTCGCTAACTGAAAACGCCATGCTGACCGGTGCCGCCCGCGAAGGGCTGGAGCGGGGCGGCATGCTCGACTGGGGCAAGGCGCGTACCTTTGCCGAGAAGATCATCAAGACATTCGACGTGCGCACCCCCGGCGCCGGCAATGCGGCGCGCTCGCTCTCGGGTGGGAACCTGCAGAAATTCGTCATCGGACGCGAGGTCCTGCAACGGCCTGAGCTGCTGGTGGTGAACCAGCCGACATGGGGTGTTGATGCTTCTGCCGCCGCCGCGATCCGGCAGGCGCTTTTGGACCTCGCCTCCGGCGGCACCGCCGTCATCGTCATCAGCCAAGACCTTGATGAGTTGATGGAGATTTCCGACAATTTCGCCGCGCTAAACGAAGGCCGCCTGTCGCCGACGCGCCCCGCGCAGGGGCTGACTGTCGAAGAGATTGGCCTGATGATGGGCGGTGCGCATGGCATGGAGGTGGCGCATGTCTAAGCCAAACCTCGCATCTTTCACTCTGACCATTGGGGGTGATCTGTGATCCGCCTTGAAAAGCGCCCGCAGCCCAGCCGGGCCCTTTCCCTGTCGACGCCGATCATGGCGGTGCTGGCCACTTTCATCTTCGGCGGGCTCTTGTTCGCCGTGCTGGGCAAAGACCCGGTCGAGGCGCTGCAAACGATCTTTTGGCAGCCGCTCTTTGGCGAATATGCCTTTTATTACCGCCCACAACTGCTGATCAAAGGCGCGCCCTTGGTGCTGATCGCCATCGGTCTGAGCCTTGGGTTCAAAGCGGGCATCTGGAACATCGGGGCCGAGGGGCAGTACATCATGGGCGCCATCTTTGGCGCGGCGATGGGGTTGGCGTTCTACCCCGCCGAGGGATGGTATATCTTCCCGCTGATGGTGCTCGCGGGCGCCCTTGGCGGTTGGCTTTGGGCGATGATCCCGGCCCTTTTGAAGGTGCGCTTTGGCACGAATGAAATCCTCGTCTCGCTGATGCTGGTCTATGTGGCCGAGCAATTCCTTGCCTCTATGTCACTGGGTTTGCTGAAGAACCCCGAAGGCTATGGCTTTCCCGGCTCGCGCAACCTGCAACAATATGCGCCCGCGCATAACGCCGAGCTTTTCGCGGGGTCCGGCATGCATTGGGGCGTGGTCGCGGCTCTCATCGCGGTGATATTCGCCTACGTCCTACTCGCCAAACACCGGTTGGGCTTTGCCATCCGCGTGACAGGCGAAGCCCCCCGCGCCGCGCGGTTCTCGGGTGTGAACCCGGCGCGGCTGGTGCTGTTTTGCCTCGGCACCTCTGGCCTGCTCGCCGGGCTTGCGGGGATGTTCGAAGTCTCCGGCCCCTCGGGACAAATCACCATCGACTTCAACGTGGGCTATGGCTTTACCGCTATCATCGTGGCCTTCCTTGGCCGTTTGCATCCCATTGGCATCCTGCTCGCAGGCGGATTGATGGCGCTGACCTACATCGGCGGTGACATCGCGCAGTCGAACCTCGGCCTGCCCGCCGCCGCGATCCAAGTGTTCCAAGGGATGCTCCTGTTCTTCCTGCTCGCGCTGGACGTTTTCACACATTACCGGCTGCGTCTTGGCGCGGCGGAGGCTGCCTGATGGATCTTTCCGCAATCAACCCGCTTTTGTTCGTCGCAGGCTTCCTTGTCGCGGCCACGCCGCTGATCTTTGCCGCCATCGGCGAACTGGTGGTCGAGAAATCCGGCGTTTTGAACCTCGGGGTCGAGGGCATGATGATCACCGGCGCGATCTGCGGCTTTGCCACGGCGGTCGAGACTGGATCGCCGCTCTTGGGTTTCGCCGCCGCCGCCGCGGGCGGTGCCGTGCTCAGCCTGCTCTTCGCCTTCCTAACGCAGGTGGCACTCGCCAATCAGGTCGCCTCTGGCCTATCACTCACCCTCTTTGGCCTCGGCCTCTCGGCGTTGATCGGCCAAAGCTACGTCGGGATCAAACCGCCCCGGCTGGGCGATATCGATTTCGGCCCGCTGGCCGACATCCCGGTAATCGGGCCGATCCTGTTCACCCATGACATCATCCTCTACCTCGGCATCGCGCTGGTCGCCGGGGTCTGGGCGGTGCTGAAGTTCACCCGCGCCGGGCTGATCCTGCGCGCCGTGGGCGAAAGCCACGATGCGGCCCATGCGCTCGGCTATAAGGTCAAGCGCATCCGCACGGCGGCAATTCTCTTCGGTGGCGCCTGTGCGGGCCTCGGCGGCGCCTACATCAGCCTGATCCGTGTGCCGCAATGGACCGAAGGCATGACCGCCGGGATCGGCTGGATCGCCCTTGCCCTCGTCGTCTTTGCCTCGTGGAAACCATGGCGCGCACTCTTGGGTGCCTATCTTTTCGGCGGCATCACCCAGTTGCAGTTGAACTTGCAAGGCGCGGGCGTTGCCATACCGGTAGAGTATCTGGCAATGTCGCCGTATATCATCACCATCATCGTTCTGGTGGTGCTGTCGGCGGATAAAAGCGCCGCGCCGGCCTCACTGGGCCGCACCTTCCACGCCTCAAACTAGGGGCATCACGTCACGCGGCCCTGCGCCGCACATCAAGCCCCGGCAAGGGGCACGTAAACAGGGGAAACCTCATGAAACTATCAACCCTTATGACCAGCGCGGCACTTGCGCTCGGCCTTGCTTCGGGCGCTGTTGCCCAAGACAAGACCAAGGTCGGCTTTGTCTTTGTCGGCCCCGTGGGCGACGGCGGCTGGACCTATGAGCACAACCAAGGCCGCTTGGCCGTCGAAGAAGAGTTCGGCGATAATGTCGAAACCGTCTTCGTCGAAAGCGTTGCCGAAGGCCCCGACAGTGAGCGTGTGATGACCCAGATGGCGCTCGACGGCGCGGACCTGATCTTCACCACCTCCTTTGGCTACATGGACCCCACCATCAACGTCGCTAAGAAATTCCCCGACGTGAAGTTCGAGCACGCCACCGGCTACAAACGCGCCGACAACGTCTCGACGTACTCCGCGCGTTTCTACGAAGGCCGCGCCATTCAGGGCCACATCGCGGGCTCGATGACCGAAAGCAACATCATCGGCTACATCGGCTCCTTCCCGATCCCCGAAGTGATCCGCGGCATCAACTCCGCCTATATCCACGCCAAGAAAGTGAACCCCGACGTTCAGTTCAAAATCGTCTGGGCCTACACATGGTTTGACCCGGCAAAAGAAGCCGACGCCGCCAAGGTTCTGATCGAACAGGGCGCCGACGTGGTCCTGCAACACACCGATTCCACCGCCCCCCAAGCGGCGGCACAGGAAGCGGGCAATGTGATCACCTTCGGTCAGGCGTCCGACATGGCGCAATACGGTCCCAAGCCGCGCGTTTCCTCCATCATCGACGACTGGGCGCCCTACTACATCGAGCGCGTCAAAGCGGTCATGGATGGCACATGGGAATCCACCGACACATGGGACGGCATCGGGCCGGGCATGGTCGGCATTGGCGAGATCTCTGACGCCGTTCCCGCCGACGTGAAAGCCGAAGCGCTGGAAATGAAAGACAAGATCGCATCGGGCGAATACCACCCCTTCACCGGGCCGATCAACAAACAGGACGGCTCCGCTTGGCTGGCCGAAGGCGAGACCGCCGATGACGGCACGCTCGCGGGCATGAACTTCTATGTCGAAGGCATCGAAGGCACCATCCCGCAGTAAGCCGAACCGGCTCACAGATGACAGGGGCGTGCGGGCAACCGCGCGCCCCTTTTCCATTGCGGCCCGCGCCGGGGTTGCTAGGCTCGCCCTTCCCTCTTTGTGAAAGGCGCTTGCCATGATCACCGTGCACCACCTCAACCGCTCCCGCTCGCAGCGCATCCTTTGGCTGCTGGAGGAGTTGGATCAGCCCTATGACGTCATCCGCTACCAGCGCGATGCCAAAACCAACCTCGCCCCGCCCGAGTTGAAACTGGTGCACCCTCTGGGCAAGTCCCCGATGATAGAGATTGATGGCCAGTTGGTTGTCGAAAGCGCTGCCATCGTCGATCTGCTCTGCACCCGCTTCGCCCCCGAAATGATCCCTGAACGCAACACGCCCGCCTTCCTGCGCCATATGGAGCTGATGCATTTCGCCGAAGGCTCTGCCATGACGCCGATCCTGCTCAACCTCTATGTCTCGCGCTTGGGCGATGCCGCAGCCCCTCTGCACCCGCGCATCAGTTCGGAATTGGACAACCACTACAGCTATATGAACAGCCTCGTGCGGGCCTCGGGCCACTTCGTGCAAGATACGCTGTCGGCAGCCGACATCATGCTGAGCTTCCCCGCCGAGGTTGCCATGCGCCAAGGCCGCGCCGCGGATTATCCGGCACTCAAGGGCTTTGTAGAGATGATCCACAACCGCCCCGCCTATCAACGCGCGCTAGAAAAGGGCGAGCCGCAGGACGCCTAGCGCCCCACCGCCTGCCCCGCGCCAAGCCCATTGCGCGCGGGCAGCGCCCATGCCACCAATCGTGCATGAACCAGATGCTTACCAGCCTTGACGGCACCCCCGCCAGCCGCCTCGCCTTCGGCACCATGCAATTTGGCGGCCGTGCCGATGCGGCGGCCTCGCGCGCGATGTTCGACGCCTGTATCGAGGCGGGGATCACGCATTTCGACACGGCGCATGTCTATACCGACGGGGCGTCCGAGACCCTGCTGGGCCAGTTCGTGCAAGACCGCCGCGACAGCCTGATCGTGGCCACCAAAGCCGCCTATATCGGCGGCGCAGGGCGTGCCAATATTCTCGCTTCTGCCGAGACATCACGCCAGCGGATGCAGCTTGATACGCTCGACGTGCTCTACCTGCACCGTTTCGACCCAGACACACCGTTGACCGAAAGCTTCGCCGCGCTGGCCGAATTGAAAGATCTGGGCCACATCCGCCAAGTTGGCCTGTCCAACTTCGCCGCATGGCAGGTCGTCAAAGCGGCCCATATCGCCGCCGACTTCGGCCTAGAGATCACGGTGATCCAACCGATGTACAACCTCGTTAAACGCCAAGCCGAGGTCGAGATCCTCCCCATGGCCCTTGACCTCGACATTCTCGTCGCGCCCTACTCTCCCTTGGGCGGCGGGCTGCTCACCGGGAAATATGCCACCGGAGGCACCGGTCGCCTCAGCGAAGATGACCGTTATGCTGCCCGCTACGGACAAGAGGTGATGCACGGCGCCGCTGCCGGGCTGGCCGCCCTCGCCCGCGATCTCGGCACCCATCCGGCGACCCTCGCCGTGGCATGGGCGGCGGCACACCCCACGCGGCCAACCCCGATCATTTCCGCCCGCTCTTTGGCACAGCTTGAACCGTCACTGGCCGCGCTCAACTACCAAATGACGCCACAAACCTACGCCGCCATCGCCGCGCTCTCGCCCACCCCGCCCCCGGCCACCGACCGGCTAGAAGAGCAATCATGAGCCGACTGCCCCCGAGTGCCAGCGTCACCGAATACGCAGGCGGCGACCGTCTTTTCGCCCCCGCCGCCGCACGCAATCTCGACGCGCTTTGCGATCTGCTGGCAACCCACGCTCCACAAAAAGGCCGCGCGCTGGAAATCGCCAGCGGCACCGGGCAACATGTGGTCGGCTTTGCCAAACGCCTGCCGGGCCTCACATGGCTGCCCAGCGACATCGACACCGCCCGCCGCGCCAGCATCAACGCCCACGCGGCCGAGGCCGCCCTGCCCAATATCGCCCCGGCCCTGCCACTCGACGCGACCCAGCCCGGCTGGGCGGGCGAACATGGCCCCTTCGACCTGATCATGCTGGCCAACCTGCTGCACCTCATCCCAACCCCCGCCACTCAGAGCCTGATCACCGAAGCCGCCACAGCCCTCGCCCCCGGCGGCACACTGATCCTCTACGGCCCCTTCAAACGCGCTGGCCAAACCACCTCCCCCGGCGACACCCGCTTTGACGCCGAACTGCGCGCCGCCGACCCCACGATCGGCTACAAAGACAACATCGACATGGCCCGCTGGCTCAGCGATGCGGGCCTTAGCCCGATCGACGAAGTGGACATGCCCGCCAACAACCTCGCATTCATCGCCAGAAAGCCCAGCCCATGATCCTCCGCCGCGCCCTGATCCTGTCGCTCCTTGCCCTCGCCGCCTGTGCCCGCCCAAGCCCCTCGCCCCCCGCCGATCCCGACACGCTCTTCCCGGCGCGTTTCGGCGACAGCGACCCGGTGGATTTCAACGGCCGCACACCGCAATCTTTCCCCGTCCACGGGATTGACGTGGCCCGTTTTCAGAACAACATCGACTGGAACACCGCCCGCAGAAACGGTGTGAACTTCGCCTTCATCAAAGCCACTGAAGGCGGCGACCTTAAAGACATCAACTTCGACACGCATTGGCAAGGCGCAGGACAAGCCGCCGTCAAACGCGGCGCCTACCACTTCTACTACTTCTGCACCTCACCCGAGGATCAGGCCCGCTGGTTCATCCGCAACGTGCCGCGCACCCCCGGCATGCTGCCCCCGGTGCTCGACATGGAATGGAACCCGTTTTCCCCCACCTGCGCCCACATCCGGCCCCCAGCATCAGAGGTCCGCGATCAAATGCGCCGCTGGCTCGCGGTGGTCGAGGGTCACTACGGCCAACGCCCGATCATCTACACCAC
>NZSX01000034.1 GCA_002703405.1 Sulfitobacter sp. | reverse complement strand
GGTCCGATGATTCCGCCCGCTATCTGATGATCTGGATGGCGTTCCTCGGGGCCGGGCTGGCCCTGCGCCAAGGCGGTCATGTGGCCATCACCAATCTGCACGACGTGATGAACACCCGGACGCAGCGCATCATGCGTGGGGTCATCGTATTGATCCTGTTGTTCTTTTTCGCTTTCATGGTCAAAGTCGGCTGGGACTATATGCAGCGCGCGCAGTACCAGATGACCCCGGCGATGCGCCTGTCGTTCCGCTATGTCTATGCCGCCATGCCCGTTGGGTTCTCGCTGTTGATCGTGCATCTGCTGCTGATCGCGCGGCCCTTCATCATGGCAGGTCACTACCACCAGCCCGATGGCCAAACCGAAAACATGCCGGGAGCCGCCAATGGCTGAGATCCTCTTTATCTCGCTTTTCGTGCTTATGGTGCTGGGGCTGCCCGTTGCCTTTGCCATGGCCATTTCGGTTTTTGCGGCAATTGGCTTGGGCAGTTCCTATCCGCAGATCGTCGTGGTGAAAGAGATGTTTTCCGGCCTCGACAGTTTCCCGCTTTTGGCTGTGCCCTTCTTCATCCTCGCCGCCGAGATCATGACCGGCGGCGCGATCACCCACACATTGCTTCGCTTTGCCGCTCAGTTCGTCGGGCATCTGCGTGGGGGGCTGGGCTATGCCAATGTGATCTCCTCCACCATGTTCGCAGGCATTTCCGGCTCGGCGTTGGCCGATGCGGCGGGACCGGGGGCGATGATGATCCGCATGATGGAAAAAGGCGGCTATGACCGCTCCTACGCCGGGGCGCTGACAATTTCCTCGGCGGTGGTAGGGCCGATCATTCCACCGTCGATCGTGATGATCATCTATGCGCTGCAGGATCAGGAAGTCTCGGTCGGGTCGCTGTTTATGGCCGGTGTCATTCCGGGGCTTTTGCTGGCCTGTGGCAGTCTTGCCGCCAACGGGTGGGTCAGTTGGAAACGCGACTATCGCAGCGCGGATGCACGCCCCGAGCGGGCGCAGATGTGGCGCAATACCTTTATGGCGCTGCCAGCACTTGGGCTGATCGTACTGATTGTCGGCGGCATCCGGGGCGGTATTTTCACGCCCACCGAAGCGTCGGTCATCGCGGTGTTCTATGCCCTCTTCTGCGGTTTTTTCGTCTACCGCGCGCTGCGCTTGCGTGACCTGCCGGGGCTGATCCTCCGCGCCGCGCTGATCTCTTCGGCGGTGCTTTTAATCCTTGGCGCTGCGCGGGCTTTCGCATGGGTTCTGGTGATCGAAGGCGTGCCGCAATTTCTGGCCGAGACGATTATCGCATGGGATCTGTCGCCGATCCTGTTCCTCTTGGCGGTCAACGTGTTGCTGCTGCTCTTTGGCCTGTTCATGGATCCGCTGCCGGGCGTGATGATCCTCGTCCCGATCCTCGCGCCGATCAGCCATGCGCTCGGCATCGCGCCGGACCATTTTGCGATAGTGGTGATCGTGAACCTGACGCTGGGGCTGACGACGCCCCCGGTGGGGAGCCTGATCTTCGTGGTGTCTTCGGCGGTGAACCTGCGCCCGGCGGCGCTGATCCGTGAGATGACGCCGTTCTTTCTGGCGAATTTTGTCGTGTTGATGCTGCTGACCTTCGTGCCAGTGCTGAGCACATGGTTGCCGAAAATCAGCGGTTTCTAAAGCGGACCGCCCGGCGGTGAGGCCGGGCGGCTTTCAATTCATTCCGTCTGTATCCAAACCGCCTTGGTATCCAGATAGGCGTGAAGATGCTCGATCCCGCCTTCCTTGCCATAGCCCGACATCTTAAGCCCACCAAAAGGCACCGCCGGGTCAATCGCGTGGTACATGTTAACCCAAACCGAGCCCGCTTTCAGCCGCTTCACCGTGCGGTGCGCCGTGCTTAGATCACGGGTAAAGATGCCCGCCGCCAGACCGTAAGGCGTGGCATTGGCGCGCGCGATCACCTCTTCCATCGTGTCGAAGGGCAGGACCGAGATCACGGGGCCGAAAATCTCTTCCCGCGCGATGGTCATTTCGTCGGTTACATCGGCAAAGATCACCGGCTCAAGAAAGTTGCCGCCTTCATAGTCCGCGCCCTCGGGCCGCGCCCCGCCGGTAACCAGCCGCGCGCCTTCGGCCTTGCCCGCAGCAATATAGCCCTCGACCTTTTCAGCCTGCACGCGGTTGATCAGCGGGCCAAGGTCCGTGCCCTCATCCAGCCCGTGCCCAATCTTCAGCCCGCGCGCGAAGGCGGCGAGCTTCTCAATGAACTCATCCTGAATTTCGCGCGCCACGAACAGCCGCGAACCAGCGATACAAATCTGACCTGAATGCGCGTAGACCGCCATTGCCGCCACCGGCACGGCCTTATCAATATCCGCATCCTTGCAAATGATCAGCGGAGATTTTCCGCCCAACTCCAGCGTGATCCGCTTGAGGTTTTCAACGCCCGCGCGGGCAATCGTCTTGCCCGTGGCGGTCGAGCCAGTGAACACGACCTTATTCACATCAGGATGCTCTGCCAGACGCGCGCCTGCTTCACGGCCTGTGCCGGTGACCACGTTGACCACCCCATCGGGCACGCCTGCCTCTTGCATCAACTTCGCGATCATCAAGGGCGTCAGCGGCGCGTCTTCGGAGGGCTTCAACACCACGGTGCAGCCTGTCGCCAAGGCAGGCGCGATTTTCCAGATCGAGGCGGCGGTCGGGGCGTTCCAAGGGATAATCGCCCCCACCACGCCNACCGGCTCGCGCGTNGTNAAAGAGAACATNGANTGCGAGACNGAGTTCTCGATCACATCGCCNTGCANCGCNACNGCCTGCCCCGCNTAGAACCGCAGCATCCCGATCACCCGNCGNTTGTTGCCCAAGGTCCGCGCCAGCGGCAGACCCATGTCGGCGGTGTCNGAGACGCAGAGNTTTTCCCAATCGCGNTCCATCACATCNGCNATGCGCAANAGCACCTCTTGCCGNTCATAGGGCGTGAATTTCGACCACGCCCCCTCNAANGCCCGACGCGCGGCNGCGACGGCGGCATCGACATCNTCGGNCCCGCCACGCGGGACCGTCGCCAGCGCCCGGCCCGAGGCGGGATCGACCACNTTCAGCACCTCACCGGACAGCGCGGGTACATCTTTGCCGTCGATGAACATCGGGCAGAACTGCCCGTGATAGAGGTCTTGGGCAATCTGGTGGGGGTCGATGGTCAAAGTCATATCAGCCTCATGCNATCAATGCGCCATNCCTATCAAGCGCNGTGTCGGTTTCAAATATACAAAGCCCTGTTTGGCCGAGAAAATCCGCCCCGCCCGCGTTGCGCCGTGGCNGGCGGCGGGGTAGACCTTTNCCCAAGGGAACCGCGCGCAGGAGCGGCGGTGGCAAGCGAGGGAAAGCCCATGAAAATCGGTATGATCGGTGTCGGCCTGATGGGCCACGGAATTGCACGCAACGTGATGCGGCGCGGGGGTTTTGCGCTTGGCTATTTTGGCCACCCCGGCAACCAGCCGACCGATGAGCTGGACGGGCTGGGGGCCACGGCCTTTGACAGTCTTAGCGATCTGGCCGCCGCGTCGGATGTGATTATTCTCTGCGTGACCGGCTCCCCGCAGGTCGAAGGAATTCTGACCGGGGCGGGCGGCGTGATTGCCGGACTGAAGCCCGGTGCGGTCGTGATCGATTGCTCTACCTCCCTGCCCGCCTCGACGGTAAAGATGGCCGAGGCGGTCAAAGCGGCGGGGGGCGAATTCGTTGACGCGCCAATGACCCGCACCGCGCAATTCGCCCATGAGGGGAAGTTGAACCTGCTGGTCGGGGGTGAGGCCGCGGTGGTTGAAAAAGTCTCTCCCATCCTCGCCTCCTTCACCGAAGAGGTGAAACATGTGGGCGAGGTCAGCGCAGGCCACCGTTTGAAACTGCTGCACAATTACGTCTCGGTCGGGTTCATGTCGCTGCTCGCCGAGGCTGCCGCGCAGTCGGCAGATGCGGGTATTGATCCGCAGAGCTTTGTCGATGTTTTGGCGGGTGGCGGCGGGGCCAGTGTCGCGCTTGATCGGCTGTCGCCTTTCATCGTCAGCGGCGACCGCGAGGCGCTGCCCTTTGCGATCAGCAACGCGCTGAAGGATTTCGACTATTACCGCCAGATGTCTGCGCAGGCGGGCGCGCAGGTTGAGATTGCCGACGGGGTCTATCGCGCCCTTTCCAAAGTCGNCGAAAAGGGCGCGGGCGATGCCTATGTCCCTGANTTGGTNCAGCATTTCCGCAAGGGNTAAGCCCNNGGGGTCAGAGCGTCAGCGTCCCGATGCTCGACCCGCCACAGACGAAAAGCGTCTGGCCGGTGACGAAACTATTGGCCGGATCGCAGAAGAAGAGGAAGGCGTTGGTTACATCCTCCACCTGCCCCAACCGCCCCACGGGGATGCGTTTGGCCAGCGCCGCTTCGCGTTCGCTTTCTTTGGGGATGATGCCCCAGAAGTTGTCAGTCTGCACCGGGCCGGGGGCCACGACGTTGACGGTGATCCCATGCGGCGCAAGCTCTAGCGCCCAAGTGCGCGCCATGCCGATCATCCCCGCTTTCGACGCCGAATAAGCGGTGCGCGTCGGGGCGCCCAAGGCCGCGCGCGAGGCGTTGAACATCACCCGGCCAAAACCGCGTTCTTTCATGTTGGGCAGGAAGGCTTGTAGAAGCGTCAGGGCCGAGCCGAGGTGCAGTTGCGCAAGGCCGGTGATGTCTTCGGGCTTGGCGTCTTCGATGAGATTAGGCCAGATCAACCCGGCGTTATGCACCAGATGGGTCACGTCATAACGCGCAGCGATATCGGCCGCCACGGCAGCGACGGAGGCGGAATCGAGCAGGTCGGCTTCGATATGCTGGGCGCCTTCCCCGTCCCATTCCGGCTTGCCGCGCGCAATTGAGATGACGCGATAGCCGCGCTCCAGCAGGCGCTGCGCCAAATCGGCACCGATGCCCTTACTGCCCCCGGTGATGACGGCGGTGTAATTGCTCATCGTCTCGCTCCCGGTATCAGCGCCAGCACCCGCAAGGGGCTGCCGGTCCCGCCTTTAATCTTGAGCGGCGGTGCGATCAGCATGGCCCCGGTGGGCGGCAGTTGGTCGAGGTTGCACAGACATTGCAGCCCGTATTTGCCGGCCCCATGCAGCAGGTAATGCGCCGGAAAGGGCGGGTCGTAATGCATCCCCTGCCCCGCATCGGTGCCGACGGTTTCGGTGCCAAAGCCACGAATGCCGCGCTCCAACAGAAGGGCAATCGCGGCGGGTGTGGGACCGGGCGAATGGGCGCCGTCCTCGCGCATGTTGAGGTAATCCGCCCCGCTGCGTTTCGACCAATCGGTGCGCATCANCACCCAANCGTCNGCNGGGATCGNNCCGTGNTNGNCNTCCCAATCGTGGATGATTTCGGGGGTCAGTTCAAAGTCATCGTCCTGCCCTGCCCCCTCGGAGCAGTCGATCACAACGACCGGGCCGATGAAGGCCTCGGGCGGGATTTCATCCACCGCGCCATTTGCCACGTCTTTGCCCGAGACCCAGTGAATCGGCGCGTCGAAATGGGTGCCGGTGTGCTCATTGAGGGTCAAGTTATGCCACTTCCACGCCGGGCCGCGATGGTCATAGGCCGAGACCTCCTCCATCCGGAACCGCGCGCATTGGCCGAACTCGGGCGGCAGCACGATCACGGGGAAATCGGGATCAAGCCGGTGCGTCAGATCGACGACCCGTGCCGCGCCGCTTGCCAGCGCATCGGCCAGTGCTGTGATTGCATCGCTCATGCTCCGTTCCCCCGCATCTCGCGTTCCATCAGCGCTGGATTGTCCAGCCAACGGGCCAGAGCATCCTTGGCGACATCACCACAGGCAACCTCTTCCAGCCCGTCAACCAAGCCGCTGACGACCGTCCGCGCCAGCGCGCGGGGGGAGACTTTGGGCGGTGGCAGGGGTTGGTGCCATTCATCGTCTACCGGGCCGGTGTAGACATTCATCACCCGCAGCCCGGACCCGGCAAATTCCGCCCGCAGCGTCTGGCTGAGCGACCGCGCCGCTGCCTGCGAGGCATCGAAGCCACCAAACCCTGCCTCGGGCGCCAAGGCCCCCGCCGACAGGATGTTCACCCACGCCACTGCCGAATTCACACCATCCGCCGTGCGCGACGCCATCGCCGGGCCAAAGCCCTGCGCCAATCGCATCAGGCCGAGCACATTGGTCTCCATCCCCTCGCGGGCAAAGATCGTGTCATTGCCCAGCACCCCGCCGGGGCGGATGAACTGTGCAGAGTTGATCAGAATATCGACCTTGCCGCCGATCTCTGCCGCAAGGCGCGAGACCGAGGCGGTATCGGTCACATCAAGCGGCATAAGACTGAAGTTTTCCATCGCCTCAAACCCCGCGCGCCCTTCCCACCGCCGCCAATGTTCGGGCTCGCCCAGAAAGACCTGCGCCGCACCAGCTTTCAAAACCGCTTGGGCCAGCGGCAGAGCCAAGGGGGAGCGGACATCGGTGATCAGCACCCGCCGGTGTTTCGGGTCGCTCGACATCGCGCGCAGCATTGGATCGTCTTGCATAAATTCGCTTTCCTCTCGCGGCAGGGCCACCATGACCCCCTGCCCGGCCCGGTCCAACTTGAGCGCCAGACGGACGTGATCGCCGCGCCCGACATCGCCGTGCAGATGGCACACCGCAACCGGCCCGGCGGTGAGTTGCACCGTGCCAATGCGCCACGGCAGACGTTCGCGGAAGTAAGGATCGGGCGAGACCCGGATCGTCGTTTCGGCCAATACCTCGCCCGCCGGTTCAGTCTCGCGCCACTCAAGCGCCACCGACAGGCATTTGCCGCAGGCGTCGCGCGGTGGATATTGCACCGCGCCGCAATCCGCGCAGTGCTGCAGGGCGAACTGCCCGCGCCCTGCGGCAATCGCCAGCCCAAGCGCCGCGCGGGAGCGTTGGGCAGGCGGCAGGGTCGGCACCGTGCTGCGCTTTTGCGGGTTCTTCTTTTGGGGCGGCATCAATGGTTCGGTCATTCCCCGCCCCCTTCGATGATCGCCGCCGCCGAACAGACGCCCCGGTCATAATTGATCATGCCAAAACCCGAGACCAGCGCCCGCCGGGCATTTGCCACCTGCGTGCTATCGGCCTGTCCGGTCACCTGTCGGATCGCTTCGACCAGCCCCAGATAACCACCCGCGGCCCCCGCTTGGCCCACCGACAATTGCCCACCCGAGGTGTTGTGCGGGAAGTCGCCGTTGATCGTGAGATCACGCTGTCGGGCAAAGGCGGCCCCCTCCCCCTTGGCGCAAAATCCGAGGTCTTCGAACTGCATCATCGAGATCACCGGGTAGTCGTCATAGGTTTGCAGCAGATCGACCCCCTCAGGCCCATGGCCCGCAATC
>NZSX01000033.1 GCA_002703405.1 Sulfitobacter sp. | reverse complement strand
TGTTCAATCCCAGCCAAGCCGAGCAGGACGCCGCCGCCATCGCCGAGGCCTATAGCAACGAAGGCCGTCTGTCGGCCCGCGTGCAGCCGCGCATCATCCGCCGCGATCAAAACCGCGTCGATCTGGTGTTCGAAATCTTCGAAGGCGACAACGTCGAGATCGAGCGTTTGAGCTTTGTCGGCAACCGCGTCTACTCCGACCGTCGTCTGCGCCGCGTGCTTGGCACCAAACAGGCGGGTCTGTTCCGCCGTTTGGTCAAACGTGACACCTATGTCGAAGGCCGGGTTGAGGCCGATAAGCAGATGCTGCGGGATTTCTACCTGTCGCGCGGCTATGTCGACATGCGCACCGAAGCGGTCAACGCCGAGCTAACCGAAGAACGCGATGGCGTCTTCGTGGCCTATAACATCACCGAGGGGCAGCAGTTCCGTTTCGGCAACGTGTCGGTCGAGTCCGAAGTGCCCGGTCTGAACGCCGCCGTGTACCGTGACCTGCTCAAGATCCGCCCCGGCGTGATCTACTCGCCCACTCTGATCGAGAATGACATTGCCCGGATCGAGCGCCAAGCGATCCGCGATGGTGTCGATTTCCTGCGCGTCGAGCCGGTGATCGACCGCAACGACCGTGACCTGTCGCTCAACGTGACCTACAAGTTGTCCCGTGGCGAGCGTATTTTTGTTGAGCGGATCGACATTGAAGGCAACACTACCACGCTTGACCGGGTGATCCGCCGCGAGTTCGACAGCGTGGAGGGTGACCCGTTCAACCCGCGCGAAATTCGCCAAGCGGCAGAACGTATCCGGGCGCTGCAGTATTTTGAGACGGCAGAGGTCAACGCCCGCCAAGGCTCCAGCCCCGAGCAGGTCGTGATTGACGTCGATGTGGAAGAAAAGCCCACAGGCTCACTGAACTTTGGCGGCTCTTTTTCGAACAACGATGGTTTTGGTGTGGCAGTCAGCTTTCAGGAGGAAAACTTCCTCGGGCGCGGCCAGCGGCTGAACCTGTCGATCTCCACCGCCGAAGACGCCACGCGCTATGGCGTGACCTTTGTCGAGCCGCGCTTTTTGGGGCGTGACGTGGCGCTTGGTCTCAAACTTGATTATGCGGAAACAAATTCGTCTTACACCAGCTATGACACCGAACGTCTGGTGTTCCAGCCCAGCCTGACCTTCCCGGTCAGCGAGAATGGCCGTCTATCGACGCGCTATACCCTCGAAGGGATCGAGATGCTGGAGCGTGATGACGAGGATAACAGCGCCACCATCGCGAATGAAATCGCGGAAGGCGCGTTGTTCTCTTCCTCCCTCGGCTACACCTACACCTATGACACCCGCCGCACCGGGCTGGACCCGACACAGGGCATCCTGTTCGAGTTCGGACAGGACTTTGCCGGGCTTGGTGGGGATAACGAGTTTATCAAGACGACAGCTAAGATCGCGGGCGAAAAGCGCATCTTTAACGAGGAAGTGACCCTGCGCGCCACGCTTGAGGGCGGTGCGCTGGCGTGGAACAGCGGCACCAACCGTGCGGTTGACCGCTTCATCCTCGGCCCGTCGATCATGCGCGGCTTTGAGCCGGGCGGCATCGGCCCGCGCGATCAGAGCAACGGTGTTGACGACGCACTTGGCGGCAACCTCTTTGCCGTGGCCCGTTTCGAGGCGGAATTCCCGTTGGGTCTGCCCGAGGAATACGGCATCTCCGGTGGTGTCTTCTATGACGTGGGCAACCTGTGGGATCTGAGCGATGTCGACACCACGGGCGGCACCATTGTCGGTGAAGGCGGCTCTTTCCGCCATGTGATCGGCTTCTCGGTCTTCTGGGACACGCCGCTTGGCCCGCTTCAGTTCAACGTCTCCGACGCACTGAAGAAAGAGAGCTTTGACAAAGAGCAAAGCTTTGAGGTCACGCTGCGGACCACGTTCTAAGCCCATGCGCCGCGCTCTCATCCCCTTGGTGATGATGCTGGCCGGGGTCACCCCCGGCCTCGCGCAGCAGGCCCCCGTGGCAGAGCCGCAAACAAATACGCCAGCCCCCGCGCAGGGCGGTGTGATCAGCCCCGTGCTGACCATCGATTCCGAGCGCCTGTTCCGCGACAGTGCCTTTGGCCAGCGCGTCACCCGCGAGATCGAAGCCGAGAGTGAGCAGCTGGCCACCGAAAACCGTGAGATTGAAGCGGCCCTAGAGGCGGAAGAACGCGAACTCACTGAAAAACGGTCGCAGATGAAGCCCGCTCAGTTCCGGCTGCTGGCCGATGCCTTTGATGAGAAGGTCCAGCGGACCCGGGCAGAGCAGGCGGCGAAAAACCGGGCGCTGAGCGAGGCGTTGGATCTTGAGCGCGAGCGGTTCCTATCTGCCGCGGCCCCGGTGCTTGAGCAGTTGATGCGCAATTCCGATGCGGCGGTCATTCTTGAGCGGCGGCGGGTCTTCGTCTCTTCCTCCGCGATCGAGGTCACGGATGAGGCGATTTCCCTGCTGGATGAGGCGATCGGAAGCGGTCTATCCGAGGCGGACTAAGCGGGCCCGCGCCCGGGGATGCTTGCCCCCAGCCGTCTGAATTGGTAGCCATTCAGCAACCTTCTGAGACAAAGGACAGTCCATGACCGAAGAGCTGCTGCGCGCCGATATCCAATTGATCCAGCGCATCCTGCCGCACCGCTACCCGTTTTTGCTGGTCGACAAGGTGGAAGAGATCAACGGCACTGAAAGTGCTGTCGGCTATAAGAACGTCACTATGAACGAGCCACATTTTCAGGGCCACTTCCCCGGCACGCCGATCATGCCGGGCGTCACTATCGTTGAGGCGATGGCCCAGACGGCAGGCGTGATGGTGGGCACCGCTCTTGGCATGCAGGACCGCGACATGCTGATCTATTTCATGTCGATCGACAAATGTAAGTTCCGCCGCAAGGTTGGCCCCGGCGATGTGCTGCGGATGGATCTGAAAACCCTGCGCGGCAAGCCGGGTGCGAAGATCTGGAAATTCGGCGGTGTGGCCACTGTTGATGGTGAAATGGCCGCCGAGGCTGAGTTCATGGCGATGTTGGACCTCCCGCAGGACGCAGCATGAGCAATATCCACCCCAGTGCCGTGATCGAAGAGGGGGCGCAGATCGACCCTTCGGTCAAGATCGGCCCCTTCTGCGTGGTCGGCCCTGAGGTCGTGCTGAAGGCGGATGTGGAGTTAAAATCCCATGTCGTCGTCACCGGCCAGACCGAGGTCGGCGCGGGCACGGTGATCTTTTCCTTCGCGGTGATCGGTGAGATTCCGCAGGACTTGAAGTTCAAGGGCGAAGCCAGCCGTCTGGTCATAGGCGAACGCAACCGCATCCGCGAACATGTCACGATGAACTGTGGCACCGAAGGCGGTGGCGGGGTGACGCGCGTGGGCGACGACGGGCTGTTCATGGCGGGCTGTCACATTGCCCATGACGCCATCGTCGGCAACCGCGTGATCGTGGTGAACAACGCCGCCGTGGCGGGGCATTGCGTGCTCGAAGATGACGTGATCATTGGCGGGCTTTCGGGCATCCATCAGTGGGTCCGCATCGGCCAAGGCGCGATCATTGGCGCAGTGACCATGGTGACCAATGACGTGATCCCCTACGGGCTTGTGCAAGCGCCGCGCGGTGATCTGGACGGGTTGAACCTTGTCGGGCTGAAGCGCGCGGGCGTGGCACGTAGTGACATCACGGCGCTCAGGGCGGCATTTCAGATGCTGGCGCAGGGCGAGGGGACATTCTCGGACCGGGCGCGGCGTTTGGGAGACGAGACCCAAAGCGATTATGTCCGCCAGATCGTTAATTTTGTCATGGCCGATACGGGCCGCCATTTCTTGACGCCGAAATGAGCCTTGCGCTGATCGCCGGACGCGGCGGCCTGCCCGCGCGGGTGGCGGCGGCGCAGGACGTGCCGCCTTTGGTCTGCGCCTATGAGGGTTGCGCGCCGGATGGGTTGAAGGCGGATCTGACCTTCCGGCTGGAAACGCTTGGCAGTCTTTTGGCGCATCTTTTGGGCGTGGGCATCCGCGAGGTTTGTCTGTGCGGCGCAATCGACCGACCAACGCTTGATCCGGCAAAGCTCGACATGCGCACAGCGCCCTTGGTGCCGCAGTTCAAACAGGCACTGGCAGCGGGTGATAATGGGGCGCTTGAGGTGATCAAGACGATTTTCGAGGATCACGGCCTGCGGGTGGTCGGTGCCGACGAATTGGTGCCCGACCTGCTGGCCGACAGCGGTGTACTGTCGCGCGAACTGCCCGACGAACAAATGCGCCGGGATGCGGCGCGCGGCATGGCAGTGCTGGACGGTTTGGCAAGCTTGGACATCGGACAGGCCTGCGTGATCGGGCGTGAACAGGTTTATGGGGTCGAGACTATCGGGGGTACGGATCACCTGCTTGCAACCCTGCCGGAGGCTATGCAGGGCGCGCGCGCAGTGCTCTACAAAGGTCCGAAAACCGGCCAAATCCGCGAGATTGATCTGCCCACCATCGGCCCCGACACGCTGCGCGCCGCCCATGCGGCGGGGCTGGCTGGCGTGGTGGTTAATGCGGGCGGCGTGATGCTGTTGGAGCGTGACGCCTGCGTGGCGCTGGCCGATGAGCTGGGTCTGGTGCTCTGGGTCCGAGAGGGGGATGCTGCATGAGGGTGTTCATTCTGGCAGGCGAGCCTTCCGGTGACCGGTTGGGCGGTGCGCTCATGACGGGGCTGAAAGTGCTTTGCCCCGAGGTGACATTCGACGGTATCGGCGGGCCGATGATGATGGCTCAGGGGCTGGAAAGCCGGTTCAACATGGACGAGCTCAGCGTCATGGGGCTGGCGGAGATCCTGCCAAAATACCGCGCGCTGATGGCCCGGATCAACGAGACGGCACAGGCTGTAGTTGAGACCAAGCCAGATGTGCTCATCACCATCGACAGCCCCGATTTTTCCCTGCGCGTGGCGCGCAAGGTGAAAGAGAAATCCGACATCAGAACAGTACATTACGTGGCCCCGACCGTCTGGGCATGGCGCCCCGGCCGGGCCGAAAAGATGGCGCGTTCGGTCGATCATGTGCTGGCGCTCTTCCCCTTCGAGCCGCCCTATATGGAAGCAGCGGGCATGGCCTGTGATTTCG
Source organism: Sulfitobacter sp. (assembly GCA_002703405.1). Taxonomy (GTDB): domain Bacteria; phylum Pseudomonadota; class Alphaproteobacteria; order Rhodobacterales; family Rhodobacteraceae; genus Sulfitobacter. Next base: position 18,830 of record NZSX01000033.1, on the reverse strand, counting down.
TGGGTCACCCGGTGGTGGCCGAGCCTGTGGCCGATGATGCCGCCGCTGCGGCCTTCCGCGCCGAACATCGCCTCGCCGACGCGCCCTTGCTCTTGGCCTTGCCCGGTTCGCGCCGAGGCGAGGTCACCCGGCTGGCACCAGTGTTCCAGCAGGTTGTCGCGCGGCTGGTCGAGGCAGAGCCGGCCTTGCGCGTCGTGGTGCCAGCGGCGGCCCCCGTGGCGGCATTGGTCAAACAGGTGACGCGCAATTGGGCGGGCAACCCGCTGGTGCTGGACCCTCGTGATATGGCGTCAGAAGACTTCACCGCCACCAAACGCGCCGCCTTTCGCGCGGCGGATGTGGCACTGGCGGCCTCGGGCACCGTGTCGCTCGAGCTGGCTGCGGTGAACACGCCAATGGTCATCGCCTATGACATGAACTGGATCAGCCGCCAGATCATCGGGCGGATGCTGCGGGTGGATACGGTGACGCTGGTCAACCTCGTCTCTGAAACCCGCGTGGTGCCGGAATTCATCGGCGCCAACTGCCGCCCCGGACCCATTGCCGAAGGCGTTTTGCAGGTGTTGCGGGCACCGGGCGCGCAAAAGGACGCGATGGCGTTGACGATGCAACGCTTGGGGCAGGGTGGTGAGGCGCCGGGCCTGCGGGCCGCGCGCGCGGTTTTGGCGCGGCTGTAGGGAGGCTTAGCCTCGGTGGATCCAGCCGCCGCCAAAGATGCGCGTGCTTTCAGGATCATAGAACACACAAGCCTGACCCGGCGACACACCTTCTTCGGCAGTCAGCAGTTCAACCTCGGCCTCCGTCGCGCTGATTGGACGCAGGATCGCATCGCGCGGCGGACGGGTGGAGCGCACGCGCACGGCGATGTTCCACTCTGACCGGGAGGTCAGGGGCTCATCGCCCAGCCAATTGATCTCTCGCACCGGGATCTTGCGGGTGGCGAGCATGGATTTAGGGCCAACGACGACCTCTTTGCGCTCGGCATCCAACCTCACCACATAGAGCGGGTCTGCCAGGCCGCCGATGCCCAAGCCCCGGCGCTGACCGATGGTGTAGTGGATCACACCCTCATGTTTCGCCAGCACATTGCCCTCGGTGTCGACGATATTGCCCGGATCGGCGGCCTCGGGGCGTAGTTTGCGGATCACCGCGGCATAGTCGCCATTGGGGACGAAACAGATATCCTGACTGTCGGGCTTATCCGCGACTTCCAGCCCGTATTTCGCGGCTAGCTTGCGGGTGTCGTCCTTACTGGGCAGATGGCCCAGCGGGAAGCGCAGATAGGAAAGCTGCTCTTCGGTGGTGGAGAACAGGAAATAGCTCTGGTCGCGGTTGCCGTCCGCAGCGGCGTGTAGCTCCGGCCCGTTCTCGCCCATTTTGCGCTGGATATAGTGACCGGTGGCCATGCAGTCGGCCTCAAGATCCTTGGCGGTTTCCAGCAGGTCTTTGAACTTCACCCGCTCGTTGCAGCGGATGCAGGGCACAGGTGTCGCACCGCCGAGGTAGCTGTCGGCAAACTCGTCGATCACCGCGTCTTTGAAGACGTTTTCATAGTCCAGAACGTAATGCGGGAAGCCCATCTCTTCGGCTACGCGGCGGGCATCCTGAATGTCGACGCCCGCGCAGCAGGCACCTTTCTTGGCCAGCGCCGCGCCGTGATCATAAAGCTGAAGCGTCACGCCCACGACGTCATAACCTTCGTCGGCGAGCATGGCCGCCACGACGGAACTGTCCACACCGCCCGACATCGCCACGACGACGCGCGTATCGGCGGGCGCCTTGGCAAAGCCAAGCGAATTGAGCGGCGGTGTCTGATCAAGGGCCATGGGTCTCTCCGAAGTTTGTGCGCGAATATAGGAAAATCCTACCTAGTCACAAGGGCAGGCTTCACGCCGCGTTAAGGCAGATGGGGGTTATTGGGCGCCAGAACAATGGCGGATGATGTGATGTACCTGAAAAAAGTCGATGGGCCACGGTCTGTTACCCTCGCTGACGGGAGCGTGATGTCACGCGCCGATTTGCCCGGCGCAGATACGCGAAGGTGGGTCGCCTCGCGCAAGGCGGCGGTGGTGCGGGGGGTGGTCTATGGGCTGATCACTCAATCCGAAGCGCTGGAGCGTTATGGCATTAGTGATGACGAATTTATGGAATGGTTACATGCGGTTACAGAGCATGGAGAGGCCGCGCTCAAGGCCACTGCCTTGAAAAAGTATAGACAACTTTAAGTTGTTAAGTTAGCCTGTCCAGTATCGGTAACGGGTAGTTAACCTTTTTTTGCTCAAGATTAGCCAATCGTCCTAGATGAGCCGGAGAAACCGAATGCGTGTATTGCTAGTTGAAGATGACCCGACGACCTCTCGCAGTATTGAACTCATGCTGACCCATGCGAATCTTAACGTCTATGCCACCGACCTAGGCGAAGAGGGAATCGATCTGGCCAAGCTCTATGACTATGATTTGATCCTGCTCGACCTCGATCTGCCGGATATGAACGGCCATGATGTGCTACGCCAATTGCGGCTGGCGCGGATTGAAACGCCGATCCTGATCCTGTCGGGGTCCGACGATACGGAAAATAAACTCAGGGGCTTTGGATTTGGTGCCGACGATTATTTGACCAAACCGTTTCACCGCGAAGAATTGGTGGCCCGGATCCACGCCATCATCCGCCGTTCCAAGGGCCATTCCCAATCGGTGATTGAGACGGGGCAAGTCGCCGTGAACCTTGATGCCAAGACTGTCAGCGTTAACGACAGCCCCGTGCATTTGACCGGTAAAGAATATCAGATGCTGGAACTGCTGAGCCTGCGCAAGGGAACGACCCTGACCAAAGAGATGTTTCTCAACCACCTCTATGGTGGCATGGATGAGCCTGAACTGAAGATCATCGATGTTTTTATCTGCAAGCTGCGCAAAAAGCTCAGCCAAGCCACAGGCGGAGAGAGCTATATCGAAACTGTCTGGGGCCGGGGCTATGTGCTGCGCGACCCCGAACCGGCGCAGATGGATCTTGCCGCCAGCGCCTGAACTGCCATCAACCGAGCCTGAAATCGCTAGACCTGCCCCTGATCGCCACCTATCTAAGCCACAGGTGACAATATCGGGGGCAGATCGTGACATCCCAGATCGAGGTTGAAGCGCTGACCAAAGCGCAGGCAGAGACGGAGCTGGCCCGGCTGGCCGAGGTGCTGAGCGCGGCGAACACCGCCTATCATACGGAAGATACACCAGAAATTTCGGACGCGGACTATGACGCGCTCAAACGGCGCAATGCAGCGATCGAAGCGCGCTTCCCCGACCTCAAACGCGCTGACAGCCCGTCAGAGCAAGTCGGCGCGCCGGTCGCCGAAGGGTTCGGCAAAGTGCGGCATGCGGTGCCGATGCTCTCGCTCGCCAATGCCTTTGACGCCGAGGAAGTCACTGAGTTCGACGCCCGGATTCGCAAATACCTTGGGCTGGGGTCGGATGCACCGCTGGCCTATACGGCCGAGCCCAAGATCGACGGGCTGTCGCTGTCCCTGCGCTATGAGAAGGGTGTGCTGGTACAGGCCGCCACGCGGGGCGATGGCGCGGTGGGCGAAAATGTTACCGCCAACGCCCGCACCATTGAAAACATCCCGCAAAAGTTAAAGAACGCCCCGAACCTGCTGGAAGTGCGCGGCGAAGTCTATATGAGCCATGCCGATTTCGCGGCACTGAACGCGCGGCAGGCCGAAAGGGGCGGCAAAACCTTTGCCAACCCGCGCAATGCCGCCGCCGGTTCCCTGCGGCAGCTCGACGCAGAGATTACCCGCGCCCGGCCGTTGCAGTTTTTTGCCTATGCTTGGGGTGCGCTCTCGGAACCCTTGGCTGAGACGCAAAAGGGCGCGATTGACCGATTGGCGGAACTGGGATTTTCGACCAACCCTCTGACCGCACTTTGTGGCGGGCCAAGCGATATGGTCGCCCATTACGAACAGATCGAAGCGCAGCGCGCCACGCTGGGCTATGACATCGATGGCGTCGTCTACAAAGTCGACGATCTCGCGCTTCAGGAACGGCTTGGCTTTCGCTCCACCACCCCGCGATGGGCCGTGGCCCATAAATTCGCCGCCGAATTGGCGTGGACCCGGCTTGAGGGGATCGACATTCAAGTTGGACGCACCGGTGCCTTGTCGCCCGTGGCGCGGTTGCAGCCGGTCACGGTGGGCGGGGTCGTCGTCTCCAACGCGACGCTGCACAACGAAGATTACATCAAAGGGCTCGATAGCAAGGGCGCCGAAATCCGCGGCGGCAAGGACGTGCGCGTGGGCGATTGGGTGCAGATTTACCGCGCGGGCGATGTGATCCCCAAAGTGGCCGACGTGGATCTGTCGAAACGTCCCTCTGATGCCGAGGCCTTTGTCTATCCCACCACCTGCCCCGAATGCGGGTCGGACGCGATCCGGGAGCCGGGCGATGCGGTGCGGCGCTGCACCGGCGGGTTGATCTGCCCGGCGCAGGCCGTTGAAAAGCTTATCCATTTCGTCAGCCGCAAGGCATTTGATATCGACGGTCTGGGGGCCAAGCAGGTCGAACAGTTTTACCATGACGGTTGGATCGCGGAGCCTGCGGATATTTTCACCTTGAAAGAGCGCTTCGGCACCGGCGTGCAGCAGTTGAAAAACCGCGAAGGCTGGGGGCCGAAATCGGCGGATAACCTGTTTCAAGCCATCGAAGATCGCCGTGAAATACCCATGGCGCGTCTGATTTTTGCCCTTGGTATCCGCCATGTGGGCGAGGCGGCGTCGAGCCTGATCGCGCTGCACTACGGCGATTGGGACAGTTTTGAGGCCGCCATGGCCGAGGCGCGCGGGCTCGACGGCCCCGCTTGGGATGATCTGATCGGCGTCGATGGTGTCGGCAGCGTCATGGCGGGTTCGCTGGTTTCGGCCTTTGCGCAAGAGGCAGAACGCGCCTCAATCGACCGGCTGGTGGCGCATCTGACCGTGATCCCGGCGGAACGGCCCGACACCGAAGGCAGCCCCGTCGCAGGCAAGACCGTCGTATTTACCGGCACTTTGGAGAAGATGAGCCGGGCCGAGGCCAAGGCCCGGGCGGAGCGTTTGGGGGCCAAGGTCTCAGGCTCGGTCAGCGGCAAGACCGATATTCTGATCGCCGGGCCGGGGGCGGGGTCCAAAGCTAAGAAGGCCGCCGATCTGGGGGTCGAGACGATGGATGAAGATGGCTGGCTCGCCTTGATCGAAGGCAAATGAGCGGCAGACCGGAACAGCTTTTCCCGCTTTTTGCGGGGCTCGAAACGCTCGAAGGGGTGGGGCCAAAGACAGCGCAGTTGCTGGGCCAATTGGGCATCCAAGCGCCGCGTGATCTGATCTTTACCCTGCCACATTCCGGTATCGACCGCCGCCTTCGCGACAGTGTGAAGGACGCGCATCTGCCTGCGACACTCACCGTGGCCGTCACCATCGGCGCGCACCGTCCGGCACGCAGCAAAGGCGGCGCTTACCGCATCACGGTCGAGGACGCGCTGACCAGTTTCCAACTGGTCTATTTCCACGCGCGCGGCGACTATTGGCAGCGGCATTTGCCCGAAGGCAGCCGCCGCATCGTTTCGGGCCGGGTGGAGTTTTTCGACGGGATGGCGCAGATGGTCCACCCGGACTTCGCCGTGCCGGAAGATCAAGCGGGCGATATTCCTGACTTTGAGCCGGTCTATCCGCTCACCTCTGGGCTGACGCAAAAGGTAATGTACAAGGCCACCCGAGGCGCGTTGAAACGGCTGCCGGTGGTGGCGGAATGGGCCGATCCCGGGCAGGTGGCGCAGGCCGCTTGGCCCGATTTCGCCGCCGCCGCAGAGGCCGCGCATGACCCGCAAAACGCCCAAGACCTCACCGCCACGGCCCCGGCGCGGGAGCGGTTGGCCTATGATGAGCTTTTTGCCCATCAAGTGACCCTCGCCTTGGCGCGGCAGAATGAGCGGCGCAAGATGGGGCGGGCGAACCGGGGCGACGGGCGATTGCAAGAGCGGGTGTTGTCTTCCTTGCCCTATCGGCCCACCGGCGCACAGCAGCGCGCCGTCGAAGAGATCACCGCCGACATGGGCCGCGAGACCCGCATGAACAGGCTGTTGCAGGGCGATGTGGGGGCGGGCAAGACGCTGGTCGCCTTCATGGCGCTTTTGCGCGCCGTTGAGGCGGGCGGGCAAGCGGTGCTCATGGCGCCGACGGAAATCCTTGCGCGTCAGCACCTTATGGGGCTGCAACCGTTGGCGGAGCAGGCGGGCGTGGTGCTGGAACTCCTCACCGGGCGCGACAAAGGGGCAGAGCGGCGGGCCAAGCTCGCGGCACTGGAACGCGGCGACATCCAGATCCTCGTCGGCACCCATGCGGTGTTTCAGGCGGATGTCAGCTTTGCCGATCTGCGCCTTGCGGTGGTCGACGAGCAACACCGTTTTGGCGTGCGGCAGCGGCTGGAATTGGGCCGCAAGGGGCGGCTGGCCGATGTGCTGGTGATGACCGCCACACCGATCCCGCGCAGTCTGGCGCTGGCGCAATACGGTGATATGGATGTTTCCATCCTCGACGAAAAGCCCCCCGGGCGGCAGCCCATTCGCACGGCGCTGGTCTCGACCTCACGGATGGATGAGGTCATCGACCGGATGCGTCACGCCATCAGCGAAGGGCGGCAATGCTACTGGGTTTGCCCGCTGGTGGAAGAAAGCGAGGTCAGCGACCTGACGGCAGCGGAAGACCGGTTCAAACGGCTCCGCGCGGCTTTGGGCGAAGGGGTCGTTGGCTTGGTCCATGGGCAGATGCCGCCCGCCGAAAAAGACGCGGCGATGCGTGCCTTCCAAGCGGGAGAGACCAAGGTGCTGGTGGCCACCACAGTGATCGAAGTCGGCGTGGACGTGCCCAATGCGACGATTATGGTGGTGGAACGGGCCGAGATTTTCGGCCTTGCGCAGTTACACCAGCTGCGCGGCCGTGTTGGGCGGGGCACCGGGGCGTCGACCTGTCTTTTGATGTATCAAGCCCCCCTCAGCGATACGGGCCGTCAGCGGCTTGAGGTGCTGCGCGAATCCGAAGACGGTTTCGTCATTGCCGAAACTGATCTGAAAATGCGCGGCACGGGCGATCTTATCGGCACCGCGCAGTCGGGCGTGCCGCGTTTTCGAGTGGCCGATCTGGAGCGTCAGGCGGGGCTGATGGCGGTGGCGCAATCGGATGCCCGNAAGCTTTTGGNNGATGANCCCANCCTCGAAGGGCCNCGCGGCANGGCNGTNAGNCTGCTNNTNTGGCTNATGCGGCAGGANGAGGCGATCCGTTTNATAACAGTGGGTTAGNGNTCNGNACNCTCNTTATGTTCGCGAATGTTCTCAAAAAGTTCTTTACNTGGACGGGTNNAGAGATGAGAACAAAGGAGCAACANAGATAAGGAGGTACTGATGATGACTTACACTGCCCTNAAATCTATCGCCNTCAGATCNCAGGCCACATTGCTNCAAGATGCAGCAGGGGCCGCCGCTTTGATCGTGATGCTGGTCGTTGGGTTACATCTGCCCGCCTTTATCTGAGTTCTGCCAAAGGCTCTCNTGCCGCTTTGTCTGCTGCATCCGTCCCAATTTGATGCACCGACTTGCCTGTCCGCGNCGGCCTCTGGCAAAGCGGGTCCCAACATGAGGAACGCCGACTGACGCCGCCATCCTTCGCAGGATGTGCGGCGTTTTTTTTGTNGAATATTGGGGAANGTGGGCTGCGGCAGGCTGCGCTTAGCGCTCGCCAGCTTCCGCCGGGGCTTCGGCNTGTTGCATCGCCTCTGTCAGTGCCTCGATGCTCAGCATGATGGANGCATGGCGGTTTTTATAGGCNGTGGCAGGGGTTAGCACTTCGAAACCGTCAAAGGGGGCGTCCGGCACTGGCCCTTCGCCCTTGAGCATGGCGCGCAGTTGATCGCGGGCAGTTGTGATCTGCGTGAGCGAGGCACCGGGNGCNGCACCGCCCACAACGGCCGCAGCCGCTTGCCCCAGGGCGCAGGCTTTCACGTCCTGTTTCATCTCGGCCAGACGGCCTTCCTCNACGCGCACATCAACCGTNACGGTCGANCCGCACAGCGGCGAGCGGCGCTTCACGCTGGCCTGCGGGGCCTCCATCCGGCCCAGATGCGGGATCTCTGCGGTAAGCGCCAAGATACGCGCGGAGTAGAGCTTGATGAGGTCCGTCTCATCCGACATGGGCTGTTCCTTTTCGTGCTGAAACCCTACATAAGCGCCGCAGAGACAGATGCAAATATTTCCACGAGGTGCCCGATGACTTTCGATCCTGCAAGCCTTCAGTTCAACGAGGCGGGCCTGATCCCCGCCATCGCGCAGGACGCGGAGACACATGAGGTGCTGATGCTGGCCTGGATGAGCGCAGAAAGCATTGCGCGCAGCCTTGAGACCGGCAAGGTCACATACTGGAGCCGCTCGCGGCAGGCGTTCTGGGTAAAGGGTGAAACCAGTGGCCATGTGCAAAAACTGGTTGAGATGCGGGTCGATTGCGACCGCGATTGCCTGTTGGTGCTTGTGGACCAGACCGGTCCCGCCTGTCACACTGGGCGGCGCAGTTGCTTTTACACCGGGATTCAGGATGGTGAAGAAGTCGAACTGATGAAGCCGGTGGATTAAGGCCGCGCGCTAAAGCCCTACCATATAACGAATATCTCCGGGCGTCATTCCATTCTCACGGTAGAGCGCGATGGCGCGGGCGTCATCGCGTTTGGCGAGCCGTTTGCCGCCGTCATCCCGGATCAGCCGGTGATGGTGATAATGCGGCGTTGGCAGGTCGAGCAAAGCCTGCAGCACAACATGGATATAGGTCGCCTCAAAAAGGTCGGCCCCGCGCGGGACCAGCGTGATCCCCTGCGCGGCATCGTCAAGCACGACGGAAAGATGGTAGGACGTGCCCATGTCGCGCCGGGCCAAGACCACATCACCGACCGTGGCGATAAGCTGATCCGGGGAGAAGGTGATCGCGCCGGTTTCAGCATTCAGGCCATGGCCGTTTTCGGTGAAGTTAAGCGCGCGATTGCCCAAAGAGGCCAAAGCTTTACGCATATCAAGCCGCAGCGCGCCGGAGGCTTTTGCGTGGCCCGCGTCACGGCAGGTGCCGGGGTAGATCAGGCCGTCGGGGCCATAGACGGGCTCTGCGCCCTCCTGCGGGGCACTGGTGGCGGTGGCGATGTCGCGACGGTTGCAAGTGCAAGCATAGACGAGGCCGCGCGCCCAGAGGTCATCAAGGGCACCGCGGTAGGCCGCCATCCTGTCGGATTGGCGCATCACGGGGTGCGGCCAGTCAATACCAAGCCATGCGAGGTCTTCGTAGATCTGCGCCTCCCACTTGGGTCGCGCGCGGGATTGGTCGATATCTTCGATACGCAGCAGGAACTTTCCCCCCGCTGCTTTGGCCAGATCATGGGCCAAGAGCGCCGAATAGGCGTGGCCAAGGTGCAGCGGACCGGTCGGGGATGGGGCAAATCTGGTGGTAAGTGTCAATTCTTTTCAATCAGATAGACGGTAGACTTCAGGTCGATGCCGGGCAGGTGCGGGCCTTCCTCTGCAAAGAGCAGGATCGCCGCACCGCAGTCGGTCCACTCATGAATCATACCCAAGGCACCGCGATCTTCGAGCGCCTTTTCGTTCAAAGAAAACAGAAGTTTACCGCCTTTTTCTAATCCATGCATCAACGTGTCGAACAATGTGATCGGCGCGGCTCCGGGACCGATCACGCCAATGGCGCTGATCGCCTCATAGGTGCCGGGCGCGAAGGGAAGAGGGGAATCAACTTCGAGCTCTAACAGATTGCGGTATATATCTTTTTTTCGAGCCTCTGCTAGCATGGCGGCAGAGACATCGCCGCCGTCTATGGTGGTGAAGCCCGCTTGTTTTAGGGCCGCGCCAGACAGCCCTGTGCCGCAGCCGATATCGAAGATCGGGGCGTCTTTGTCATCCAGAGATTCAGCGAGCGTGGCGGCGGCGCGGTCGGGCGTGGCATAGCCCTGCGCTTTGATATCCTCATCGTAGCTGCCTGCCCATTCGTCATAAAGGCTGCGGATCACCTGCGTGTCCCGCGCCGCGTAGGCTTTGTCGAAATAATGTTTTGTCATTCCACTAGGATATGGGGGATGGGCAGGAGGATCCAGTGTTAACCCGGGACGGGTTAACCTTGATCAAGCCATGCCTGCCAATCTGCCTTGGCGCGGTCGGTATAGGCTTTGTAGCGGTCTTTGCGGCCGCGACGGCCCGATTTAAGCCCTTCGACCGGCGGAAATAGGCCGAAGTTCACGTTCATCGGCTGAAAGGTTTTCGCATCCGCCCCGCCGGTGATGTGGGTGATCAGCGCGCCCATGGCGGTGCTGTCGGGCGGGGTTGGCAGGCTGTCGCCCTTGATCTCAGCGGCGGCCATGCGACCCGCGAGCAGGCCCATCGCGGCGCTTTCGACATAGCCTTCGACGCCGGTGATCTGCCCGGCAAAGCGGATATTGTCGCGGCTGCGCAGGCGCATTTGGTCGTCAAGCAACGTGGGCGAGTTGATGAACGAGTTGCGGTGAATGCCGCCGAGACGGGCGAAACGCGCATTTTCCAGACCCGGAATTTGTTTGAAAACATCTGTTTGCGCGCCGTACTTCATTTTGGTCTGAAAGCCGACGATGTTGTAAAGCGTGCCCAGCTTGTTGTCGCGGCGCAGTTGCACAACGGCATGGGCTTTGACGTCGGGCTGGTGTGGGTTGGTCAGGCCAACCGGCTTCATCGGGCCATGGCGGAGGGTCTCGCGGCCCCGTTCGGCCATCACTTCAATGGGCAAGCAGCCATCGAAATAGCCTGCCGTTTCGCCTTCGCGGAACTCGGTTTTGTCAGCCTCTAGCAGCGCGTCGATGAAATCGTCGTATTGCTGCTTGTCCATGGGGCAGTTGAGGTAGGCGGTGCGCTCTTCCTCGGTTTCGCCCTTGTCATAGCGCGACTGCATCCATGCTTTCGACATGTCGATGCTGTCGAAATAGACGATAGGCGCGATGGCGTCGAAAAAGGCAAGCGCTTCGGCACCTGTCTCGGCGGCGATGGCTTCGGCCAATGCACCCGAGGTCAGCGGGCCAGTAGCGATGATCCATTTGCCGTCTTTTGGCAGCTCAGAAATCTCGCCGTATTCGACGGTGATATTGGGGTGTGCGAGCAGCGTGTCGGTGACGGTCTGCGCGAAGGGGTCGCGGTCTACCGCCAGTGCGCCGCCAGCGGGCAGGCGGTTTTTGTCGGCGCAGGCCATGATGAGGCCGTCGGCGGCGCGCATTTCCCAATGCAGCAGGCCCACGGCGTTTTGCTCGTCATCATCCGAACGGAAGGAGTTGGAGCAGACCATCTCGCCCAGAAGCCCGGTTTGGTGGGCAAAGGTTTCGACCTTGGGGCGCATCTCGTGGATCACGACTTCCACGCCCGCGTTCGCCGCTTGCCAAGCAGCCTCTGATCCGGCCATGCCGCCGCCGATGATGTGCAATGTATCTGTCATGGGGGCGATGTAGGGCAGGGCGGGTTCGCGCGCAACAGGCAAGAGCGGGCGCGGGCCGATGCGCGCTAAAATATCGCGGCACGCGCGCTTGGCCGGGCATGGTTTTGGGGTCGCCGCTGCGGGAATAGTCGGTCAGTGAGAGGCTGACCCGGAGGGACCTTCCGCCGTCGGCGACCCAAAAATCATCAGGGTTTCTGTACCCTAATATAACAGTGCCCCGATTTTGCCAGATTTGCCAGCCCCCGCGCGGCAACACTGTTGCGCGGATTTGGAAACAATCACTGCTGCCAGTCGGGCGCGCGTTTTTCCAAGAAGGCGTCGATGCCCTCGCGGGTTTCTGCATCGAGCATGTTGCGCACCATAACCTCGCCGGTGAAGGCATAGGCTTGGTCGGTTGGCAGGTGCATCTGTTGGTAGAAGGCGCCTTTGCCGTGGGCGACGGCGGTGCCGAGTTTGGCGGCGATCTTTTCGGCTAGAGCGTTGGTCTCAGTAGCCAGCTGCTCGCCCGGCACGGCGCGGTTGATCAGGCCCAGTTCTGCAGCGCGGGGGGCTGAGATGAATTCGCCGGTGGTCAGCATCTCAAGCGCTTGTTTGCGCGGGATGCTGCGGGTCAGGGCGACCATGGGGGTCGAACAGAAAAGGCCGATGTTCACGCCGTTGACGCCAAAGCGGGTCTCCTCGGCGGCGATGGCCAGATCGCAGGTGGCGACAAGCTGGCAGCCAGCGGCGGTGGCGATGCCGTGGACTTGGGCGATGACGGGCTGCGGCAGGCTTTGAATGCGGGCCATGAGGGCAGCGCAGCGGTCGAAGAGGTCTTTGAAGGCGGCAGCTCCGCCATCTTCGGCTTGGCGCATGGCGGTCATCTGGCGCAGGTCGTGCCCCGCGCAAAAGGCTTTGCCCGCGCCCGATAGGATAATGACACGGGTTTGCCGATCTTCGGCCAAGGCGTCGAGTTTGCTGTGCAGGGCGGCCAGCATTTCGTCCGACAGTGCGTTCAGCCGCTCGGGTGCGTTCATGTGCAGGTGGGTCACCGGCCCTTGTGCCGTAACGTCAAGAATTGTCACCTTGCCCTCCCAAGCTGGTCGCGCCAACGTTACGCCGAGGAAAGCAGGGAGGACAAGTATGGCCGTGGTGATGGATGCAGAGGCGTTGGAAGCCTTCATGCGGGAGGTGTTTGATCAGGTGGCGGATGATTTCGCCGTGGATCACGTCGCCGAGAATGAGATCACCATGCGTCTGCTGACCAGCCGCCGCCATCTGCGCCCCGGAGGGACGGTGTCGGGCCCGTCGATGTTCGCGCTGGCGGATGTGGCGGCCTATCTCGCGACGCTTGCGATGATCGGGCCCAAGGCGCTGGCGGTGACGACGAATTGCTCGATCGATTTCATGCGCAAGCCGCTGGCGGATGTGCCGCTGGTCGCCCATGCCAAGTTGCTTAAACTGGGGCGGCAGTTGTCGGTGACGGATGTGCTGATCTATTCCGAAGGGTCGGATAAGCCGGTGGCGCGGGCGAGCCTGACCTATGCGATTCCGCCTGCGTCGATGGGATAAGGGAAGGCCCGGAATCAAGCCGTAGGCGCCGGGCCATCGCCTGCCCGTTCGGGCGGGTAGGCGATTTGGTTGGCCTATGCTCGACCTAGAGAGCGCTCATCATAGCTGAGAGATAAAGTGGTACAAGCCGGGGTTGGTTCGCCGACCCACGGGCAGGCGATGGCCCTTGGTTTACACGAAAAAGGGGCCGGGAAAACCCGGCCCAGGAAGAGGTCTGGCGAACGCCACAGGGAAGTTACGCCTGCCAGAACACGCGGGAAGCCTCGGCTGAGGCTTGTTCCGGTGTAAGTCCCGCATCATCAAGCTCCCACGGCTCAAGCGCAGCAAGCGCGATCCGGGTGCGTCGGCGGGCCGCCCATGTGGTCACGACCGCCGCAAAGCGCAGCGCGATCATCGCAGGGACCGGCAGAGCGCGGTATGTCATCAATGTCATTGCATCGGCGCTGATAGGGCGAGCCTGTGTCATGGGAGAACTCCTTGAATTTGTATTGGCGAAATTGTATTGACACAAAGTGTAGAAAGCCTACAGGTGTAAGGGTACAAAGTGCGATACAATTTGACCACAGGAATATTGTAATGGGTACAATTTGGCAGCCAACCCTCGCCGACGGGCAGGGACCGAAGTACAAACTCGTCGCCCTCACGATCCGCGAGGGGGTCACATCCGGTGCACTGGCCGTGGGGGACAAGCTGCCGCCTGTGCGCGAGCTGGCGTGGCAATTGGGGATCACCCCCGGCACCGTGGCGCGGGCCTATACGATTCTGACTGACGAGGGTCTGCTGGAGGCCGAGGTCGGCCGGGGCACTTTTGTCGCCCCGCCGCAAGCCGCCATTCGCGAAGATGTCTGGAATCGCGAACAAGATAGCTGGATCAAAGAGTTAGAGATCTCCGATACCGATGCGGTCAGCCTTTTTAGCCCGCGCTTACCAGACATGGGGCAAGTGGCCCTGATCCGCAGCGCTCTGCGGCAGGTGGCGGATGTGCCGGGCGAAGAATTGATGAACTATCCCACCCGCGATGCCTATGCCCCGGTGCGCCAAGCGGTGGTCGACTGGCTGTCGCATCTGTCCCTCGGGCCGCTGAGCGAGCGCGACGTTGTGCTGTCACACGGCGGGCAAAGCGCGATTGTATTGGTACTTCAGGCCATCTTGTCGGGGCCAAAGCCGGTGATGCTGGTCGAAGACCTCTCCTACGCCGGGTTCCGCCGGGCTGCGGAGGTGCTGCGCGCCGAAGTGGTTGGCGTGGCGATGGACAAAGACGGCGTGTTGCCCGAGGCGNTGGACAAGGCCGCGCGCGACAGNGGNGCGCAGGTGTTTTGCACCACGCCGGAGGTGCACAATCCNACCGGCAGCCACACAAGCCTCGAACGGCGGCGCGCGCTGCTGGAGGTCGCCAAGCGGCACGGGTTGGAGATTTTGGAGGATGATTGCTACCGCATGGGCTCTGCCCGCGCNCCGAGCTANCGCTCGCTCTGGCCNGANCATGTCTGGCANGTCTCNTCGATNTCAAAGGAANTGACCCCCGCGCTGCGTGTCGGCTTTGCGCTGGCCNCGGCGGGGCGCTCGGCNGACCTGCGGCGGGTGGCGGAATACGGGTACTTCGGCCTTGCCCGCCCTTTGGCCGAGGCGACGCGGATTCTGCTCACCGATCCGCGGCTGAAGGGCATCTGTGCCGACATCCGCGAAAGACTGGCGGAATATGTCGAGGTCGCGGTCAACCATCTGGGCGGGCANGAATTGCAATGGTCGCGTGACGTGCCNTTCTTATGGCTGCANNTGCCGCCGGGTTGGCGCGCAGCGGGNTTNTGCCGCGCGGCAGAGGCGCAGGGCGTGCAGATCCGNTCNGCNGATGAATTCGCCCTGCGCGATGGCCGCGCGCCCCATGCGGTGCGCATCGCGGNGAACGCCCATGTCTCTCTGCGCTCNTTTGAGGCGGCGATGCAGCGNCTGCGCTGTCTCTTGGACAATCCGCCAGAGCAGATCAGCGTGTAGAAATTTGGGGTATTATTATACCTAAATCATAAGTAACTGATTTTGCTTACGTAATCCGTGATTGCTGTGCTTGACCCGGCGATGCAGGTGGTTATAACCCCTCCATCAGACACCGGGCGGGGATTCCTCGTTCCGACCAACCTNAAACGGGAATTCATCCATGAAAACCTTTTCTGCGACACCGGCAGATATCGACAAGAAATGGATCATCATCGACGCCGAAGGCGTCGTGCTGGGCCGTCTCGCCTCGATCATCGCCACGCGCCTGCGCGGCAAGCACAAGCCGTCCTTCACTCCGCATATGGATTGCGGCGACAACGTGATCGTCATCAACGCCGACAAGGTGCAGATGACCGGCAAGAAGCGCGAAGAGCACTTCTACTGGCACACCGGCCACCCCGGTGGCATCAAGTCGCGCACCAAGGCACAGATCCTTGAGGGCGCGCATCCTGAGCGTGTTGTGACCCAAGCGGTCAAGCGCATGCTGCCCGGCAACCGCCTGAGCCGCCAGATCATGACCAACCTGCGCGTCTATGCAGGTAGCGATCACCCCCATGAGGCGCAGAGCCCCGAAGTTCTGGATGTTAAATCCTTGAACAAGAAAAACACGCGGAGTGCATGAGCATGGCTGACGAAATCAAATCCCTCGACGGTCTCGAAGCAGCCGTGACCGAGAACATCGGCGGCGTGCAGGGCACCGAAACCGAAATGACCCCGCGTGAGCCGGTTCGTGACGAACTGGGCCGCGCCTATGCCACCGGCAAACGTAAAGACGCGGTCGCCCGCGTTTGGATCAAGCCCGGCTCCGGCAAGGTTATCGTGAACGGCAAGCCGCAGAACGAATACTTCGCGCGCCCCGTGCAGCAGCTGATCCTCGCGCAGCCTTTCGGCATCACCAACACCGAAGGCCAGTTCGACGTGTTCGCAACTGTCAAAGGCGGCGGTCTGTCCGGTCAAGCGGGCGCGGTCAAGCACGGCATCTCCAAAGCGCTGCAGCTTTACGATCCCTCCCTGCGCGGTGCGCTGAAAGCGGCAGGCTTCCTGACCCGTGACAGCCGCGTCGTCGAGCGGAAGAAATACGGTAAGGCCAAAGCGCGCCGGAGCTTCCAGTTCTCCAAGCGTTAAGCTTACCGATCAGATTTGCGAAAGGGCTGCCCTCCGGGGTGGCCCTTTTTCGTTGGGGGCGGGCAGTGGGCATGGCTGGCCACGGGGTCATGAGAAAAGGCCGCTGCGGTTTCCCGCAACGGCCCTTGGTCAAGATCAGGGATGATCCCTTGCGGGATTAGCCGCCGATTTCGTAGCTCACGGTGAAGCCCAGAACGCCGTCACCATCGTTGGTGTCTTCGTAGAGCGCTTCAAAGCTGACGCCATCGCCGAAGTCATAGACGGCACCGCTTCGGCATAGATATTATCATCGCGGTCGCTGTTGCCGATCAGGCCAACGGCGGTCCAACGCTCGGACAGGGGCGCCTCAAACGCCACTTCTTGATCGCTTTCGCCATTGTCGGGGTCGATGATCACGGCGAATGCGCCCGTCACGTCACGGCCAACAGGGAAACCCAACGTCGCGGTGATTTCTTCGCCGTGGTCTTTGGACTCAATCAGCCAGGCGTAGGAATAGCTCAGATCCCAGCTCATGCCCTGACCAAAGTCCGCGCTATAGCCGAGGTCGACTTCGATTTCGACATCATCTGTGGGGTCTTGGTACAGCGAAGTCGCGCTGAGACCAGTGTGGAAGCCGCCGTAGGTCAGCTCAACGAAACCTTCGACCTCGTTGTCGAGGTGGTCAAAATCATCCGACGTGTTGAAACGTGTCGCAGCGGAAACGCCGGCGGTCCAGCCGATGGCCGATACGGAAGGACGGTCTTCGATCACCGGGTCAAAGCCCGTGGTGATGTTGTCCTGCGCATAGGCGGCAGAAGAGAGCAGTCCAGCGGTGATGCCGAACCCGATAAGGTGTTTGATATTCATGGCATTTGCCTAGTTTTGGACCGTGACTTGTCGGAGACTGGCGAGGTCTGGTTGTGAAGGTCTTTCGGATATGCCCGCCATGGGGGAGCCGCAAGGACCGTCTGCGCATAGCTGGCATGCGTTATAACATAACATTGGGAATGTCGCTAAATTCGCCCAAGTGTTTGGTTTTTCTGCGCCTTGCGGTTCCGGGCGGGGGGGAGGCTGCCTATATCAGGCTGAACACAGGAGACAGACATGCAATATTCGGTTCTAGACCTTGCCCCGGTGCCCGAAGGGTCAGACACCGCCACCGCCATCGCCAATTCCGTCGCGCTGGCCCAATTGGCCGAAGCCAAGGGCTATCACCGCTTCTGGATGGCAGAGCATCACAACATGCCGGGCATCGCCTCGGCGGCGACATCGGTTTTGCTGGGGCATGTGGCGGACCACACGCAGCATATTCGCGTTGGGGCGGGCGGGGTGATGCTGCCCAACCACGCGCCTTTGGCGATTGCCGAGCAGTTTGGGACCTTGGCGGCGATCCATGGCGACCGGATCGATTTGGGGCTAGGCCGTGCGCCGGGCGGCGATCAGGCGGTGATGCGTGCCATGCGGCGCGGCATGAGTGGCGGCGATCACTTCCCCGATGATGTGGCCGAGTTGATGGCTTATCTGGGTGACGCCGATCCGCGGTCGCCGGTGCGTGCGCATCCGGGTGAGGGGACGCATGTGCCGATCTGGATCCTCGGGTCCTCGCTATACGGTGCGCAACTGGCGGCGCATTTTGGGCTGCCTTATGCCTTTGCCTCTCACTTTGCGCCCGATGCGTTGGAGGAGGCCACGGCCATCTACCGTCGTGATTTCAAACCTTCCGAAGCCTGCCCCGCGCCGCGCTTCATGCTCGCGGTTAACGTATTCGCCGCCGATACGGATGAAGAGGGCGCCTATCTGCGCACCACCATGCAGCAGGCATTCGCCCGTCTGCGCACTGGCCGCCCCGGCAAGCTGCCACGGCCGGTGCGTGACATAGACGCCGAGATTGGCGCAGGGATGCGGCAGGGGGTGGATCATGCGCTGCGGGTGTCCGCCGTGGGCAGTCCTGAAACCGTGAAACGTCAGCTAGAGGCGATGATCGCGCAGCACCGCCCGGATGAGTTGATCCTGACCGGGCAAATCCACGATCACGCGGCGCGGTTGCGCTCGTTTGAGATTGCGGCGGATGTGATGCAAGACATGAGGGTGGGTCAGTGAAAGACGGCCCGGAAATAAGTCCTGTCCCGTAAAGAACTACAGGATGCGCCAGATTACATCTATTCTTACTATTTTAGGATCTTCTAGGTAGTGAAATGCATTGTAACGAACTGTGACTTGGTCAACCACTGTTGTCCGTTCAATGCAGTTCGGTAGCATGATTTGGGATCCTGGTCTCAGACTTCGTCCGAATGCTAATTCAGACGGTGTCTGCAATTTGGTTAAGATAGGCATCTCTCATCTCCTTGTGGTGAGAATCAGAGATTAAAGGCTTCGATGATACCTGTGCGGCAGATCGACCGTCACTCGTCGGGGCTGACCAATCCCAGCCCGCGCAGGTAAATCCCGATCCCGGTTTCCAGCAGGTCGTCTGCTGGGAAGGGCGAGGCGCGGCCGGGGGAGTTGCGGGCGAAAAGTTCGACCACGCCGTGGCTCATCGCCCAGATATGGGCCGAAAACATCGAAGCCGGCGGGCGTTTGTCTGCCGGGATATGCTGGCTGAGGTCGGATGCTGCGCGCTCCAGCACGCCATTGGCGCGGTTGGCGGCATGGGCCAGTTCCGGGGTG
>NZSX01000032.1:33971-81451 GCA_002703405.1 Sulfitobacter sp. | reverse complement strand
ATGCGCCCGAACATGCAACATTCTGGAGCCGGGACGACAATCTGGTGATTGCGGGCGATCAAATCCTGCCCTCCATCAGCCCCAACATCGGTGTCTACCCGACGGAGCCCATGGCCGACCCCATCGGCGAATGGCTTGAGGCTTGCGAACGTTTCCTGCCCTTGGCCCGCGAGGATCATCTGGTACTTGGCGGGCATAAACTGCCCTTCACCGGTCTGCCGACGCGCTTGAAACAGTTGATCGAAAACCATCACTCCGCGTTGCGTCGCCTGCTGGCCTATATCGAGACGCCGAAATCGGCCTCGGAATGTTTTGCGTCGCTGTTCAAGCGCAACATCGGCGAGGCGGAATATGGCCTAGCGCTGGTTGAAGCCGTCGCCCATCTGAGCCACCTTTACCAAGCCGGAGAGGCCACGCGCGTGCTGCGTGAGGCAGACGGCGCATGGGTGTATCAGCGCAAGGGGTGAGCGATGGGCGATGAGGTGAAAACGGCGGCCGAAGCCTATGAGGAGGCCGCATTGCCGCGCATGCATGAGGTGCATACAGGCGCGGATCAGCCCAAGTCAGGCGACCAGCCGCTGCCCAAATCGGTAACCGACAAGCCGGTGAAACAGAAGTCGCCCGCGCAATGGGCCTATGAGCGGGTCGTGCTTTATCTCAAGAATTTTGAAGAAAAGCTCGACAACGACCATGAGGCGGCGATTGGCTTTGCCGGGGGCGACGCCGGGGTGTTGCGGATCGAAGGCATGGGGTATTTCGACCCCGACATCATCACTTTTTACGGCGTCGATCCGGCAGGGGCACGGGCGCAATTGGTGCAGCATGTGGGGCAATTAAACGTGATGTTGCGGGCTCTGCCAAAGAAAGTGCCCGATGCCGCACCGCAAAGGATCGGCTTTCGTTTGGTCGCCGATCTGGAAGAGACCTGACCTGCACGATTCTTTCGCGTGCGTGCAGGTGCAAGATTCCCCTATAACGCGCAGTTTCCCGTATTGCTAGTATGGTTTTCTGATTATCATCCCCCCGTGACAGGGTGTTACGAATAGGTTAATCAGCGCCAACAGATTGTCTTAGGGAGACGAAAATGGCTGAACACGAACACGGCAGCATGAATTACGAACCACAGCAAAAGACCTTTGACGGGTTCATGACCTTCGTGACGCGCAGCGTCGTTGTCATCCTAGCGATTCTGGTTCTGCTGGCGATCTTTGCCGGTTGATCACGCCCTATCCCTGCGTGAGAGGGTAACCCTTTGAAAACTCTCTTGATGGCGATTGCGCTGGTAGGCGTTCTGGCTGGCTGTTCGGTGGATCAAAGCCCCGATAGCCCGCCCGACGTCGTGGCGCGTGCGGCCTATCGCTCGCCCGAGCCGCCCTCCCTCACATTGATGACCATGGTGAACAACCGCACCGGCAGCGGCGGGCATACCGCGCTGATGGTAAACGGCTCGCAGCGGGTGATCTTTGACCCCGCCGGATCGTTCCGGGACGCGCGGATGGCCGAGCGGGGCGATGTGCTCTACGGGGTGACGCCCGCGTGGTTGCAGGCCTATAAATCCGCCCATGCCCGCAGCACCTTTCATGTGGTCAGTCAGGAGATCCCGGTCAGCCCCGAAGTGGCCGAACAGGCGCTTCGGCTGGTGACCTCCAACGGGGCGGTGCCCGGTGCATTTTGCGCCAATGCCACCAGCGCTATTCTCAGCCAAATCCCCGGTTTTCAAAGCGTTGGGTCGACGTTCTACCCCGTCAAACTGCAAGAGCGGTTTGAGACCTTGCCGGGCGTGACCACAACGAAATATTACGAAGATGATGAGGGCGATGTGATCGACGCCCTCCGCGCGGCGCAACTGGCCCGCCAGTAGCGCCCGCGCTTACCCCACCAGATAGAGCATCCCATAAAGCGCCGCGGCCCCTGACAGGATCGCGGCGAGCACGTTTTTGGTCGCCAGCCCCACACCCAGCGTGACCACCGCGGCAGTCACACGCGGCAGGTCAAACTGCCCGTCCGTGCCCGAGGGCCAAATTACCTGCGGTGCCACCAGCGCGGGCAGGATCGCCACGGCGGTATAGCGCAGGTGCCGCAACAGCCACGCGGGCATCTGCTTGTTGCCGACCAATCCGGTAAAGACAAAGCGCAGGAAAAAGCTGCCAAGCCCAAGACCGATGATCACGATCCAAAGTGAGGTTCTGTCGATCATCGTGCCGTGCTCCCCGGTTTGCGCCGTTCCATCCACGCTTCGACCTGCGCGCCGGTGATCATGCCCGCAAGCCCCGCGATGATCAGCCCAAGCGCATAGGGCACATCGACAGCGATAAGGCTTACAACCACTGCGACCAGTGCCGCCGCCACATGGGCAAGCGTGCGAAACATCGGCGCGATCATGGCCAGAAAGGTGATCGGAATGGCAAAGTCCAGCGCCCAACTGTCCGGCACGCTGGAGCCGACCATCGCACCAATCAGCGTGAAGATATACCAAAGCGGCACCACCGGCGTAACGGTCCCAAAGAAATAGGCCATGCGCTGCGGCACCGTCATCTGCGGTTCCCGCTCATATTGGGTCATGGAAGCGACATAGGATTGATCCACAGTCATGTAGGCCGCCAGTGCCCGCTGCCAGATCGGGGCACCGCCGATCCAAGGGGTCAGAGAGGCCGAATACATCGCCATGCGCAGGTTCACCGCCAGCGCCGAGGCCAACACAATGGCCGTGGGTACATCCTCTTGCAACAGTTGCAGCGCCGTGAATTGTGCGGCCCCGGCGATCACCACGATCGAGAATGTCAGCGTCTCGAATACGTTCAACCCGGCCTCGGTCGCCAATAGACCAAAGAGCGAGGCGAAGGGAATAATCACCAGCACGAAAGGCAATGCGTCAACGATACCTTTGCGATAGGCGGATTTGGTGGTGGTGATGGCCATGACGAACTCTTAAATATAATGTCAAAGGCTTAGACCTAACCGGAAGGGGATACAATTGGCCCGAGACAATGAACTTAGCAATTACCTGATCGCCCCCGATCCGAGTGCTGTTCGGCTGACGCGCAATGTCTCTGGCGTGGATCACACCGGCGCAGAGGTTGCGATCAATGTGGTCGAAGAACGCCCCCTGACGATATTCCTCAACCGACAAGAGATCGTGACCGCCATGACCATTGGCGACTATCCGGCCTATCTGGCGCTCGGCTTTCTGCGCAATCAGGGGATGCTGCGCCCGGACGAAGAGATCACCGGCGTCGATTATGACGAAGAGCTTGAGACCGTCGTCGTTCGCACCAAACGGGCCACCGATTACGAAGACAAGATGCAGCGCAAGACCCGAACCAGCGGCTGCGCCGTGGGCACCGTCTTTGGCGATATGATGGAGGGGCTGGCCGATGTGCGTCTGCCCGAAACGCCGGTGCGCACCTCGGACCTCTATGCGCTGGCGGCCAAGATCAACCGCACGCCGAGCCTTTATCTTGAAGCTGGCGCGATCCACGGCACCGTGCTGTGCCAAGGCGACCGGCCACTCGTTTATATGGAGGATGTGGGCCGTCACAACGCGGTCGACAAGATCGCCGGATGGATGCTCTCCGAAGGGGTCGGGGCCGAGGATAAGGTGCTCTATACCACCGGGCGGCTGACCTCTGAGATGGTAATCAAAACGGCGATGATGGGCATTCCGGTGCTGGCGTCCCGCTCGGGCTTTACCGCTTGGGGGGTGGAGATCGCGCAGCAGGTGAACCTCACGCTGATCGGGCGGATGCGCGGGCAGCGATTTACCTGTCTGGCGGGGGAAAACCGGTTGATCCGCGACGCAGACCCCGCCAGCGTGGCCGACGATCCGCGCAAAAGTGGCCGCAAGGGCGCGAAGGAATAATAAGATGAAACAACCACTTGGCGTCATTTTGGCGGGCGGGCAAGCGACCCGTATGGGCGGTGGCGACAAGGGGCTGCTGCCGCTGGGGCAGGGCACGCTTCTGTCCTCGGTGATCGACCGGCTGGAGCCGCAGGTGGCGGGGCTGGCGCTCAACGCCAATGGCGATGCTGCGCGCTTTGCGGATCTGGGCCTGCCGGTGCTGGCCGATAGCATCGAGGGTTTCGCCGGGCCGCTGGCGGGGATGCTTGCCGGGCTGGACTGGGCCGCCGAACAGGGGGCCGAGAGTATCGTGACCGCTGCCGCCGATACGCCTTTCTTCCCCTGTGATCTGGTCCCCCGTCTGCTGCTCGCTGCCGATGGCATGGCCCACCCGTTGACCTTGGCCGCGACGCCGGACGCGAAGCGCGGCACGGCGCGGCATCCGACCTTTGGCCTCTGGCCCGTTGCGCTGCGCGACGATCTGCGCAGCGCTTTGGCGGGCGGGCTGCGCAAGGTGGTGCTCTGGACCGAACAGCACGACGGACGCGAGGCGCTGTTTCCCGATGAGGCCGCTTTCTTCAACGTGAACACGCCCGAGGATTTGGCGAAAGCAGAGGCGATGGCATGAGGGTTTACGGCGTCGTCGGTTGGAAGAATGCAGGCAAGACCGGATTGATGGAGCGGTTGGTGGCCGAGATCACCGGGCGCGGCTTCACCGTCTCGACTGTCAAACATGCGCATCACACCTTCGACGTGGACCACCCCGGCAAGGACAGCCACCGCCACCGCATCGCGGGCGCGCGGGAGGTGCTCTTGGCCTCGGGCGCGCGCTTTGCCTTAATGCATGAGTTGCGCGGGGCAGAGGAGCCGCCGCTCGATGCGCATCTGGCGCGGCTTTCGCCCGTCGATCTGGTGCTGATCGAAGGCTACAAACGCGACGGCCATCCCAAGGTCGAAGCGCATCGGGCCGAGACCGGAAACGCGCTGATCGCGCCGGATGACCCGACGGTGCGGGCGGTGGCTAGCGACGTGGCGCTTGAGATGCACCGGCCTGTTTTTGATCTGAACGACACCCGTGCGATTGCCGATTTCATTCTGCGCGAAGTGGGGCTGATTGCGGCCCCTTCAAAGTCCGCTACCGCCGCGCCGCCGCCCCTGCGCAACGATTGTTTCGCTTTGCCGCCCGGCGTGCATTGGACCCCGGTGAACGAGGCGCTGGACCTGTTGAAAGATCGCCTCCACCCCGTGACTGAAGTGGAAACCCTCCCTGCCGCCGAGGCCGGGGGGCGTGTCTTGGCACAAGACGTCACCGCCATTCGCGCCAACCCGCCGCTGCCGAATACCGCAGTTGATGGCTATGGCTTCGCTGGTGGACGCGGCGAGGGGCTGCATGAAATGCCACTGGTAGCCGGGCGCGCTGCGGCAGGGGAACGACCCGGTGCCGTGCCCACGGGGCAGGCGATCCGCGTGCTGACCGGGGCCGCACTGCCCAAAGGGGTCGATACCGTAATCTTGCAAGAGGATGTCACTGCCGAAGGCGGCGTGCTGCGGTTCAACGGGCCGGTGAGGCAGGGGGCGAACACTCGCAAAGCCGGTGAGGATGTACAGGCAGGGGATATGATCATCGCGGCAGGTACGCGCGTCGGCCCGGCGGAGCTGGCGCTGCTAGCGGCGGCGGGCGTGGCGGAGGTGAGCCTGCGCAAGCGGCTGAAGGTGGGGGTGATCTCCACCGGCGACGAATTGGTCGAGATGGGCGAGGCGGCCCGTGATGGTCAGATCTATGACGCAAACCGCCCCATGTTGCTGCAACTCGCGGCGGAGTTCGGTCATGAGGCGGTCGATCTGGGCCGTGTGGCCGATGACAGCGCCGNGCNNCCCTGCGCAATCGGCTCGACGCGNCNGCNGNGCAGGTNGATNTNATCCTNACCAGCGGCGGNGCTTCGGCGNGNGACGAAGACCANGTCTCGGCCCTGCTGACCGAAGCGNNGGCNATGCAGCTTTGGCGGATCGCGGTGAANCCGGGNCGGCCNTTGGCGCTTGGNNTGTGGCANGGCGTGCCGGTNTTNGGNCTGCCNGGNAATCCNGTGGCNGCGATGGTCTGTTCGTTGATTTTCGCGCGGCCCGCCATGGCGCTGCTTGCCGGGGGCGGCTGGCAGGAACCGCAGGGCTTTGATGTGCCTGCCGCCTTTGAGAAACGCAAAAAGGCCGGGCGGCGCGAATACCTGCGCGCCCGGATGCGCGATGGCCGGGCCGAGGTTTTCGCCTCCGAAGGATCGGGGCGTATCAGCGGGCTAAGCTGGGCCGAAGGGCTGGTCGAGTTGGACGAGACTGCGCGCGACATTGCGCCCGGCGATCTCGTCCGTTTCATTCCTTACGGCAGTTTTACCAGCTAAGGCCGCGTGTCAGTCGAAGGTGCCCGCACAACGGCCCAGCAGCATAAAGGCGCGGGCAGTGCGGGTGTCAGCCAGCGATGAGATTTCCTCATCCGTTGCCTGTTTCTCGAACTCGGCAAAGGTCCGGTCAAACCGGCGCAGGAAGTGATGCGCGGCATCGCGAAAGATCGGGTCTTGCCGCATACGCGCATTGGCCAGTGCCAGTGAAGAGCGGTCGCGGATGCCGCCCAAAGGCGCAATTGTACGGCCCCGCGCACCGCTGGCGAATTGCCGCCAGACCTCGGGGCGCGCGCGGTCGGGGCGCAGGTCGTCCATATAGATGCCGTCTTGGCTGAGCAGGGTCAGCACGTCCTGCGCGGCCTGCACCAGTTGCGAGGCGGAGCGGTCTTTCAACGCACGGCGCAGCGCGTCGAACCCGGCTTGGTCTTCCGCCGTTTCGGGGAAGTTAAGCGCGCGGGTGAAATCCTCAGCAGAGAGCGGCTGTGTCTTGTCGCCCGCCTGCGTGCCAAGCGCCAGCGTCGGCTGGTCTTCGGCGGCGGGCGGTGTGGGCGCGGGGGCTGGGGTGACGGGGCGCGCAGTCTCGTCGCGGCCCTGAAGCCCGGCCAACGCGATCTCGGTCTTGCGGGCGCTGGCAGCGAGTTCATCAAGCTTGCGCGCGATGTTGCTGTCGCCCGCAGGTTTGTTGCCCTGCTGTTGCGAAATATAGGAATACCGGATGGCATCAATCGCGGCCTGTAGGCGTTGGATTTCCTCACGCATNACCCGCCCGGCACGGGCGGCGGTGGCCCCGACCCAGATCATCGCGACCGGCAAGATCACCACCAACAGGATCAGCAGCCCGCGCAGCCCCCCGTCATTGGCCCCTTCCGGCACCTCTGCGGCAATGAAGGTGAAATAGATCGCCGTGCCAAGCAGCCAAAGCGCTGAAAGCGCGCCCGCGATGATCTCAATCTCGGTGATGCTGTTGGGTTTNGGGCGGTCGTAGACGCCCATCGACGTAGGCCGCGCGGCGCCGTTCCCGCCGCGCGGGGCGCGGGGGGCTTGATCTTGGGGTGTCGAAGCGTCGGGCTCTGCCATGTCAGCCTTCCCGGTCAAGCGTAAACGATCTTGAGAACCTCATAGGATTTCTGCCCCCCGGGGGTGCGCACCTCGACGGAATCACCTTCGTCCTTGCCGATCAGCGCGCGGGCGATGGGCGACTTGATGTTCAAAAGTCCCTTTTCGATATTGGCCTCATATTCGCCAACGATCTGATAGGTCTTCTCTTCGTCGGTGTCCTCGTCCACCAGCGTCACCGTGGCCCCGAATTTGATCGACCCCGACAGCTTCTTGGGGTCAATCACATCCGCGAGCGAGATCACGCCCTCAAGCTCTTTGATGCGGCCTTCGATGAAAGACTGCTTTTCCTTGGCGGAATGATACTCGGCATTTTCCGACAGGTCACCATGTTCGCGCGCTTCGGCGATGGCCTTGATGATGGCGGGCCGTTCGACCGACTTGAGCTGCTTGAGTTCGACTTCGAGCGCGGTGTGACCGTCGCGGGTCATCGGGATCTTTTCCATGGCGGTGTGCCTACATAATGAGGGCCGCACCCGGGTTTTCGCCGGGGGGCGGCCAATTGCGTGTTAACTTGGCAGATACCTGACCCAAACTGCCCGCCAATTGCAAGAGCCTAACGGCCTCTGGGTCGGCGGTTGACTGCCGTCAATCGTATTGCACGACCTCATATTCGATCCCGTCCGCATCGTGGAAATAAAACCGCCGTCCGGGCTCATAGTCGGCGTGGTTTCCGGTGGTGAAACCCTGCGCCAGCACGGCTTTTTCGGTGGCGTCGAGGTCATCCACCACGACCGCGATGTGGTTGAGCGCACCGATAGTTTCGTAGCTGGTGTTCATGAGAGTGCCCGCATTGCCGGGATTGTAGAGCGCGACGTAATGCGCCTCGGTGCCGACATGTTTGGTGTGGCCCCCGGCCATGGCGTCGCCCTCCCATCTCAGGTGCCAGCCAAAGACTTCGCGCATCCAATCGGCGGTGGCGGCGGGGTCAGAGACGGTGAAATTGGCATGTTCAAGTTGCGCGGGCATGGCGTTTATCCTTTTTGTGATCGCTTGTGCCATCTGAGTGTAATTGTTAAACCTAACTTTAGGTCAAGAGATTTGTGAGGGCGAAATGGCGGTGAATGAGGGGCTGTCGATCGGGGCTTTGGCCAAGCGCACCGGGCTCGCCGTTTCGGCCATTCGCTACTATGAGGCGCAGGGGTTGATCGCGCCGTGGCGCAATGCGGGCGGGCAGCGGCGGTTTGATCGGGCCGATCTGCGGCGGCTGAGTTTCGTCATGATCGCCCAGCAATTCGGTTTCACCCTGCCACAGATCAAGGCTGAGTTGGACCGCTTGCCGGGCGGGCGCACGCCCACCAAGGCCGATTGGACCCGCATTTCCGAAGGGTTTCGCGCCGCCCTCGACGCGCGCATCGCCACCCTAAACAGGCTGCGTGACAATCTTGACGGCTGCATCGGCTGTGGCTGTCTGAGCCTCGAAGCCTGCGCGCTTTACAATCCTATCGACCAAGCAGGTGAAAAAGGCCCCGGACCGCGCTATCTGATGGGGGACGAACCGGCGGCCTGACAGGTCGCGCGTCATGTTATGTCGCTGAGGCCATGTTTTGCGCAATAAACGCAGGGTCGCGATTGCATTGCGCGCGGCGGTGGTTTAGCCAAATCCAAACCGAATTTGCCGTGAGGGAGCACCAAAATGGCCGAGATTGAACGCGAAGCGATGGAATATGACGTTGTGATCGTCGGCGCCGGGCCTGCTGGCCTGTCGGCTGCGATCCGGCTCAAGCAGTTGGACGCCGATTGCAATGTCGTGGTGCTGGAGAAGGGCTCGGAAGTGGGCGCGCATATCCTCTCGGGNGCGGTGCTTGANCCCTGCGGGCTGGANGCNNTGATCCCCGANTGGAAAGAAAAAGGCGCGCCGATCAACGTGCCGGTGAAAGAAGACAACTTTTACCTGCTGGGNGAGGCGGGCAAGCTGCGNATCCCCGAATTTCCCATGCCCCCGCTGATGAAAAACCACGGCAACTACATNGTCTCCATGGGCAATGTCTGCCGTTGGATGGCCGAACAGGCCGAGGAACTGGGCGTCGAAGTCTTTCCCGGCATGGCCTGTTCCGAACTCGTCTTTGGCGAGAACGGCGAAGTCAAAGGCGTCGTTGCCGGTGAGATGGGTAAAAACGCCGATGGCACCCCCGGCCCAAGCTATGAGCCGGGCATGGAGTTGCACGGCAAATATGTCTTCCTCTCCGAAGGCGTGCGCGGCAGCCTCAGCAAGCAGGTCATCGCGAAATACGGGTTGGACGAGGGCAAAGAGCCGCAGAAATACGGTCTCGGCATGAAAGAAATCTGGGAGATCGACCCCGCCAAGCACAAAGAAGGCACCGTCACCCACACGATGGGCTGGCCGCTGAACAGCAACGCGGGCGGCGGGTCTTTCATCTATCACCTTGAGAACAATCAGGTTTACGTCGGCTTCGTCGTTCACCTTGGCTACAAAAACCCGCATGTCTTCCCTTACATGGAATTCCAGCGCTTCAAGCATCACCCGATGGTGGCCGAGTTGCTCGAGGGGGGTAAACGTGTGGCCTACGGCGCGCGGGCAATCACCGAAGGCGGCTATCAGTCGATGCCCAAGATGGTGGCCCCCGGCGTGGCGATGCTGGGCTGCTCGGTCGGCATGGTCAACGTGCCGCGCATCAAGGGCAACCACAACGCCATGCTCTCGGGCAAGGCAGCGGCTGAGGCCGCCTATGCCGCGATCCAAGCAGGCCGGGGCGGTGATGAGCTGACCGAATATGAGACCGATGTGCGCGAAGGNCCGATCGCGACGGACCTCAAGAAAGTGCGCAACGTCAAACCGCTGTGGTCGAAATACGGGCTCACCGCNTCGCTGGCGCTTGGTGGCTTTGACATGTGGACCAACACGCTCGGCTTCTCGCTTTTGGGCACGCTGAGCCATGGGAAATCGGACGCCGAAGCGACTGAGCCTGCGGATAAGCACAAAAAGATCGACTACCCCAAGCCCGATGGCAAACTCAGCTTTGACCGTCTGACCAACGTGGCCTTCTCGTTCACCAATCACGAGGAAAGCCAGCCTGCGCACCTCAAGCTGAAAGACCCGAGCATTCCGGTCGAGGTGAACCTGCCGAAATACGCCGGCCCCTCGGCCCGCTATTGTCCGGCGGGGGTCTATGAGTTCGTCGAGGATGAGAAAACCGGCGAGACGCGGTTCCAGATCAACTTCCAGAACTGCGTTCATTGCAAGACCTGCGACATCAAAGACCCGACGCAGAATATCGTCTGGACCACCCCGCAGGGCGGCGACGGACCAAACTATCCAAACATGTAAACGGGTCGCCAACAGGCACAATCAAAGGACCGGCATGCGAGGGCGTGTCGGTCCTTTCTTTGTCTGAATCGGCGAAATCCTGTCGGCTGCATGCCTCATCGCGGCCCCGCCATTGCGCCCGGGCACAGAGATGATAGCCTGAGCGCAAAGCGATATGAGGCGGTTTGCATGTTTCGGAATGTCCTAGGTTTCACCAGCGTTGCGGCGCTTTGCATCGGCCTTTCTGCGCCACTGATGGCGCAGTCGATCGCGGGCCCCTATCTGGCGGGGCGGCATGCCGCCGTGAACAGCGATTACCCCGAAGCCGCGCGCTACTACACCGAGGCGCTGGCCCGTGATCCCAAGAACATCGAACTGATGGAAAGCGCGGTGCTGTCCTATCTCTCGCTTGGGCGGGTGGATAAGGCGCTGCCGCTGGCGCGCAACATGATCACCCTCGGCACCAAGAGCCAAGTGGCCGAGATGACCCTCGTGGCCGCCATGGCGAAAGAGGGTGATTACAAGGCCCTGCTAGAGCGGGATACATCGGCCATCGGCCCTTGGGTCGGCGGGTTGGTGCAGGCTTGGGCGCATATGGGCGCAGGCGATGTCACCGCCGCCATGGCCGCATTTGACGGGTTGAGCGAAGAGGCCGGGATGCAGGGCTTTGTGATGTATCACAAGGCCCTCGCGCTGGCGAGTGTGGGTGACTTCGAAGGGGCAGAGGCGATCTTTGACAGTGGCGCGGCGGGTGCTGCGGGCCAGACCCGGCGCGGGGTCATGGCCCATGCCGAGATCCTTGGCCAACTGGGGCGCAGCGACGATGCACTGGCCGTGCTCTCGGACGGCTTTGGCGCAGATACCGATCCCGAAATCGCGCGGTTGATCGGGGCCCTGCAGCAAGAGGCACCGGCCCCCTTCAGCCATATGCCCGACGCCCAAGCGGGTATGGCCGAGGTGTTTTTCACCTTTGCCGCCGTGCTGCGCAACGAGGCGGCGGGGGACTACTATGTGCTGCTCTACTCGCGCATCGCGCGCTATCTGCGCCCCGATCATGTCGATGCGCTTTTGCTGACGGCCAGCCTTTTGGAAAACCTCGGCGAGCATGATCTGGCGATTGCCGAGTATAAGTCTCTGCCTGCCGACAGCCCCGCCTATCACGCTGCGGAATTGGGCCGCGCCGATGCGCTGCGGCGCTCGGGCAAGACAGCGCAGGCCATCGAAGTGCTGGAGCAACTCGCCCGCAGTCATGGGGAACTGGCGGTGGTGCATTCCACGCTGGGCGACATGCTGCGCGCCGAGGAAGACTATGAGGCGGCCATCGCGTCCTACGACGAGGCGCTCGCGCTTACGCCAGAAACCGCCCGCGCCCGCTGGGTGCTGTTCTACGCCCGTGCCATCGCCAAAGAACGCAGCGGTGATTGGGAGGGGTCAGAATCCGATTTCCGCGCCGCACTTGAACTGAACCCAGAGCAGCCGCAGGTGTTGAACTACCTCGGCTACTCGCTGGTTGAACAACAGCGCAACTTGGACGAGGCGTTGGACATGATCGAACGCGCCGTCGCGGCCAGCCCCGACAGTGGCTATATCGTCGATTCGCTGGGGTGGGTGTTC
This sequence comes from Sulfitobacter sp., assembly GCA_002703405.1. Taxonomy (GTDB): domain Bacteria; phylum Pseudomonadota; class Alphaproteobacteria; order Rhodobacterales; family Rhodobacteraceae; genus Sulfitobacter. The sequence goes on along the minus strand of NZSX01000032.1, from coordinate 69,222 downwards.
TACCGTCTGGACCGCTACGAAGAGGCGGTCGAGCAGATGGAGCGCGCGGTGGAACTGGAGCCGGTGGACCCTGTGGTGAACGACCACCTCGGCGATGTCTACTGGGCCGTGGGCCGCCAGCGGGAGGCCGAGTTCCAGTGGCGTCGGGCGCTGTCTTTCGTGGACCTGACGGATGCGGATTCCGAGGCTGACCCCGAGCGGATGCGCCGCAAGCTGGAAGTCGGGCTTGATGCCGTGCTGTCCGAAGAGGGTGCGGCCCCGCTGAAGGTTGCTGCAGACGAATGAACCTTTCGAACGAAGGGGCACCCGCTGGTCCCGGCGCTGCGGCGTCGCGGATGGCTTGGGCCAAGGTGAACCTGACCCTGCATTGCACCGGCCAGCGCGCTGACGGCTATCACCTGCTGGATTCGCTGGTGGTGCGGGCGGGCGTGGGCGATGCGCTGCATGTGGCGGCTGCCGACGCCCTGACCCTCAGCGTGAGCGGCCCGCGGGCCGAAGGGGTGCCGACCGATGCCCGCAACCTCGTCCTGCGCGCGGCAGAAATGCTGGATGCGGGCGCGGGCCGTTGTGCCGCGTTGCATCTGGAGAAACACCTGCCCGCGGCGGCAGGGATCGGCGGCGGCTCTGCCGATGCGGCGGCGGCCTTGGACCTGCTTGCCGCGCATTGGGGCGTCCCATTGCCCGCAGACACGGCGCGGCTCGGNGCGGATGTGCCGGTCTGCCTGACGCGCGGCCCGCAGCGGATGCAGGGGGTGGGGGAGATCCTCACGCCGCTTTCGCCGTTGCCGCCCTGCCATATGGTGCTGGTGAATCCCAGCGTCGATGTGCCCACGCCTGCCGTTTTCGCAGCCCTGACCGATAAGAACCAACCGCCGATGCCGGAGGTGATCCCGACCTTCACGGGCTTTACTGAATTCATCGATTTTCTGGGCGAACAGCGCAATGACCTCGCCGCGCCCGCCATCGCGCGGGAGCCGATCATCGGGGCCTGTCTGGAGGCGCTGAGCGATGCGGCGCTGGCGCGGATGTCCGGCTCGGGCGCGACCTGTTTCGGTCTCTACGCCACCGCGTCGCAGGCCGAGGACGCGGCCCACCGCATCAGCAGTGCCGCGCCCCAGTGGTGGGTCGCCGCCGCGCCGATCTTGGCCGCTTAGCTGATCCGGCTGACGACGTAGTTGGCCAGATCGATCAACATGTCTTTCAACTCATGGTCGGGCAGGGGGGCAAGGGCCGATTGGGCCTTTTCTGCCCAGTCCCGCGCATCGCGCTGTGTTGCCGTCAGCGTATCGTGTTTGCCCAAGAGCATCAGCGCATGGTCGAGATCGCCCTCTTCCTGTTTGCCCTTTTCAATGGTGCGCACCCAAAACGCGCGCTCGGTCTCATCGGCTTTGGCAACGGCTTTGATCACTGGCAGGGTCAGTTTGCGCTCGCGGAAATCGTCGCCGACGTTTTTGCCCGTGGCCCCTGTATCGCCTTGATAATCCAACAGATCGTCAACGATCTGGAAGGCGATGCCAAGCGCGTCCCCATAGTCGTAAAGCGCTTTGACCTGACCCTCTGGCGCGTCGGCAATTACGCCGCCCACCTCGGTCGCGGCCGAGAACAGCGCCGCCGTCTTGCCGCGCACGACTTGCAGGTAAACCTGTTCATCCGTGGCAAGGTTCTGCGCTGCGGTCAGTTGCAACACCTCGCCCTCTGCAATCGTCGCAGCAGCATTGGACAGGATGCGCATCACAGGCATCGAGCCCGGTTCGGTCATCAACTGAAAGCTGCGCGCGAAAAGGTAATCGCCGACCAGCACCGACGACTGGTTGTCCCACAAAAGGTTCGCCGTGGGCCGCCCGCGCCGTTGNGCGCTTTCGTCCACCACATCGTCATGCAGCAGCGTCGCGGTGTGAATGAACTCCACCGTAGCGGCCAGATGGACGTGGTAGGGGCCGCCGTAGCCGCACATCCGCGCTGCGGCCAGTGTCAGCATCGGGCGCAGGCGCTTGCCGCCAGCCTCGACCAGATGGGCGGTGACTTCGGGAATGCGGGGCGCGTGTTTCGACGCCATCCGCTCACGGATCAGGGCGCTGACCGCCGCCATATCATCGCTCAGATAGGCCGCCATGCGGTCGTGCGGTTTGGCCGCTGCATCACTTTTCATCATCATTTCCCGCGTCCCGCTCGACATGCCGGTGATCCGGCTCTACATCTTTGATATGAAGGAACTTTTGCGCAGCACCGACATGACCATCATCGCCTTTGCCACCGCCCTTCTCAGGGGGGAGGATATAGACTGCTTTGAAATGGACGTAAACATGAGCGTGCTCGAAGGCGGCATCGGGATTTTCCCGCGCCGCTTGATGGTGCACCCCGATGACCATGACGCCGCTGTGCGGGTGATGCGCGATAATGAGATTCCGCTGGGGCTGTGACCCGTTTTGCCGAAGATGACCTGACCTGTGACGCCTTTCTGGGCGGCAAGNTNCACCTCTGGCAGCCGCGCCGGGGGCGGGGCTACCGCGCCGGGGTGGACCCTGTTTTGCTGGCCGCGAGCATTGAGGCCACGGCGGGGCAAAGCGTGCTGGAATTGGGCTGCGGGGTCGGTGCNGCGGTGCTTTGTCTGGGCGCGCGGGTGCCGGNGCTGACGCTGACGGGGTGTGAACTGCAACCTGCNTACGCCGAACTCGCGCGGCGCAATGGCGGCGCGGCGCTTGAGGTGGTCGAGGCCGATCTGACCGACATGCCCCTGCATCTGCGCCAGCGACAATTTGACCACGTTCTGGCCAATCCGCCCTATTTCGACCGGGCTGCCTCGGTTCAGTCCCGCGATCCGGGGCGAGAGACCGCCTTGGGCGAAGCCACGCCCCTGCGGCAATGGATCCGCACCGCGGCGCGGCGGCTCAAACCCAAAGGGCAGGCACATTTTATCCACCGTGCCGAGCGGCTGCCCGAGATTCTGGCCGCCCTTCCACATGAGATGGGATCGGTCGAAGTGCTGCCTCTGGCCTCGCGCGCGGGGCGAATGCCGGAGTTGATTCTCTTGCGTGCCCGCAAGAATGGCCGCGGTGCTTTTCGGCTCTATCACAGCTACGCTATGCACCTTGGCGCGCGGCATGAATCGGATGGCAACAGCTATGTGCCGGAAATTGAAGCGGTCCTGCGTCGCGGGGCGCCACTGACTTATCCTACTTCTTAAGCGTTTTTTTACCAACTTCACCCCTATGCTGCGGTGCTGCGTGACTTGTGGGTCGCGCTGTGGTCCACTGAAATTCCACACACCAATCATGGAGGATTGTATGGCTTTGAACGCACATCTGGACACCCTGAAGCGGAAGCATCAGGCGATGAGTGAGGCGGTGGAAACCGCGCAACGCGCCCCCGGTATGGACGATTTACAAGTGGCTTCCATGAAAAAGGAAAAACTGCGCCTGAAGGAGGAGATTAGCCGCCTGTCGAGCTGACTCTCACCCGTGAATTGAGATTTTCATTCGAGGGCTGTCGTTTCGCTGGGGCGGGGCGGCAGCCTTTGCNTAGGGCAGGCGGATGCCAGAAGCGATACTGAGCGTGACGGGTGAACGGCCCCTCCCGCCGCAATGAAAAAGGCCAGCCCGTCGAGGGGCTGGCCTTTTCGATTCCATGCTGGCGTCGATCAAACGACGAATTGCGCGCCATTGGCTGAAATGGTCGAACCATTGATGAAGCCCGCGTCGTCCGAGACGAGGAAGGCCACCGCGCGGGCGATTTCCTCAGGCTCCCCCAGACGCCCTGCGGGGATCTGCGCGATGATGCTTTCGCGGACCTTCTCGGGCACGGCCATGACCATATCGGTCGCGATATAGCCGGGGCAGATCGCATTGGCAGTGATGCCTGCGCGCGCGCCCTCTTGGGCCAATGACTTCACAATGCCCAGATCGCCCGCCTTGGTCGCGGCATAGTTCACTTGGGCGAACTGACCTTTCTGGCCGTTGATCGAAGAGATCACGACGACACGGCCGAATTTCCGCTCACGCATGCCGGGCCAGACTGGGTGGATCGTGTTGAACACCCCGGTGAGGTTGGTGGCGATGACCTCATTCCACTGGTCGGGGGTCATCTTGTGGAAAGGCGCATCGCGGGTGATGCCTGCGTTGGCGACGACCACCTCAATGGGGCCAAGATCGGCCTCGACCTGTTCGATCCCGGCTTTGGAGGCGTCGTAATCTGCCACGTTCCATTTATAAGTCTTGATGCCGGTCTCTTCGGTGAATTTCGCGGCGGCCTCGTCATTGCCGGCATAGGTGGCGGCGACGGTATAGCCTTTGTCTTTCAGCGTGGTCGAAATGGCCGCGCCAATGCCGCGGCTGCCCCCGGTGACCAAAGCGATGCGTGACATATAATCCCTCCCTCAAGGTAATGTTCTTGCAATTGCATGTTTTGGCGCGCAACAAAATTGCGCGCCAACTGTAGTTTTAGGGGCGCTCAAGACACATGGCAACACCCATACCGCCACCGATACACAGCGTCGCCAAACCTTTTTTGGCCCCGCGGCGCTGCATTTCGAACAGCAGAGTGTTAAGCACGCGCGCACCGGAGGCGCCGATTGGGTGCCCGATCGCGATTGCACCGCCGTTGACGTTCACAATTTCCGGATCCCAGCCCATTTCCTTGTTCACAGCGCAGGCCTGCGCGGCGAAGGCTTCGTTGGCTTCCACAAGGTCGAGGTCTTCTGGTTTCCAACCGGCTTTTTCCAACGCCTTGCGCGAGGCATAGACGGGGCCGACGCCCATGATCGACGGGTCGAGACCTGCCGTGGCATAGGAGGCGATGCGCGCCAACGGGGTGATGCCGCGCTTTTCGGCGTCATCCGCGCTCATCAGCAGGGCACCGGCTGCACCGTCGTTCAGGCCCGAGGCGTTGGCCGCAGTGACCGAGCCGTCTTTGGTAAAGGCAGGGCGCAGCTTTTGCATGGCTTCCATCGTGGCCCCATGGCGGATGTATTCGTCTTGATCGACGACAGTCTCGCCTTTGCGGGTTTTGATCGTGTAGGCGACGATCTCATCCGCGAATTTGCCAGCTTTCTGCGCGGCCTCGGCCTTGTTTTGCGAAGCGACGGCGAATTCATCCTGCTGGTCGCGGGAAATCTGCCATTTTTCGGCGACGTTTTCGGCGGTTTGGCCCATGTGGTAGCCGTTGAAGGCATCCCACAGACCGTCGCGGATCATCGTGTCGATGAATTGCAGATCGCCCATCTTCTGACCCGCACGCAGGTTCTGCGCGTGGGGGCTGAGGGTCATGTTCTCCTGACCGCCAGCGGCGACGATGTTCGCATCCCCCAGTTGGATGTGCTGGGCCGCCAATGCCACGGCGCGCAGGCCCGAGCCGCAGACTTGGTTGATGCCCCAAGCGGCGCTTTCTTTCGGCAGGCCCGCATTGATATGTGCCTGACGCGCAGGGTTCTGGCCTTGGGCGGCAGTCAGCACCTGCCCCAAAATGGTCTCAGAGACTTCGGATGGGTCGACCCCGGCGCGGGCCACCAGTTCTTTTAGAACGGCGGCACCCAGATCATGGGCGGGTGTATTGGCAAACGCCCCGCCGAAACTGCCCACGGCGGTACGGGCGGCGGATGCGATGACGACATTGGTCATGATGTGACTTTCCTCTACCTTGTTGAGCGGGGGCACACCGACACGCGCCATCGTCGGGCGTGGGCGCTCCCGTCCCTCTAAGGTAGTGATAGCGGATGCGCTGCAATGCGGCAACTGAGCAGGCAGCGGCACGCTGCCGACATGGCGTTACCCTCTTTACCCGGTCAGCCTGTGGCGCGCATGCGGTCGAACCCAAGCCAGGCGGGCCGGGTCGTGGGGGCGGCAAAATGGTAGCCCTGCAAACAGTCGACACCCATCTCGACCAGGACCGCTGCGTCAGCCGCGTTCTCCACGCATTCGGCCACGGTGAGCATGTCGAAATGTGTGGCGATCGACATCAGCGCGGCGGTCAGGGCGCGGTTGTCGGGGTTCGTCGCGATGCCCCGAATGAACTGTCCGTCAAGTTTCAGGATGTCGAAGTAGAAATCCTTGAAATAGCGGATCGCGGTTTGCCCCGCGCCGAAATCATCCATGGCAAAGCAAATGCCATAGGGCTGCAATTGATCCATAAAGTTCGCCACCAGTTCCGGCACCATCATGGCCGAGCTTTCGGTAATCTCTAGAATCAGCCGTTCGCCCAAGGTCGCGTCGCGGGCCAGCCAGTGGCGCAAGACGCGGGTCCATTCCTGATACCCGATGGAACGGGCCGACATATTGATCGACAGCCGCAATCCGGGGTGGTGGTGCAGCGCGTTCAGGCCAAGGCGCAGGGCCAGAACATCCACCTGCCGCCCGGTTTCCGTATCCTCAATCGTTGGCATGAAATCCTTGGCCGGAATCACGCGGCCAGTGGGGTCAAGCAGGCGGATCAACCCCTCGTGAAAGGCGATGGACGTCGGATCGCTGGCCCGCATGACGGGCTGGAAGGCCAGCAGGGTCTGACGGTGCGCCACGGCGTCGCGCACCATTTCTAGGGTCGCGGCATCGCGCTGCGTTACCGCATGGCTAAGCGGGCTGTCCCCTCCGGGGGGGATATCGGCGATAGGGCGTTGGAATCGACGGGGCACGGCGGTACTCTTCTTTCTGTCCTGCCGTGGGTATGGGCGCAAAGGTGATAACACGGTCTTAATCAGCGGTGATTTCCGCGGTGGATCACGCGGGAGGGTTAAGATGCAGCGCTGTGACTGGGCCGGGGATGACCCGATTTACCAAGCTTATCATGACACCGAATGGGGTGTGCCCGAATATGACAGCCGTGCGTTGTGGGAAAAGCTCATCCTCGACGGATTTCAGGCCGGGCTAAGCTGGATCACGATCCTTAAAAAACGTGACAACTTTCGCGCCGCTTTCGCCGGGTTTGATCCGCATCAGATTGCCGAATGGGGCGAGGCGGATGTCACGCGCCTGCTGGGCGATCCGGGCATCATCCGCCATCGGGGCAAGATTGAGGCCGCGATTACCAATGCCCGTGCTTGGCAGGAGCTTGAGGCACGCGAGGGCTTTGACAGCTTCATGTGGCGCTATGTGGATGGGGTGCCGTTACAGCCCGGCTTTGCCACACAGGCTGAGGTGCCGCCGAAAACTGCGCTGTCAGAACAGGTGAGCAAAGACCTGAAGAAAGCCGGTTTCAAGTTCTGTGGGCCGACGATCACCTATGCGTGGATGGAGGCCTGCGGGCTGGTAAACGATCATATTCTGACCTGCCACCGCCACGGCCCCTGTGCGGCGATGGCGCGTTAAGGCAGGGCGTATCGTCTTCGCTGAAATCCCCCGTTGACTCCCGGCCATGGCACCGTATAAGCGCCCCTTCATTGGTGTTGGTGGACCCCGCAAGGGGAAGCCTGTCGGGCTTCGGCCAAAGGACAACGCCCTTTACCGCCCCTCGGGGCCTTATAAAGGAGAACAGCCGTGACCAAACGCACAGCTGCCAAGCACAAACTAGACCGCCGCATGGGCGAAAACATCTGGGGTCGTCCGAAGTCCCCGGTGAACCGTCGTGAATACGGCCCCGGCCAGCACGGTCAGCGCCGTAAGGGCAAGATTTCCGATTTCGGTATCCAGCTGCGCGCCAAGCAGAAGCTCAAGGGCTACTACGGCGACCTGACCGAAAAGCAGTTCCGNCGCATCTACGGCGAAGCCGAGCGTGTTAAAGGCGATACAGGTGAAAACCTGATCGGTNTGCTGGAGCGTCGTCTGGACGCCGTTGTGTACCGCGCCAAGTTCGTCGCGACCGTTTTNGCNGCGCGCCAGTTCGTGAACCACGGCCACGTTCGTGTGAACGGCAAGAAAGTGAACATCNCCTCCTACCGCGTGAAAGAGGGTGACGTCATCGAAGTGCGTGACCGTTCNAAGCAGTTGGCTTCCGTTCTGGAAGCGGTTCAGCTGCCCGAGCGTGACGTGCCTGACTACCTTGAGACGGATCACTCCAAGCTGACAGCAACCTTCGTGCGCACACCCGGCCTGTCCGACGTGCCATACCCGGTTGTGATGGAGCCGAACCTCGTCGTGGAATTCTACGCGAAGAACTAAGTTTCTTCGCCAGTCGACAATCGAAAGGCCGNGTGGTGCAAACCGCGCGGCCTTTTTCTTTGCGCGGGGCNGGGCCGGGNCGCAGCGATGCAACAGNCTGTCCGGNGNANGCGCGGATGCAGAATGATTCTGGCATCACCGCTGNNGCCCCGATAGAAGGGCGGCAGTAGCGTGAGGAAAAGAGCGAGATGACACAGATCGCACCGCAACCGGGCATTATGGAGATTGACCTTTANCAAGGGGGTGCGGCGCATGTCGCGGGCCTTGATAACGTGGTNAAACTCAGCTCGAACGAAAACCCGCTGGGGCCAAGCCCTGCCGCCGTCGAAGCCTATCGCCGCGCGGCCTATGANCTGCATCGCTANCCNTCNTCCGANCACNNCGCGCTGCGCNCCGCCATCGCCGAGGTACTGGGCCTTGATGCGGGNCGGATCATCTGCGGCGCNGGCTCGGATGAAATCATCGCCTTCCTTTGCCAAGCCTATGCCGGACCGGGGACCGANGTGGTNCACACCGAACACGGCTTTGCCATGTACCGNATCTCNGCCCTCGCCGCNGGNGCCACGCCCGTGGAGGTGCCCGAGCGTGAGCGGGTGACNGATGTCGATGCGATCCTCGCCGCCTGTACCGATGCGACGCGGTTGGTGTTCATCGCCAACCCTAACAACCCCACCGGCACGATGATCGGTCTGGCCGAGATCGAGCGTCTGGCCGAAGGGCTGCCGCCGCAGGCGCTCTTGGTGCTCGATGGCGCTTATGCCGAATATGTCGAGGGCTATGACGGCGGGGCCGCACTGGTGGACCGCCGCGACAACGTGGTGATGACGCGCACCTTTTCCAAGCTCTACGGGCTGGGCGGTCTGCGCATCGGCTGGGGCTATGGACCCGCCCATGTGATCGACGTGCTGAACCGCGTGCGGGGGCCTTTCAACCTCTCGCAGGCCGCACTTGCCGCCGCCGAGGCCGCGATCCGCGACCGCGCCTATACCGACCACTGCCGGGCCGAGAACGCCCGCTGGCGCACATGGCTCGCCGATGCGTTGGCAGAGATCGGCGTACCCTCGGATGTCTCGCTCGCCAATTTCGTGCTGGCCCGTTTCGCCAATCAGGCCGAGGCCGAGGCCTGTGACGACTACCTCAAGTCCCAAGGTCTGATCGTGCGCCGGGTGGCTGGNTACAACNTGCCCAACTGCTTGCGCATCACCGTAGGCGACGAAAGCGCCTGCCGCCGCGTGGTCCATGCGGTGCGGCAATTTAAGGGAGGCAGCTGATGGCTCAGGTCTATGACAGGGTCGCTCTNATCGGGCTGGGGCTGATCGCNTCNTCGCTTTTCTGGGCAATGAAACGCGGCGGNCTGGCGGGCGAAGTCACAGGCTATGCCCGCAGCGACGAGACCCGCGCNACGGCGCGCGAGATCGGCCTTTGCGACCGCGTCTGTGACAGCGCCGCCGAAGCCGTTAAGGGCGCCGATCTGGTGGTGCTCTGCGTACCGGNGGGCGTCATGGGGGCCGTCGCNGCCGAAATCGCGCCGCATCTGGCCCCCGGTGCCACGGTGACGGATGTGGGCTCGGTCAAGGCCGANGTGATCGCGCAGGTGGGNCCGCATCTGCCCAAAGGCGTGCATTTCATTCCTGCGCACCCGCTGGCAGGGACCGAGCATTCCGGCCCGCGCAGCGGNTTNGCCGAGCTTTTCGACAACCGNTGGTGTCTGCTGGTCCCNGTCGAGGGGACGGACAAGGACGCCATCGCNCGGCTGCGTGCGCTTTGGGAAGGGGCGGGNGCCAATGTNGAAGAGATGGACGCCGAGCANCACGATCTGGTGCTTGCGGTNACCTCTCATGCGCCGCACCTCATCGCCTATACGATGGTGGGCGTGGCCGACGACCTGCGCCGGGTGACCGACAGCGAAGTCATCAAATATTCCGCCGCCGGTTTTCGGGACTTCACCCGGATCGCGGCGAGCGATCCGACCATGTGGCGCGATGTGTTCCTGACCAACAAGGACGCCACGCTGGAGATCCTTGGCCGCTTCACCGAAGAACTTTTTGCCCTGCAACGCGCGATCCGCACNGGCGACGGCGATCANCTNCACGCNTATTTCACCCGCACCCGCGCNATNNGGCGCGGCATTATCGAGGCGGGGCAGGACACCGATGCGCCTGACTTNGGCCGGGGGGCACGCAAGTCATGAANGGCTGGGCTGTCCTGCCGCTGATCGTGCTGGGGCAAGTCGCCCTCGCTGCGGGGCCGGACAGTTCGCAACGCCCGGTCCCGCGNGACAATGGGGANANCTTGCCGNTGATCGTCGTGCCCTCGGGCGCGATTGAACAGCCCAAGCGTGACCCCGCCGCCCGTGCTGCCGCNGAAGGGGGGCNGGGGNTGNAAANCTCGCTTCGCCCCGCGCTGCGNAGCCGCAAGATCGAGAAAGCCGCCCGCGCACGTCGGCAGATNTTGGCCAAGGGCGCGGTCTGCGGAGACTTGGCAATACAGGGCNCGCCGGTGGGCCGGGTGCCCGGCAAGATCAACGGTTGCGGGGTCGAGAACGCGGTCAAAGTGCGCTCCGTCTCNGGCATCAAGCTCAGCAATGCCGCGGTGATGGATTGCACCACNGCCAAGGCGCTGGACACATGGGTGCGCCAGTCGGCGGTGCCCGCTTTGGCGGGGCAGGGCGGCGGGCTGAAAGAGCTAAGGGTCGCGGCGCATTACGCTTGNCGGACGCGGAACAACCGCAAAGGCGGCAAGATATCCGAGCACGGTAAGGGCCGCGCGATTGATATCTCCGGGTTTGAACTGGCGGACGGCAGCTTGGTCACCGTGTTGAAAGGCTGGCGCGCCCGNCGCAGCAGCAAGGCGATGCGGCGGATGCACCGGGGCGCTTGCGGGCCGTTCGGCACGGTGCTTGGGCCAGAAGCGGACCGCTATCACCAAGACCATTTCCATTTCGACACGGCGCGGTATCGCAGCGGCAGCTACTGCCGCTAAGGNCCGCTTAGGGCTGGATCAATCGCGGTGCCGGGCCAAGCGGAAGGCCCGCAAGGACCATCTGCCCATCGGCAAAGACCAGATCAAGATCCAGNCCGCNNGGCGTGCTGCCCCGCGCCTCCAACAGCCGCAGCATGGTATTCACCTGCCCGCGCATGGAGGGCGGCAGGAAGCCCCCACGTTCGCCCGCATCAAGCAGTTTGGACCAATTGGTGACCCGCAGGCTCAGCACCCCGTCGGGAATGCCNTCGGCATNAAAGGTCAGCGCGCCTTCGGCGCCCAGAGCCACGTCGCCCCATGCGGCATCGACATTCTCAACCGTCAGCGCGTCGATCTGCGGCAGGGTGCCCGCCNCCGCGCTNTGACGATCCAGCGGACGGNCAAAGGTCACGGCCATCCGCGCAGACAGGATCGGCTGNCCGCCGGGCTGCACCGCGCCGTCCCCCAGAACCTTGNGCAGCAGCGGGCCGGGGGTNATNCCGCCGGGCANCAAGGCNATNTCATAGTCCCGNGCCGCGCCCGAAGANTGCGTGACCCGCATCCGGGGCTCTTCGGCTTCCAGCAACAGCCCGTCGGGGCCATTGACCTCAAGATGCNTGCTGCGCAGCTCAATCGCTTCTAGTTGAAGCGTGGTCCCGGGGTGCAGCGCCAGATCGGCACGCAGGTCACGTATNTTCAGCGTCAAAGGCAGCGCGCCCGCAGGCAGCGCGGCGCTTGCGACCGAGGCGCGCGCAGAAAGGTCGCCGGGCCACCAGACCGGGGCGGAAAGATCAAGCTGCGGGGCCTCAAATGCCAAGCCGCGGGCGGGGGCCGCCACGGCAAGCCCGCTCAGCCGGTTTTGCAAGGAGAGGGGAAATCCCGATTTGCTGATGTCCTTGAGCGTCACCTCCCACCCCGCCGCGCGGCGGGTGTCGAGCAGGCCGGTCAGGGTGCTTTGCATCTGCGTCGTCGCAGTGGCCCACCACGCGCCCCAAAGTACGGCGAGCACAATCAGCAGCCAAACCAGTTTCCGCATTTCGATAGCCCTTCAAATCGTGCTTCAGATGCGGTTTACCGAAGGCCAGCAGAAAGGACCAGCAGGATGACAATGTGGGTATTTGGCTATGGCAGCCTTTTGTGGAACCCCGGTTTTGAGGTGGCGGAAAGCGTGATCGCCACGCTGCCGGGCTATGCGCGGTCGTTCTGCATGCGCTCGATCCACCACCGCGGCACGGTGGAGCAGCCGGGGNTGGTGCTGGCGCTCGACGAATCTGTCCGCTCGGCCTGCGAAGGCATGGCGATGCGCGTGGCTCCGGGGCAGGAGGCGCAGACGCTGGANTATCTGCGCGAACGTGAGCTGATCTCCTCGGCCTATGTCGAGAAAAACCTCACCGTGCATCTGACCGACGGCCGCGACGTGGAGGCGGTGACCTATGTGATCGACGCGGCGCATGANCAATATTGCGGCGGCTTGCCACTGGAAGAACAGGCCCAGATCATTGCCCGCGCCGTAGGCGGCCGCGGGCCAAATACCGAGTATTTAATCAACACTGCCGTGCATCTTTCCGANGTGGGCTTGCATGACCCCGCGTTGGAGTGGTTGCATGATCGCGTAAAGGCTTTAGCCTCATAAAAACTTGGCAACTCTTCGCTGTTTCAGTGTAAGCTGCGCCAAGAGCAGAATAGAGGGTCAGGAAAGGCCGCATGGCACAGCCAGACCGCAAGGCAAAACCGCAGTTTTCACAACCGGTGCGTCAGATTTCTCTGATGCTGATCGTATTGGCATTGACCGGCGTGGGCGCTTTTTTGGCCCTGCCCAGNGTGCTGCCGATCTTTGCCGCGAACCCATGGCTTAATGGGGTCATCATCTTTGTTTTCGTCGTCGGCGTNCTGGCCTGTTTCTATCAGGTGACGCAGCTGATCGGCTCGGTCCGTTGGATTGAGGATTTCGCCGCCGACAACGCCGAACCCGACGCGCANCCGCCACAGTTNCTGGCGCCTTTGGCNTCGCTGTTGCGNCAACGCGGTGCGCGGATGCAGGTCAGCACGGCCTCAACCCGTTCGATCCTTGATTCCGTTGCNTCACGTATTGACGANGTGCGNGANATCACGCGCTANATNGTCAACATGCTGATTTTCCTNGGTCTTCTNGGCACCTTCTACGGGCTTGCTACGACCGTGCCCGCTGTGGTCGACACGATCCGNTCGCTCGCCCCCGGCGAGGGGGAGGCAGGGGTCGATGTCTTTGGTCGCCTGATGACCGGGCTTGAGGCGCAGTTNGGCGGCATGGGCGTGGCCTTNGGCTCATCGCTTTTGGGGCTTGCNGGNTCTCTCGTCGTCGGGCTNTTGGAGCTTTTTGCGGGCCANGGTCAGAACCGTTTCTACCAAGAGCTNGAAGATTGGNTGAGCTCCATCACGCGGGTCGGGCTGACCTCGGGCGACGATGTGGGCGACCAAAATATCATGGCCAGCGTGATGGACCAGATGGTCGAACAGATGGCCGANATGCAGCAGATGTTCACCCANTCCGACGTCAGCCGCNCCATGGTNGACGACAAGCTGGGCAAGCTTGCCGATGCCGTNGACCGGATGACNACGCGGATGGAGCATGACACGACGACGAACAGCGCNCTTGATCGGGTGGCCGACGGGCAAGACCGGTTGATTGCCGTGCTCGAAGGGCAAGTGGCGGGCGAAGGGATCGACGCGGANAGCCGGATGCGGCTGCGCTCNATCGANGTNCAGATGCTGCGCATTCTCGAAGAGATTTCTGCCGGGCGGCAAGAGACGATGGCCGAATTCCGCAAGGATATCTCACTGCTGGCCAAGGCGCTTTCCGGGCAGCGCGCGCCTGAGGCCCGTCGCCTGCGGGCCGGCGANNNCCCCGGTGGCGGGGACCAGTAATGGCACTTTCCCGGCGGACAGGCGCACGGTTTCAGGGCTCNATCTGGCCGGGGTTCGTCGATGCGATGACCGGGCTTTTGCTGGTTCTGATGTTCGTGCTGACGATCTTTATGGTCGTGCAATTCGTCCTGACCGAACGCATCAGCGGCCAAGAGAGCGAGTTGAACGAACTGGCCGGAGAGGTCGCGGCCCTTGCNCAAGCGCTTGGCGTCGAGGAACGCACCACCGCGCGGCTGGAGGCCCGGCTTGGCGCGCTGAATGCCTCNCTGAANGATGCCCGCGATGAGGTNTCGCGCCAAGAAGCGGTGATCGCCGGGCTGACCTCTGAACGCGACGCCCNAGAGGCCGCGTTGCAGGCCGCCGAGGCCGAGATNACCGGGTTCGAGGCGCGGGTGGCGGCNCTTCTGGCTTCGCANGCCGAAGATCAGGCGCGNATCGGAAGCTTGGAAGANCGCGAAGCCGCGTTGCTGGATGAGCAAGAGGCGCTGAACCTCGCGCTGAGCACCGCGCGGGANGAGATCGACGCGCAGGCGGAAACGGCCCGGCTGGCCGCGGCAAAGCGCGAGGCGNTGGATGCGCTNGTGGCCGATCTGCGTGCCCAAAACGCTGAAACCGAGGCGGAGGTCGCAGNACTCAANGCCGAGGTGNNAGAGGCCGAAGAGGCGCTCNGCGCCGAGGAAGCCGCCCGTCTGGCCGAAGCCGCAGCGGCGCAGGCATTGCGCGACCGGCTTGAGNATGCGGATGCGGAATTGACNGCCATGACCCTNTCNCTTGAGGCGCAGCGCAAGAAGGCTGAAGACACGTTGACCTTGCTGGCCGCCGCGCGCGCGGCGCGAAGCGANCTGGACAGCGAACTCGCCGCAGCNCTGCTGAGGTTGGAGACGGCTGAACAAAGCNGTGCAGGTCTGGAGGCCGAGCGNGCCGCNNTGGCCGAAGAGTTGGACGCGGCAGAGGGCACCGAAGAGGANTTGCGCNCACAACTGNCNCAGGCAGAGGTGACNGAGCAGGCGTTGAATGCCCGNTTGGCCGAGGCGCTGGCCCGCGTGCAGAGCCTTGAACAAGAGGGNGAAGCNCTGAGCGGCTCGCAGTCGGATCTGCGCGAACGTCTGGCGCANGCGCTGGCGGCAAAGCTTGCCGCTGANACGCTGGCCGAGGACAAGACCACCGCCGCCGAGCGCCGCGCCGCTCTACTGGCGCAGGCCGAANNGACNTTGGCCGACGAGAAGGCNGTNAGCGCCGAGGCNCAGCGTCAGACCGAATTGCTGAACCAGCAGGTCGCGGANCTGCGCGCGCAACTGGGCAACCTACAGGCGCTGCTCGACGATGCCGTGGCGCGGGATGCGGCNAGNTCGGTTGAGTTGCAATCGCTNGGGTCCGAGTTGAACACAGCGCTGGCACGGGTGGCGGCAGAGGAACGGCGNCGCGCCGAACTCGAAGCGGCNGAGCGCAAGCGGCTGGAGGAGGAGAGCAAGAACCTCGCCCAGTACCGCTCGGAATTCTTTGGCCGGTTGCGTGACCTTCTGGGCAATCAGGAGGGCGTGCGGATCGAAGGCGACCGATTTGTCTTCTCTTCCGAGGTGCTTTTCGGGCCGGGCAGTGCGGTGCTGAGCCAAGACGGGCAAGGCGAGATTGCCAAGGTGGCGGGCATTCTGCGCAGCGTGGTNGANGANATCCCGGCAGAGATCGACTGGGTGATCCGNGTCGATGGNCATACCGANAATGTGCCGCTTTCCGGCTTTGGNGNGTTNGCNGACAANTGGGAACTGAGCCAAGCNCGNGCGCTNTCGGTNGTCAAATATATGGTCAANTTCCTNGGCATCGCGCCGGATCGNTTGGCNGCCAATGGCTTTGGCCAGTACCAGCCCGTGGCCGAGGGCAATACNGANGCNGCGCGGGCGCAGAACAGGCGGATNGAGCTGAAGTTTACCGAGAANTGAGCGGGGGGGGGAAGCCGGTCTATTGCANCGTCAACGCGCCGGTCTTTTCGTCAATCACCCGGCCATCGCGCAGCAGGGTNACCGTNCCGCGATAGCGCCCGGCGGGCCATGTTCCGGCGGCGGCGCGTTTGCCGATGGCNCNAAACGACTGCGCCTGCGGTTTCTCTAGCACCACATCCCTTTCGATCACGGTGCCGCTNGGCCCCGCAAGGCTGAGGCGCAGCACNTCGTTCNTTTGGGTGCCATAGCTGTAACCGTAGATGACCAANGCAGGCGCATCCNNGGGCAGGGTGTCGNNATNNGCATCGCCNGCNTTNATNTCATCATANCTGGGAATGCGGTCNGCAAAGCCGAGCGCGATCAGNCCGCCGGGGCGGTAGGGCGGGGTGTCTTNCCAGAGNGACTTANCTGGTTCCNCGCAAGCNTTGCCTTCGGGGGCGAATGGATCAACCGGNTTGCCATTGTGGCGCAGCGAAAGGTGAAGATGCGGGAAGGCGGCCTTGCCNGACTGGCCGACCAGCCCGAGNGCGTCGCCGACAGCGACCTCTTGCNCGTCCGTCACGCGCAGNGAGCCGCNTTTCAGGTGGCAGTACTGTGTTTCCCANCCGCGGCCAAGGTCGATNACCACGCCGTTGCCNCATTCGCGCCCTNGGACTTCCGAGAGTGGCGCGCCATCGGCCATGCCGTCTCGCAGCCCTTTGACCACGCCAGCCGCCGCTGCGCGAACGGTGACACCTGCCGCCATCGCNGCNCGGTCGGGNAGGGCGAAATCGGTGCCCTTGTGNNCGTCATAGGTCAGCCNCGAACAGCGGTAATCGTGCGCCGCNGCACTTGGGTCTTGGTCCATATATTGTTGGATGTGGCAATCCTGCCCGAGGGTGCAATCCAGCGGGAAGGCCAGTTGCACATCCTCCGCCAGCGCAGGGCTGGCGGAGGAGAGGATCAGGGCCAGCGCGGCCCGTGTGATCATTCCGCGGTGAGCAGCGGGGGCCGATCACCTGACAGGCGNTTGCTTTCGGTGCCCAAGACCTTGAGCGTCAGCGCGTCGTCCTTGACGCCAACCTTGACCACACCGCCTTTGGCCAGTTTGCCAAAGAGCAGTTCCTCGGCCAGCGGCTTTTTGATGTGCTCNTGGATCACGCGGCCCAAGGGGCGGGCGCCCATCTTGTCGTCGTAGCCCTTGTCGGCAAGCCATTCGGCGGCCTTCTTGCTGAGTTCGATGGTCACGTTGCGGTCCATCAGNTGCGCTTCGAGTTGCAGCACGAACTTTTCGACCACCCGCAGGATCACCGATTTCGGCAGCGGNGCNAAGCTGATGACAGCNTCGAGACGGTTGCGGAACTCCGGCGTGAAGGTCCGCTCNATCGCGGCGGTGTCTTCACCGGTGCGACGTTCGCGGCCAAAGCCCACGGCCTCTTTCGCCTGCTCGGANGCGCCNGCGTTGGAGGTCATGATCAGNACCACATTGCGGAAATCCACTGTGCGGCCGTTGTGATCCGTGAGCTTGCCGTGGTCCATCACCTGCAACAGGATGTTGTAGACATCCGGATGCGCCTTCTCCATCTCGTCGAGCAGCAGCACGCAGTGCGGATGCTGGTCCACGCCATCGGTCAGCATGCCACCCTGGTCAAAACCGACATAGCCCGGAGGNGCGCCGATCAGACGAGAGACGGCGTGTTTCTCCATATANTCCGACATGTCGAANCGCAGCAGNTCCACNCCCAGCGTATCGGCCAGTTGCTTGGCCACCTCGGTTTTACCCACACCGGTTGGTCCGGCGAAGAGGTAGTTGCCGATGGGTTTGTCCGGCTCGCGCAGGCCCGCGCGGGACAGTTTGATGGCCGAAGACAGCGCNACGATGGCATCGTCCTGACCAAAGACCACCCGCTTGAGCGAGCTTTCCAGATCCTTCAGCACCACCACGTCGTCCTTGGAGACGTTTTTCGGCGGGATGCGGGCGATCTTGGCCACCACGGCTTCGACCTCNTTGGTGCCGATGGTCTTGCGGCGCTTGGAGGCNGCCACGAGATGCTGTGCGGCCCCGGCTTCGTCAATCACGTCGATCGCGCTGTCAGGCAGCTTGCGGTCGTTGATATAGCGGTGCGCCAGTTCGACAGAGGTCTTGATCGCGTCGGAGGTGTATTTGACGCTGTGATGCTCCTCGAAATAGGGTTTCAGCCCCTTGAGGATCTTGGTGGCGTCTTCGACCGAAGGCTCGCTCACGTCGATTTT
Organism: Sulfitobacter sp.; assembly: GCA_002703405.1. Classification (GTDB taxonomy): domain Bacteria; phylum Pseudomonadota; class Alphaproteobacteria; order Rhodobacterales; family Rhodobacteraceae; genus Sulfitobacter. Next base: position 51,107 of record NZSX01000032.1, on the reverse strand, counting down.
CTGGAACCGGCGCGACAGCGCGCGGTCTTTNTCAAAGTGCTGGCGGAACTCNTTNTAGGTGGTGGAGCCCATGGTGCGCAGCTTGCCGCCCTGAAGCGCGGGCTTCAGCAGGTTTGAGGCGTCCATGGCACCGCCCGAAGTGGCACCGGCACCGATCACNGTGTGGATNTCGTCGATGAAGAGCACNGCGTCTTTATGNTCTTCCANCTCGGTCACGACAGNTTTGAGCCGTTCCTCGAAATCGCCGCGGTAGCGGGTGCCAGCCAGCAACGCGCCCATGTCGAGCGAGTAGATCGTGGTGTTGGCCAGAACCTCGGGCGTTTCACCGGCGACGATCTTGCGTGCCAGCCCCTCGGCGATGGCGGTTTTGCCCACGCCCGGATCACCCACCAGCAGCGGGTTGTTCTTGCGGCGGCGGCAGAGCACTTGAATGCAACGCTCGACCTCACCCTCGCGGCCGATCAGCGGGTCGATATCGCCCTCGCGGGATTTGGCGTTGAGGTCCACGCAGTATTTCGCCAGCGCGGATTCCTTCTTGTCGCCATCGGTGACGCCTTGGGCCTCTTCTTCGGTCTCGGGCGCGCCTGTGACAGGGCGGGATTCACCATATGCCGGGTCTTTGGCGACGCCGTGGGCGATGAAGTTCACCGCGTCATAGCGGGTCATATCCTGTTCTTGCAGGAAGTAGGCGGCGTTGCTTTCACGTTCGGCGAAGATGGCGACCAGCACGTTGGCGCCTGTCACTTCGGTCCGGCCCGAGGATTGCACGTGGATCGCGGCGCGCTGGATCACGCGCTGGAAGGCCGCCGTGGGCACCGCTTCGGAACCGTCAATGTCGGTGATCAGGTTGCTCAGATCATCGTCGACGAATTCGACCAGTGTTTCGCGCAGGTCAGAGACATCAACGGAACAGGCTTTCATGACCTGCACGGCGTCGGGTTCGTCGAGCAAGGCCAGCAGCAGATGTTCGAGCGTTGCAAATTCGTGGCGGCGGGCGTTTGCCAGCGCGAGGGCCGCGTGGATTGCCTGCTCAAGTGTAGTCGAGAATGAAGGCACGGGCGTGCTCCTTTTCGATCGGGGTCGGTGAGGTGCTGAGATATCTCAGGCCCCGGTCCGACCATGGCCTCATAGTATTAGAGTTTGGTTGATCATCGCCCATCTTCAAGAAGATTCTGGTCCGAATCGGTCACATTTGCCGTGAGCGAGGACTTTGGGCCATGATTGCAGGCACTCAGAACTGGTCTTTGCGCCTGCGGATTTCGGTGAACACTTCTGTGTCGGTGGCGTCTGGCATCCCCAATGTCGCGCGAATGGCGGGATCGCCCGGGCGCAGGAAGGGATTGGTTTCTAGTTCCAGTGAAAGCGGCGAGGGGACGGTCGGCTGCCCCTTGGCGCGGGCGCTGTCGATGTCCTTGGCCCTTGATATAAGCGCCGGGTTCTGCGGATCAACGGTCAGGGCGAATTTTGCGTTGGCGGCGGTGTATTCGTGGCCCGAGCAGATCGTCGTATCGCCGGGTAGGGCGGCCAGCTTTTGTAGACTGTCCCACATCTGCGCGGGCGTGCCTTCGAACAGACGGCCACAGCCAAGCGCCATGAGGCTGTCGGCGGTAAAGGCCGCTTTGGCATCCGGCACGTGAAAGGCGATATGGCCGACGGTGTGGCCTGAAACATCCAGCACCTCGGCCTTTAGCGCGCCAAGTTCAACGGTGTCGCCCTCTGCCACGTCGCGGTCTAGCGGGGGCAGGCGGTGAGCATCGGCCTTGGCCCCGATCACCTCGGCGGGGAAGCGGGTCAGCAGTTCGGCCAGCCCTTGGACATGGTCGGGGTGGTGGTGAGTCAACCAGACTTGGCTCAACGTCCAGCCGCGGCGATCAAGCTCTGCCATGATCGGGGCGGCTTCGGGTACGTCGATCAGCGCCACAGCGCCGCTGTCATGGTCGCGCAGCAGGAAAGCGTAATTGTCCGACAGACAGGGAATCGTGACCAGATCAAAGGCCATGGCGTCTTACCTCGCTGTGTTGTTATGGTCGGGTCAGAGTGACACTCACCAAGGCGGGCTGCAATGCATCTTGATGTACAGGATCTGCGCAATTTCTATTATCGCAGCGCGTTGGGACGTGCGGCGCAGAAATCCTTGCGCGGGCGNTTGTTGGAGTTGTGGCCCGAGGCGAAGGGGCAAACCGTCGTGGGCTTTGGCTTTGCAGCACCCCTGCTGCGGCCCTATCTGGCCGANGCCCGGCGCGTGATGGTGCTGATGCCCGGCCCGCANGGCGTGATGCCTTGGCCNGCGGGGATGCCNAANACCTCGGTCCTGACCGAAGAGACGCTTTGGCCGGTNGAGACGGGGGCGGTGGANAANCTGGTGNTNATGCANGGGCTTGAGACGTCNGANCGGCCNAGTGAANTNNTNGATGAATGCTGGCGCGTNCTGGGGCCGGGGGGCAANGCGCTGTTTATTGTGCCAAACCGTGCGGGCATGTGGGCGCGGCGGGATCGCACGCCTTTTGGCTATGGGCGGCCCTATTCGCCGGGGCAGTTGGAAACGCAGCTCCGCAAACATCAGTTTCTNCCCGAAAGGCANCTTGGCGCACTGTTCCAGTTCCCTTCACAGCAGCGAATCTGGATGAAATCAGCGCCTTTGTTTGAGAAAATCGGTCGCCAAATGCCAACGATGATGGGCGGCGGTGCGATCTTGGTGGAGGCCACGAAACTGGTCTATCCACCACGAGGCCGTCCGCAGCGCAGCACCGCAAGGCGCGCCATCGGGGTGCTGGANGGCATGACTGAGCCGCAGGCNAAACCGGTCTAAGCCCCCCNAGAGCAATGTAGACTTAGGGCCTAAAGTGAGCGGCGGAGGATTCGCCTGTCCGCNCATCCGTGGTGACAAAGCCAGCATTTNTCTGCGNCAAAGAGCCGCGACAGGCCGCCGCCCTTGNAATATTGCAGCACGCCGGGACATTACCTGCCTATACTGTGTTGCCGGGCGTGAACCTGTCTGCTACATCGCCCCTGATTTAGACGTCTTGGGTAACTTCAAGCCGCGCCAACTGCTGGTGACGCGACATCTTCGCATATCCGGCGCTTATTGAACGAGAGGATGGACGTGTCCGAACCTGCTTCCATTTCCACCGGCATCGCGGAACGTTATGCGACAGCCGTGTATGATCTGGCCCGCGAGGCCAATCAGGTCGATGCCATCGAGGGCGATCTTACCGCGCTTGAAGCGGCCTTGACCGACAGCGACGACTTTCAGCGCCTGATTACTTCGCCGCTTTATACGCGCGAACAGCAGGCGCAGGCGATCAAAGTGCTGGCCGACAAAATGGGCCTGACCAAGACCATGGCGAGCACGCTGGCGCTGATGGCGCAAAAGCGTCGTCTGTTTGTGCTGCCCGCGCTGGTCAAAGCGCTGCGCGAAACAATTGCCGAAGCCAAGGGCGAGATCACCGCTGATGTCACCTCGGCCAAGGCGCTGACCAAGACGCAGTCGGACAAGCTGATCAAGTCGCTCAACGCCTCCACCGGNAAAAAAGTATCACTTCATGCGACCGTTGATGAAAGCCTCATCGGCGGTCTTGTCGTCAAAGTGGGCTCGAAAATGATCGATACGTCGATCCGTTCCAAGCTCAATTCCCTCCAGAATGTAATGAAAGAGGTCGGATAAATGGGTATCCAAGCAGCAGAGATTTCTGCGATCCTGAAAGACCAGATCAAGGATTTCGGTCAGGAAACCGAAGTNGCCGAAGTGGGNCGCGTTCTCTCCGTCGGTGACGGTATCGCCCGCGTCTATGGTCTGGACAACGTNCAGGCNGGNGANATGGTCGAATTCCCCGGCGGCATTCAGGGCATGGCCCTGAACCTCGAAGCCGACAACGTTGGTGTTGTTATCTTCGGTTCCGACCGTGACATCAAAGAAGGCGACACCGTCAAGCGCACCAACTCCATCGTGGACGTGCCAATCGGTGACGAACTGCTNGGCCGCGTTGTTGACGGNCTNGGTAACCCNATNGACGGCAAAGGCCCCNTNGGNGCNACCAAGCGCGGCATCGCCGACGTCAAAGCGCCNGGCATCATCCCGCGTAAATCGGTGCATGAGCCGATGGCAACTGGCCTCAAGTCCGTTGACGCGATGATCCCAATCGGCCGTGGCCAGCGTGAGCTGATCATTGGTGACCGTCAGACCGGTAAAACAGCTGTCGCNCTCGACGCGATGCTGAACCAAGCGCAGGTNAACGCNGCTGCTGGCGACGACGAAGGCAANAAGATGTACTGCGTGTATGTCGCCATCGGCCAGAAGCGTTCGACNGTTGCTCAGCTTGTNAAAAAGCTCGAAGAAACCGGNGCGATCGACTACTCCATCGTNGTGGCCGCGACCGCGTCCGAGCCNGCNCCNATGCAGTTCCTCGCGCCCTANGCCGCNACCGCNATGGCNGAGCANTTCCGCGACAANGGCCGNCACGCNCTGATCATCTATGATGACCTCTCCAANCAGGCCGTGTCCTACCGTCAGATGTCCCTGCTGCTGCGCCGCCCACCGGGCCGTGAAGCTTACCCGGGCGACGTTTTCTATCTCCACTCCCGCCTGCTTGAGCGTTCCGCGAANCTGGGTGACGAGGCTGGCAACNGCTCGCTGACGGCTCTGCCGATCATNGANACCCAAGGTGGCGACGTNTCCGCGTTTATTCCGACCAACGTGATCTCNATCACCGACGGTCAGATCTTCCTTGAGACCGAATTGTTCTACCAAGGCATCCGTCCTGCCGTGAACACCGGTCTGTCGGTTTCGCGCGTTGGCTCCTCGGCTCAGACCAANGCGATGTCGAGCGTGGCTGGCCCGGTGAAACTGTCGCTGGCTCAGTACCGCGANATGGCNGCNTTTGCTCAGTTCGGCTCCGACCTNGACGCCGCNACNCAGCAGNTGCTGAACCGTGGTGCNCGTCTNACCGAACTGATGAAGCAGCCGCAGTACGCGCCGCTGACCAACTCGGAAATCGTCTGCGTGATCTACGCCGGTACNCANGGCTATCTCGACAAGGTGGACGTGTCGGAGGTTGGCCGTTTCGAGGCAGGCCTGCTGGCGCATCTGCGCAGCAAGCACGACGACCTTCTCAAGGACATCACCAACAATGACCGCAAGGTCAAAGGCGAGTTGGAAGAGAAGATCAAAGCCGCCATTGACGGTTTCGCCGCCGACTTCGCTTAAACGGGAGATAAGGCAATGCCAAATCTCAAGGACCTGAAGAACAGGATCGCGTCGGTCAAATCGACCCGCAAGATCACCAAGGCCATGCAAATGGTTGCCGCGGCGAAACTTCGCCGCGCGCAGGAGGCTGCCGAGGCTTCGCGTCCCTATACTGAGCGGTTCAATGCCGTGATGGCAGGGCTCGCGGCCAGCGTTGGCGGTTCCGACAGCGCGCCCAAGCTGCTCAGCGGCACGGGTGAAGACAAAGTGCATCTGCTGGTGGTCATGACCGCCGAACGCGGGCTGTGCGGCGGCTTCAACAGCAACATCGCGAAGAAGGCGAAAGCCCATGCGCGTGAACTGCTGGCCCAGGGCAAAGAGGTGAAAATCCTCACCGTTGGCAAAAAAGGCCGTGATGCGCTGCGGCGTGACTTGGGCGACCATCTGGTCGGTCACGTTGACCTCAGCGAAGTCAAAAAGATCGGCTATGGTGATGCGCAGAACATCGCGCAGGACGTGCTGAACCGCTTTGACGCGGGCGAATTTGACGTGGCGACGATCTTCTATGCGAAGTTCGTNAACGTGGTCATGCAGACGCCGACGGCGCAGCAGATCATCCCCGCCAAATTCGACGGCGAAGAAGGCGACGACAGCGCAGCGTCCACATTGTTCGACTATGAACCCAGCGAAGAGGCGGTCTTGGCCGACCTTCTGCCGCGCGGGGTCGCCACGGCGATCTTCTCGGCTCTGCTGGAGAATGGCGCGTCCGAGCAGGGTGCGCGGATGTCGGCGATGGACAACGCNACACGCAACGCGGGTGAGATGATCGACAANCTGACCATCCAGTACAACCGCTCGCGTCAGGCTGTCATCACCAACGAGCTGATCGAAATCATTTCCGGCGCGGAAGCGCTGTAAGCAAATCGGAGAAACGACATGGCAAATGCTGTCGGTAAAATCACACAGGTCATCGGCGCTGTCGTTGACGTTCAATTCGAAGGCGACCTGCCGGAGATNCTCAACGCGCTNCACACCGAAAACCAGGGCAAAACGCTGGTTCTCGAAGTGGCGCAGCACCTTGGCGAAAACACAGTNCGTGCCATCGCCATGGACGCGACCGAAGGTCTGGTGCGCGGTCAGGCCGTNACAGACACAGGCGACCAGATCCGCGTGCCCGTGGGCAACGCCACACTGGGCCGTATCATGAACGTCACCGGCGATGCGGTTGATGAACAGGGTCCGGTAAACTCTGACGCGACACGCGCCATTCACGGCGAAGCGCCTGAGTTCGCTGAGCAGTCGACCGAGACACAAATCCTCGTGACAGGCATNAAGGTCATCGACCTTCTGGCGCCTTACACCAAGGGTGGTAAAATTGGTCTCTTCGGCGGTGCCGGCGTGGGCAAGACGGTTCTCATCATGGAACTNATCAACAACATCGCCAAAGTGCACTCCGGTCTGTCGGTGTTCGCGGGCGTGGGTGAGCGTACCCGTGAGGGCAACGACCTTTACCACGAGATGATCGAATCCGGCGTTATCGTCCCTGACAACCTCGTCGATTCGAAAATTGCGCTGGTCTACGGCCAGATGAACGAACCTCCCGGTGCGCGGATGCGGATCGCCCTGACCGGCCTGACACTGGCCGAGCAGTTCCGCGACGAATCCGGTTCCGACGTTCTGTTCTTCGTCGACAACATCTTCCGCTTCACGCAGGCCGGTTCCGAAGTGTCCGCTCTGCTGGGCCGTATTCCTTCGGCTGTGGGCTACCAGCCGACACTGGCGACCGACATGGGCGTGATGCAGGAGCGTATTGCGTCGACCAAATCCGGTTCGATTACCTCCGTTCAGGCCGTTTACGTTCCTGCGGATGACCTTACCGACCCGGCGCCTGCGACCTCCTTTGCGCACCTCGACGCGACAACGGTTCTCGACCGTTCGATCTCGGAAAAGGGCATCTACCCGGCGGTTGACCCGCTTGGCTCCACCTCGCGTCTGCTNGACCCGCTGATCATCGGCGACGAGCACTACAAGGTGGCGACAGACGTNCAGCAGGTGCTTCAGCGCTACAAATCGCTTCAGGACATCATCGCCATTCTCGGCATGGANGAANTGAGCGAAGAAGANAAACTGACCGTGGCACGTGCGCGTAAGATCGAGCGTTTCCTCAGCCAGCCCTTCGACGTGGCGAAAGTGTTCACNGGCTCCGACGGTGTTCAGGTGCCGCTGGAAGAAACCATCGCNTCCTTCAAGGCCGTGGTTGCCGGTGANTACGATCACCTGCCCGANGGTGCNTTCTACATGGTTGGTGGCATCGAAGACGTGAAGGCGAAAGCCGAGAAAATGGCGGCAGACGCCGCTTAAGGAGCGCTGACAATGGCAGACACAATGCAATTCGACCTCGTTTCGCCGGAACGGCGGCTGGCATCGATGCAGGTGACGGCCGTGCANATTCCGGGCACNGAGGGTGACATGACGGCCATGGCCGATCATGCNCCCACCATCACCACCCTGCGTCCGGGCCTTTTGCGCGTGGAAGGGCCGGAGGGCACGNCNGAATATGTCGTGACCGGCGGTTTCGCNGAAATCGGCGGTCAGGGCGGCGTGTCTGTGCTGGCGGAACGTGCCGTGGCGCGTGCCGACATGACGCAGGANCAGATGGACAGCATGGTGGCAGAGGCNCATGCCGTCTACACCCGCGCCAAGGANAACTGGGAAAACGANCCCGGTCCNGTGGATGACGCAGCCAAGCTTCTGGCCGATATGGTNGCCGTTGGCGATCACATCGGATTGTCGAGCAANCAGCCCAGCCTGTAATGCTTTGAAAATNNGTGAAAAGCCCCGCCTCGGCGGGGCTTTTTGCTTTTATGCCTCCCNTCTGCTGCGGCATCATTGCNNGNTGACCNTAAATGCANGCAGGCGCCNATATATGAAACGACTTCGCANCCATACNATCGGCGTGGANANTGGCGATGTCATGCTGNTNTCNGAGTTCGAAGACGGCGGNTCGATGTGGACGGGNNANGGCCAGCGNGANCGCCGCCGCCGGATCAGCTTTTCAGAACCCTTCCGGGAGCCGCCGCATGTTCAGGTGAGCATGTCGCTTTGGGACATCGACGCCAGCACCGTCACCCGCGCCGATATCGGCGCCGANGCGGTGACCGAGANNGGCTTTGACATGGTGTTNCGCACATGGGGCGACACCCGCGTNGCNNGGGCGCGTTTGGCATGGACAGCGATTGGCGCGGTGGGGGNGGATGACGANTGGGTCGTCGGCTAGGTGCATCGCTCGGTGGGGGAGAGCGGCCCNGCAGGGGGANGGCGGCCCCGCGGNGGCCAGCCCTAGATCACAGTCTGCGGCCTAGCTTGCCGCGTACATCCCGTCATAGATCGGGCCCAGCGTTTCCGCCTCGAACAGAGAAGAGACCGAGGTGCCGTTCCAGATGTTCAAGATCGCTTGGGCAAACATCGGCGCGGTCGGGACGATGCGGATGTTCGGCGCTTTCTTGATCGCAGGGGTCGGCGCGATGCTGTCGGTGATGACCAGCGATTTCATGACCGANTTNNCNACNCGCTCAACCGCNGGGCCGGACATNACNCCGTGNGTGATGTAGGAGTGNACTTCCTTCGCGCCATTCTCCAGCAGNACTTCGGCNGCTTTGCACAGNGTGCCAGCCGTGTCGCAGATGTCGTCTACGATCAGGCAGGTCTTGCCTTTCACNTCGCCGATCACGGTCATTTCAGCCACTTCGCCCGCCTTCTCGCGGCGTTTGTCGACGATCGACAGGGGCGAGTTGATCCGCTTGGCCAGTTCACGCGCACGGGCCACGCCGCCAACGTCGGGGCTGACGACCATCAGCTCATCCATNCGGTCTTTGAAGGCGTCTTTGATNTCNAGNGCNAAGATCGGCGANGCGTANAGGTTGTCGACNGGNATGTCGAAGAANCCCTGAATCTGCGCCGCNTGCAGGTCCATNGTCAGNATNCGNTCNATGCCNCTGCCGGTCAGCATATTGGCGACCATNTTGGCGGTGATNGGNGTNCGGGCCTTGGTGCGGCGGTCCTGACGGGCNTAGCCNAANTAGGGNAGNACNGCNGTGACNCGNGCNGCCGAGGACCGGCGNAGCGCNTCGGCCATGATCATCAGNTCCATCAAGTTGTCGTTCGCGGGGTTCGACGTCGGCTGGATGATGAACATATCCTCGCCGCGCACGTTCTCGTAAACTTCGACGAAAATCTCGCCGTCATTAAAACGTTCGACCCGCGCATCCACGAGCCCCACGTTAACGCCGCGATGCAGCGACATGCGCCGCGCGATGGCCTTGGCAAGCGGCATATTGGCATTGCCTGAGATCAGTTTTGGTTCTGAAGTGCGTGGCATAGGGGCTCCGGGGCAGCGGTAGGTTGCAGATTCGTGACGTTGACACCGCTTAGCATGCGCTTACGGTCGGGCAAAGCTGCACCGCCCCCGAAGGAGAGCCAAATGGCCCGGATCGACTATTTTTTCGCGACCCTGTCACCCTATTGCTACCTCGCCGGGAATCGGCTTGAGGAGATCGCCGAAAAGCACGGTGCTGAGATCGTGTACAAGCCTTTCGACATTATCGCGGCCTTCCCGCGCACCGGCGGCATGCCCCCGGCAGAGCGTCACCCCAGCCGCAATGAGTACCGCGCGCAAGACCTGCCGCGTCAGGCGCGCAAGCTGGGTCTGCCCTTCAACCTCAAGCCCGCGCATTGGCCCACCAACGGCGCGCCTGCGGCCTATGCGGTGATCGCCGCGCAGAATGCCGGGGGCGGTGATCTGGGCAAGCTGACCCATGCCATCACCCGCGCCGTCTGGGCCGAAGAAAAGGACATCGGCCATGACGATGTGGTCCGGGCCTGTTTGGAAGAGGCCGGTTTTGACCCCGATCTGGCGAACAGCGGCTTGCTGCAGGGGGCCGAGACCTATGCCGCGAACCTTGAGGAAGCCGTCGCGCAAGGCGTCTTTGGGGCGCCTTTTTATATCGTTGGGGATCAGCGGTTCTGGGGACAGGACCGTTTGGAAGACCTTGATCTGCACCTCGGGGGCAAGCTGTGATCCCAGAGGTCAACGCGCGCCGTTTCGGTCACGGCCCGCGCCCGGCCTTGGCGATCCATTGCTCGCTTGCGCACTCCGGTGCGTGGCGGGGCGTTGGGGCTGCCCTATCGGACGAGCTGACCCTAGGGGCCTTCGATCTGCCGATGCACGGGCGGTCCGGCGATTGGGACGGGCAGGGCAATATCCACGACGTAGCAACCGACATGGCGCTCAGCTTGCTCGAAGCGCCGATGGATCTGATTGGCCATTCTTTTGGTGCGACGGTCGCGCTGCGGCTGGCGATCGAGCACCCCGAGTTGGTGCGCAGCATCACGCTGATCGAGCCAGTCTATTTCGCCGCTGCCAAGCAGGACGATCCTGACGCGATGGCTGAATACAATGAACAGAACGCGGCATTTGAGGCCGCCTTGGCTGAGGGCGACAAGGAGACCGCGGCGCGGCTGTTCAACCGGGTCTGGGGCGATGGCACGAAATGGGACCAGATTCCCGAACCGACCCGCGCCTATATGGTGGATCGGATCGGTTTCATCCCCGCCTCTTCGCCTTTCCTAGGAGAGGACAGCGCCGGGTTGCTGGTGCCGGGCATGTTCGACCGCGCGTCAATGCCTGCACTGCTGGTCGAAGGAAGCCGGTCGCCCAAGGCGGCGCATGCGATCAATGCTTCGCTGATGCGCCGCCTGCCGAACGCGCGGCGGGTTTCAGTCGAGGGGGCGGGGCATATGGTGCCGATCACGCACCCCGCCGAAGTCGCCGAAGCGATACGCGATTTCCTGAACGACGTGCCGTTGGCGTGACTGCTTAGAAGTGGCTAAGGAACTGGTCGATCTGGTCACGGCTGATCGACCAGTCGCAGACCATCCGCGCGGCCAGCATCTCGTTACCATCGCCGTCCAGCGTGCCATCCCAAAGGTAATAGCGCGCGCCTGCGTCATGCAACTTGCGGTGAATGGCGCGGGGGAAGCGGGCAAAGATCATGTTTGCCGCAGGCTCATGTAGGAATTCCGCCCCCGCTTTGCGCAGCCCTTGGGCCAGATGCGCCGCATTTGCGTTGGCCGTCTTGGCCGTTTCCAGCCAAGCCCCATCCGCAAGGTAGCCCGCCATCTGCGCCGACAGAAAGCGGTGTTTGGAAAACAGATGCGCCCCGCGCTTGCGGCGNAGCTCGAATTCCCATGCTTTTTTGGGGTCGAAAAAGACCACCGCCTCGACCCCCATGCAGCCGTTCTTGGTGCCGCCGAAGCTGACCACATCAACGCCCGATNTCCACGTCATCTCAGCCGGGGTGCAGCCCANAGCCACCANCGCATTGGCAAAACGCGCGCCGTCCATATGNACGGGCAGGTCGTATTCCTTGGCCACCGCTGTCAGCGCNTGCANNTCTTCAAGGCTATGCACCCCGCCGCGTTCNGTCACCTGNGTGATCGACACCGGGCCGCGTTGNGGCGTGTGCACATCGCCCGCCNCCCGCGCGACGATGGCGCGGCGCAGGGCGTCGGGGGNCATCTTGTCTTCAGTCTCCACCAGCGTCAGCTTGGCCGCACCTGCGTAGAATTCCGGCGCGTTGCACTCATCCTCTTCGATATGCGCGACCTTGGAGCAGAAGATCGTCTGCCACGGCTGGGTATAGCAGGCAAGCGCCAGCGCATTGGCCGCGGTGCCGGTGGCGACGAGGTAAACCTCGGCCTCAGGTGCCTCAAACTGTTCGCGAATCTGCGCGCGGACCTCATCCATGATCGGGTCTTTGCCGTAGGGCATCGCGAAGTCCGTATTAGCGGCGATCACGCGCTCCATCACCTTGGGGTGGACGGGGCCGGCGTTGTCAGAGGCGAAAAACATCAGGTGGGCTCCTTGATAATATGGTCTTCCCATTCTTCGAACGGGGTATCAAATTCGGACACGGTATCAAATTGCACGCTGACCCCGGCGTCATGCACGCTGTCGGGGGTGCCGGTCAGCAGGGGGTGCCATTCAGGCAGCGGTTTGCCCTCCCAGAGCAGGCGGTAAGCGCAGGTCTGGGGCATCCAATAGGCGTGGGTATCAAGGTTGTCGGGGCGCAGCACGATACAATCGGGCACGAACTCGTGCCGGTTTTCGTAATGCACACAGCGGCAGGTGCTGTCGTCGAGCAAGCGGCAGGCAACGCGGGTCAGGGCCACTTCGCCGCTGTCCTCGTCTTCAAGCTTGTTCAGGCAGCATTTACCGCAGCCATCGCAGAGCGCCTCCCATTCGGTCTGCGACATCTCTTTGAGCGGCTTCTTCTCCCAGAATTTCGGGGTCAGGCCCTTGCGTGGTATCGGATCGCTCATAGCGCCGCCAGAATGGTTCGAGCGCGGTCGCAGTCGGCCCCCATCTGGGTGATCAGCGCGTCGAGGCTGTCAAACTTTTCTTCGCCGCGCAGGTGTTCGACCAGCCCGACAGACAGCGGCGCGCCGTAGAGATCACCTTTGAAGTCAAAGAGATAGGTTTCCAGGTTGGCTTTGTTCTCACCGAACATGGGCCGCACGCCAATGCTGGCCGCACCGTGATAGCTGCCCTTATGCGGCCCCGCGAGCACATCCACCAACACAGCATAAACGCCAAAGGCGGGCGGGTGCAGCCCGTCGATAGACATGTTGGCGGTGGGGAAGCCCAATTCACGCCCGCGCTGTTCGCCTGAGATCACAGGGCCGTCGATCCGGTGCCAATGGCCGAGCATGGCGGCGGCTTCGCGGGTTTCACCACGGGTCAGCGCTTCGCGGATCGCGGTTGAGGACACGGTGAGGTCATCGCGCTCCATCAGCGGGGCGATGGTAACGCCGAAACCATATTGCGCGCCGAAACGGACGAGATCTTCCGCCGTGCCCGCGCGGCCCTTCCCAAAGCAGAAGTCAGCGCCGACAACCACATGCGCAAGCCCCAGCCCGTCGTGGAGCACGTCGCGGGCGAATGCCTCGGGGCTGAGGCTGGCCAGCGTGCTGTTGAATGCCAACTCATAGAGCCGCTTAACGCCGATCTTTTCCAGCCGATGCGCGCGGGATTCGCGGCCCATCAGGCGGAAGGGCGGGGCATCGGGGGCGAAATACTCGCGCGGATGCGGCTCGAAGGTGACGACGCCTAGGGGCGCATCGGGGGCGGCGCGTTGCGCCAGTTCGATCACCGAGCGGTGGCCAAGGTGAACGCCATCGAAATTGCCAATCGCGGCGGTGGCACCGCGATCTGCAAGGTCGACGAATTGATAATCTCGAATGATCCGCATGTGCCTTGCCTAGCTGCGCGGCGGCGCAAGGGCAAGATGCTCAGGCGGCGAAAACCGCCCGCTCAGTCCAGCTTGGCGGAGGGGGCGAGCACCGTCGCCTCACCGGCGAGCACCGGTTTGCCATCGACCGAACAGCGACAGTCCATTTTCACGCGACGTTTGGCGATGTCCATGTCGGTCACGGTGACTTCGGCCAGCACCATGTCGCCGGGGCGCACGGGGCCAAGGAACTTGAGCGATTGCCCGAGGTAGATTGTGCCGTGCCCGGGAAGTTGTTCGCCAATCACCGCCGAGATTAGGCCCGCCGTTAGCATGCCGTGGGCAATGCGCCCTTCAAAGATCGTGTCGCGGGCATAGTCGTCATCCAAATGCACCGGATTATGATCGGTCGAAACCTGCGCGAACATTTCGATATCCGTATCGGTCACGACCTTCCGCAGATGGCGAGTCATCCCGATTTCGATGTCTTCGATGCAGATCGTCCCGCGTGGCATATTGTCCAACATGACGGCTCCTTGGTAACAAAGTGACGCCAGGGTGCGTCTTATTGCAACTTTATTACTTCGCAGCTGCAGAAAATCAAGTCATTTCTGAGTTAGCGGAGAAATCCGATTGCGTAGGTTGGGGAGGAGGCTTCGCGGTCGAGATAGGCGCGTAACTTGTCTTCGTCCGGTTGCTGGGTGGTCGCGGTTTCTGCTGCGGCCAGTCCCCCGGTGATGAACAGCGAATCGATGCCTTCGTCCATCGCGCCTTTGACGTCCGTCAGGATGCCGTCTCCGATGGCAAGGATGCGGCTGTCGGGGATGTCGACCTCAAGCGCTGCAAGGCGACGGCGGGCGAGATCGTAGATCGGGCCATGCGGCTTGCCGAAATAGAGGCTTTCGCCNCCCATCTCGGTATAGAGCGCGGCCAGTGCCCCGGCGCACCATTCGCGCACTTCGCCCCGGTCCACGACGATATCGGGGTTGGCGCAGAGCAGTTTCAGGCCGCGGGCGATGGCCTGTTCGAACTCGGGGCGCATGATCTCAGGGTCGGCCATCGGGTCGACCGGGCCGGTGCAGACGATGCCGTCTGCTTCGGCCAGCGGAACAGTTTCTACATTTACCGGGTTTTCGAGGATCGCCAGCGGCTCGAAAAACTTGCGCTCGCCGGGGTGGCCGATGAACCAGACCTTTTCGCCCACAGCACCGCGGAACATGGCAGAGCGCGCGGAATCGCCCGAGGTGGCGATGCTGTCCCATGCGTCTTCTGGCACGCCAAACTGCTGCAACTGTTTCTCAACGCCCGTGCGGGGGCGGGGGGAGTTGGTCACCAACACCACTTTGCCGCCGGTCTGGCGATAAGTTTGCAAGGCCGCGACGGCATCGGGCAGCGCTTTGCGCCCGTCATGCACGCAGCCCCAGAGGTCGACGAACAGCGCGTCATAGTGATCGGATACGTCGGGCAGGGCAGAGATAATGCGGGTCATGGGGCGGCCTTTCAAAAAGCGAGGGCGGGCACTTGGCCCGCCCGATTGGCTTACATCTTGAGGTTGGGGATGATCTGCTTTTTGCGGCTCATCACGCCGGGCAGCACGACCGTGTCGCCGGAGACCTCAGCGCCAAAGCTCTGCTCGGCGATATGTTTGACCATGTCGTTGGGCACCAGCAGCGTCGCCTCTTCTTTCAGGATATCGACGATGAACAAGAGCACCTGCGCGGCACCGTCGGCCTCGGCCACTTTCGGCATCTCAGCCATCAGCGCGTCCTTGCGTGCCAGCAGCGGTGCGGGGGAGGTGGTTTCCAGCACGCTCACGCGCAGGTTGGTGCCATCGAGGTCGAATTCCTTGCTGTCCATGCGCAGCAGTTCCGCCTCGCTGAAGGACGACACGTCGGATTTCGCGGCGAACATCTCTGCAGCGTAGTCGCTGATGTCGACGCCCAAGTCCTGCGCGATGTCTTCGGCAATGGCGCGGTCTTCTTGCGTGGTGGTCGGGCTGCGGAACTCCAGCGTGTCAGACAGGATGCAGGACAAGGCAGCCGCTTTGACGCCGCGCGGGGCTTGCGCCCAGTCTTTGCCGATCATCTTGAACATGATGGTTGCCGTGCAGGCAAGCGGCTGGATGTTGATCTCAATCGGGCCGCGTGTTTCGAGCCCTGCCACCAGACGGTGGTGGTCGATGATGCCGGTGATGTCGGCGTCATTGATGTTGTCGGGCAGTTCGGCGGGGTTGTTGGTGTCGACGATGACAACCTTGGTGTCGGCATCAAGCGCGGTCAGGATTTCCGGCTTATCAAGGTCCCATTTGTCGAGCATGAACAATGCTTCTGTGTTCGGCTCGCCCAGCAGAACGGGTTTGGCGGGGATGCCTTTGATCTCATTGAGATACCAAGCCCANACGATCGGGCTGCCGGTGCTGTCGGTGTCGGGGGATTTGTGGCCAAAAACAAGCGTTGTCATCGGGGCGGTCCTGTCTATTCGGGTGGATTTGCGGGCCTTATAACAGGTTCAATTGGCTTGTCACCTGCGCCTGCTGCAATGCGGCATTGCGCGCCAGCGGCTAAAGCCCCAGTTCCGCGCGCTTCTTTTTGGAGAGCGCGGCGACGATCATGTCATAAGAGGCGCGAATGTGGTCGCGCAGGCTGTCATCGCTCAGCCCCGGCGCGGCGTAATGCTGTATCCACTTAAGCCCGCGCGAGGCCAGATAGGGCGCGGGCCGCAAGCCGGGGCTGTCGGAGAGCACCTCAAACCCCAGTTCAGTCACCTTGAAAGTAAAGGCGGGCGCATCCTCGGCCCAGCCGCAGATGGCAAAGACCTTGCCGCCCACCTTCCAGACATCCGCGTTGCCCCATTGCACGACATGGGTTGTTCGGGGCAGGGCGGCGCAGAAGGCGTTGAATTCGTCGCGGGTCATCGCGTCAGTCTAGGGCCGCACGGCCCCTTTGCATAGCGTCGCGCGATGGGGCAAGTTGCGCGCCATGAGCAACCCGCGCGAGACCGATCTTTACCCGCCGATCAAGGCTTTCCTTGAGGATCAAGGCTATGTGGTCAAAGCCGAAGTCGGCGCGGCGGATGTGGTAGCAGTGCGTGGGGCGGAGCCGCCGGTGGTGGTGGAGTTAAAGCTCGGCTTTTCGCTGGCGCTGTTTCATCAATGTTTGGCGCGGCTGAAGGTGTCGGATGATGTCTACCTTGCCGTGGCTCGCCAACCCGGCAAACGCTTTGCCAAAGCGGTGAAGGATAATGTCACGCTGGCGCGGCGGCTCGGGTTGGGGCTGATTACAGTGCGGCTGTCGGACGGGTTGGTCGAGGTGCATTGCGATCCCGGCCCCTATGCGCCGCGCAAGAATGCCAAACGGGCGGCGATGCTTTTGCGCGAATTCGCCCGGCGGCAGGGGGATCCGAACGACGGCGGCCAGACCCGCGCGGGGCTGGTGACNGCCTACCGTCAGGATGCNTTGAAANTNGCGNTNTNNCTNTTNGANGCNGGCGCNAGCAAAGGCGCGNANGTGGCCCGCGCNACCGGNGTCTCGGCGGCAACCCGCATGATGCGNGANGACCACTANGGNTGGTTTGAAAAGNTCGANAAAGGCATNTACGGNCTNACNCCAACNGGNGCCGAAGCNGTNGCCACNGCNGGNCGNNTTNTGGGNGCTGGCTAACNGTTCC
>NZSX01000032.1:0-33964 GCA_002703405.1 Sulfitobacter sp. | reverse complement strand
GCAAAATTTTTCNANGCCGTTGTTGACAGNACGCNGNCNGCTGCTTAGCTATGCNTCGTTATCACTCACANGGGTTGAGTGCTAACGGCTGCACCCCTCGNCCGGAGGGGGTGGCTTGGAAGAGTAACTTTGAGCCTTAAGGAGCTGCAAAGATGGCATTGAAACCGCTTCATGACCGTGTGCTGGTAAAGCGTACNGAAAGCGAAGANAAAACCGCCGGCGGGTTGATCATNCCTGATTCCGCCAAAGAAAAGCCTTCCGANGGTGAAGTCGTTGCCGTGGGCACCGGCGCACGCAANGACAACGGCGAGTTGATCGAAATGGCCGTCGCACCCGGCGACAAAATCNTGTTCGGCAAATGGTCCGGCACAGAGGTCACCGTCGACGGCGAAGAAATGCTGATGATGAAAGAAAGCGACATCATGGGGATCATCGCGTAAGCCACCCGGCTTGCCGACCCTTTGAAGACGCTCACATCAATCCAAGATTTTAGGAGAAGACAACATGGCTGCTAAGGACGTCAAATTTGACACCGATGCCCGTAACCGGATGCTCAAGGGTGTTAACATCCTCGCCGATGCGGTGAAAGTCACACTCGGTCCCAAAGGCCGGAACGTGGTTCTGGACAAATCCTTCGGCGCACCGCGCATCACCAAAGACGGTGTATCCGTGGCGAAGGAAATCGAACTGGAAGACAAGTTCGAAAACATGGGCGCACAGATGGTCAAGGAAGTTGCTTCCCGGACCAACGACGAAGCAGGTGACGGCACCACCACCGCGACTGTTTTGGCCCAAGCCATCGTCAAAGAAGGCATGAAATCGGTTGCCGCTGGCATGAACCCGATGGACCTGAAGCGCGGTATCGATCTGGCAACTGCCACGGTCGTCGAAGCGATCAAAGCCGCTGCCCGTGACGTATCCGACAGCGACGAAGTCGCACAGGTCGGCACCATCTCCGCCAATGGCGAAAAAGAGATCGGCCGTCAGATCGCAGACGCGATGCAGAAAGTCGGCAACGAAGGCGTGATCACCGTCGAAGAGAACAAAGGTCTGGAAACAGAGACCGATGTCGTCGAAGGCATGCAGTTCGATCGTGGCTACCTGAGCCCCTATTTCGTCACCAACTCCGACAAGATGACTGTCGAGCTGGAAGACGCGATCATCCTGCTGCACGAGAAGAAACTGTCGAGCCTTCAGCCGATGGTTCCGCTGCTCGAGCAGGTGATCCAGTCCCAGAAGCCGCTTTTGATCATCGCCGAAGACGTTGAGGGCGAAGCCCTGGCGACACTCGTCGTGAACAAACTGCGTGGCGGCCTGAAGATTGCTGCTGTGAAGGCACCGGGCTTCGGTGACCGTCGCAAAGCGATGCTGCAAGACCTCGCGGTTCTGACCGGTGGTCAGGTGATCTCCGAAGATCTCGGCATGAAGCTTGAGTCCGTAACCATGGACATGCTGGGTTCTGCCAAGAAAGTGTCGATCACCAAAGACGAGACCACTGTCGTTGACGGCGCTGGCGAGAAGGCCGAGATCGAAGCACGTGTTGCTCAGATCCGTAACCAGATCGAAGAAACCACCTCCGACTACGACCGTGAGAAGCTGCAAGAGCGCGTTGCCAAACTGGCAGGCGGTGTTGCCGTGATCCGCGTCGGCGGCATGACCGAAGTCGAAGTGAAAGAGCGCAAAGACCGCGTTGACGACGCCCTGAACGCGACACGTGCCGCTGTTCAGGAAGGTATCGTCGTTGGCGGTGGGGTTGCTCTGGTTCAGGCGGGCAAAAAGCTCGAAGGCCTGACAGGCGACAACAACGATCAGAACGTCGGTATCTCCATCGTGCGCAAAGCACTGGAAGCACCGCTGCGTCAGATCGCTGAGAACGCTGGNGTGGACGGTTCGGTTGTTGCCGGCAAAATCCGCGAAAGCGACGACCTGAAGTTCGGCTTCAACGCNCAGACCGAAGAATATGGCGACATGTTCAAGTTCGGCGTCATCGACCCGGCGAAAGTGGTGCGTACNGCANTGCAAGACGCGGCTTCGATCGCTGGTCTGCTGATCACGACCGAAGCGATGGTNGCNGACAAGCCTGCNAAAGANGGCGCANCCGCCGGNGGCGGCATGCCCGACATGGGCGGCATGGGCGGCATGATGTAAGCCAGCCCTATTGGCTANAGTTCAGGAGGCGTGCCAGCAATGGCGCGCCTCTTTCTGTTAAAAGGCNGTGNCTATCCNGGTTCGATGGCCCTTTATCTGGTTCTCACNGTGATCAAGCTGGCAACTCTACGATCCGNGAATAGGCATTGAGCATGCCNAGCGCATTGGCAAAGGTNTCNGACGGGTTTTCCTTNACGATATAGCCCGCGACATTCTTGCTATAGGCGGATTGCACGTCCGTGGGCATATCGGAGGTGGTNAAGACAAAAACCACCATCCGCTCCAACGCCGGATCGGCNCGGACAACTTCCAAGAACTCAAGCCCGCCCATNCGNGGCATGTTNAGGTCAAGTGTGACGATATANGGCGGCAATCGCCCATGCNGCTTCACCTCCTCCGCTAAAAATTCGAGCGCATGTTGCCCNTCGTGACAAACCGCCGTTTCGTTGACGATCTTCAACTTGCGCATCGCCCGTTGCATGGCCATCACGCTGACTTTGTCATCGTCTANGATAAGAAATTTCGCGGGCGTCGTTTTCATCCAATATTCCTTTTCGGCTTGGGTCACGCCGCNGCCGCCACGGNCAGATTGCGGTGCGNTTGCGNTGCCAATGGAAGCTCCACAACAAAGGTCGANCCGCGCNNTTNNTNNGGGTCGGAGANCAGCGTGANCNTNCCTTTCTGGTGNGACGCNAGCTTGCTTACGATGGCGAGNCCCAAGCCGCTCCCNTCAACCTCATCACGNGNTTTAAGNGTNTGAAANAGTTCAAATATCTTNNCNTGGTGCCGAAGTTCTANNCCAGGCCCGTCATCGCGNACGCTTAGAACNACACGGTCCTGCTNCACCTCGGCNTTAACATGGATGGTGCCATGATCCCGGTCATGGTGTTTGATTGCATTTGAGATCAGGTTGCCCAAAATCTGCTGCAACGGCGTAAGCTGTANGTCGATGATNTGGTTTGTCCCGGCAAAGCTAATTTTAAACCGACCCTCCGTGTCGGTATAGCGGGCAAGGTCTGCCACCAATCGGGCAAGGTGCACCGGCTCTGGCGCNGGTTGNTCCTGTCCNGCCCGGGCGTAGTCCAANAGATCGTTCAGAAGGCGGTTAAGCCGATCGATCCGTTGTTGTGACATAAGCANATAGCTTCGGCTTTCCGCAGTCAGCNCATTTTCCTCATCCTCAAGGACCCAAAGGCTTAGTTCATGCACCGCACGGAGGGGAGANCGCAGGTCGTGGGCGGCCACATAGGCGAATTTCTCGAGCTCNATNTTCGAGCGCCGCAACTCNTCCGCAGTTGTGCGGAACACNACTANTGCACGTGCCATCTCTCCTAGTTCNTCCTGCCCTCGCACGGTGACGGGGTGATCAAGGTCNCCCTGAGCGATAGCCGTGACNGANTTGGTCAATCGATTGATGCGACGGTTAAACTGNCGCTCAACAANAAAGCCGTTGGTAANGGCAATCACGAGAANCGCGCTTCCAACGGTGAGGCCAACNGTCCANATGACCCGATGGATGGTGTCGCGCAGCGCATCTGTCGCNAGATCCACCCGCNGCAAANTGTTCTGNGTNAGATCNGAGGATNTGTCGGAAATCCCCACGATCATGGGNAGGTGTTCGGCTTGCAGCNTTTGAACGCTNTCGTGAAACNGCAGACGTGCCGNTGAATGNGCGAAGAAGCCCNTTTCGGGATCAAGCAGCACGTCGCGCAGCGCGTCNATTTGGCGGGCCAGCGACCGTCTACTGGCTGCTTCATGAATGCGCGGTAACCGGGTGATGGCATCNTGGAAATGNTCTTCGACAAGAAGTCGNGCGCGCTCAAGTTGAAGNAGTTGGTTCTGTAGNCCTTGTGANTTGATGATGTTAATNAGCGTGTCGAGNCTTAGCCNAATGTCATTNAGATTAATTGCGCTCAACAACANGTCGGGAAAGCCTGAAGGGCGNTTTTCTGGGGCANNATCACCGGATGCAAAGCTTCCNGAGACTTCACTCAGCANGGCTTCGGTTTGCCGTGAAAGTCGGTAGGCNAANTCATCAATNATAGTATGATTCTGTNCTTGNATTTGCTCGACAAGATCAAGCNTTGTGAGGATCTGGCCNTCGGCGCGCCGCATTTCCTNAAGGCTGAAAACTNTCGCATCAGATGCCCGCCGCGCCATATGCAGCCGNNCCTCCAGCCGCNCTGCCAGCGGGAGNGCGATNTCCNTTGTCTTNAGNTTTTCTAAAAGCTCAAAAGTTTTGTCGATTTTTGTTGNGATGTCTTTCCCGAGCGTATCTGGCGNCACGGAGGTATCTAATTGATTAAGCTGCTCAATCNAAAGGAATACACCGTTCAANGACCGCTCAATTTGCTGGGAAATAGCCAANGTAGGAAGNGCCGATTGGCTCAAATGANCGTGACTGACCAGCACAGATCGCATCTGACCCGTAGCAGCCCATCCCGCAACGCCAATAATGGCCGCNACGAGAAGGAGCGCTGCCCTTAGGCGGGTGCTGATACGACTGCCGAGAAACTGCCGCAGCGACCATGGGGGATGCATCGTAACCATGCTGACTGAATAGCTGGGACCAATTAACGCAATGTTAATCGCCACGGCTCTAAAACCGGGTTCATCAAAGCGAGAGGGGGTCATCCNCCACCCGCTGATTGGAGGATTGCAGTGTGTTTGGCGGGCGCAGGTTGACAAGGCGAAGGTTCTCTANCGGCCTNGGTGCCGGTCTTAGCACGCTTATCGCCGGTCCGGTATTTGGGGAGACGATTGATATAAAGGTGNCCGCGCAAGCCCGTGGTTTGGTTGGAGATGCCANAACGCTCTCTGTGCTGCTTCCGGAAGGGTCACGNGCCAATCTTGAACCGGTCGCGGCGGTGTTTACGNAGCGNACNGGGGTGAAAGTCGANCTTCAAGAGGTNCATGTCGATCAGATCAANGCNGAGCTAATGCTAAATAGTGTACTNGGGGAGGCGAAATATGACGTTGCCCTGCCTGCGACCTTTGGGGTGGCAGACCTCGTTGCCGCGGGGGCAATCCACGCTTTGGATGACTACGCCGCACGCTATGAGCCGNCGGGATTTCGCGACCCTATGCTCTATCAGGAAGGGGATAGGTTTGANGGTCAGACCTATGGTTTCCAAACAGATGGCGACGCCTATGTGATGTTTTACCATCGNGAAATGCTTCNTGACCCGAATGAACAGGCGCGCTATGCTGATCGCTTCGGTTATCCACTTGCTATGCCAGAGACTTGGGCGGAGCTGGATCGGCAAATACGTTTTTTTCATGCGCCAGAAGCTGGTCGATATGGCGGGTTGTTGTTTCGCACGCCGGGGTATCTGGCGTGGGAGTGGTGGATTCGATTTCACGCCAAAGGGTACTGGCCTTTGTCCCCCGATATGACCCCGCAAATCGCNGAAGACCCGGGTGTAGCGGCGTTGGANGAATTGATTNCGATTACAGANAGCCTCGTCCCCGATACNTCTAACCTTGGGCTGTTCGAAAACTGGGCGCGNTACGCGAANGGCGATGTCTATTGCAATATTGGCTGGGGTGGTACGCAGAAATATCTGAACTCTCCTCGGTCGCCGATGAGAGGGCGAATGATTTATGGCCCAACGCCCGGTGGGAAAGTTGGGGGGGAACTCCTTGCAACACCCTATTTCAACTGGGGGTGGAGCTTTGTCGTCAGCGCAACATCGGCACAGAAGGAACTNGCCTATTTANTNGCNCTNTTNGCCGTCACACCNGAGATGTCGACACTGGCCGTTCGCCAGGCAGATGGCTTTTTTGACCCTTACCGAAAGGAACACTACAGCGATCCGGGCGTTGAAGATGCTTATTCNNAATCGTTTCTNAAGGTGCATCGTGCGTCGCTTGACGGGGCAATTCCAGATTTCTACCTAAAAGGGCAATCTGAGTATTTTCAGGCTTTGGGAAGAGGGTTGGATCGGGCGCTGCAGGGCGAGGTTGCGCCGAAAATAGCCNTNAGCCGTGTGGCGCAGCAGTGGCAGCTTATCACNAGCCGAGCGGGGCGCGAGAAGCAANTACAACGTTGGGCGCNGCTTCGCCAAAAGTATCCACCGAATGCGCGCCGTTTGCTGCGGGATATCGCGTAATGGCAGCCTTATTCTTTGATCCGGCAGCTGCGGGGCTCTGTTCAACGGTCATGCGTAGGGCGTNAGTGATATGACCCATCCCCAGCTATATNCGTCCCTCGACGTNGAAATCCCTTCGAGGNAACNGCCAAATACGGCGCCGGACGCNGAGGAGTTTATCCANTTGGTNAGCCATGATCTGCGTGGTTCCATCCGCGCGCTATTGGAACTNCCAGAATGGATTGCCGAGGATATCGAGGAGTCTGGGCTTGAGGTAAGTCCTTCGGTGNATAGTTCCATAGCCNTGATGAAACGGCATACGCAGCGTTTGGATCGGATGCTGTACGATCTTTTGCAGTATTCCCGTGCAGGGAAGATGGCGAATCCGCAAGAGGTTAGTCTCCAAGAGANATTCGATGCTGCGGTAAAGGAGATTGGGCCGTCCAGTGGTTTNCGGATNNATCATNACTTTNGTTGCGGCTCATTCCNTATTGATGAAGCAGACCTTCACACGCTCTTTTCGGCATTGATCGGAAACGCGATCAANCATCATGANAANTTTNCAGGAAGGGTCGAGGTGGCGGCATGGCGCGAAGGGTCTGACCTAATGTTGACCGTTTCAGACGATGGGCCGGGGATTCATCCGCGATTTCANGAGCGTGTTTTCAAGCCGATGACCACGTTGCGATCCCGGGACGAGGTGGAAGGCTCCGGGCTTGGGTTGGCTTTGGTTCGAAAGATCGCCGGGAATTATGGCGGACATGCCTGTTTGATTTCGACCGGTGCCGAACGCGGTACGTCGGTAGAGGTGCGTTTGGAGGGTGCAATATAGGCAGTGCAACATGAACCTCGAATGACCCTGGCAAGCGCACCAGGTTTCACCTGTCGTGATGATGCGCTGATTTGATCGCCTCATCCGATCGCGCTGGTCAAATCGAGGGGGTTTGTCATCANGACCNAGTTAGATTGCTATGTAGANAAGAATCAGCACTTGGCGCAGCTGGGTAGGAGGGCTAAGCGAATGGTCATGCAGCTTTTCCTTCTCTCCGCTCTCACCATGTNCGCTTTTGCGGCAAACTCCATTTTNACACGGATGGCAGTCGACGGTGGGCATATTGATCCTGCGGGCTTTGCGCTCGTTCGCGTCGCCGCAGGNGCTCTGGTTTTGGGNATCATGGTGGCGCTACGGGGCGGGCGGCTGCCGCTCTTGCGACGCAACAGGATCGGCGGCGCTGTCAGCCTTGCTGTCTATATGATTGGTTTTAGCCTCGCGTATCTNACGTTGGATGCCGGGCTCGGNGCGCTTATTCTTTTTGGTGTCGTGCAGATTACCATGTTTACCTACGCCGCGATGACCGGCGCGGCCCCCACCGCGCGGCAANTCACNGGCGCCGCCGCGGCCTTTGCCGGATTGGTGCTTGTTCTTTGGCCGGATGGGCNGGGTTCAGCAGATATCATGGGCGCTGGATTGATGGTCGCCGCGGGGATGGGCTGGGCCGCCTATACGATCATTGGTCGCACATCTGGCGATCCCTTGGCGGCGACTTCGGCGAATTTTCTGCTCTGCCTGCCTTTCNTGCTTATCCTGCCNGCTTTGACAGGGNCGCATTTCAGTATGACGGGCNTNCTGTTGGGCGCGCTTTGCGGTGGGGTAACTTCCGGCCTTGGGTACGCATTGTGGTATGCNGTGCTGGCCCGGATCGACGGNGGCACGGCNGCNGTGGCNCAGCTTAGCGTNCCGATCATCGCCATTCTTGCTGGCGCGCTGCTTTTGGGTGAACCGCTGAACCTCACGCTGCTTATCGCGACGGCGTTGGTTCTGGGCGGGATTGCTTGGGCGATCAGCGCAAGATCGGCTCCAACGGATCGTAGGTNATCGCCGCCTCCGCCGGANCAAAGGCGACCGCGCCGAGACTGTCGGGCTTGTGTGGAATCTGCGCCAATTCGGNTTTGGTGACCCATTGATGTCGGGTGACGATGGCTTCGTGATCCTTCCAGTCTGACGCGATCTGGGCGGGGCCNAGGATATGGCACCTGAAATAGATATCCACCTGATGAAAATCGCCGCTGGGGTCGTGGAATTCGTTGANCAGACANGGCGCGCCGACCGAGATCGTCAGGCCCGTCTCTTCGAACACCTCGCGGCGCAGGTTGTCGGGNAGGGAGGCGCCGGCCTCTACTCCACCGCCGGGGGCGCACATCAANCCCAGNCGATTGTCGGCATAGGCATTGACCAGCAGGAGNCGGTCCTCGTGCANCAAGACNGCGCGGGCGGCNAATCGGGGGCAGGGGCGGGGCATCGGCATACTTTCGTCAGGTAACGCGCCAAGACCATTTCACAGTCCCGCCAATCAGTCTATCTGGAGGGCATGATGAAACCTCTCACNTTGCTGATCGCCGCGATTTGGCTGGCGATTCCTCTGCCTGCGGCGGCTGAAACGGCTGCGGGCCGCTGTGTTGTATTGCTGCATGGGCTGGCACGAACCGAGATGTCTTTCGCNGTTATGGAGGCCGCCTTGGCCGCCGAAGGNTACCGCGTGGTGCGCCCCGGCTATCCCTCNACCGANGCCAATATCGCTGAGTTGACCAAGCAGACCTTGCCACAGGCGGTTGCCGCTTGTGGCACCGCGCAGATTGATTTCGTGACCCANTCTATGGGNGGTATTCTGGTGCGCAAATGGGTGGCAGAGGCTGGCGCNGACCGTGTCGGCCGCGTGGTGATGCTGGGGCCGCCCAATCACGGCAGCGAAGTGGTCGACGAATTGGTCGAGAANCCCGCCTTTGAGTGGTTGAACGGCCCGGCCGGGGCCGAGATCGGCACCGGGGNTGGGGCGCTCCCGAANCAATTGCCGCCTGTGCCGTTTGAGTTGGGCGTGATNGCGGGGTCACAGTCTCTGAACCCTTATTTCTCAAGCCTTTTGCCGGGTCCGGATGACGGGAANGTCTCGGTCGCGTCGACCCGTGTNGCGGGAATGAAAGAGCATATCGTCTTGCCCGTGACCCACACTTTCATGATGAACAACCCGCGCGTTATCGCCCAGACNATGGCGTTTTTGAAAACCGGCAGTTTTGACCGGTCGATGACCTTTATCGATGGNGTATTGAACGCGATTGGCTGCCCCGAAGGCGGGTGCCTGCCGGGGTTGGGAGGGGACGATGCCNAACCTTGACCTGATGAACGCAGAGGTTCTGCATCCCGAAGGGCTTAGCCGCGCGCCGCTGTCTTTTGCCNAAGGGGTGATTAATGACCGCCCGGTGGGGCGNAGNGTNGACCTGACNGGCTTCCAAGTNCTGCCGGGGATCGTCGATCTGCATGGCGATGCCTTCGAGCGGCATNTGGCNCCGCGTCGGGGGGCGATGAAGCAGCTTTCCGAAGGGCTGGTNGCCGCAGAGGCGGAACTGGCGGCCAACGGCATGACCACNGCTGTTTTGGCCCAATTCGTCAGTTGGGAGGGCGGCCTGCGGGGGCTGGAATTTGCCGATCAGGTNTTTNNNGGCATCCGCGACACGGCGCCGGAATTGGTCACNGATATNCGCCCGCAGTTGCGCTTTGAGACCCATATNCTCGACCTCTACGACAGTCTGCCGCNGCNTATGGCGGAGTGGGGCGTGGGCTATGTGGTGTTCAACGATCATCTGCCGCACGACCGCTTGGCGGCGGGTAAGATGCCGAAACGGCTGGTGGGGCAGGCGCTGAAGGCTGGGCGTAGCCCCGAGAGCCATTTGGCTCAAATGCAGGAGATGCACGCTCGGCGCGATGAGGTGCCAGCGGCCTTGGATCGANTGTGTGCAGAACTGGCGCAACGCGGGGTCAANATGGGCAGCCATGATGATCAGACCGCCGAGGGGCGCGNCCTGTGGCGGGCCCGGGGTGTGACNCTGGCAGAATTTCCCGAAACGCAGGAGGCCGCCGAGGCCGCGCATGGGGCGGGCGATGCGGTGATCATGGGNGCGCCNAATGTGGTGCGCGGCGGGTCGCATAACGGCAATCTGTCGGCGCTGGANCTGATCAGCATGGGGCTGTGTCACGCCTTGGCGTCAGACTACCATTACCCTTCGCCGCGCCGTGCCGCCCTCATGCTGGCGCAAAGCGGGNTGCTCGACCTTGCGGGGGCATGGGCGCTGGTCTCATCCGGGCCGGCGCAGGTGCTGGGGCTTACCGATCGTGGCACGCTGGCGCCGGGCAANCGCGCGGATATCGTTGTGTTGGACAAGNCCACNGGCCGCGTCGCCGCNACTTTCGTGGCGGGGCGGGTAAGCTTCATGTCCGGCGCGGTTGCGGAGCGTTTCGTCGCCTGACTTCAGGCGCGNATGATCTGGTTNACATGGCCCATCTTGCGGCCCGNTTTCACCTCGGCCTTGCCGTAGAGATGCAGCGCGGTGTCGCGCGCGCGAGCAAGTTCTGGCACGCGGTCCATATCGTCACCGATGAGGTTGGTCATCACCACATCCGCATAGCGCTGACCATCGCCCAAGGGCCAGCCCGCGACGGCGCGGATGTGCTGCTCGAACTGGTCGATCGCGCAGCCATTCTGGGTCCAATGGCCCGAGTTATGCACCCGCGGGGCGATTTCGTTCACGATCAGCCCCTGCGGGGTGACGAAAAGCTCAACCCCCATGACGCCGACATACTCAAGCGCGTTGAGCACCCGACCGGCGAGCAAGACCGCATCGGTGCGCTGCGCGTTGCTGATCTTTGCCGGGACGGTGGTGGTGTGCAGGATGCCGTCACGGTGGACGTTCTCACCNGGATCGAAACAGGCGACTTCNCCCGTGGCGCTGCGCGCGGCGATGACGGAAATCTCGGCGCTAAANTTCACGAACCCTTCGAGCACCGAAGGCGCNCCGTTCATCTCGGCCCAAGCGGTGTCGAGGTCGGCATCGTCTTTCAGNCGCGCTTGGCCTTTGCCGTCATAGCCGAAACGGCGGGTCTTGAGGATCGCNGGCGTGCCGATCTGNGCCACGGCGGCTTTCANNGTCGCGGCNTCNNTNACATCGGCGAANGGGGCCACNNNCAGGCCAAGGTCNCCGAGGAAGGTTTTCTCGGTNAGNCGGTCNTGNGAAATNCGCAGGGCTTCGCGGCCCGGGCGNATCGAGGTGATCGCCTCCACCACGTCGAGCGCCTCGGTGGGGATGTTCTCAAACTCGAAGGTCACGATGTCACAGGCGCGGGCGAAAGCCTCCAGCGCTTTGTGGTCGTCATAGCCNGCGGTGGTCACCGCATGGGCCACATCGGCAGCGGGCGGGTTGNCACCCGGCTCAAAGATATGGGTCCGAAAGCCNAGCCGCGCGGCGGCGACAGAGAGCATNCGNCCCAATTGGCCACCTCCCAGAATGCCGATGGTGGCGCCGGTTTGCAGTGGTTCAGTCATGCGGCACCTCGGGGATTGAGGCGCTCAGCGCGTCNCGCCAATCGTCCAACCGCTTGGCCAGTTCCGCATCTTGCAAGGCAAGGATGCCCGCCGCCATCAAGGCNGCATTGGCNGCNCCTGCNGNNCCGATNGCCATNGTCGCNACNGGAAAGCCGCGNGGCATNTGCAGGATGGAATAAAGCGAATCCACNCCCGAGAGCGCTTTGGTCTGCACCGGCACGCCAATCACCGGCACGCGGGTTTTGGAGGCCATCATGCCCGGCAAATGCGCCGCNCCGCCNGCGCCTGCGATNATCACTTGCAGNCCACGGTCCACNGCNGTTTTGCCATAGTCCCACAGCCGGTCTGGCGTGCGATGNGCNGANACGATGCGCGCCTCANAGGGNANGTTAAGCTCTTCCAGCAGGGTTGCTGCTTCGCGCATGGTGGCCCAGTCGGACTGGGACCCCATGATGATGCCAACCGGGGGCGTGGTCATTGCGCAGGGCCTTCTCTTGGTGGATCAGAGCGCGCACTATACCCATCCCGGCCCATGTGGCAACGATGATTGCCGCAGGCAACAGAGNTCAAGGTTTANGCGATGATATCGGGGGTCAGGCGGTCTTCGATCTGGGCGATGAGATCCTTGAGCCGCAGCTTGCGCTTTTTCAGCCGCTGNAGGGTCANTTGATCGCCAGTTCCTTTTTCNACAAGAGCGTGGATGGCGTCATCCANATCGCGATGTTCCCGTCGGAAGACCTCAAGCTCAACACGCAGCACTTCNTCCGTTTTCATCGACAGATCGGTAGGGGCATTCATGGGTAGGTGATTCCGTTGGGCATCTGAACCTTGAATATAAGCGCTTGAGATCATTTGGCATAGCNCTTGCGCAGGCAAGAAAGCCCCCCCATATTCAATGCAACGGGTTGCCGANTGCGGGGCCTGTGAAACACTGTCGCTTGACCTGATAAGGACGTGTCGCATGACGAAATTAACGCTTGCCTCTTACCCNCANATGCTNGGGTTTGAACAATTGGAACGGGTGCTNGAACGCAGCGCCAANGCCGGAAACGAAGGTTATCCGCCGTTCAANATCGANCANACNTCTGANTACAGCTANCGGATCACACTNGCNGTNGCNGGTTTTTCGGAACAGGATCTCTCGATAACNGTTGAGGATAGACAGCTCGTGATCCGTGGGCGTCAGTCTGACGATGGCGAAGANCGGGTGTTNTTGCACCGTGGGATCGCTGCGCGACANTTTCAGCGCTCGTTCGTACTGGCCGATGGGGTCGATGTGGGCGAAGCCGTTATGGAGAATGGTCTGCTGCATGTCGACCTGACCCGCGCCAAGCCTGAAACGGTGGTTCAAACCATCAAGATCAAGAAGGGGTAANATCATGCAAGACGCAATCACCCACGGGAACGACCGTATGGTCTATGTCAAAACGATTGCTGTCGCGGATCTGCCGCGCGAAGTGCGCGATCAGGCGGAGGGACTGGAGCTCCTCTACGCGGTCCATGACGCCGAAGGGCAGCAACTGGCGCTCGTCGGCGATCAGAAACTCGCTTTCTCGCTGGCGCGAGAGCATGACTACCGGCCTGTGATGGTGCATTGACGCCGCGCGGCACGACGATACGCTAAGCCCGATGCAAGGCCGCAGTCCGCTGCGGCCTTTTGTTATTGGGAGCGGGCGTATGGAATTCGATTTCGACTGGGTGGATGCTTTCACCGATCAGGTCTTTGGGGGCAATGGCTGTGCCGTGGTGCATGGCGGGGCGGTGCTGCCTGATGACCTGTGCACGGCCTATGTGCGTGAGACATCTTTGGTAGAATGTACCTTTACAGGGCCGTCCGAGATCGCAGACTTCAAGGTGAAATACTACCTCGCCAACCGAGAGATACCCTTTGCCGGCCATCCGACCATCGCCACCGTCGCGGCCCTGCGCCATCGCGGGCTGATCGGTGAAGGGCCGCTGCGGCTGGAGACGGGCGCGGGTATCGTGGAGATAGAGGTCTGCGGTGCCCAGATCGCAATGACGCAGATCGCGCCTGTTTTCGGGGTCGAAGTGCCTGTCGATCTGGTTTCAAACGTGGGCGGTTTGGAGCCAGGCGATATCATCGGGCAGCCGCAGGTGGTCTCTACCGGGCTGCCCTTTTGCATCACGGTCTTGCGCAGCCGCGCGGCGCTGGAANGGCTNAAACTCGATNCCCGGGCGCTGGCGGATTACAACGCCCATCTGGGGCAAGACAGCGATATGATGGAGCCTTTTTGGGTAACACTCNACGGCGCAACTNCNGCGGGCGATACCTATGCGCGGCTGCTATTGGCCCCGCCNAGCCCCGCCGAAGACCCTTTCACCGGATCGGCNACAGGCGCNATGGCNGCCTATCTCTGGGCGCGGGGGCTGATCGATAGCCCCCGATTTGTCGCCGAACAGGGGCACCTCATGGGNCGNCCNGGNCGGGCAGAGGTCGANGTGCTNGGCCCCCGCGNTGCGATCNNCGGNGTGCGNGTNGCGGGGCAGGGGCGTGTGGTAATGTCGGGCCAAGTCTTCATGCCCGAGGTGGCCTGAGCCGAAACGCAAAACGCAGCCCCGAGGGGCTGCGTTGTCCATTNNACNAAGGCCGAGCGGTTTAACCCGCGATCAGCCCCATGTTCTCAAGCTTCAGCAGCACCTGATGCGCGCAGTTGTCGACCTCGACATTCTCGGTCTCCAGCACCAGNTCGGCGTTCTGCGGCACATCATAAGGGTCNGAAATNCCGGTGAATTCCTTGATCTTGCCTTCGCGCGCCAGCTTGTAGAGCCCNTTGCGGTCNCGGCGCTCGCANTCNTCGATGGANGTCGCGACATGNACCTCNACGAAGGCGCCGAAGTTCTCCACATCCTCACGCACNGCGCGNCGGGTGGTGGCATAGGGCGCGATCGGCGCNCAGATNGCGATGCCGCCGTTTTTGGTGATNTCNGANGCGACATANCCGATGCGGCGGATGTTCAGATCGCGGTGCTCTTTGGAGAAGCCCANCTCNGAGGANAGGTTNTTNCGCACGATATCNCCNTCCAGCAGCGTCACNGGGCGGCCNCCCATCTCCATCAGCTTGACCATCAGNGCGTTGGCGATGGTGGATTTNCCCGAGCCGGAGAANCCGGTGAAGAANACGGTGAACCCCTGCTTNGAGCGCGGCGGNGAGGTGCGGCGCAGTTCCTTNACGACCTCGGGGAAGGAGAACCACTCNGGNATCTCCAGACCTTCNCGCAGGCGGCGGCGCAGNTCNGTGCCCGAGATGTTCAGGATGGTNACGCTGTCTTTGTCCTCGATCTCATCCATNGCCTCATATTGNGCGCGTTCCTGCACCCAGACCATATGTTTNAAATCGACCATTTCGATGCCCATTTCCTCCTGATGCNCGCGGAACAGGTCCTGCGCGTCATAGGGGCCATAGAAATCNTCACCGGCGGAGTTCTTGCCGGGGCCAGCGTGGTCGCGGCCNACGATGAANTGTGTGCAGCCGTGGTTCTTGCGNATNAGCCCNTGCCAGACGGCCTCACGCGGGCCNGCCATGCGCATGGCGAGGTTCANNAGNNNCATNGAGGTGGTGGCNGCNGGGTATTTNTCGAGCACNGCCTCATAGCAGCGCACGCGGGTGAAGTGATCCACGTCNCCGGGTTTGGTCATGCCGACNACNGGNTGGATCAGCANGTTGGCCTGCGCNTCNCGGGCGGCACGGAAGGTGAGTTCCTGATGCGCNCGGTGCAGCGGGTTGCGGGTTTGGAANGCCACNACGCGNCGCCAGCCNANCTTGCGGAAATAGGCGCGCAGNTCGTTGGGCGTGTCGCGNCGGGCNCGGAANTCNTAGTGCACNGGCTGCTGGATGCCGGTCACCGGNCCNCCGAGATANACGTTGCCCGCTTGGTTGTGCAGNTAGTTCACCGCNGGATGNGCATNGTCNTCCGCNCCAAAGACCTTCTCGGCCTCGCGNGNNTTNTTNGGGGTCCANCGGTCGNTGANGGTCATGGTCGCTAGGATCACGCCCTCTTGGTCGCGCAGGGCAATGTCCTGACCCAGTTCCAGCTTTTCGGCGAAGGCTTCGCTGACGTCGAGGTTGATCGGCATGGGCCAAAGCGTGCCATCCGCCAGCCGCATGTTCTCGACCACGCCGTCATAGTCTTCCTCGGACAGGAAACCTTTGAGCGGGTTGAAACCGCCGTTCATCAAAAGCTCCAGATCGCAGATCTGACGCGGGGTGAGATCAAGGCTCACCAAATTGCCGGCTTCGATCTTCAGTTTCTGCGCAGACTCGTAAGAGACATAGAGTTCGGGGATCGGCGCAAGGTTGCTGGGCATCATAACTATCACTTTTCTTCAGGGGGCAGGCGGCTTCGGTCTTGGCTGCCATAGCTGCAAAAGGCGTAAAAAGTCTATAGTTCTAGGGGGGATCGTATCGTTAAAGGCTGTTATCCCGCGATCTCGGGATGGCCTGCAATTCGGGTGTTCAAGGGCGGCGGAAACCAGAATTATCTCCGCCGCGCCTTCGGTTGACTTAAACGTCTTCCTTCACTTCGGCCCCATAGCCAAGCGGAAGGGAGGTGTCTTTGCCCTCATCATCGCCCACTTCGGCCAGAAAACGCTCAGCTTCCAGCGCGGCCATGCAGCCCATGCCAGCGCTTGTCACCGCTTGGCGATACTTGTGGTCCGTCAGATCGCCCGCGGCAAAGACCCCCGGAATGGAGGTTTCGGTGCTGTCTGGTTTGGTCACGACATAGCCGCCCATGTGGGTTTCCAACGTGTCCTTAACCAATTCATTCGAGGGCGCGTGACCGATGGCCACAAAGACACCTTTGGCCGGGATATCGGTGATTTCGCCGGTCTTAACGTGTTTAACCTTCACGCCTTCGACACCCAGCGGGCTGTCGGTGCCATAGACTTCCTCAAGCTCGTGGAACCACAGCGGCTCGATCTTGGGGTTCTTCATCAGTCGGTCGATCAGGATTTTTTCAGCGCGCAGTTCATCACGGCGGTGGATCAACGTGACCTTGGAGGCGAAGTTGGTCAGGAACAGCGCCTCTTCCACGGCGGTGTTGCCGCCGCCGATCACCACAATCTCTTGGCCCCGGTAGAAAAAACCGTCACAGGTGGCGCAGGCCGACACGCCGAACCCTTTGAACTTTTCCTCGCTCTCCAGCCCTAGCCATTTGGCCCGCGCCCCGGTGGCAAGGATCACGGCGTCGGCGACATAGGTCGTGCCGCTATCGCCTTTGGCGTGGAACGGACGGCTTGAGAGGTCAAGATCGGTGATGATGTCGCCGATGATCTCGGTGCCCATCGCCTTGGCGTGGTCCTGCATGCGGATCATCAGGTCGGGGCCTTGGACCTCGCTGTCGCCGGGCCAGTTCTCGACCTCGGTGGTGGTGGTCAGCTGGCCGCCGGGCTCAATCCCTTGAACGAGGATCGGCTCCAACATGGCGCGGCTTGCATAGACCCCGGCGGTATAGCCCGCAGGGCCGGAGCCGATGATCAGTACCTTGGTTTTACGTGTCTCGGCCATCTGGCGCCCCCGGGCTGTCATTGATATTGCCTGCCTCATATAGCGATAGCGGGGAAGCCGTTAAACCCCCACCGTCACCGCCTTGCCATTACGCTTGCGTGACCGGGCGGCTGGTTCGGTTTGAGGGCCGAGACAAAGATTATTGCGCTTGTGTGAAACTTTATTGCGCGTACCACGCAGGCTGCTATAAGAATCGAAAATTCACTGAGGATGATATGGCGGGTACACGACTAGATCCGATCGACCGGATGATCTTGGCCGAATTGCAATCGGATGGCCGGATGACGAATGTCGAACTGGCCAAGCGCGTGGGCATCTCTGCGCCGCCCTGTTTGCGCCGGGTCCGCACCTTGGAAGAACAAGGCTACATCAAAGGCTATCATGCCGATGTAGATGCGCGCGAACTGGGCTTTGAGGTGCAGGTTTTCGCCATGGTCGGACTTGCCAGTCAGGCCGAGGCCGATCTGAGCGCTTTTGAAGAGAAATGTCGCGGTTGGCCGTTGGTGCGCGAGTGCCATATGCTCAACGGTGAGGTTGATTTCATCCTGAAATGCGTGGCGCCGGACCTGTCGAGCTTTCAAAGTTTCCTCACGGGGCAATTGCTGACGACGCCGAATGTGGAAAGCGTAAAAACGAGCCTTGTGATCCGTGGGGCCAAGGATGATCCCGGCGTACCCTTTGACGTTTTGGAAGCGCGGCTGTCGACCGCGCCCTGAATCAGTCCTTTGGACTGTCTTTAGTGGTTTCAGGCGCGCGGGGATGGGCAAGGGGGCCGAAATCGGTCGCATGCGCGATCTGCGGAAACATCGACAGAAACCGATCCCGAAGGCTGGGCGCGGCGTCGCGCAGAGCCTGCGCACCGGGGTGAAAGGTCTCCATCTCCAACCCGCCTGCCTTGATCGCCGCATGGCGCGACAGGCAGATATGGAACAGGCGCACCGGGGTCGGCGGGGCGACCTCAATCACGTTGACCCCATCCAAAAACGCGCGAACCGGGGTCAGCAAACGGGCGCTGCCCGCCTCTGCCCGCAGGTGAGGCGGCGTGTGTAGTACCCGTGCGGCGGGCCCAAGGGTGAGGAACGAACTGGGGCGCCCCTCTCCGAAACTGTCGGGCATGATGCGGATCAGCGAAAGCCGCCGCCCGCTGTCCGCCGGGATAAAGCTGCTGGACCCGATCCAGATCAATCGCGCCGGTTCCCCCGATGAGGTGTTGATCATGTCGCCGGGCTGAAGGTCCTCAATGGCGATGTCGCCCTGCACCGTCTGGATCAGCGTCCCGCGGGCGAAGGCCGCAAAGGCGGATTCGAAAAGCGGCGCGGCGGGCGCAGTGTCTTGCCCGATATAGAGCGAACCATCGGCGCGCAGGGCGGCAACTTCATAGCTGCGCATTGGCACAGGCGGCGGAACTTCCAGATCGGTGGCGGCGGTCTGTGTCATGCGAAACCCCTTATCTACCCGGCGCAGCGGGGCGGAACGCGGCCCTTTTTGGGCGCGGACTGACAGGTAATTCGCCATGTTCTGCCGGAATTGTCAAAATATCCGGGATATTCACAGCCTATCCCGCGCCAATTTCGGCTAAAATCGCGGTATGTTTCTTGGCCCGGCTTTTGGCTGCCATATTTGCATGAAAACGCCCCCCGAGACGAATCAATGTCCCGAGGGGCGGTCATTTGTACCGGAAACTTTGGCGCCGGTACCGGGGGAAACTTTTCAGGCGGTCTTGCGGACCGGGGCGTTGCCAGCCCGCTTTGCGATAAAGGCAGCGCGGCGCGCGCCACGCGCCCATGGCATGACGGTGTCCGTCTTTGCGGCAGTCTCGACGACGGACTTGATGAAGCGCGGGTTCTTTTTCATGGCTAGGTTCCTCTTCGGTCATGCGGGCATCGTTGGATTCACTATCGCAGTGCAATCGGGCCGGTTTTTGACGGTGGATGAGAAACTTGCGCAAATTTGACGGCTGAGTTGGGCGCTTTGGGGCGGGAAGGCCACAATCTATAAAGTGTTTAAAACCCTACAGTTATCGCCTGGTCGAGAAACAGTTAAGCAAAACGGGCGCGATTGCGTCCAGTCTGGCGACAGTAATGCGGCATGAAGCGGGCGACCTTCGCCCCAATCTTGCCCCGTTCAGAGCGTGATGGCCGAGAGCAGGCGGCCATAGTCAGCCTCTTTGGCGTGGGTCGTGCGCCGGTAGGAATAGAATCGCGAGGCGTCGGCATAGGTGCAATGCCGCGTCCATTCCGCATGGCCCACACCCGCCGCGCGCAGACGGTTCAGGCCAAAGCCCGGCAAGTCGAAATGCAGACGGTCACCTTCGCCTTGGGCAAAGTAACGGGCAAACTCGGGGTCGGCGCTCATGAAGTTGTCTAGAAACTCTGGCCCGACCTCATAGGCGCGCTGGCTGATCGAGGGGCCAATCACCGCAGTGATCTTTTCGCGCGTGGCGCCCAGATCAACCATCGCATCGACGGTCGCCTCAAGTATCCCATCAAGTGCGCCGCGCCAGCCCGCATGGGCAGCGCCGACCACACCGGCCTGCGCATCCGCAAAGAGCACGGGCTGGCAGTCAGCGGTCAGGATCGACAGGGCGATGCCGGGGGTTTTGGTCACCAGCGCATCGGCGCGGGGCTTGTCGTCGCGCGGTTCCGTCACGGTGACGACGGTGGCAGAGTGGACCTGATGCACCCCGACAAGGTGGTCAGCGGGCAGGCCCATCGCCTCGGCAGCGCGGGCGCGGTTGATGCGTACAATCTCGGACTGGTCCGAGCTGCCGCTGCCGCAGTTCAGCCCGGAAAACACTCCCGATGACGCGCCGCCACGGCGGGTGAAAAACCCGTGCCGCAGAGGGGCAAGCGCATCTGATGTGAGAATTTCGAGCGTCATACTTCTGTCCCCGGGGGCGGGGTCTGACCTTTTTGGTAGAGCCCCATTACTTTGAACAGGTTTCCCATTTCCGCCGGGTGCGTCAACCGCCGATGTGCGGCAATGTGGCTGCCAAGCGCGTCACCGGTCAGGAGTTCGGCCAATTTCTGCGCGCGGGGGGTGATGCCCAAACGCTCAAGAAAAACGCCTTGGGTGACGACGCGGCTATGGGGGCAGGGGCAGGCGAGGGCGAGCGCCTCGAAATCGACATGAGCGGTCAGATCGGCGTGGCCGGGGCTGGCCAGCGGGTCTACGGGGGCGTGGTTCGCCAATGCTTGCAGGGTGTCGCCCAAGGCCCGCCAATCGCCATAGTCGACGATCAGCGCGGCGCCGCCATGGGCTGCGATGCGGCTGCCGATCTGTTGCATGATCTCTGCCGCTGGGGCGCAAAGCTCGACCAGATCGCCGTCCTTCGTATCCTCCAGCCGGTGCGTGAGGGCGGGCTGTGGGGTCACGGGCCCAAGGCCGAAGGTCAGCGCGCCCTCTGCCGCGCCGACCCGCCGCTCCGCCCAGCCCGCGCCTTGGCGGATGAACTGGCGGATCGGGAGCGCGTCAAAAAACTCGTTCGCAATCAGGAAAAGCGGCGCATCGGGCAAGTCTGCAGCGCTATCCAACCAAGTGATGTCATGGCCTTGCAACGTCTCACGCTGCACGTCGCGCAGAGCGGGGGAGGCTTCGACCAGCGTAATCTTCGCAGCGGCCAGAAATCCCGGCACCTGCGCGCAGGCGCGCAGCATATCGGCCATCAATGTGCCGCGCCCCGGCCCAAGCTCGGCCAACGTGAAAGGCGCGGGCGCACCCTGATCCAGCCAGCTTTGCGCCAGCGACAGGCCGATCAACTCGCCAAACATCTGGCTGATCTCCGGCGCCGTTATGAAATCCCCCTCTGCGCCAAAGGGCGCGCGGGTCGTGTAATAGCCCCAGTCGGGATGCAACAGGCAGGACTGCATATAGTCGTCCAGTCGCATCGGCCCTTCCAAGGCGATCCGCGCGAGCAGATGGTCCTTCAGGCTCATGCCTGTCGCCGCGCTCGGATGATCAGAAAGATGCCTACTGCGATCATCGGCAGCGACAGGATCTGCCCCATGGTCAGCCCCCAGCCGCCGATATGCCACGCCAGCCCCAGTGGGTTGCCGGGGGTGACGAATTGCGCATCTGGCTGGCGCAGGAACTCAACCGCGAAACGTGCCGCGCCATAGCCCGCAAGGAAGGTGCCGCCGATCAGGCCGGGCATTTTCAGCGCACCGCGTTTCCATGCCATCCAGATCAGCACGCCGCCCAAGACCAGCCCCTCCAGCAGCGCCTCATAGAGTTGCGAGGGGTGCCGGGCGCAGATGCCGGCNACNTCGGGGCAGAACTGCGCTGCCTCNCCGGGGAAGGCCACGCCCCAAGGCANATCGGTCGGACGNCCCCAGAGCTCGGCGTTGATGAAATTNGCCAGCCGCCCCAGAAACAGGCCCGGCGCCANCCCCAAACACACCATATCTCCGGTTGAAATCACCGGGATGCGATGCCGCCATGTATAGAAGAGCCCGGCCAAAATGACCCCAAGCGCCCCACCATGGAAGGACATGCCGCCCTCCCAAAGCTGCAAGATCGCGGCGGGGTTCGACAGGTAATAGGCTGGTTGATAAAAGAGCACATAGCCCAACCGCCCGCCAAGGATCACGCCCAGAATAACCCAAAAGAGCAGGTCCTCGACCTGACCGGGCTTCATGACGGGCGTGTCATTCTTCCACAGTTGTGGGCGCTTTACCGCTGCGGTGGCGATGCGCCAGCCCAGCAGAATGCCCACGATATAGGCCAGCGCATACCAGCGCAGCGCGAAGGTGGCACCAAACAGGTTAACCGAAAAGATTTCCGGCGCGATATCGGGGAAGGGGAGCATGGCTATCATGGTGCTGATTGAGCAAGGCCGCGCGGGGAAGTCAACCTTGCGAGTAAGGGCTTCGCGCCCCATATAGAGGCTAACAAACCTCCGGAGGCCAGACATGCAGACCCGTAACAAGTTTTTCGATGACGTATCACAGATGATGACAAACGCGATGGGCGTTGCCCAAGGTGCTAAGGATGAGGCCGAGACTGCCATGAAGGGCATGCTCGACCGTTGGCTCGCCGATCGTGATTTTGTCACCCGCGAAGAGTTCGACGCGGTGCGTGCCATGGCGCAAAAGGCCCGCGAAGAGAACGAAGCACTGAAAGTGCGGCTCGACAAGCTCGAAACCAAGGGCTGAGGCCCGAGCCCAGGCCAAATCTGATCTGCCGCCCCCAAGGTTGGGGCGGCGATCCTCCGCGCCGACAGAGGCTAATCTTGCCCCGGCGCAGCACCTCTCTCCAAATTGTAGACGTTTTCCGCGATTTACCCACAAGTTATTGCGGTTATCCCCTATCAATTGTGGTTATCCCCAAGAAAAACCTTGCCAGACTGTTCCGCTAGAAGCACCATATCTTGTATAGGTGATGTGAACCTACACGCCTATTTGTGCAGGCTTCCATGAATGGTGGGCCACGTCCCGCCCCGTGGAACAGATTGAGAGGTGGCGAAATGGCCCTGTCCGAGCATTACCTTGAAGAAGACATTCACCCGATTGATATCGTTGAAAATATCGCGGCGCACCATGATTGGGAGTTCGACCGCGTGGCGGATGACCAGATCGCCATGGCTGTCGAAGGGCAATGGCGAACATATTCGATAACGCTGGCATGGTCTGCCTATGACGAAACGCTGCGCCTGATTTGCACCTTCGAGATGGAGCCGCCTGCCGAAAAACTGGCGCAGCTTTACGAATTGTTAAACCTCGTCAACGATCAATGCTGGGCGGGGGCGTTCAGTTTCTGGCCGGATCAGCAGTTGATGGTCTACCGTTATGGCTTGGTGCTGGCCGGTGGGCAGGTCGCGGGGCCAGAGCAGATTGATACGATGATCGGTGCCGCTGTCATGAGCGCCGAACGCTACTACCCCGCGCTGCAATTGCTCGTTTGGGGCGATCAAACCCCCAAGGCCGCGATGGACGTCGCCATTGCAGAGGCTTACGGCCGGGCGTAACAAAGTCCCCGAACAACTTCGGGGGATGACGATGAAAGACGGCAGAGTGGCGCGCGACGGCTTGGTTTTGCTGGGCTGTGGCAAAATGGGATCGGCCATGTTGGAAGGCTGGCTGGCAAAGGGACTGCCTGCAAGCTCGGTTTGGGTGGTAGACCCCAAGCCCTCCGATTGGCTGCAAAGCACGGGCGTGAACCTTAACGCCACGCTGCCCGCCACTCCGGCCGTGGTACTGGTGGCGGTCAAGCCGCAGATGATGGCGGATGCGCTGCCGACGCTTCAGGCGATGGGCAACGGCGAGACGCTTTTCGTCAGCGTCGCGGCGGGCACCACCATCGGCTATTTCGAAAGCGTCCTCGGCGGCGACACGCCCATTGTGCGGGCCATGCCCAACACGCCTGCCGCCATCTCCAAAGGGATCACCGCCATCGTTGGCAACGCCAAGGCGGGCAGCCAGTCTTTGGATGAGGCCGAGACCCTGCTAAGCGCCGTGGGCGAGGTCGTGCGTCTGACCGAAGAGGCGCAGATCGACGCGGTCACGGGGGTCAGCGGCTCGGGCCCGGCCTATGTCTTTCACATGATCGAATGTATGGCTGCCGCTGGTGTGGCCCAAGGGCTGCCCGAAGAACTGGCCATGCAACTGGCGAAGGCAACCGTGGCCGGGGCAGGGGCGCTGGCAATGCAGGCCGAAGAAGACCCCGCCCAGCTTCGCGTTAACGTGACCAGCCCCAATGGCACCACTCAAGCGGCGCTTGAGGTTCTGATGGATGAGGCAAAAGGCTTCCCGCCCTTGCTCAAACGCGCCGTGGCCGCTGCCGCAGACAGATCGCGGGAGTTGGCCAATGGCTGAGATCACTTTTGACGATTTTTTAAAAGTCGACATTCGCGTCGGCACCGTGACCCGGGCCGAAGCCTTTCCCGAAGCGCGTAAACCGGCGATCAAACTCTGGGTGGATTTCGGCGCTGAGATTGGGGAGCGTAAGGCCTCGGCCCAGATCACGGCGCATTATGACCCCGAAACGCTGGTGGGGCGGCAGGTCATGGCCGTGGTGAACTTCCCCGCGCGCCAGATCGGGCCTTTCATGTCCGAGGTGCTGGTGCTTGGCCTACCGGATAAGGACGGAGAGATCGTGCTGTTGTCGCCCGATCAAAAAGTGCCCGAAGGAGGGCGGATGCATTGAAAAAGATATTGATTGCCAGGCCCTTGCCTAAGGAAGTCACCGAAGCGTTGAAGGGCTGCGAAGTGACGGTGCGCGAAGAAACCGCGCCGCTTTCGGGCGAAGAAATGCGCGCCGCGCTGCGCGACTATGACGGGGTGATGCCGACTTTGGGAGATGCCTTTTCAGCCGAGGTTTTCGCCGATGTGCCCGAGCCGCGTTGCAAGATCCTCGCCAATTTTGGCGTCGGCTATAACCACATCGACGCGGCAGCGGCCCGCGAGGTGGGGGTGGAGGTGACCAACACCCCCGGCGCGGTCACCGATGCGACGGCGGATGTCGCCATGACGCTTATGCTGATGTCCGC
Source organism: Sulfitobacter sp. (assembly GCA_002703405.1). Lineage (GTDB taxonomy): Bacteria > Pseudomonadota > Alphaproteobacteria > Rhodobacterales > Rhodobacteraceae > Sulfitobacter. Next base: position 9,339 of record NZSX01000032.1, on the reverse strand, counting down.
CCGCCGCGCCGCCGAAGGGGAGCGGTTGGTACGCTCGGGCGCATGGAAAGGGTGGCACCCGACGCAGATGCTGGGGTTGCACCTGACCGGCAAGCGGGTCGGCATTGTCGGCATGGGCCGGATCGGGCAGGCCATCGCGCGGCGGTGTCACTATAGGTTCGAGATGCAGGTCAGTTATTTTAACCGCAGTGAGAAAGACCTCGATTTCCCGGCCACCCGTATCGAAAGCCTGACTGCGCTGGCCGAGGCTGTTGATGTGCTTGTTATCGCCGTGCCCGGCGGCGGCGAGACACGGCATTTGATTGATGAAACCGTGCTCGGGGCGATGCAGCCCCATGCGCATCTGATCAACATCGCCCGCGGCGATGTGGTGCAGGAGGCCGCGTTGATCGAAGCTCTGCAAGCGGGGCGCATCGGCGGTGCGGGACTGGATGTCTATGAATTTGAACCCAAAATACCGCAGGCGCTGCGTGATCTCGACAATGCTGTGCTGCTGCCGCACCTCGGCACCGCGGCGCATGAGGTTCGTGTCGATATGGGGCTGATGGCGGTGGCCAATCTGCAAGCCTTTATCGACGGAGAGACCCCGCCGAACCGGGTTTAACCGTCACCTACGGCGGCGCGCCAGTGTTTGCGGCAGAGTGAGACATAGGTCTCGTTCCCGCCGATCTGCACCTGCGCGCCGTCGCGCATCGCTTGCCCTTCGACGTCGCGGCGGACGACCATCGTAGCCTTCTTGCCGCAATGGCAAATGGTGCGCACTTCGCGCATCTCATCGGCCAGCGCGAGCAGCGTGGCCGAGCCGGGGAAAAGCTCACCCCGGAAATCGACCCGCAGCCCAAAGCACATGATCGGCACGCTCAGATCATCCACTGCGCGGGCCAGTTGCCAGACCTGCTCAACCTCAAGAAACTGCGCCTCATCGACAAAGATACAGGCGCAGGGGCCTTGCTCTAACCGGCTTTCGATTTTGGCCAAAAGGTCTTCGCCCGGGGCGAAGGTATCGGCCTCTTGCCCGATGCCGATGCGCGAGGCGATGCGCCCTTCGCCCGCGCGATTGTCGAACTGCGCGGTCAGCAGATAGGGCACCATGCCGCGCTCCACATAGTTGTGTGCCGCCTGCAGCAGCACCGTGGATTTGCCAGCGTTCATGGTGGAGTAATTGAAGTAGAGCTTTGCCATGGGCAGGGTGTTACGCCGCCCATGACAGCGGATCAAGATAGAAACCCCGCCTCGATCTCGCAGGCGGGCGGGGCAAGGTGCGGGCGGTTAACCGCGCTTTTTAACGATCACCGATCCAACGGAATAGCCCGCACCGAAAGAGCAGATCAGCCCCGTGTCCCCGTCTTGCAGGTCATCAGAATTCTTCGCAAAAGCGATGATCGACCCAGCGGAGGAGGTATTGGCGTAGTCTTGCAGAATGTTGGGCTGTTCGCCCAGCTCAGGCTCCCGTCCCAGCACCTTGCGCCCGATGAAATCGTTCATCGATTTGTTCGCCTGATGCAGCCAAATGCGTTTAAGGTCGTCGGACTCCAGCCCATTGTCGGCCATATGCCCGCCGATATGATCGGCCACCATGGGCAACACTTCCTTAAACACTTTGCGCCCATTCTGCATGAACTGCATGTCGCGTCGGTCGCTCAGCCCGTCGGGGCGGGACCGGCGGAGGAAGCCGTTGTTGTTGCGGATGTTGTTGGAGTACTCAGTCGCGCAGCGGGTTGAGATGACATCGAAACAGGGGCCTTCGACATCTTCGGCACGCTCCAGCAGCGTGGCGGTGGCGACATCGCCAAAGATGAAGTGGCAATCCCGGTCGCGCCATTCGAGGTGGGCCGAACAAATTTCCGGGTTCACCACCAAGGCAGAGCGGATGGAGCCGGAGCGGATCATATCCGCCGCCGCCTGAATGCCGAATGTGGCCGACGAACAGGCCACGTTCATGTCGAAGGCAAAGCCCTTCACGCCCAGAAGCTCTTGAATTTCGATGGCCACGGCGGGGTAGGCGCGCTCAAGATTGGAAGCCGCGCAGATCACCGCATCCACATCATCGGCGGTCTTTCCAGCGGCAGCGAGCGCCTTTTGCGCAGCATCAACCGCCATTTCCGCCATTAGGGAGGGTTCCTCATCCGCGCGCTGGCGCAGCAGGGGGTGCATGACATTGGGGTCCAACACGCCGGATTTGTCCATGACATAGCGCTGCTCGATGCCGCTGGCTTTGACGATGAACTCTTCCGAAGAATGCGCCTTGGCCTCTAGGGTGCCCGCGTCGATCGCCTCGGCATTCTCGGCGTTGTAGAGGTCGGCATAGGCGTTGAAGGCTTCGACCAGTTCGGCGTTGGTGATGGTCTGCTGAGGCGTGAAAACGCCCGTGCCGGTGATGGCGGCTTGATACATCGGTGTGATCCCTTTCTCTCCAACGGCGTGGCTGGTCTACTAAAGCTGAGCAGCCCCGGTGGAATTGCAAGGGGCCGTTGTCATGGTCGGCGCACTCTGATGCAGGGGCAGCAGGGTGCAGGTTTCATACTTTAGCGAAACCGCGCGGGACTTGCCACGGCTTTGAGGTGGCAGGCGTGTGAATGCCGCTACAGTTGGAAAATTTGATCGCCTATGACGATACGCGCTGGCTTGACTATGCAACCGGCAGGGCGCAGTGATCGCTCGTTAGCAATCATTAATTGAACAAGAACAGACAGATTTTTTTAAGGGCAGCGGCCATTTCGGCGCGTGATTTACAGGTCCATCAATGACGGATGCCGCAGCCTAGAGCACAGAATTTGCTCACGAATTCAACCTCCGAAAAAGAGAGGTGTCATGAGGCGCAAAGTTATTAGTCGAATGTTTTTCGATCGGGTGAAGCGTTTTTCCAAGGACGAGGCCGGCGGGATGCTGGTCCTTATGTTGGTCGTGTTTTTCGGCATTACGATCTTTGGCGGTCTGGCCGTGGATCTGGCGAACCACGAGCGGACGCGGACCACATTTCAGACCCACCTCGACAACGCCGTGCTGGCCGCGGCCAGCCTGTCGCAAAACCTCGACCCCGAAGAGGTCGTGCGCAGCTACCTGACGTCTGCGGGGCTTGACCCCTCCGAGGTGGCGATCGACACGAGCGAAGAAAAGATCGGCGGCATTTTGGTGGGGCGGACGGTCGAAGCCTCGCTTCCCGCCGGGCTGAACACCTATTTCTTTCGATTTTTCGACATCGACACGCTCGGCATGACAATCACGTCAGAGGCGACCGAGCGGGTGGAAGATATCGAGATTTCGCTCGTGCTCGACGTGTCGGGGTCGATGACGGAAAGGTCCAGCGACGGCAGTAGGATGATCAAACTTGACCTGCTCAAAAATGCGGCCAGTGATTTTGTAGAGACGATCCTGAGCGATTCCGAAGAGGGGCGTGTATCGATTTCGCTCGTTCCGTATTCGACCAAGGTGAACCCCGGCTCGGCGTTGTTGGGCCAGTATACGGCCACTCAGGAGCATGACTATTCACATTGCGTCGACTTTGATGCGAGCGACTTCACCAATCTAGGGATCAACACGAGGGCGGAATTGCAGCGCACCGGTCATTTCCTCATTGGCAGCGACTCCACTTGGACGCCGATGACAGGACAGTGGGTGTGCCGTTTCGATGGGGGTTTTGCGGTGACACCTCTGTCGAGTTCCCCTGCCGAGTTGAAGACCCAAATTTCCGCGCTCACCGGTTTGGGTTCGACTTCAATCGATATGGGAGCAAAATGGGGGCTCGCCCTGCTAGACCCATCGGCACAAGATCCCGTTTCGGGATTGATCGCCGCGGGCCAGATCGACCCGGCATTTCAGGGGCGTCCTCATGTCTATGGTGCCGACAATAGCATGAAGGTATTGGTGCTAATGACCGACGGGGAGAACCGCGAGGAATATCGCTTGAAACCCGAATTCGCATCGGGTCGATCAGATTTGATCAGAACGACCTACGGTAGCAGCACGTATTACACTGTAGAATCTTCGGAGAACTGGTCTGAGAACGACGGCGACAGAACTTATCCCGAAGCCTATTTCTATGCTCAGCATCCATTTGGAAGCCAGCGCATGTGGAGCACTGACACAATCGCCAACAACTCAGGCTACCGCTTTGCGAACCGGGCCAGTGAAGAGCGTCTCGATTGGCCCGAAGTCTGGGCGGAAATGTCACCTTATTACTATGGCTACAACATGTACGGGCGGCGCTTCGATAACTATTGGAGTTACCGCGCGGCGCTTTATCGCGACTATGTTCAGTGGACGGTTGATGCTACGGAAAAAGACCGACGCCTCCGCCAAATTTGCGGCGTGGCTAATGCCGCGGGGGTTGTTATTTATTCCATCGGCATGGATGTCGATAACACGAATTCACTCAACCTCCTGAAAGATTGCGCCTCATCCGAGGCCCATTACTTCGACGTTCAGGGTTTGGAAATCCAAACCGCATTCGACATGATCGCCGCGTCCATCTCTATGCTGAGGCTGACGAAATGATCCGCTTTCTCAAAGACCGCTTTCGCCGGTCCGAGGCGGGCGGGGTCACCGTTGAGTTCGTCATCCTGTTACCGCTGGTCTTTTACTTCTTCTTCCTTGCGCTTGAGACCGGTCTGTGGAGCGCGCGTGAGATCATGCTGCGCCGGGCTACCAATTTGGCCGTGCGGGACGTGCGTCTGGCGACCGGCGCCACGCCGGGCTATGACGCGATGAAGGCGCTGATTTGCGAGCGTTCGGTCTTTGATGCGGGCTGCCTAGAAAATATCCGGATCGAGATGCGCGCCATGCCGATTGCGGATTGGGCCGACTTGGGCGGGCCTGCACCTTGCGTGGACCGGGACGAAGATTTCGACCCGGCAAACGGCTTCCTGCCCGGCCAGCAGAACAATCTGATGATGATGCGGGTGTGTCGACTTTTTGAGCCGCTTTTGCCGGGGACCGGTTTGGGCCGTCAACTGCCCGAAGGGTCCGACGGGCAATACGGCGTGCGGGTCACCACCGCTTTCGTAACGGAGCCACGCGGATGAGGGCGATTTCTTTAAAGCGTTTTTTCCAGTCCGAAGAGGGCAGCCAGACGATTGCCTTCTTGGTGCTGCTGCCTTTGCTGGTTTGGTCGATCATGGCGATGCTGACCTTCACGGATGCCTTTCGGGTGCGCGGGATGGCGACCGATGCCACCGCCGTCATTGCCGATAGCCTGTCGCGCCAGACAACGCCAATCACCGCCGCTGACCTATTGGGGCTGCAATCGGTCGCAGAGCAGCTCACCGGGTATGAGGTTTCTTTGCGGATCACTCAGGTGCGCTGCATTCTGGACTGTGACAGTCTGGGCCGTCGGATCCTCGCGGTGGATTTCTCGCAGGGGATCGGTCTGGACAGCCTGCTTGATCTCGACTTTATCGCCGGGCTCTCGCGTGAGCGCGTGCCGCTGATGGCCGATGGCGACCGTCTGGTGCTGGTTGAGACAAGTTTCACCCACGAACCGATTGCGCAGATTGGCTTGGAAGCCAAAGAGGTCAGCGTGTCGCACGCCACAAGGATGCGTTTCGCGCCCCAGCTTTGCTGGATCAGGTGCATCATCAGCTAAGCGGGCACTGCCCCGCTTGAAAAAAGGGGCTGCCCAATGGGCAGCCCCGATTTCTTACCCCTGAAGCGCTTTCACACCGATCGCATCCTCGGCCTGCGCCTTGATCGCCAGTGCCGCGGCATGGGCGCCTGCGGCGGTAGTGAAGTAGGGGATCTTGTCGTAAAGCGCGATNGAGCGGATCGACTTGCTGTCTTCGACCGCCTGCGCGCCTTCGGTGGTATTCATCACCAGATGNACATCGCCGTTTTTCATCATGTCGGTGATGTCNGGGCGTCCCTCGTAGACCTTGTTCACNACATCGCAGGCATGGCCATTGGCNGTGAGCCATTCCGCGGTGCCGCGGGTGCCGATCAGGGTAAAGCCTTGGTCCAGCAGGATTTCCGCGGCCTCCAGCATATTTTGGCCCTTGTCGGCGTCCTTGACAGAGAGGAAGGCACAGCCGTTGCGCGGCAGTGGGTTGCCAGCGCCCATCTGCGCCTTGAGGAAGGCGCGGGGGAAGTCGCGGTCCCAGCCCATGACCTCGCCGGTGGAGCGCATTTCCGGCCCCAAAAGCGTGTCGACGCCGGGGAAACGGGCGAAGGGCAGNACCGCTTCTTTGACNGAGAACCACGGCATNTTCGGGTCGGCCANTGTCATCGGATCGCCCAGCGGAAGGGTGTCTTCATATGCGGCCTGATCGGGGTAGGGCGGGCGCTGCGGGAAGTTGCTGAGCGGCTCCCCNGCCATGATCCGCGCGGCGATGGAGGCGATGGCNCTGTCCGTCGCCTTGGCCACGAAGGGCACGGTGCGCGAGGCGCGGGGGTTGACCTCAATGAGGTAAATCTCGCCGTCTTTCACCGCGAACTGGATGTTCATCAGGCCCACGACGTTAAGCGCCTTTGCCAGCGCGCGGGTCTGCTCTTCGACCTCNGCGATGATTTCGCGCGGGAGCGAGTAGGGCGGCAGGGAGCAGGCGCTGTCGCCGGAGTGAACGCCCGCCTCTTCGATATGCTGCATGATGCCCGCGACATGGACATTCTCGCCGTCGCANAGGGCGTCGACATCCAGTTCCACCGCGCCCGACAGGTAGCTGTCGAGCAACACCGGGCTGTCGCCGGACACGACCACCGCATTGGTGATGTAGCGCTCNAGGCTGGCCTGATCGCGGACGATCTCCATCGCGCGGCCNCCCAGAACGTAGGAGGGGCGGATCACCAGCGGNAAGCCGATTTCCTTGGCGATTTCCATCGCTTCGGCGTCGGAATGGGCGATGCCGTTGTGTGGTTGTTTCAGGCCAAGGTTCAGCACAAGCTGCTGGAAACGCTCGCGGTCTTCNGCCAGATCNATCATNTCGGGCGTGGTGCCNAGGATCGGGATGCCNGCCTCTTGCAGGCCNTTGGCAAGCTTCAAGGGGGTCTGGCCGCCGAACTGAACGATGACGCCGTGCAGCGTGCCGTTCTCCTGCTCGACGCGCAGGATTTCCATNACGTGTTCAAAGGTCAGCGGCTCAAAGTACAGNCNATCNNNNGTGTCATAGTCGGTCGAAACCGTCTCGGGGTTGCANTTGACCATGATGGTCTCATAGCCNGCGTCGGTCAGCGCATAGCAGGCGTGGCAGCAGCAGTAGTCGAACTCGATGCCTTGGCCGATGCGGTTCGGGCCACCGCCGAGGATGACGACCTTTTTNCGGTCTGATGGCCGNGCTTCGCATTCCGCCTCGCCCATCAGCGGGCTTTCGTAGGTGGAGTACATATAGGGGGTCTGNGCTTCGAATTCGGCGGCGCAGGTGTCGATGCGTTTGAAGACGGCTTTGACGCCGAGAGCCAGTCGCGCNTCGCGAACCTGCGCTTCGCGGCTNTCGGTCAGCATGGCGAGCCGGGCATCGGTGAAGCCCATCATNTTCAACTCGCGGAAGGTATCGGCATCGTCGGGCAGNCCGCTGGCGCGGATGCCNTCTTCGNNTTCNATGATCTCGCGGATCCGGGCAAGGAACCACGGGTCGAACATGGTATGCGCNTGCAGATCGTCGTCGGACATGCCGTGACGCATCGCTTGGGCAATGGTGCGCATCCGGTCNGGNGTNGGNGCCGACACGGCTTTGATNAGNGCCGCCATATTCTCNGGCGCGTCGCCGGGCAGGTCGCTGTTGAGACCGNTGATGGCCACTTCGTCAAACCCGGTGAGGCCCGATTCCATCGACGCCAGCGCCTTTTGCAGGCTNTCGTGGATGGTGCGGCCGATGGCCATGGTCTCNCCCACCGATTTCATCGCGGTGGTGAGGTAAGGCTCGGCNCCGGGGAATTTCTCAAAGGCGAATTTGGGGATCTTGGTGACCACATAGTCGATGGTCGGCTCGAAAGACGCGGGCGTGACGCCGGTGATGTCGTTGTCGAGNTCNTCCAGCGTGAAGCCCACGGCGAGCTTCGCCGCGATCTTGGCGATCGGGAAGCCGGTCGCCTTGGACGCCAGCGCCGAGGAGCGCGANACGCGCGGGTTCATCTCGATCACGACCATGCGGCCATCGGCAGGGTTGACGGCCCATTGCACGTTGGAGCCGCCGGTCTCCACCCCGATCTCGCGCAGCACCGCGATGGAGTGGTTGCGCATGATCTGGTATTCTTTGTCCGTGAGCGTCAGGGCCGGGGCCACGGTGATGCTGTCGCCGGTATGCACGCCCATCGGGTCGATGTTCTCGATCGAGCAGACGATGATGGCGTTGTCGGCAGTGTCGCGCACCACCTCCATCTCGTATTCCTTCCAGCCCAGCAGCGACTCATCGACGAGGATTTGCCCCATCGGCGAGGCATCCATGCCCGAGCGGCAGTAGAATTCGTAGTCTTCGCGGTTGTAGGCCACGCCGCCGCCGGTGCCGCCCATGGTAAAGGCGGGGCGGATGATCGCGGGCAGGCCGACGTATTCCAGCGCCTCAAGGGCAAGGTTCACGCCAGCGGCGAGGTCCTTCTTGCCGTCGGCGCGCTTGGGCGCGGTGACGATGGTGGCCTTGGGATTTTCGATGCCCAGACGGTCCATCGCCTCGCGGAAAAGTTTGCGGTCTTCGGCCATCTCGATGGCCTCGCGCTTGGCCCCGATCATCTCGACGCCGAATTTCTCAAGCACGCCCATCTCTTCGAGCGCAAGCGAGGTGTTAAGGCCCGTCTGGCCGCCCATGGTGGGCAGCAGCGCGTCAGGGCGCTCTTTCTCGATGATTTTGGCGACGATTTCGGGCGTGATGGGCTCGATATAGGTGGCATCGGCGAGCCCTGGATCGGTCATGATCGTGGCCGGGTTGGAGTTGACGAGGATGACGCGGTAGCCTTCCTCTTTCAGCGCCTTACAGGCTTGAGCGCCGGAATAGTCAAACTCGCAGGCTTGTCCGATGACAATCGGCCCCGCACCAATGATCATGATCGACTGGATGTCGGTACGTTTCGGCATGGCGGCCCCCTAATTTTGCAAATTGTCCTGCCTTATAGGGATGGCGGCACGGGCTGCAAGGGGGGAATGGCTTTGACGGCCCCATAAATAAGGGCGGGGCCGTCTGTTCAACCCTTGCGGGCGCTGTGCTGGGGCGATCTGGCGGGGCGGATGGGGTCAGCCCACAGGCGCGGCGCCTTCGGCGTTTAGAAAGATGCGCAGCGTCGCCTCGAACTCGCGCGGTTTCTCTGCGTGCAGCCAATGCCCCGCGCCGGGAATTTTGGCAAAGCGCGCTTGCGGGAAAAGCGCCTTGATCGCCTCGCGATGTTCGGGCTGAACATAGTCCGAGCCCCCCCCCGAGAGGA
>NZSX01000031.1 GCA_002703405.1 Sulfitobacter sp. | reverse complement strand
TTGATATAAAGCTTAACCGCGCGCAGTCGTTCTTCGTAGCTGTACATGGACTATCTCCAAGATAGTCCAACTTTTCGTCCGCACCCCCGGTGGATACCCTTCCGACGGCATCGCGGTGTGCCAATTGGTGATATCTCCGAACGAAATTACAAAAACCGTCACGTTGTGGAAACCGCGCATCAGATACAGCTTGCTGAGATCAGGATGAGCAGATCTTCTTCTACGCTGCGGCGGGCGTATTCTTCAAGGTATGGGCTTGGGTCCGCTGATTAGCCTTGAACGACTTCCCTTAATGATTTTTCAATCTCTCCGCCGCACCAGACGTTGCCGAAGCGCTCCCGGCTTTCCTCGGCCTGCGCAGAAAGCGCGCCCTGGGACCGGGCCTGTTCCACAAGTGTGGCAACATTCGGTGCCTCCGCGCTAAGAAGTGCGCGAAGCGGGGGGAACCGCTCGGTCATCGTTCCCCAGAGAGTTGAGGTCGCGATATAACCGAGTTCGTTCTGGTTTGCAGAAAGAAGATCCTGCACGACCGCTGCCTCCCAGATCCTCATCCAGCGACGTAAGCGAGGAAGAAAGTGTGTCCAAGATTCTGTCGTCCACATCGTCTTGCCGCCATTGAGCGTCATCTCGTCCAAGACGTCATTGGCATCGTTTATAACCTTCAGCGCGAGCGCTTTCTGATGCGGCTCGCTTGGAGTCAAGTTGAATTGCTCGGCTAACCAGAGGCAGATCGCAGGCATTTCGGCGATCGCTTTGCCAGATGCATTGTCTACCAACAATGGCGGTGCCATGTGCGGGACGGGCTGATCGCGCGGGTCCATATCCATCATCGCACTGACCGCGTCGCTATCAGGCTCGTCAACTGTTGCGCCAGCATGGGCGAGAAGCGCACGGACGAATTCACCGCGAAACGGCACAGGCCAGTAATAGAGGGTGAAGTTTGACATATTTAGCAGTTCCTTTTGATGAACGTGCGAATGGAATTCTGTTCAGCTGACCATTCAGAAGAATGTTCCGTTCAAACCACAATCAAGTTACGGACACGGACAGGGGCCGCAAACGGGTGTTCATTGCTCATGGGGGGTGGTGTCTGAACCAACTCGTCTGACCGTGTTAGCCAGCTTACTGGGTGCGTTCAGTGAGTTCTCCGCAAGCGATCCGGTCTCCTGCATCACCGGCGGGCTGACTTTCGTAATCATCCAAGCCTTGGTGCATAACGAAGGCAGAGCCATCTGAGTCTAACAGGTCGTTCTGCACGGATAAAAATGGCAGAAAAACTTCTACTTCACCAACTCCATTGGATTTTACGGTCAAGTTTGGCATGTCACCAGAGTGGGGGCCGCCGTCAACCAACACACCATGTTTGCGATCACCTGCAACATGCCCGCCAGCGGATTTGAAATCCTCTGAGGAACAGTCGCCAGTTTCATGTAGGTGAATGCCATGCACGCCTTCGGGCAAGCTGTTTAACGTGAGCGTCGCTAAGGCCACACCAGAGGGTAAATCTTGTATTATCACGGCACCAAGCCTCTTGCCGTCGCGATCATGTACCGTTGCAGTAACCTCTGCAGCGGCAACGGCTGCAGCTGACAAGCTGAGATAGATTGCAGTTCCGATAAGCACTTTCATGTTTTTCTCCTTTTAGCCAACAAGAACGGACCCTCTAGTGAGACACCCTCGTACGCTGAAAACTTACCAAATATTCGGTCTTTTTTTTTGGGGTGTAGGTTTTAGAAACTCGTTTAAGATTTTTTGTTCGCATCTACCCGCCCCCGGTTGCAACATCACGAACCAGACCGCACGGCAACAACTTCGATTTCAACCAGCCATGATGGGTTAGCGAGTCCGGGAACTTCAAAAACGGATCGGGTCGGCAGTTCGGGTTGCTCCTCGGTGCCGAAATATTGGGTATAGCCCTTCATAAAGCCCTCAAAGTCCATCCCATCGCTGCCTTTGGGAGCGACGAGATAGGCCTGCATTTTGATTACATCGCCCATATCGAGGTCAATCCCGGCAAGCTTCTTCTCAATCGACGCCAGAACGCTGGCAGTTTGGGTTGCCGTATCCCCGAAATACTCGGGCGAGCCCTTCTCTGCCGTTTCATCGGCGACCTCAGGGACGGTGCCGCTGAGATAAACCAAAGTGGCATCCGCTGGCACCTCTACCGCTTGCAGGATCGGGAAGTCGGAATCCGGCAATCCATGGCGGACAACTTCCGAACTTTGCGCGAATGCTGCGGTGGCCGTAAGTGCGGTGGTCGCGGCGAGGGGGGCGATAAATTTGCGGATCATTCGTGTTCCTCCATATTCTGATCTACTGGTTCGGCGGGACGGGCATCGGCCACGGCATCAAGCGTGCCATCTGCCTCATAGTCATTGCCAAGGTTGGTTTGCAGATAATCGGTAATGGCGAGCACCTGCTTGTCATCAAGGAAATGGCCGAAGCTGGGCATGGCAGCCTGACCGTTAATGATGATGTAGGTCGCGTAACCGGCGAATTCGAGGTTCGGGTTCCCGCTGAGTTCAGGGTATTTCCCGGCTCCGATTGCGCCTGACCCATCGGCCATATGACAGCCAGAGCAGAGCGACTGATACAATTCCTCGCCATCCTCGCTGACATATTCCTCAACCCATTCACCTCCATCTGCCATGGCGGTGATCTCGCGCTCTTGGGGCCGTGCTTCGACCTCGGTAGAGGTCTCGCCCATTTCAGTTTCTTGCGCGGCGCGCGTGTCTACTTCATCGTCTTGGGCATAGAGCGGCAACGTGCCGAGCATACCTACGATCGCGGCTGTGATAAAAGTCTGTCGCATGGCTTCACCCGTTGATTACTTTGTCATGGAGACGCGAAATCGCATCCAGCGAGGACAGGATCGCCCCTTCTTGCCAGGCTGGCAGATAGGAAAGATGCTCGCCCGCGCAAACCACGCGATTGTCGATCTTGATCGCTTCCTCATAGTTGTCGCGGTTTTCCCAGACGCCAGAGCAGCCCAATACCCATGGCACCTTGTGCCAGACCACGCTCACGCCGGTTTTGAACTCCTCGCGATATTGCGGATGGATCTTGGCACCTTGGCGCAGCGCCCATTCCAGCCGCTCGTCAGGCTGCATCGCGTTGAACTTGTAAGAGTTTTCACCGCGCCATGTGTAACCGCCCAAAAGCACACCCGGCCCGTCTGAGAAATAGCCGGTGGAGGGATAGCTGATCTGCCCGATGGCCAGATCGGTATAGCTGATCCCGCCATAGATATCCTCGTCTTCCTCCCAGAAGCGCCGCTTAAATTCGAGGCCCCATTTGGTCGATCCATTGTAGTACATCGAACTGATCGCATTCGCCAAACCGCCCGAAAGATTATGGTCGATCTGACCGAGGATGGAAAAGGGGATGGTGCAAACGCAGTAGTCCGCCTTGCTGGTCTTCTGACCCCCTCCGGCGGTGTCTTCCCATGTTACCGTCACGCCGTTCTCGTCTTGCTGAAGCGAGACGACCTTGGCGTTATAGGTGATGAGATCCCCGACCTCGCGCTCAAACCCTTTGGCAATGCCGTCCATCCCACCGACGGGCTGGAACATGGGGGCTTGGTGGTCGACGGTCTCATGTGTGGCGAGATATTCCCACAGACGTGACTGCAAGACCTCCTGCGGGTTAAGCAGGTCAGACGCCTCTGGTGCCGCGCCCACACCGCCGCCGGGCTGTTTGGCATAGCCACGGTATTCGCTGGTCTCCAAGCTTTTGACGTACTCGTTCTGCTCATTCAGCACACCGAAGGAACGCAGGCTTTCCAGCAAGACTTCGCGGTCCTCTGCGGTGACCAGCTCATCCAGTTTGCCTTGGTTCACGGCCTTGGCCAGCAGTTCCGAGATATGGCCCCGGTAATCGGTCTTGATGTCCTTCAAACGCTGTGGCTTGCCGCCATAGGCGTCCGACTTGTGAAGGTAAGAGTTGTAGTTCAGCTGGATAAATGGCTCCAGCGGCACCTTGAGCCGCTTGCAATAATCCAGAACGGCATGGTGGTTGTGCGGAAGCCGCCACGGGCCGGGGTTGATGTAGTTGCCTTCGGCAAAATCAACGTTTTGGATCGCGCCGCCAAGTTCTGTGTAGCTGTCGCCCGAACGCAGGGTCCAGCATCGGCCGCCCGCCTTTTCGCGGAACTCCAACACTTCGACTTCATAGCCAGCCGCTCGCATTTCATAAGCAGCGGTCAGACCGGCAAGCCCGGCGCCAAGGATCAGCACCTTTGCGCCCTGCGGATCGCCGTCCAGCTTGATCGGACCGCTATAGTCCGACGGGGCGGCGAAACCCATTGATGCCATGGCATGATACATGGCGGTACTGCCCGCGGCAGTGCCGATCATAGCCAAGAGATTGCGACGTGTGATTTCACTCATGGTAGGCTCCCGGGCTGGTAAGTATGAGGCGCGATGGGCATCGCAGCGGTGGCGCAGGAGTTGCGCATGTCGCAGCCAAACGCCTTTCAATCTAACCCGTGCGGGAATATTAAGTTCCGAAAAAGGTCAACATAGCGTAAGTCGGTCCGGGTTAGATGCGACGCGCGCGCGCTGCAAAGCACAATTGAACGGCTCGGAGACGAATTTACGGTCGAGAACGGTTGGCGCCAAGGAACGTTTCTTCATACGACCGTCAAACCATGTCCCGCGGGATCGTTTCGTTCCAGCTTTGACATCGCACCCGCGCCCCGTTTTCCCAAGCGTCTAACTCGGCCGTGAGATAGAAATTTTCTTGGTCTGACGTCAGGCAAGTGCGGGTGCGTGTTTCGATCAACCATCCGTCGCGTTGCAGGGTCCGATACCATTCCGTTTCGCCAGTAGCAGACGTGAAATCTCCCGGTCTTGCACCATAGGTTTCTACCGCCCGCGCCCCGACCGTTAGGTCAATTCGGTCCAGCCGCATCTTCCCTCGGTCGTCGGTGACGCGTAACTCCGTCCATTGTCGCCCTAGATCCTGATGGATTACCCATTCGTGACTGGGTGGTGCCAACGAGGTTACCGAAGGACCCGGTGATTGGACCGGCGCTCCGAATTCCAGCGCTTCATCGCTGCCTTTGGGAGTACGACAGGGCAGTGTCAGCATGCTTTTCTCTGTACGGATCGTCAGACGTACAGAGGCGGGTGGAGTCCATGCCAAGGGCCAGTAAACGGTCGAGATCGATAGACGTACGCGGTGACCTTTAGGTATCTTCTGCGCAATGTAGCACATTGGCACTCGGACTCGATAAAAGCATCCCGGTTTCAACTTTTCAGGATGTTCGCGGCTGTCACGGTGGGTTAGGTTCAACATTCCATATGTGATGCGGGTCACTTGATGATCAGGCCGCATGTCGGACAGCCTCACCGCGACCATGGCGACAGGACGATCACTGGCCAGCTCAAGTTCGACCTCTGGCGCCCCCAGAATATACATATCTTCTGTTAACGGATCGGATTGGAAAACCAGCGCACCACCGTCGTCTGCGCGCTGATCGCTTGCCAGATCGGGACCATTGGCATACGAACACCACTTGCCGGAATGTAGGCCCAAGGTCACCGGCGACTGCACATCCAAATTAACTTCTTCTTCCTTCTGCGATGGTATTTTCTTTTCGGGACGCAGATTTCGACCTTCAGCGATCGTAAATCGTTCGAATGTGATATCGGGCGCGGGCCAAATGTTTTCTCCGACCCAGTGGCCCGGGCGATGATCGTATTCCGGATTAGGCGGAGCGCTATCCAGCATCCACGCAGTGATCATCGGGTCGTCCTCCACGCCGGTGTCTTTGCCTTTGAGCCAGCGGTCCCACCAACGCAACAACTCGGATAGAAAATCAATGGCTGGGCCCGGCCGGCCAAAATGTGGATAGATATGGCCCCAGGGGCCAACCATCCCTTTGCGGGGAACGTCAAGGTTTTCCATCAGCCGGAAAACAGAATTGGTATAGCCATCCGCCCAGCCACTAACCGCAAAGACCGGTACCTTGATGGCAGAATAGTCCTCACGCACAGAGCCATGTCGCCAATAGGCATCGCGCCGTTGGTGTTGCAGCCAATTCTTCAGCCATAGGCCGGAGTTGTCTAAACGTTCCAGCCACATGTCGCGCCAGCGACTGCCGACCAGCGCGGGATCCGGCGGCATGGTGTTGTAGGAGAACATTACCGATGCCCATGATAGATTGTCGCCCAGCAAACAGCCGCCCATGTGGTGGATATCATCCGAATAACGATCATCAGTTGAAGACATCGTAACGATGGCTTTTAGTGGTTCAGGCTGCATCGCGGCAATCTGCAAGCCGTTAAAGCCGCCCCAAGAGATTCCCATCATACCAATATTACCATCGCACCAAGGCTGATCGGCGATCCAATGCAGTGCGGCCACACCGTCGTCCAACTCGCTTTGCAAATACTCATCCGTCAGCACACCTTCACTTTCACCGCTGCCGCGGATATCTAGCCGGATACAGGCATAGCCGTGTCCAGCTAGATATGGATGGGTGTGTTCATCGCGAACAGCCGTGCCAAACCTTTTACGGTAGGGGATGTATTCTAGGATCGCCGGTACCGGGGCGTTCTCCGAACCCTTAGGGCGCCAAATTCGGGCGGCTAGTCGGATCCCATCGGTTACGGGAATGAACACATTTTCTTCCTCGATAACCTCGTTCGGAAATGTGCTTACCGTCTTCATCAATGCCTCCTGTTCGCGGCTTAGTCCGCGTCGTCCATTGGCTTAATCAGGAACACCAGCGAGTCCCGGCAGCGTTTATATGCATCCTCAATGAAATCGGCGCTCTCGCCCCCCAGAAAGACATCCATTAACTCGAACGAATAGCTGTCCTGATCGACTAGTTCAGAGAGATTCTGGCCCTCACCGACTAACAATTGTACCTTCAGGTCGGGCATCAATGCGCGGAGCTTGTCGATCTCTTCAGCAGTGTCCCAACAGTTGGTGTAACTCCCGCCGGTAGCGCGGGCTGAGCGGAGCCTTCGCATAGCGAAGCGAGGCCCGTGCGGGTCGCTTGGCGGCCATGGTTGTTCTTCGGCTAAGGTTTGGTTTGCGGACCTAACTTTGACCGAGGAGAACGACCATGACCAAGAACAGTCTATCAGATACTGCCGCGCTGCGTGCGCTTTTGTCAGAGACATCTGACAGCAACCTGCTTGCCGAGATGCTCGGTTTCGTCGCCGACCGCCTCATGGCGCTGGATGTCGACCAGCTCTGCGGTGCCAGTGCGCACGAGCGAAGCAGCGACCGCATGAACCATCGCAACGGATACCGGTCCCGAGCTTGGGAAACGCGTGCAGGAAGGGTCGACGTGAAGATCCCGAAGCTGCGCAAGGGCAGCTACCTGCCCGAGTTCCTTGAGCCCCGCCGGGCGGCGGAGAAAGCCATGACGGCTGTCATTCAAGAGGCCTATGTTCAGGGCCTGTCGACGCGCTCCGTGGATGATCTGGTCAAGGCTATGGGAATGACTGGCGTATCGAAGAGCCAAGTCTCGCGGCTCTGCGGCGAGATTGATGAACGCGTCGATGCATTCCTGAACCGCCCGCTGGAAGGCGAATGGCCCTATCTCTGGCTTGACGCGACTTACATCAAGGTCCGCCGTGGCGGTCGGATCGTCAGCGTCGCTGCTATAGTGGCAGTGGCGGTCAACCTGGATGGACGCCGCGAGGTTCTGGGCATCGCTGTCCAGCCCAGTGAAGCCGAGGTCTTCTGGGACGAATTTCTGCGTTCTCTGGCCGATCGCGGGCTGCGCGGCACCCGCCTGATCATCGCCGACGATCATAAGGGGCTGAAGGCCGCCGCGGCAAAGGTGCTCGGTGCGACAGTCCAGCGCTGCCGCGTCCACTTCATGCGCAACGCACTTGCTTGCGTCGGCAAGAAGGACAAGCCAATCGTCACCGCGGCGCTCAGAACCGCCTTCGACCAGGACACGCTGGCCGCGTCAAAAGAGCACTGGGCCAAGCTGATCGACGCGTTTGAGACGCGCCATCCAAAGCTCGCGGAGTTGATGCGCCGGGCTGAGGATGACGTGTTGGCCTACAAGAGCTTTCCCCGCGAGCATTGGGTCAAGATCCACAGCACAAACCCACTTGAACGCCTCAACAAGGAGATTAAGCGCCGGACCAACGTTGTCGGCATCTTTCCAAACGAGGCCGCAGTCACACGACTGGTCGGAGCCCTGATGCTGGAGCAAAATGATGAGTGGGCGATCACGCGGCGCTACATGACACTGGAAACCGTCGCCGCCATTTGCGACACTACCCCCATGGACCCGGCGACAATCGCCGCCCTGTAACTGCGGCCAAGCCATGGCCGAAGAACAAAGTTACACCATTCCTTGGGACACTATCTCGAGCCCCTCGCGCACTGAGAAGCCGCTACCAGTGCCGAGGTTAAATACTCGGCTGCCCCTATCCTGTTGAAGCCACTTCAAGCCCAGAACATGGGCATCAACTAGATCGCAGACATGCACATAGTCACGAATGCAGGTGCCATCGGGCGTGTCATAGTCATCTCCGAAGACCGTCAGCGCAGCCCTGTTCCCAGAGATCGCATCAAGCATGAGCGGAATCAAATGCGTCTCCGGCTGGTGAAACTCGCCCACTTCGCCCTCGGGATCTGCCCCGGCTACGTTAAAATAGCGGAAGATAACATGCTGCAGCCCATGGGCGGCTTCAAAATCACGCAGAATGTCCTCAATCGCGCGTTTTGAGGCGCCATAAGCGTTAATCGGATACTGTGCGCTATTTTCATCAAGAATGACGTTGTCCTGATCCCCATAGGTCGCACAGGTAGATGAAAAGACAAACCGTTTGCAGCCGGCCGCAACCGCTGCCTCAATCAGCGTAAGGGATCCGTTGACGTTATTGCGCCAGTAGAGACCCGGCTTTGCCATGCTCTCACCCACTTGGCTGAGAGCCGCAAAATGCATAACCGCGACGGGTTGATGTTCCGCAAAAACCTCATCTAGCCGTGTGCGATCTAGCAGATCACCCTCCTCGAAGGGGCCAAACTTTACTGCATCGCGCCATCCGGTGATGAGGTTATCGAAAGTCACTGGGATGAACCCAGCCGACTTCA
>NZSX01000030.1 GCA_002703405.1 Sulfitobacter sp. | reverse complement strand
GCGGCCGTTATAGCCGTCGATGTTCCGCACGCCCATCTTGGACATCTTGCGATAGCGCTCTTCCATCTCGCCCACGGTCCATTTCAGCGCGACAACGGCCTTTTTCGGGTCGGTCACAACCGGGGACAGCAGATGCGGAATGCCGTCATAGACCGACAGTTCCAACA
Organism: Sulfitobacter sp.; assembly: GCA_002703405.1. Lineage (GTDB taxonomy): Bacteria > Pseudomonadota > Alphaproteobacteria > Rhodobacterales > Rhodobacteraceae > Sulfitobacter. Next base: position 51,372 of record NZSX01000030.1, on the reverse strand, counting down.
TCTTGGGGTCGATCATGATCATCCGGCATTCCTGCGGCGTCAGCTTGTACAGCAGCGACAGGATCATCGTGTTGATCGCCACGGATTTACCCGAACCGGTGGTCCCCGCGATCAGCAGGTGCGGCATTTTCGCAAGGTTCGCGACAACCGGATCACCGCCGATGTCCTTACCAAGCGCCAGCGGCAGGCGCTGGTTGCCGTCGCCGAAATCACGGCTCGACAGGATCTCGCGCAGGATCACTTTCTCGCGGTTCTCATTGGGCAGTTCGATGCCGATCACGCTGCGGCCCGGCACGGTGGAAACACGCGCCGACAGCGCGGCCATGGAGCGCGCGATGTCATCCGCCAGACCGATGACGCGGCTGGCCTTGAGACCCGGCGCAGGCTCAAGCTCATACATGGTGACGACAGGACCGGGGCGCACGGCGACGATTTCGCCCTTCACGCCGTAATCATCGAGCACGGTTTCCAGCATCCGCGCGTTTTCTTCCAGCGCCTCGTCGCTCAGGTGCAGACGCTGTACGCTCTCGGGGCTTTCCAAAAGGCTCAGCGGCGGCAATTCGAAACCGGGGTGCGTATCGTCAAAGGTCAAGGTGGGCTGCGCTTCGACCTGCGCCTGTTTCGAGGGTTGGACGGGTTTGCGGGTGGGCTGCTGCACCACTTTGCGCGGCTCGGCCACGGGGATTTTCATCGCCTCTGGCGCCGGCGCTTGCTGCAACGGCAGGGTTTCAGAGGTGACGGTATCCTCGTAACGCTCAACCATCGGCTCTTGCATCATCGGCTCTTCGACCATCGGCTCCGGCGCCGGCTCAGGCTGCACCTGCGGTTTGCGCAGCAGCGGCTCAGGGCGCAGGGTGGCAGCGCCTGCGGTCAAAGGCGGCTCGGCGCGCAGGGTGGCGGGCTGGCTGGTGTTCAGCAACAGCGGGTCCGGCCCACGGCCCCGGCCCTTGGTCAGCGGGGCGGTTGCGGGCGTATGGATCGCATTGGCATTGCGGACGCGGTTCTTGATGACATCGGCGATCTTGCTTTTGATGCGCTCTTCGCCCGGAGTTTCATCCACGATGGCATCGCTGTAGGTCTCAATCAGTTCCGGCTCGGGCATGTCGTCCGCTTCGGGGCGTTTGATAAGACCAGGCATCCGGCCAAACAGGCTGCGCGGCTCTGCTTCCGGCTCGGCCATTGGGGCTTGCTGCGCGTAATAATCCTGACCAGCATCCTGTGCGGCCCAAGTCTCGGCTTCCTCTGCCTCCTGACGGCGACGCTCACGGCGTTCGGCCTGACGGGCCGACAGGTTCTGCGCGGCAACGACGGCACCGCTGGCCCCTCGGCCCAACAAGGTCATCAACCCGGCATAGGCCATGATCAGACCGACCAGCAGGAACCGCGTGATGCGCATCAACTCGGCCTTGGTGAAGCCCAGCACAAAGGCACCCAGAGCCAGAATCGCCACGCCCATCAAAAGCGACATCAGCTTGACCGTCAGGGTCGAGCCGATGGGCAGGATCGTCAGCAGCGCGCCCATGACGGTATCGCCAAAAAGCCCGCCCAGACCAAAGCTATGGGTCAGCAGCCATTCCTGACCGGGGGCGAGCGTGGCGGCATAGATGGCCCCAAGCGCAACGGCGATGGGGGCAAAGATCAGACGTCCGATGGCACGGTCGTCGCCCTGATGCAGCGCGAAACGCCCACCCCAAAACAGCAGGACGATGGCAATGCCCCAAGCGCCCCAACCAACGATCATAAACAGCGGTGCGGCGATGGAGGCACCGATCCGGCCCATCCAGTTTTGCACCGGCGCATCCGTCGAGACCATCCAGTTGGGATCGTCGGGCGTGTAGCTGCCGATCATCATGGCGGCCATAATGCCCAGCATGATCAGTGCCAGCCCCAGCAGTTCACGACCGCGCTTTTCGATTGCCTCGGCCATGTTGCTGTCTAGCAATGGATCGCGTCCCCGTGTCTGATATGCCATGTCGTCCCTCGCTTATGTCGAATACAGACAGTCGCGGATCGCTTCCAACCCGCGCGTCGTTTCGTCTTTTGGGGCCACCAAGGCGACCCGAATGTAATTTTGGCCGGGGTTGGTCCCGGCAACGTTCTGCGCCAGATAGCTGCCGGGCAGCACCCGCACGCCTGTCTCGCGCCACAGTTTCAGCGCCGCGGCCTCATCATCCTCGACCGGGAGCCACAAGAAGAACCCCGCCTCGGGGCTCGCATAGCCCGGCACATTGCCAAAGATACGGTCGGCGATGGCGTATTTCTCTTGGTAGAGCGCGCGGTTCTCTTCCACATGCGCTTCATCTGCCCAAACGGCGGCAGCGGCCTGCTGCAAGGGCAGCGGCAACGGCGCACCGGCGTAATTGCGCAACTGTTTGATCTCACGCATCGTCTCTGGTCCGCTGGCGGCAAAGCCCGAACGCAGCCCCGGCAGGTTGGAGCGCTTCGACAGCGAGTGAAAGATCACCACGCGGTTGCGGTCGGTGCCTAGTTCCTGAACCACCTCCAGCGCGCCGGTGGGCGGCGTGTCGCGGTAGATCTCAGAATAGCATTCATCAGCGAAGATCAGGAAATCATATTTCTCGGCCAGCGCGATCAGATCAGCCCAATAATCGCGCGAGGCGACGACGCCCTGCGGGTTGGCGGGCGAACAAAGATAGGCCGCCGTGGTGCGGCGCAGCACATCTTCGGGCAGGCTGGCGAAATCGGGCAAATGCCCGGTCTCTGCGGTGGCGGGCACCATGATTGGCTCTGCCCCGCCCGAGATCGCGCCGATCATATAGACTTGGTAGAACGGGTTCGGCATGAGGATCGCCGATGTCTCGCCGTTCTTGGTCGCCGGGCAGAGCGCAATGACGGCGTTGTACAGCCCCTCGCGGGTGCCGTTCAGCGCCATAACCTCGCTGTCGGGGTCCATTTCGACGCCGTAGCGCCGCGCGATCCATGCGGCGATGGCGGCGCGCAGCTCGTGCGAGCCGTCGTTTGGCGGGTATCTGTTGAAACCTTCGGCGTGTTTCGCGATCTCATCCGTGACCCAAGCCGGAAACGCATGTTTCGGCTCGCCAATGGTCATGTGAATAGGCGTACCGCCGCCCTCATGCCCATCAAGCAAGGCGCGCAGGCGCGGCCACACATGGGCCGGAAGGTTCGAAAACCGCTCGGAATACATCATCAAAACTGCCTCGGATCGGGATCATTTGCGCCCCGTTTGCCCCAAGGTACCCAAGGCCGCCTCCCCCGTCCAGAAAAACCGGGAGATTTGCAGCCCTTGTGGCTTTTCGGTCGTGCGCTGTTATGCCTCGCGCAGGGCTGCCTCAGCCGCTGCTCCAAGGCGCAAAAGCTGTTCCTCGGCATTGGGCGCGGCCATAAAAGAGATGCCGCATGACGGCGTTCCGGTTGGCAACGTAAGCGCGCAAAGCCCCATGAGATTCGCGACTCGCGTGTTGCGCAGCGAAAGGAGATTCTGCGCGAGGTAGTAGTCGTGATCGCTGTTCAGCCGCTCGATGTTCGGCGGCAGCATCGGGGCGGTCGGCACCAGCACCGCGTCATAGCCCGCCACGGCCCGGTCATAGCCCGCCCGTGCCAGATCAAGCTTGGCCCAAGCGGCAACGTAATCGGGGCCGGAGAACCCCTTACCCAACCGGAAACGCTCAAGAATTTCAGTGAACATCGCTTGCGGATCGGCCTCGATCACATCGCGCCACAGCCCATAGGCTTCGGTGGTGTAGAGACAAGAACTCAGCGGCATCGCGTCTTCGACTTCGGGCACGGCGATTTCATCAACCGTGGCACCGGCCTCTCTCAGCCGTTCCACTGCCGCTTCGAAAGCAGCTTTCGGCTCCTCGGAAAGCTCTTCCATCACCACATTGGTCAGCACCGCAAAGCGGCAGCCTTCCAACTCACTCTCTTGCAAATCGGCGGGTTTAGCCCCTTCCAGAACGCCCAGCAGCAGTGCCGCATCCTCGACAGAGCGGCAAATCGGGCCAACCGTGTCGAACTTTGCCGCCAGCGGCACCGTCCCGGCGAGGGAGACCCGTCCCGCCGTGGTTTTAAGCCCCACCAGATCGTTCCACGCCGCCGGGATACGCACCGACCCGCCCGTATCCGACCCAATCGCCGCCGCCGCCAAGCCAAAGGCGACCGAGGCCGCAGCCCCGGAAGATGAGCCGCCCGAAACACTGTCCGGCTCGTTCACACAGGGCGGTGTCGCGGTGCTGGGATTATGGCCGAGGCCGGAAAAGGCCAATTCACTCATATGGGTTTTGCCGAGACAGACCAACCCCATCGCGGTCGCACTGGCGAGCACTTCGGCATCGCGTTCGGGCACCCGACCTTCGAGCAGTTTGGTGCCTGCTTCGGTGGCTGTTCCGGCGGTGTCAAAAAGGTCTTTCCAAGAGATCGGGACACCATCGAGGGGCGACAGGCGCTGGCCATCGCGGGCGCGCTCTGCCGCCGCCGCCGCTTCGGCGCGGGCGCGCTCGGGGGTGACGCGGGCATAGATACGGTCGCGCATCGGGTGCGCGTCGATGGCATCAAGGTAGGTATCGCAAAGCGCCACAGGGTCGATATCACCTGCCGCGATCCCGCGCCCCAGATCCGCTGCCGTCATTTCCAACCATTCGCGCATGTCGTACCCCTTGCCGCTGTTCGTGGCGAACCTAGCGACCGTTCGGCGCATGGACAATCCCCGCGCGCAGGTCATATCTAGGGCCATGGATTTTGAGCACGATATCGCGATCATCGGCGGCGGACTGAACGGCCCTGCCCTTGCCTTGGCCCTCAGCCGCGCCGGGTTGCGCGTGGCGGTGATCGACGCCCTGCCCGCGCAGACCTTTGAGAACGCCGACTTCGATGGCCGCGCCTATGCGCTGGCACTGACCTCGGTGCGACTGATGGAAGGCATCGGCGTCTGGCCCGAGATTGCGGATGACGCCCAGCCGATGCTGGAGATCAAGGTGACCGACGGGCGCGCGGGGACCGGCCCCTCGCCGATGTTCATGCATTTCGACCATGCCGAGATCGAAGAAGGCCCGATGGGGCATATGGTCGAAGACCGCCACCTGCGCCGCGCTTTGCTGAAGGCGGTGAATGACGACCCGGCGATCACGGTGCTGAACGACACCCGCGTTACGGAACAAAAGGTGGAGCCGACCGGCATCACACTGACGCTTGAGGGCGGCAAAACCCTCCGCGCGCGACTGGCAGTCGGCGCCGATGGGCGCGGCAGCGGCACCGCCGAACGCGCGGGCATCAAGCGCATCGCATGGTCCTACGCGCAGACGGCGCTGGTCTGCGTGGTCGATCACGAAAAACCGCATCACGGCATCGCGCATCAGTTCTTTATGCCCCCCGGCCCGCTGGCGATCTTGCCGCTGACCGGCAACCGCTCGCTGATCGTTTGGAGCGAAGCCAGCGCCAATGCCGCCGCCATAAACGCCCTGCCGAATGCGCAATACCTCGACGTGCTGCGCCCGCGCTTTGGCAGCTTTCTGGGTGAGATTTCCCTGACCGGTCCGCGCTACAGCTATCCGCTGGGCCTGTCGCTGGCGCATTCCATGACCGCCCCGCGCGTGGCGCTTTTGGGCGACGCGGCCCATGGCGTGCACCCCATCGCGGGTCAGGGGTTGAACGCGGGTCTACGCGATGTGGCAGCCTTGGCCGAGGTCATCGCTGATGCGGTGCGCCGGGGCGAAGACCCCGGAAACGACGCGGTACTGGCGCGCTATCAAGAATGGCGGCGGTTCGACAATGCCAGCCTTGCGCTGGCGACCGATAGCTTCAACCGGCTGTTTTCGAACGACAATGCGCTTTTGCGCTTGGCCCGCGACATGGGCATGGCCGCGATCAACGCCCTGCCCGGCCTGCGCCGAACCTTTATCCGCGAAGCGGCGGGGCTGACGGGTGACCTGCCCCGATTGATGCGTGGGAAGCCCCTTTGATCGGGTCGCGGGCCGCTACAGGGTCCGCGCCTCATCCGGCAGCATAACGGGAATGCCGTTACGGATCGGATAGGCCAACCCGGCAGCTTTCGACACCAGCTCCTGCTTTTCGGCGTCATAGGTCAGCGTCGTCTGGGTACGCGGGCAGATCAATGCCTCCAACATCCGGCGGTCAAATTGAACGGTCGCATCCGTCATTGCATCAAGCCCTCTTCCTGACCGCCGCGCATCGCGAATTCGATCAATGTCACCAATGTCTCGCGCCGGGTTTCCAGCGACGGTGCCTCTAGCAACGCCTGTTTGTCCTCGACCTCAAACTCCAACATCATCGACAGGGAGTTTATCAGCAGCTCATCCTCAGCATCTTTCAACGTGTCCCAATCAGCCGAGAGGCCGCGGGTGTCGAAATACCGCCCCAAGAGATCAAGAAACCGCGCCCGGTCGAAACTGTCGTCGACCTCATCCTCACCCAAGTCACGGTCAAAGCCCGCCCAGTTCACATCGCAGCGGCGATAGGGGGAAAAGCCCTCGATCTCTTCCACCACGCGAAAGCGTGAGACGCCGCCAAGGGTCACCATATAGCGGCCATCCTCGGTCTCGGAAAACTGGGTGATGCGCCCCGCGCAGCCGATCTGGTGCAGCCCGTTGCCGTCGCGGCCGGGCATCTCGTTGGGCTGGACCATGCCAATCAACCGCGTGTCAGTTTTGAGCGCGTCTTCGATCATCTGAAGGTAACGCGGCTCGAAGATATGCAGCGGCAGGCGCGAGCGGGGCAGCAGCAGCGCCCCTGCCAACGGAAAGATCGCAATAGTCTTGGGCAGTTCTGCGGGCTTAATCATGACAAGGGACTTAGTGCGCCCGTCTCCTCAGGCAAATATCATTGACGACAGTTTGCGACGGCCATTGAGCACCACCGGATCATTGGGCTTAAGCGCCTCAAAAATAGTGAAAAGCTGCGTTTTGGCGGCGCTGTCATTCCACTCACGGTCCCGACGGAACAGTTCCAACAGGTGATCGACAGCGGCTTCAGCATCGTTCTGCGCGTAAAGCGCTTGGGCCAGATCGAACCGCGCCTGATGGTCGTCGGGATTGGCTTCGACCTTCTCGGTCAACTCGGCCACGGGGCCGGCATCCGCAGCCTGATGTGCCAGTTGCAACTGGGCATGGGCCGCTTCGAGTTCGGGAGCCTTTGAGATCTCAATCGGCGCGCCGTTCAACAGGGCTTCGGCCTGCTCTAGCTCGCCCATCGCGATATAGGACCGGACCATGCCGCCATAGGCGGAGGCGTTCATCGGGTCTTCTTCCAGAATTGCGGCAAAGGTCTGCGCCGCATCCGTGGCGGCACCCTCGGCCAGCATCTCTTCGGCTGCGGCGACGGCATCGGCCAGCGTATCTCCGGGGGCTTCGCCGCCCCCCGCCTTTACCACGCGATCGACGAAAGCCTTGATCTCGGACTGCGGCAGCGCGCCTTGGAAACCGTCGACCGGCTGGCCTTTGAAAAAGGCATAGACCGTGGGGATCGACTGGATCTGCAATTGGCCCGCGATGTTCTGGGCCTCATCGACATTGACCTTCACCATCTTCACCGCGCCTTTGGCCGCACGCACGGCGTCCTCCAACATCGGGCCAAGCGTCTTGCAAGGGCCGCACCACGGCGCCCAGAAATCAACGATGACCGGCACCGTCTGCGAGGCATCGACCACATCAGCCATGAAGGTCGCCTCGGTCGTGTCCTTGATCAGGTCGGCATCCGCAGGGGCGGCGGTGGAAAGGTTCAGGTCGGTCATGCTGTTATCCTCGCAAATCGCGTTTGGCCTTATATGGACGTGCGGGGGCGCGATTCAAAGGTCAAAACTGGCAAAAACCGGCGCGTGGTCGCTGGGTTTCTCCCAACCACGGGCATCACGGACGATATGGCTGGAGTGCCCGGCCTGCGCGATATCCGATGTGGCCCAGATATGATCGAGCCTGCGACCCTTATCGGCGGCATCCCAATCGGCAGCGCGGTAGGACCACCAGCTATAGAGATTGCCCGCAGGCACATCCTGCCGGGTGATGTCGACCCAATTGCCCGCATCCTGCACCGCGCCAAGCGCTTCGACTTCGACCGGCGTGTGGCTGACGATCTTTAACAGCTTTTTGTGGTCCCAAACATCATCCTCACGCGGGGCGATGTTCAGGTCGCCCACAAGGATCGACTTCTCGGGTTTGTCGCTATGAAACCAGTCGCGCATTTCCGAGAGGTAATCGAGCTTTTGTCCAAACTTCTCATTGATCTCGCGGTCGGGTTTATCCCCGCCTGCGGGAACGTAGAAATTATGGATCGTGGTGCCGTTTTCCAGCTTTGCCGCAACGTGGCGGGCGTGGCCCAACATGGCGAAATCCTGATCACCCGCATCCACCAAGGGCAGCTTCGACAGGATCGCCACACCGTTGTAGCCCTTCTGCCCACGCGCCACCATGTGCGTATAGCCAGCCGCCTTGAACGCCTCGACCGGGATTTTATCGACCGGGCTTTTGCACTCTTGCAGGCACAGCACATCCGGCCCGTGTTCAGCCAGCAGCTTCAGCACCAAAGGCTCGCGCAGACGGACAGAGTTGATGTTCCAAGTGGCGAGAGAAAAGGACATGGGGAAGGCTCCGGTCTGGGGATAGGCCGGCACAATAACGCGGGTGGCGCGGGGGTGCCATGCGGAAATCTGCGCACAAGTCACTGGGGCCAAAGATGGACAGCAGATAAAAAAAAGGCCGGGCACTATGGCCCGGCCAGTCCAACAGGGAGGTATGTACCTTTACCCGGGTACAAAAGTCGGGCTTCAAACCGAGTGGCGGGTCATGAAAACCCCGCCTCTCAGGGTTTCCAACCAAACAAGGTTGGAAATGGTTCCCGGTTTTATGCCATCAGGCGATAACCACCGGATTCAGTCACCAGCAAGCGAGCATTCGAAGGGTCAGGCTCGATCTTCTGCCGCAGGCGGTAAATATGGGTTTCAAGCGTGTGGGTCGTGACGCCCGCGTTGTAGCCCCAAACCTCATGCAGCAACACATCGCGCGGCACCACACCATCGTTGGAGCGGTAGAGGAACTTGAGGATATTAGTCTCTTTCTCGGTCAGACGCACCTTGCGGTCATCTTCCGTTGTCAGCACCTTCATCGCGGGTTTGAACGTATAGGGTCCAAGCTGGAACACCGCATCTTCGGATTGCTCGTGCTGGCGCAACTGCGCGCGGATGCGGGCCAAAAGGACTGGGAATTTGAACGGTTTGGTGACGTAATCATTCGCCCCCGCATCAAGGCCAAGGATCGTATCGGCATCGGTGTCATGGCCGGTCAGCATCAGGATCGGGCTTTTCACCCCCTGTTTGCGCATCAAGCGACACAGTTCGCGCCCATCGGTATCGGGCAGGCCCACGTCGAGGATGATGAGATCATAGAGCGCCTCTTTCGCCTTAGTCATCGCCTCGGTGCCGTTGGCGGCCTCGAACACGTCGAAATCCTCGGTCATGATAAGCTGTTCGCTCAGCGCTTCGCGCAGGTCATCGTCATCGTCAACGAGCAGGATTTTCTTAAGCTGGGCCATCTATCTCTCCGTCTGTTGCCTTATACATGCGCTTCGACACGGGGTCCGACAAGGTATGTGACCTCTGTCTCACAGCCTCGTGTCAACAAAGCGTGAAATGTTTCAATTCCTTGGGAAATAACCTAGATAAACGCTGAAGCCTTTGCGGAGTTGCAACAAACCATGAGTTTCGCCCCGGACATCACCGAACAACTGGCGCGTGCGCGGGCCGATTTACGCATGGGCGTGCCCGTGGTTTTGGCGGATGGGACGCAGGCCGCTCTCGTGCTGGCGGCGGAGACGCTGACCGCGCAGCGCCTTGCGGATGTGCTGGCCTTGGGCGGTGCGCCGGTGTTGGCGATCACGGCACGGCGGGCGGAAACGCTTAAGGCGCGCGCCTATGACGGCAATCTCGCCCGCGTGCTGCTGCCCCCCGGTGCAACGCCCGCTTGGGTGCAAAGCATTGCCGATCCGGCGGATGACCTTCGCGCCCCGATGAAGGGGCCCCTGCAGACCGCGCGGGGCGGGGATACGGCCGCCCATAGCGCCGCGCTTGATCTGGTAAAGGCCGCGCGGATGCTGCCCGCCGCATTGGTCCTGGACCTGCCGCAGGGCGCTGACTTCGCGCGACTACATGGGTTGACCATGATTGATCTCACCGCTGCCGCCCCCATCCTCGCCCGTCGCAGCGCCCTGCACCCGGTGGTCAACGCCCGCCTGCCGATGGAGGTATCCGAGGCCGGCCGTCTGCATATCTTCCGCCCTGAGGACGGTGGCGAAGAACACTACGCCATTGAGATTGGCCGCCCTGCCCGCAACACGCCCGTCCTCTGCCGTCTGCACTCGGCCTGTTTTACCGGCGACCTGATGGGCAGCCTGAAATGCGATTGCGGCCCGCAGCTTCGGGCTGCATTGGCGCAGATGGGCGGTGAGGGCAATGGCGTGCTGCTTTACCTCAACCAAGAGGGGCGCGGCATCGGCCTTGCCAATAAGATGCGCGCCTATTCCTTGCAGGATCAGGGTTTCGACACGGTTGAGGCCAATCACCGACTGGGGTTTGAGGATGATGAGCGCGACTTCCGCCTCGGGGCCGACATCCTGCGCTCGATGGGGTTCTCCGCCGTTCGTCTGCTGACCAATAACCCCCGCAAGGTCGGCATGATGGAGCAAAGCGGCATTGCGGTTACCGAGCGCGTCCCGCTGGCCGTCGGCGAAAACCGTCATAACAGCGCCTATCTGGCCACCAAAGCCGCGAAGTCGGGGCATCTGCTGTGACCCCGAACGATATGGTTTTGACCCCGACGGGGCTGCGGTTTCAGGGGCGGCGCTATGCCTGCAGCATCGGCAAGGGCGGTTTGACCCATGACAAACGCGAAGGCGATAGTGCCACGCCGCGCGGGGTACATCGTTTGGTGGGGATGCTCTATCGGCCTGACCGTATCCCTGCACCGAGCGCTTGGGCGCAGCCGATCGGGCCCGGTGATCTGTGGTCGGACGCCAGCGGCCAGCCTGACTACAACCACCGCGTCCATGCCCCCTACCCCCATAGCCACGAGGCGCTGCGCCGCGCCGACCCGCTCTATGATCTGGTGATCCTGACCGATTGGAACTGGCCAGAGGCCGAGGCTAGGCGCGGCTCCGCGATCTTTATTCACCAGTGGCGGCGGCCCGGCTACCCGACCGAGGGCTGCATCGCCTTTGCGCGGGACGATCTTCATGAGATCGCGGCCCATGTCGGCCCGGCGACGCGGCTGATTATTCGCTAACACGCTCGCCAAAGATGGCGGAGCCGACGCGCACATGGGTGGCACCAAGCGCGATGGCTTGCTCGAAATCACCGCTCATGCCCATCGACAGGCCGCTTAGATCGTTGCGCGCGGCGATCTTGGCCAGCAGGGCAAAATGCAGCGATGGGGCCTCATCCACCGGGGGGATGCACATCAGCCCCTTGATCGGCAGGTCCAGCGCACGGCATTCGGCAATAAAATCATCCACTTCACGGGGCATCACCCCGGCCTTCTGATCTTCTTCGCCGGTGTTGACCTGAATGAACAGATCGGGACAGCGGCCCATTTCCTGCGCCAGACGCGCGATGGTTTTGGCCAGCTTTGGCCGGTCGACCGTGTGGATCGCCTCTGCAAGTTCCATCGCCTGACGGACCTTGTTGGACTGCAAGGGGCCGATGAGATGCAGGTTAATGCCGTCGAAATCTTCACGGAAACCGGGCCATTTGCCCGCCGCTTCCTGCACGCGGTTCTCACCGAACGAACGGTGGCCTTCTTCCAAGACCGTACGCACGCGGACGTCAGGCTGAACCTTGCTAACGGCGATCAGCGTGACCGACCCCGCCGCACGGCCTGCATCGGCTTCGGCTTTCGTGATGCGGTTTTGGATGTCGCTCAGACTCATTTTCGGCCCTCCATTTCAGGCGCGCAGAAAACAACAGCCTTGAGCAAAAGAAAAGGGGCAGACCGAAAGGCCTGCCCCAATATTCACAGTATGTCGTTCAACTTAGAAGTTGAAGCGAACACCCATGTCGGCCTGTGTGTTGCCGCTGATGCGCTGAGCAACACCACCGCGCAGCGAAACACCGCCGCCAAGGTCGTGGTTGAAGTCGATACCGTAGCCGGTGTCGTTGTCGGAAGCAGTTGTCGAGTCTGTGTTGTCGGCAACATAAACTTCGATGTCTGTTGCTGCGCCAACGTCGAAACGAGCAGCCAAAACGGTGCGATTACCATTGTCGCCGTTGTCAGCATAGGCCAGTGTAACATCTGCCATGCCGAAGGAACCGCCAGCGGATGCTGTCCACTCGGTGTCGCCTGCATCGTCAGAGTCCTGTGCGCCAACCGCGAAGGTCCAGCCGCTCCATGTGTAGCCCACATAACCGGCAACACGGTCATTGTCGTCGGAAGCCGAAACGTGAACCGACAGGTCGCCAGCAGAGTAGAGAACTTCCACGCCGTTGATCGCACCATCGCCGGTGGAGGAGTAGGCGTCGCCGTTGCCGTCGAACGCCGTGTAGTCATAGCCCAGACCGGTCAGGCCGAGGTCGATCGGGTACTGACCCGGCATGGATTCCAGAGCACCGAAGATGTTGCCAACGCCAACTTCGAAGCCGCCGGAACGAGCGAAGTAACGAACGCCGTTGAAGTCTGCGCCCACACCGTTTGTGGTACCGTCGCCGTCAGCTTGAATGCGCGCACGTGCACCGAAGACAACGCCTGCATCGGACTCAGCAGTTGCGTCGATCTGCAGACGGAAGCGGCTGGTGAGGTCGGTGGTGCTGCCGCCGGTCGCGGAACCGGTTTCATCGTATTTGATACCGAAACGGCCGTAGCCGCCGAATGTTACGTCTGCTGCTGCTACACCGGCGGTCGCAACCAGGGCTGTTGTAGCGAAGAGAACTTTTTTCATGAGTTTTCCCTCGGTTTGAATTCATATGCCCAGACCGGGGAATCCGGTAAGGGTATGAAGGGTGTTTGCCCCCAATGCCCCGCACTTGGCAAGGTTCACGCGCCCCCCGCCCTCAATGTCGCTGACGCTGGTGCAGCTATGCCACAGTTTCGCCGCCCGGGCCTGCCCCGCCTGCCCGTTACTGCCTTTGGCGCAGGGGCAGAGCGCCCGAACAGGCACCTATGACATAGACCTTGCCGATAAGGGCCTGCTTGGATAGACCGGAGCGCAAACAGGCAAAGGAAAGCTGCAATGGCCCTTCGTACCGCTTGCAAGATGGCGATCTCCGTTCTGGCGCTCAGCGCGCTTGCCGCCTGTGGTGGGGGCTTTGGCAGCCCAGCCACGGAACGGCCGGATCAATACACCAATCCGAACAACCCCAATAACATTGAGACCAATCCAGACAATACGATCTGGTCGATCTTCAATCGCAAGAACACCGACACCAGCGTTTCGGTGAACAAATACCTGTGGTCGGCCTCGCTTGAAGTGCTGAACTTCCTGCCGGTGCAATCAGTCGATCCCTTCACCGGCGTGATCGTCACGGGCTACGGCACCCCGCCGGGCGGTGGTCGTGCCTATCGCGCGACCGTGCTGATCGACGATCCGGCGCTTGATGCCCGCTCGCTCAACGTTGCGCTGCAATCGTCGGGCGGTCAGCCCGTGGCACGGGCCACCACCCGCGCGGTAGAGGATGCGATCCTCAGCCGGGCGCGGGAAATGCGCGTGTCCGACAGCAAATTCTGAGCCCGCTTAACTCAACACGTTTCCAACGCCGGGCCTCGTGAAAGCAGCAGCCCGGCGTTTTTCATGTCACGAAGGTCCCCTCATGCCCCGCTATACCCCCGCCGAGATCGAAGCCCGCTGGCAGCAAGCCTGGGAAAAGGATGGCGTCTTTCAGGCCACCCGCAACGCTGACAAGCCGAAGTACTATGTGCTTGAGATGTTCCCCTATCCCTCGGGCCGCATCCACATGGGCCATGTGCGCAACTACACGATGGGCGACGTGATCGCGCGCTACAAGATTGCCACCGGGCATAACGTGCTGCACCCGATGGGCTGGGACGCCTTTGGCATGCCCGCCGAAAACGCCGCCATGGCCATCGGCGGCCACCCGGCGGATTGGACCTATGACAACATCGCCGAGATGAAAAAGCAGATGAAACCGCTCGGCCTGTCGATTGACTGGTCGCGTGAGATCGCCACCTGCCACCCCGGTTACTACGGCCAGCAGCAGGCGCTGTTTTTGGACTTTCTTAAAGAAGGTCTGGTCTATCGCAAGAACGCCGTGGTGAACTGGGACCCGGTCGATATGACCGTGCTGGCAAACGAGCAAGTCGAGAACGGCTGCGGCTGGCGCTCTGGCGCACCGGTCGAGCGGCGCGAGTTGACGCAGTGGTTCTTCAAGATTTCGGACCACTCCGAAGAATTGCTTTCTGCGCTCGATAGCCTCGACAACTGGCCTGCCAAGGTAAAACTGATGCAGGCCAACTGGATCGGCAAATCGCGCGGGTTGCAGTTCGCCTTCTCGACCATTGAAGCACCCGAAGGTTTCGACCGCATCGAAGTCTACACCACCCGCCCCGATACGCTGCTGGGCGCGTCCTTTGTCGGCATCTCGCCCGACCATCCGCTCGCCAAGACGCTGGAACGCGACGACGAAGCCGTCGCCGCCTTCTGTGCCGAATGCCGCAAGGGCGGCACCACCGAGGAAGCCATCGAAACCGCCGAGAAGCTGGGCTATGATACCGGCATCCGCGTGCGCCATCCCTTTGACACGGCGCATGAATTGCCGGTCTATATCGCGAACTTCATCCTGATGGATTATGGCACCGGCGCGATTTTCGGCTGCCCTGGCCACGACCAGCGCGATTTCGATTTCGCCAGCAAATATGATCTGCCGATCATCTCGACCTTCCTGCCTTCGGAAGACGCCTCGCCCAAACTGGCCGAGGCCTTCGTGCCGCAGAAGTCGGAAAAGGTCTTCTACAACCGTGGCTTTGCGGGTGACCAGTGGCAGACCGGCGAAGACGCCGTCGACGCCGCCATCGCCTTTTGCGAGGAAAACGGCATCGGCCAAGGCGTCACCAAATACCGCCTGCGCGACTGGGGCCTCTCGCGTCAGCGCTACTGGGGTTGCCCGATCCCGGTTGTCCATTGTGACGACTGCGGCGTTGTGCCCGAAAAGAAAGAGAACCTGCCGATCGAGCTGCCCTACGATGTCACCTTTGACACCCCCGGCAACCCGCTCGACCGCCACCCGACATGGCGCAACTGCGCCTGCCCGGCCTGCGGCAAGGACGCGCTGCGCGAGACCGACACGATGGACACTTTCGTCGATAGCTCGTGGTATTTCGCCCGTTTCACAGCTCCGCGCGCGGAGACGCCGACCGTCATGGAAGACGCGCAATATTGGATGAACGTCGATCAATATATCGGCGGCATCGAACACGCGATTCTGCACCTGCTCTACTCGCGCTTCTTTGCCCGTGCGATGCAGATCACCGGCCACCTGCCCGAAAGCGCGGTGGAGCCCTTCGACGCGCTCTTCACCCAAGGCATGGTGACCCATGAGATCTACCAGACCCGCGACGATAATGGCCGCCCGGTCTATCACCTCCCCGAAGAGGTGACCGAGGGCAAATTGGCAGACGGCACCGAGGTGGAGATCATCCCCTCCGCCAAAATGTCGAAATCCAAGAAAAACGTCGTCGACCCGCTGCACATCATCTCGAACTACGGCGCCGACACCGCGCGCTGGTTCGTGCTGAGCGATTCGCCCCCCGAGCGCGATGTGGAATGGACCGCCAGCGGGGCCGAGGCATCTTACAAGCACCTGTCGCGCGTGTGGAACATCTGCGACCGCGTGAGCGAAATGGACCGCGATGCACCCGGCACCGGCGATGATGACCTGCTCCGCGCCCTGCACAAGACGATCCATGACGTGACGATGGGCGTGGAATCCTTCGGCTTTAACGCGGCGATTGCCAAGCTCTATGCCTTCACCGCTACCTTGCAGAAGTCCAAGGCAGGCTATGCCGCGCAGCGCGAAGCCATCATGACGCTAGCGCAGCTGATGTCCCCGATGACCCCGCATCTGTCGGAAGACATCTGGGCGCATCTGGGCGGCGACGGGCTGATCGTCAACGCGCCTTGGCCCAAGGCAGACGAGGCGATGCTGGTCGATGACACCGTGACTCTGCCTATCCAGATCAACGGCAAACGCCGGGCCGAAATTCAGGTGCCCGCCGANATGCCGAAGGAAGAGGTTGAAAAAATCGCGCTGGCGCATGAAGCTGTCATTCGAACGCTGGACGGGGCCACACCGAAAAAGGTCATCGTCGTGCCCGGACGGATTGTGAATGTCGTTGCCTAAGCCCNCCCATATGCGCCGCCGCTTCCTGNTGGCNCTNCCCCTGCTGGCGCTCGCCGCCTGCGGGTTCGAGCCGGTCTATGGCCCCGGCGGCGCGGGCACGGCCCTGCAAAACCGCGTGCTGGTCGATGCGCCCGAAGACCGCTTTGGCTATTTNCTNGTGCGCGAGGTGGAAAGCCGNTTGGGCCGNGCNGCCACGCCCCGCTGGGGGCTGGCGCTGACCACCACCACAACCGAAGACGGGCTNGCCATCGACAGCGAAGGCAACACNCGGCGNTATAACCTGCTTGGCACCACCTCTTACGCCCTGCGCGACCTCGACAGCGGGCAGATCGTNACCTCGGGCAAGGTCGAAAGCTTTACCGGCTATTCCGCCACCGGCACCACCGTCGCCACCCGCGCCGCCGAGTTGGACGCGCAGGAACGCCTGATGGTGATTCTGGCTGACCTCGTCGTGAGCCGCCTTTATGCNGCTNACCTGCCGCAATGAAGCTCACCCCGCGCGANGCNAANCCCTATTTCGCGCGGCCTGATCCNGCGCGGACGGGGCTTTTGATCTACGGCAGCGATGCCATGCGCGTGGCNNTGAANCGGCAGGAATTCCTGAAAAACCTGCTCGGCGCCAATGCCGAAGAGGAAATGCGCCTNAGCCGGATGCCCGCAGGCGAATTGCGCCGCGANCCGGCGATGCTGNTNGACGCGATCAAGGCGGTCGGGTTCTTCCCCGGCCCNCGNGCNGCGCTGGTGGAAGAGGCGAATGACAATATCGCGAAAATCCTGCTCGACGCGCTCAAAGACTGGCAGCCGGGCGATGCGCAGATCATCGTCACGGCGGGCGATCTNAAGAANACCTCCAAGGTGCTTAAAGCCTTTGAGAGCCACNCCAACGCCTATGCCACCGCGATCTATGACAATCCGCCCGANCGGGCCGAGATNGANCAGATGCTAAAGGANGCGGGCCTCACNCCNGAGGCCGACGCNATGGCCGCGCTCAGCGATNTNGCCCGCACCCTTGATCCNGGTGATTTCCGCCAAACGCTAGAGAAGATCACGCTNTANAAACTGGGNGACAGCANCCNCATCGGGCTGGAAGACATCGCCGCCTGCGCCCCCACCTCGACCGAGGCCGAGGTCGACGACATCCTGCATGTGGTCGCCGAGACCCGCGCCGCCGANATCGGCCCGGTGATGAGCAAGCTGCAAGGCCAAGGCGTGAACCCGGTNACGCTGACNATCATGGCCACCCGGCATTTCCGCACCCTCTACCGCATCGCCGCCAACCCCGGCGCGCCGATCTANGGCGTGCGTGATCGCGACCGCGCGATGCGGCAGGCGCGCAACTGGGGCGCGGTGAAGCTGGAAACCGCGCTTGCGGTGCTGACCGANACCGACCTCAAGCTGCGCTCTGCCGGGCAGCACGCCCCGGCGCTGGCNNTGGTNGAGCGGGCCTTTATCCGTCTGGCNATGCTGGGCGCACAACGTTGATTTTGGGAGAGGAAATTNAATGTATACTGTCATCGGCGGCACCAAATCNCGCGCTTTTCGCGTCATGTGGATGCTCGAAGAATTGGGCCANCCCTACNCGCTGAACCCCGCCGCGCCNCGCTCGGAAGAGGCNCGCAAATANAACCCTTCGGGCAAGATCCCCGCNCTTGTGGACGGCGATGAGGTACTGACCGATTCCCTCGCGATCATGACCTATCTGGCCGACAANCACGGNGCGCTNACCGCCCCNGCAGGCACGCCCGAACGCGCGCGNCAGGACGCATTGACCTTTTGGCTGATCGACGAGTTCGACGCGATCCTCTGGGCGGCGGCAAAACACAGTTTCATTTTCCCCGAAGAAGCGCGCGTGCCCGCGATCAAAGACAGCCTCAAGGCCGAGTTCGAACGTGCGGCCAAAAACCTGTCTGACCGCCTGGAGGGGCCGTTTCTGATGGGCGATCAGATCACCGTCCCCGACCTGCTGGCGGTNCATTGCATCAACTGGTCNATCGGCGCGAAATTCCCGCGNGTGGATGANAAACTGAACCTCTGGGCCAAATCCCTNCGCGAACGCCCNGCNTTCGTCGCCGCGATGGCCAAGGAAAACGGTTAACGCCGCGCCCATTCCACAGCATGGCGGCCCGCCCAATGGCCGGTCGCCAGACANCCNTTGATCAGATAGCCGCCCGTGGGCGCTTCCCANTCCAGCATTTCCCCGGCGGCAAAGACGCCCGGCACCTCGCGCAGCATCAGCCCCGCATCCAGCGCGTCGAGCGCTATCCCCCCCGCCGTCGAAATCGCCTCATCCATCGGNCGCAGCCCGGCNTGGGCGATGGGCAGGTCTTTCAGCAAGNCGGCCAGCGCCTCGGCCTCCTGCGGCAGCGGGCGCGCCATCTCTTGCAGCAGCGCGATCTGNGCGGGGGTCAGTTTCAGCCGCTTGCGCAGATGNTTGGCCTGACTGTCCTTNCCGCGCGGCTTCGCCAAACGTGCCGCGACNTCGCGGACCTNCAAGTCCGGCAGCAGATCAAGCGACAGCCCCTGCCCTTCNCGCAGCCCGCGCGAGACGCTGTAGATGCCCCCGCCCTCCAGCCCACGNGCCGAGATCACCGCCTCCCCACGTGAGGTGTAGGGGCCAGCGCGCCATGCCACACCCTTGAGCGCCGCGCCGAAATGNCGGGTCATATGCGGCGACCAATCNACCANCAGCCCGANATTGGCCGGGGCGAAATCGCGCAGGGCCACGCCGCGCGTCGCCAGCAGGGGCGNCCATGCCCCCGTCGCGCCAAGCCGCCGCCAACTTGCACCGCCAAGGGCNAGNACCGTCACATCGGCCTCGACCACTTCCNGCCCNCCNGGCGTATCGAAAGCGAATGCATCCCCGTCCCAGCCCTNCCANTGCCAGCGGGTGTTGANCGTCACCCCGCANTCCGCCAGCCGCGCAAGCCAAGCCCGCAGCANCGGAGAGGCTTTCATCGCNCGGGGGAAAACCCGCCCCGTCGAGCCGGTAAAGACCNCTTGCCCCAGCCCTTCGGCCCAGTCNTGCACCGCTTGGGNATCGAAGGCTTCNAGCATCGGGCGCAAGGCGGTCTGNGCCTCTTCATAGGCGGCGAGAAAGGGCGCGAANGGTTCGGACTTGGTCAGGTTCAACCCNGATTTGCCCGCCATCAAGAACTTGCGCCCGACCGAGGGCTTCGCCTCGCAAAGCGTGACCGACAGCCCCNCCTNNGNCATGNCCTCNGCCGCCNTCAGCCCTGCGGGNCCNCCCCCGATGACCAAGGCGCGGGTCACGCGGCGCGCNCTTCGGTCTGNTTNTCTGACGGGGAAGCCATCGGCCTGTCCTTGCCTTGGGGAGGATTTGACACATCCTCTTGCCTGCCGTGGCCCTGCAATGCAAGCGAAAGGGAGGACCGTGACCGAAGGCGAGACNTTGCCAGATTGCCCGCTCTGCCTTCGGCCCATTCCTCGGGATGTGCCGCAGAGCCTGCATCACCTCATCCCCAAGCTGCGCGGCGGCAAGGGGGGCCCGACGGTGCTGATGCATCACATCTGCCACCGCGAGGTGCACGCCGCCCTGACCGAGACCGAACTGGCACGGCACTACAACACGCCCGAAGCGCTGCGCAGCCATCCGAGGCTGGCCAAATTCGCCGCATGGGTGGCGAAACGCCCGCCCGGTTTTCGTTCCAAAGTGCCGGGCGGTACGCGCAAGCGTTAGGCGGGGCTGCACATCCGTTTGATTTCCTGCGCGATTTCGGGCCGCGCAGCCAACGTATCGGCGGCCAGCGCCAGCGCGTGATCCTGCAGTTCTTCCGCCTCGACAAGGCGGTCGATCAGGCCAAAGGTCAGCGCCTCCTCTGCCGTGATCTTCTGCCCGCCCATCAGCAAAAGCTTGGTCCGCGCAGGACCGATCAGCGCCGCCATCCGCGCCGGGTCCGAGGGCTGTGGCAGAAACCCGAGCTTCATCACCGGATAGAAGAACTTTGCCCCCGGCACCGCGATGCGCAGATCGCAGGCCAGCGCCATGCCCATCGCACCGCCCGCCAGCGTGCCATTGAGCGCGGCAATGCTCAGCCCCGGCAGGGCCGCCACCGCGCCTGAAAGACGCTCCCAAACATCCGATTTCGCCAGTCCCGCGCGGGCTTCGTCAAGATCGGCCCCCGCGCTGAACACCTTGCCGCGACCGGTCAGGATCACCGCGCGAGCGGCTTGGGCATCTTCCATGATATCGGCGAGTTCGACCAGCATGGCATGGGTCAGGGAATTGGCCTTGTCGGGGCGGTTGATCGTGACGGTCCAGATGTCGCCCGCGCGGTCAAGCTCGATCATATGAGGCCCACCGCCTTGCGGATGCCCTCATCCCGCAGGGAAATCTCATCGCCGAGGAAACGATCCGCCTCGGGGCCGCACATCCACAGCAGCGTGCGCGCGGGCCAATCGGCGGGGATATGCACGTCCCAGTCAAGCTGGCTGACCGGGTTCACGCCGCTGTCTTTGATGTCGCGCTGCATGTCGGTGGCCACGGTGCCCGGCGACAGACCGATGGCGCGGATGCCGTTGCCGCCCTCCTCGTGGTGCAAACACTGGGTCAGCATATTCGCCGCCGCCTTGGAGGCGCAGTAGTGGCTCCATGCCTCCACCGGGTTATGCGCGGCCCCCGAAGAGATCGTCAGCACCGTGCCGCCGCCGTTTTCCTTCATCAGTGGCAGGGCCGCGCGCATGCCGTGAAAGACGCCCGTCACGTTGATGTTGATCGCCTTGGCCCAATCCGACGGATCGGCCTCTCCCATGAGCGAGATCGGATCGATCACGCCTGCATTGTTGATCAGCACATCCAGCCCGCCAAACGCCCGGCGCGTGGTCTCAACCGCCGAGGTCATCTCGTTATAGCGGGTCACATCGCAGGGGATGGCGATGGCGCGTTTGCCCAACTCTCCGGCCAATTCGGCGATGGCATCCTGACTGCGCGCCAACAGGGCGACATTGGCGCCTGCCTCGGCGAAAACCCGCGCGGCGGCGGCGCCGATGCCCCGGCTGGCACCGGTAATCATGATCGTCTTGCCTGTCATGTCCATGGGGTGATCCTTCCGCTAATTTTGTACATTNCTTGGAGGCTGTGGTAATCTGCCGATCAACCCGGGTCCAGCCTCGCGTCGCTTGNCCCTGCGCGGGGATTGGCAGACCCTATGCACAACTCATTGCCGAAAAGGATTTTCCGATGTCTCGCATCCCTACAGCGTCACTGCTTCTCGCCCTGCCGGTCACGCTGGCCTCGACGCCCCTCTGGGCCGANCTGACCCCTGCCGAAGTCTGGGGCGATTGGCGCCAGTATATGCAGAGCATGGGCTATCAGGTTGAGGCGAGCGAAGCCTTTGACGGCGCGGACCTAACCGTCAGCGATGTGACCCTGAAGATGGANATGGCCGAAGAGGGTGGCGATTTTTCCNTGTCGCTCGGCACGCTGCGTTTCGAGCCGGAAGGTGACGGCGCGGTCAATATNCGCATGCCCAATGTCATGCCGATGACNATCAACGTCGCNCCCGAAACGCCNGAGGATGAACCGGTGTCGATGGTNTTGAACTANGCCCAGACCGCCCCGGTGATGCGCGCNAGCGGCAGCGCNGANGCNCTGCANTANGACTATGCNGCCGACAGCATNTCNCTNACGCTTGCNGGGCTCAAGGTNGGCGAAGAAAGCTATNCCGAAGAAGAAGCCAAGTTCACCCTGACCGGCAGCGGCGTCAGCAGCCGGACCGAAATGACCGGGACCGATACGCGCCGCTACGACCAGTCGGGCCGCATCGACAGNCTGCAATATGACGTGGTGATGAAAACCCCCGANGACCCTGCCCGTGTCGCCGTGAAGGGCGGCGTGGATCAAGTGGTCTTTGACGGCAGCGGCACGCTGCCGATGATCGACGCAGGCGCCGACATGGCCGCGATGATGCGCGAAGGTCTGACCTTTGGCGGCAGCTTTACCGCCGGCGCAGGCCGCACCGACATGCAGGTCTCTGACCCCGAAAATGGGGAGTTTCAGCTGGTCTCAAGTTCAACCGGGGCGAAGCTGGGCGTGGCGATGGGGCTGGAAGGGCTTTCCTATGACGGTGGCCAGCAGAACATCGAGGTCAGCGTCACCGCCGCCGACATGCCCTTCCCGATTCAGTTCAGCATGGCCGAAAGTGCGTTTAATCTGAAAATGCCGGTGATGAAGTCCGAAGAGCCGCAGGACTTTGCCTTTGGTGTCAAGCTCGACAGCTTCAAGATGTCGGACATGATCTGGGGCATCTTTGACCCTACCGGCCAATTGCCCCGCGACCCGGCAACTTTGGTCGTGGACCTGTCGGGCAAGGCCAAGCTGCTGTTTGAACTGATGGACCCCGAAGTTACCGCCACCATGGGCGATGAGGTACCGGGCGAGGTTCACGCGCTGAACGTAAACGAAGTCACGCTTGACGTAGCGGGGGCCGAGTTCGATGCCACGGGGGCGATCACCTTTGACAACGACGATATGCAAACCGTGCCCGGCATGCCAAAGCCCGTCGGCGCGCTGGACCTGTCATTGATCGGCGGCGTGGCCTTGCTCGACAAATTGGTGACCATGGGGCTGATCCCACAGGAGCAGGCACTGGGCGCGCGGATGATGATGGGGCTCTTTACCGTCCCGGGCGAAGGCGAAGACTCCCTGAACTCCAAAATCGAGTTCACCGAAGAGGGCGGCATCCTCGCCAACGGTCAGCAGATCAAATAACAACCGGCGCGGCCTTGGTCCGCGCCCTTTCCGCGTGGGAAAATACAGCGCGGCCCTTGCCCCTCTCGGGGCGGGGGATTACCCCTTTCCCGACCCCAATCGGAGCCAGACCATGCCAGACGCCCTTGATGCATTGACCAAGTCCCTCCTTCAGGCGGCCACCAAGGCCGGTGCGGATGCGGCCGATGCAATGGCCATCACGGCAAGTTCCGTCTCGATCGAAGTGCGCGGCGGGGCGCTGGAACAGGCCGAACGCTCCGAAGGGACGGACATCGGTCTGCGGGTTTTCGTCGGGCACCGCTCGGCCAATGTCTCGGCCTCCGACACGTCGTCGCGCACGATCGAAGAAATGGCCGAACGCGCGGTCGCCATGGCCCGCGAAGCGCCCGAAGACCCCTATTCGGGGCTGGCCGATCCGGATCAACTCTCTGCCCGCCGCGATGCGGAAGGGCTAGAACTTTGCGACCCCGCGCCAGAGCCTTCCCCCGAAGCCCTGCAAGATGACGCTGCCCGCGCCGAAGCCGCCGCGCTGGCTGTCAAAGGGGTGAGCCAAGTGCAATCCGCAGGCGCTGGCTATGGCGCACAGAAAATCCACCTCGCCGCGACCAATGGGTTTGAGGGCGGCTATGCCCGCAGCGAACGCGGGCTGTCCTGTGTCGCCATCGCGGGCAGCGGCACGGGGATGGAGCGCGACTACGACGGCGACAGCCGCATCTTTCAGGCTGATCTGCGGGATGCCGGGGACATCGGTACACGTGCAGGCGAACGCGCGCTGGCGCGGCTGGATGCGCGCAAACCGCCCACCGGCAGCTATCCGGTGTTGTTTGACGAACGCATCGCTGCCTCGCTGATCGGCCATCTGCTGGGCGCGATCAACGGTCAGGCGATTTCGCGCGGGGCGTCTTTCTTGCGCGATGCGATGGGGGAGCAGGTGCTGCCCGAAGGCCTTTCGCTGATCGAAGACCCAACCCGCATCCGCGCAACCGGCTCCCGTCCCTTCGACGCCGAAGGGCTGCCGACCCAGCATCGTGCCATCGTCGACAAGGGCATTCTGCAAGGTTGGACGCTCGACTTGGCGACAGCCCGCAAGCTGGCGCTTACCCCCACCGGCAACGCCGCGCGGGGCCCCGGCTCTGGCCCTCAGCCCTCGAACTGGAACATCGCGCTGACCCAAGGGCAGGCCAGCCGCGACGATCTGATCGCTGAGATGGGCACCGGGCTGTTGGTGACCTCGATGATCGGCAGCACGATCAACCCCAACACGGGCGACTATTCGCGCGGGGCCTCGGGCCTCTGGGTCGAGAATGGTGAGATCACCCATGCGATCAACGAATGCACCATCGCGGGCAACCTGCGCGACATGCTGCGGGCGATGATCCCCGCCAATGACGCGCGCACTCATCTCAGCCGGGTTGTGCCCTCGCTGCTGGTGCCGGGAATGACCCTTGCCGGTGCCTGAGGAGGACCTCGCCCTTTTGATCGACGCGGCCCGCAAGGCGGGTGCTGTGGCGCGCGGCTTTGTCGGGGCCACGGCAAAACGCTGGGACAAGCCCGACAACGCAGGCCCGGTGACCGAAGCCGATCTGGCGGTGAACGATCTGCTGCTGTCGGAGTTGCGCGGCGCGCGGCCTCACTATGGCTGGCTGTCCGAGGAGACCGAGGACAATACCGACCGGCTGGGGCATGACAAGGTCTTCATCATTGATCCGATCGACGGCACCCGAAGTTTTGTCGAAGGCTCCGACACTTGGGCGCATTCGCTGGCTGTGGCAGAGGCGGGCGAGATCACGGCGGCTGTGGTCTATCTGCCCATGCGCGACATGCTCTATGCAGCCAGTCGTGGTGGTGGGGCCACGCTGAACGGTACGCCGATCCGCAGCTCACTACAGACCAATCTGACCGAGGCCACGGTGCTTGCCGCCCGCCCCGCGCTGGTGGCCGAACGCTGGCACGGCGGCGCGCCGCCCGTGTTCAAACGCAGCTACCGCCCCTCGCTTGCGTACCGCATGGCGCTGGTGGCTGATGCGTCCTTTGACGCGATGATCACCCTGCGCCGCACATGGGAATGGGACATTGCCGCCGGCACGCTGATCGTGTCCGAGGCAGGCGGCACCTGCACCACCACCAAGGGCGCGCCGCTCAGGTTCAACAACCCCGATCCGCGCGTGGATGGCATCGTCGCGGGCGGCCCAATGGTGCAGCGCGCGCTGATCGACGCCCTTGCGTGACCGGCCCCATCTGCTAGGCACTATGCGCAGCACCGCAGCTTTGACAGATCAAAGGACAGCTCCATGACCCAACGCCTGCACCTTGTTTTCGGTGGCGAACTTGTCGACCCGACCAAGAACGCGTTCAAGAACGTCGATGACATCCATATCGTCGGGATCTTCCCCAACTACGCCAGCGCCTATGACGCATGGAAATCCGAAGCGCACCGGACCGTGGATAACGCCCATATGCGCTATTACATCGCCCATCTGCATCGCCTGCGCGACGAAGAGACCTCGGCCTCGCCCACCGAAGAACTGGAATAAACCACCATGGCGGCGCGGTCGCTGGGGCTTGCAGCCTATCGCGCCCTTGTGCGCCGGGGCGGGGCCGAAGACGCAGCGCCCTATGCCACGCGCCCCGAGGGTGAACTGGTTTGGA
Source organism: Sulfitobacter sp. (assembly GCA_002703405.1). Taxonomy (GTDB): domain Bacteria; phylum Pseudomonadota; class Alphaproteobacteria; order Rhodobacterales; family Rhodobacteraceae; genus Sulfitobacter. The sequence goes on along the minus strand of NZSX01000030.1, from coordinate 25,672 downwards.
TGCATGCTGCCGAGGCAGGCAATGTGCTGGCCGTGCTCGACCTTGCCAAACGGCTGATGGCGATGCGCGACCGGGTCGCGGTTCTGGTGACCCTGCCCGAAAGCGCAGCCGCGCATGACATCCCGACAACCGAAACCCGCGATCTTTTCGTCGTCCCGGCCCCCAGCGAGCATCCCGAGAATGTAGAGCAGTTCCTTGAACACTGGCGCCCAAATCTATGCCTGTGGACATGGGGCGCCCTGAGGCCGAACCTTGTGTTGGAGACCTCCGCCCGTGGCTGTCCAATGATGATGATCGACGCCGACATCGCCGATTTCGATGGCCGCCGGGTCCGTTGGCTGCCCGATGTAACCCGGCGGTTGCTTGCGGCCTTTGAGCTTGTGCTCACCCGCTCCCCCACAGCGCTGCGCCGCCTCGTGCAGCTTGGCCTGCCCCGCGCCAAAGGAGAGGCAACATCGCCGCTATTGGCAGGGGGGCAACCGCTGCGCTGCGCGGATTCGGATTTGGCGGATATGTCCGCTTGCCTTGTCGGTCGCCCGGTTTGGTACGCCACACAGATCTTGCCCGAAGAGATACCCGTCGTGCTGACCGCCCACCGCCAAGCGCTGCGCCTGTCGCACCGGCTGCTACTGATCCTGCACACCCATGACTACCCCACCGCCGACATCGCGTATGAGCGTGCCCGCGCGCGGGGGTTCACCACGATGCGGTGGGGGGATGACCCCTACCCCGATGAAACCACGCAGGTCATGGTGGCCGACGACCCCGGCGACCGGGGGCTGTTTTTCCGCGTCGCACCCGTGTCGTTCCTCGGCTCTTCGCTGGTGTCCGGCCATGGCGGCTGCGATCCCTTCGAGGCGTCGGCGCTTGGGTCCGCGGTGCTCTATGGTCCCAAGGTGCGCAATTATCTGCCCTCCTACGGGCGGCTTGCCACGGCAGGCGCGGCGCGGATCGTCAATGACGCGGGCGCGCTTGGCAATGCGGTGTCGCGGCTCATCGCGCCGGATCAAGCGGCGACGATGGCCCACGCGGGTTGGGATGTGATCAGCGAAGGGGCCGAACTGGCCGACCGGGTGATTGAGATGGTGCAAGACCGCCTTGACGATCAAGTGGAGCGATCCGATGCGCGCGCCTGATTTCTGGCACCTGCCTCGCCCCAATTTGCGCGCGCGGCTGTTGCAACCGCTGGGCGCGCTTTATGCCACGGCCACCGCGCGGCGGCTGGCGGGAGGCAGCCCCCTTCGGCTAGGGGTGCCGGTGATCTGCGTCGGTAATATCAACGCGGGCGGCACCGGCAAGACGCCCACGGTAATGGCGGTGCTGCAATATCTGCTGGAGCGCGGCCACCGCCCTCATGTCGTCTCACGCGGCTATGGCGGCACGCTGGAGGGGCCGGTGCGGGTCGATCCCACTCAGCACAGCGCAGAGGAGGTCGGGGACGAGCCGCTGCTGCTGGCCGCCTTTGCCAATGTCTGGGTCGCGCGCGACCGCGCGGCGGGCGGGCAGGCTGCCGAAGCAGCGGGGGCGACGGTGGTGGTGCTGGATGACGGCTTCCAGAACCCCGCGCTGGTGCAGGACCTGAGCATCGTCGTGGTGGATGCGGTCAAAGGGTTCGGCAACGGCCTCTGCTTGCCAGCCGGCCCCTTGCGCGAGCCTGTCGCGACGGGGCTGGCGCGCGCCGATCTCTTGCTCTCCATTGGGGATGAGGCGGCGCAGGCGCGCTTTGCGAAACGACTGCCCAAGACGGATTTGCCGCACGCCCGCGCCGAACTTGCGCCGCTGCAAACCGGGATGGATTGGTCGGATTCCCAAGTGCTCGCCTTTGCAGGCATCGGCCATCCCGAGAAGTTTTTTGCCACGCTGCGCGATCTGGGGGCGACGATCCTCCACGCCGAGGCGTTGGAGGATCACCAGCCCCTGACATCGCGGCTGATGCTCCGGCTGGAGGCCGAGGCCGCGATGCGCGGCGCCCAGCTTGTTACCACCGAGAAGGACGCGGTCCGCCTGCCAATGGAGTTCCGCGCCAAGGTGCTGACCCTGCCGGTGCGCCTGTCCCTGCCCGAAGGCAACGCGCTGCACGCAGCGCTGGACAGGCTGCCACCGCCTTAGTCTTTCATGGCTCTAGGCCTTGTTGTCTTCGCCCAGCTTCGGCGCGGGCCGGTGCAATGAAAGCTCGGCCCCCGAGAAGGTGAAGGGCGACCGCAGCCCCGGCACGCCATCAAGCTCAATCTGCATGCCCCGCGCCACGACCTGCGGATCGGCCATGACATCTGACATATCGTTGATCGGCCCGGCAGGCACGCCATGCGCCTCACAAGCGGCCAGTAGATCATCCCGGCTGCGCAGACGGGTGGCCCCGGTCAGGCGGCGGATCATCTCGGGCCGGTTGGCGACACGGTCGGCATTCTTGAGGTACTCGGGCGCGGTGGCCATGTCCTCCAGCCCCAGCAACTGACACAGGCGCTGATATTGCCCGTCATTGCCGGTGGCGATGATGAGATGGCCGTCGGAACACTCAAACACCTCATAGGGCGTCAGATTAGGATGCGCGTTGCCCATCCGTGTCGGCGCCTTGCCAGTGGTAAGATAGTTCATCGCCTGATTGCCGGTGATCGCCACGGCGCAGTCAAGCAGTGCCATGTCGATATGCTGGCCGACGCCGGTTTGGTGACGCTGGTGCACGGCGGCCAAAATCGCGGTGCTGGCATAGACCCCGGTGAAGATATCGGTGATCGCCATGCCGGATTTCTGCGGCTGGCCGTCCGGCTCCCCGGTGATCGACATCAGGCCGGACATGCCTTGAATGATGAAATCATAGCCCGCGCGGTGGGCGTAAGGCCCGGTGTGGCCGAAACCCGTGATCGAACAATAGATCAGTTTTGGGAACTGCGCAGACAGGCTGGCATAGTCCAACCCGTATTTCGCCAATCCCCCGGTCTTGAAATTTTCGATCAGGATATCCGCATCGGCCAAGAGTTCCTTGACCTGCGCCTGACCTTCCTCGGTGCGGAAATCCACGGTGACGGAGGCTTTGCCCCGGTTCGTCGAATGGAAATAGGAAGCGGTCACATCCTCGTCACGGGTCACAAAGGGCGGGCCCCATTGGCGGGTGTCATCCCCCGCCGGGCTTTCCACTTTGATCACCTCGCATCCGAGGTCCGACAGTGTCTGACCGGCCCAAGGGCCAGCCAGAACACGCGCCAATTCGACGACTTTCAGGCCTGTAAGCGGGGCGGTCATTAGCCAGCCAGCGCTTCGTCGAGGATTTCCTTCATGTCGGCATAGGACATGTTGGAGTGTTTCTTGCCGTCGATGACAAAGCTCGGTGTGCTTGAAATGTCATCCTCTTTGGAGTTCTCGGTGTACCATGCCACCAGCGCCTCGGCTTTTTCACCGTCTTTCAGGCATTCGTCCAACGTCTCGTTATCAAGGCCAGCCAGACGGCCAATCTTGCGCAGCTCATCGACGATGGCCGCAGGTTCGCCCGCGCGGGTCCATTCGCTTTGTGATTTGTAGATCAAGTCGGCGATGCCAAAGAATTTCTCTTGCCCGCCGCAGCGCGCCACCATGGAGGCCCAGAGACCGTAGCGGTCGAAATAGACTTCGCGGTAGATGAACTTGACCTTGCCGCTGTCGATGTAATCGGCCTTCAGCTTTTTGAAGGTATCGTTGTGGAAGGTCGCACAATGCGGGCAGGTGAAGGAAGCGTATTCGATCATCGTGACCGGCGCGTTTTCATCGCCCATGACCATCTCGGTGATGCCGGAGGTATCCACATCGCCTTCGGTCGTCTGCGCGTTCGCAGCCCCAACGAAAGGTGTCAGCGCGGTGCTGCCAAGGGGGGAAGAGCCAAAGCTGCTTGCGGCAAACCAGCCACCGACGCCGAGTGTGGCGAGACCGCCAAGGATTACGTTTCTGCGATTCATGAGATGTTCCTTTGTCTGTTACGTCAGCTTTAGGTGGTCAGCTTTGGTTCTTGTTCAATATGTTCTCGCCCAGACGTGCAAGGGCTGCGCGCAATCCTTCGTCGGCGACAGGCTTGGCAGCTTCGGCTGCTTTGCGTTGCAATGCAGGGCTCGGCGCGGTCTTTTCGGCCTTGGGTTTATGGTCAAACGCCACTTGCCCTTCAGCAAAGCCGGTCGCCGCCGTCTGGGTGATCCGCACCCGCGCGATGGCGTTATAGCCATAGACCGAATTGACCCGCGCGCGCAGTTGTTCCTTTTGCATCTCCAGCATGGGCGCATTGGCCCCGGTGGTCAGCAAGGTCAGCGTGGCGCCGATGCCTTCTTTCCGGCCATAGCTCACCTCGACCGGGCGTGAGATGGCGGCGGTCGCTTCGCCCACGATCTCGGTCCAATGGGTCAACAGACGCGATTGCGCAAAGCCGCGGGTCTCGCTCGCCTTGCGAATCTGCTGCGAGAGCAGGCTGTCGGTGCGTTTAAACCCTTTTGTAGTCGTACGACGTGGCGGCATGGCTTTGTTTCCCGAATGTGCTGACATACATAACCATTTGCCCCAGCGTCACCAGCCCCTGCCCCCTCGAAAGGCCTAAACATTGCGTGAGAATACATCCGTCAGCAAGCTGCCGCCGATCCTGCTGGAATGGTACGACACCCATGCCCGCGCCCTGCCGTGGCGGGTGCCGCCGCACGACCGGATGGCAGGTGTCACGCCCGATCCCTACCGCATCTGGCTAAGCGAGGTCATGTTGCAGCAGACGACCGTGGCCACAGTGAAAGACTATTTCGCGCGTTTCACCACCCGCTGGCCGGATGTTGGCGCGCTTGCGGCGGCGGAAGACGCGGATGTCATGGCCGAATGGGCGGGCCTTGGATATTATGCTCGCGCCCGCAACCTATTGAAATGCGCGCGTGTGGTGGTGGCGGAGCATGGCAGCGCCTTTCCGGCGGATCATGACGCGCTGCTGAAATTGCCGGGGATCGGGCCCTATACGGCGGCGGCGATTTCTTCCATCGCGTTCGATCTGCCCCATGCGGTGCTTGATGGCAACGTTGAGCGTGTGATGGCGCGGGTTTACGATATTCACACGCCCCTGCCCGCCGCCAAGCCCGAGTTGATGGCGCGGGCCGTCGCGCTGACCCCGCAGAACCGGCCCGGAGACTATGCCCAAGCCGTGATGGATCTGGGCGCTACAATCTGCACGCCAAAGTCCCCCGCCTGCGGCATCTGCCCCTGGCGCGAGCCCTGCGTCGCGCGGGCGGAAGGAACGGCGGCGCTTTTGCCTAAGAAGACACCGAAAAAGCCGAAACCGGTGCGGCACGGGACGGTCTACCTCGCCCAGCGTGAAGACGGCGCTTGGTTGTTGGAGACACGTCCCGACAAAGGGCTGCTTGGCGGCATGCTCGGCTGGCCCGGTTCCGACTGGGTCGACACGTCTCAGCTACGCCCTGAAGGGACGCCGCCGCTAACCGCCGATTGGCAGCCCCTGCCCGGCGAGGTGCGCCATACCTTTACCCATTTTCACCTGATGTTGACCGTGCAGCACGCGCGGGTCAGCCATGATACTGCGCCCCAAAACGGCGAATTCATTGGGCAAAACCAGTTCAGCCCCAGTGATCTGCCTACCGTAATGCGCAAAGCCTTCGACCTGACGCGCTAGCGCCGCGTCAGGCTTTGAGTGCCGACTGAACTGCGGTATATCTGGCGCGAAACAGCAAGGTGACCCATGGCAAACCGGATTATCTCTCCACAAGACCTCGCTCGCCTGTCGCGGGCGCTGCCATTCTGGATGTCGCTGCTGCTGATCCCGCTGGCGTGGTTTTGTGCCCTGCAAGGCGGCTGGACCATCGCACTGCTGCCGCTGGTGACGTGGTATCTGTTTTCGATGCTCGACGCGGTGCTGGGGCTGAACCTCGACAATGCGGACCTAGAAGCCACCGAAGATGACCTCTATTGGTACCGCCTCGTCACGTTAATCTGGGCCCCGCTGCAATTTCTCACTGTCTTTGTGCTGATCTACTATGCCACGCGGGCCGAGCATCTGGACACGGCGGAGCGGATATTCCTGTTCTTTGGCGTTGGCGTCATCACCGGCACCATTGGCATCAACTACAGCCACGAGCTGATGCACCAACGCAACAGGACCGAACGGCGGCTGGCGGACACCTTGCTGGCCATGGTGCTCTATTCGCATTTCCGGTCGGAACATCTGCTGGTGCATCACCGCCATGTCGGCACCCCGCGCGACACGGTGACGGCGCGCTATAACGAAGGGTTCCACCGCTTCTACCCCCGCGTACTACGCGAATCACTGACGTCAGCCTTTCATGCGGAAAAGAACATGCTGGCGCGCAAGGGGCTGCCGTGGACCGATCCAGGCAATCCGTTCTTCAAATACTGGGCGCTGCAGGCCGCCTTCTTGTTGCTGGCGCTGGTGCTGGGCGGATGGAGTGGCTTGGGCCTGTTCCTCGTGCAGGCCGGGGTCGCGATCTGGCAGTTGGAACTGGTGAATTACATCGAGCACTACGGGCTCACACGCAAGCATCTGGGCGGCGGGAAATATGAGCACGTCCAGCCACGCCACTCGTGGAACGCCGCGCATAAAGCGTCAAACTGGCTGCTGATTAACCTGCAACGCCATTCCGATCACCACTACAAACCCGACCGACGTTTCCCGGTCTTGCAGACCTATGGCACCGGCGACGCGCCGCAGCTGCCCTATGGCTATCCGGTGATGACCATGGCCGCGATGGTGCCGCCACTCTGGCGGCGCATCATGAACCCCCGCGTGCGCAAATGGCGTGAGATGTACTACCCTGAGATCACCGACTGGAAAGCCTATAACAAGGCCAGCAATCCTCTGCCCCGGCTTTGAGCGCGGCAACGCAAAGTTAAACTTTGCCTGTCACATAGGCTGCGATTGTTACCAGTGGAGTGGTATTGATGCAGCGACAGCAAGCGCCCTCGGGGGCGGCGTATGATGGCACCTGTCTCATCGTTGAGGACAGTGAGTTTGACAGAGAGAGGCTGCGCCGCGTTCTGGCCCGCGCCTATGGCGGGATGCGGGTGGAGTTCGCCCCCAGCATCGACGCCGCGCGCAAGGCGCTGAGCGCGGGGGACAAGGCGCTTATTTTGCTCGACAACAACCTGCCCGACGGGTTGGGCGCGAATTTCGCGTTGGAGCTGGCCTGCGACGACCGCCATGCGCAGACGCCGGTGATTATGGTCAGCGATTGGCCCTCCCCCTTTATGTGGGAAAAAGCCGCCTCTGCTGGGGTGCTCTACGTGGTGAATAAATCCGATTTCGATGCCCGCTATATTGACGCCGTGCTGCGTGAGTTTCAGGCCCGCAAGCGGTGGGTGAATTAGGCCGATCCAACAAAAAAACCCCGCCATGGGGCGGGGTCAAGGTAGGCACCCGTGTGGCTGCCCCTCACGCAGAGGGGCCACGGGTGCCGGCGGTGTTCGATTGTTCGGAGTAGATCAGTTGGCCATCTCGGCCCTGATCTGCTGACGCAGAATGTCGATGGGGACATTCTTGCCGTCTTTCTTGTAGCACCAATAGGTCCAGCCATTGCAGCTTGGCGCTTTCTCATAGGCCGCGCCTACCTGATGGATCGACCCTTTGACATCGCTGCCAATCAGGGTGCCATCGGCACGGACCTTGGCCTTGTGGCGGCCATTCATGGAATAGAGGTTTTCGCCCGGGCGCAGCATGCCACGCTCGACCAACTGACCGAAAGGCACGCGCGGCTCGGCACGTTTGGAGGTGGTGGTTTGCAGCGCTTCGTTGTCGAATTTGCGGACCATCGCGATCCGCTTTTCCGCGACTTTACGGTAGGCAGCCTCACGCTCGATCCCGATGAAATCGCGGCCCAGCATCTTGGCGACAGCGCCGGTGGTGCCGGTGCCAAAGAACGGATCAAGAATCACATCGCCGGGGTTGGTCGAACCAACGAGGATGCGGTGCAGCAGGCTTTCGGGCTTTTGCGTCGGATGCGCCTTGTCGCCTGCCTCGTCCTTCAGACGCTCATGGCCGGTGCAGATCGGCAGCACCCAATCGCTGCGCATCTGGATGCCTTCGTTCAGCGCCTTCAGCGCTTCGTAGTTGAAGGTGTATTTGCTGTTCTCGCTCTTGCCGGCCCAGATCATCGTCTCATGGGCATTGGTAAAGCGCTTACCACGGAAGTTCGGCATCGGGTTGGACTTGCGCCAAACCACATCATTAAGAATCCAGAAACCTTGATCCTGCAACGCTGCACCGACGCGGAAGATGTTGTGGTAGCTGCCGATCACCCAGATCGCGCCGTCGGGTTTCAGCAAACGCCGCGCGGCTTTCAGCCATGCACGGGTAAAATCGTCATAGGCTTTGAAGCTGGCGAATTGGTCCCATTCGTCATCAACTGCATCGACCTTGGAGTTGTCCGGGCGATGCAAATCACCCCGCAACTGCAAGTTGTAGGGCGGATCCGCGAAGATCAGATCCACCGACTCTGCTGGGAGGGCGTTCATTGCCTCAATGCAATCGCCCGCAACAATAGTGTTCAAGGGAAGCGCCGCAGCGCCCTTTGTCATCGTTTTCATATCTCTGCCTCATTACCCGGCGCTTAAGCGCTCATTGGTTGTGGATAAAATGGGGCATCAACGATTCGTGGTCAATTTCTTTTTTGAATCAATCGGTTAACAAATTGGCTTGATACAAGATATTGTGTACGGGTTTGAACAAACGTCTATGGTGTGGGGTCACACCAAGATCCCGGAGGGCAGCCATGTGGCTTTTCGATCCGTAGCCCATATTGGTTTCCCANCCNTANCCNGGATGCTGTTGCGCCAANTCCACCATGAGNNTATCGCGCACGGTTTTGGCNACGATNGAAGCCGCNGANATNGACAGNCAGCGNGCGTCCCCNTTCACCACAGGTTGCGCNGGNAGCGCTCAGATCGCGCGGGAGCATATTGCCNTCNATCAATGCGTANTCCGCCGNACAGGCCAATCCGGCCAGNGCGCGGGTCATCGCCANATGGCTGGCACGCAAGATGTTGTGTTCTTCGATCTCTTCGACGGTGGCATGGGCNACGCAAACCACGGCCACCGACATGATCTCTTCATAGAGCCGNTCNCGGGCGCGGGCGGTCAGCTTTTTNGAATCGTTCAGCCCNTCGGGGATCTGCCCTTCGGTAAAGACCACGGCNGCGGCGGTGACCGGCCCGGCCANCGGGCCNCGGCCCACTTCNTCCACNCCGGCGANGGTNCGAAAGCCGCGGGCAGCCGCGCCGCGTTCAAATTCAAAGTCAGGTATCATNGGGCGAGGTGAAACCGCATGCGCCGAAAAGGTGCAACAAAAAAGAGAAAGGGGAGGCGCCCGAACACCCCCCCTTTCAACACCCGAGCGACAGGGACGTGCCGCTCGGTCAAGGCACGCCGNTGTTACCGACGGGCCAAGCTGTANCCCGAGTCGCGCAGGCANCGGGCATCATAGCCGTAGCGTGCACCGTCCGCCGTCTTNACGCGCTTGGCGCAGTAGTTGGGCAGTCGGTCGACTTGGGAATAATTCTTTTCAAGGCAGGGCTCGCCAAACATCATCACCTTGCCGTCTTCGCCGTCATAGCTGCGGAAGCACTGCTGCGGCAGCANCTTGCGGTCTACCCGCTCTGGCAGGGGGCGNACTTCGCGCTCGGGGTAGGTGGCGCGGTCGCGCTCAGGNTAGGTCCNGGCGCTGCGGNGCGGCTCGGGGCGCGGATCGATNTAGGGGCGCNGGTGNGGCCNCTTGGAAACCGTGGGNTAATANCGCGGCGCCTCATAGACGGGGGCGGCACGGCGGCGNGTGACCGTCTCNCGCTCGTTGCGCTCTTTGTTGTTGTCGTAGATCATCTTGCCCACNATCGCGACGCCCGCAATCGCGGCGAGGGTGCGCAACACTTCCTTTTCATCGGCGGCGGCAGGGCGGGCACCAAAAGCGGTGATGGCAACCGCTGCGGCGGCGATGGTAGCAATGAACTTGCGGTACATGGGTCTGGTCCCTTCTCGTTTATCGGCGCGTTCGCTGCGCCCTTGATCCTCTGCGGNCATAACTCGGGGNCCGNGTATNNGTTCGTGTGTCTGTTGGTGCCACCAAATTGGGGTGAGGGCCAAAGACAGGCAATAACAGGGGGGCGTTATCCAATAACAAGGCGCNCAAAACGCCTTGGTTATTGAATANCAGCGGGCGAAAGCGCATTAAAANCATATGAAAAACCCATGTCTCTCCTTGCTGACCGCGCTGGCGGTCATACTGGCCCTGCCCGCTGCGGCAACGGCTGGATGCTTTGCCGATTACAAGGCCAAGCAAGACAATCCGCTGCGCCTCCATTACGGGGTGGCGCAGATTTCCGGGGCCTGTGAGCCAGCCTCCGCCGAAACCGAACTCACGCCGCGTCTTGCNGCGGAGGGCTGGACATTGTTGAATGTNCTGTCNGTNTTCGGTGACGAAGGCTTGGATCAAAGGAAAGACAGTGCAGGAACATTCTACCTCCGCTTCTGACATGCGCAGATTTGGCGGNCGTTTCGTGATCGGTGGCATCGCCGCCGTGGTCGCCGTGCTTTTGGTCGGGGCGCTTGTCCTGCTTTGGGCGCTGCCGGATGCGAACGTCTTTAANGCNCGGGTTGAGCGGATCTTNATCGAGAATGACGATCTNACCACCCAAGCCGAGATCAANCTNCTCGAAATCCTCGCCCANTCCGGCACTGCNTTNTCNGAGACTTTGGCCAGCTACCGNNTCGTGATCGTCGTGNTGCTGNTCTTTGCCAGCGCCATGCTGGTNGCNGCGATGGTGTTTTTGTTCATGCTNGTCGGCTTNAACCGCCGTATGGCGCAGATTGAGCGGACGGGCATTCAGGTGAACTCACTGCTCATCAGCCGCGAAGAAAACACCGTTTACCTTAATAACCTCGGCTTCAAACTGACCGCAGCGGCGATGGAGACGATGTCGGTTCTCGCCGAAGCGCGGATGGATGACGACGTACTGTCAGGCTCCGAGATCGAGGGCATGATCTCTGGCCGCAGCCCCGCCGATTGCGATGAGGCCGCCGGGGCCACGCGGATCAAACGTTTGCGCGACACATTAGGCAATCAATTGGTGTCGGAACTGCTGGTCAAGAACATCGCCCGGCGTGGCTATATGCTGGCGATCAACAAGGACGTGATCAAGGTCCTTTAACCTCGGCAAAGCACCGCCCCACCCTGCCCGCGCGCGGCTGGCCCTAGCCAACGCCCTGCAGGCACGTTAAATGGCGTCAAATTTAATTGGACAGACTGGAGTAATCAGATGGGTTATCGCGTCGCCGTCGTCGGTGCCACAGGCAATGTGGGCCGTGAAATGTTGAACATCCTCGCGGAGCGTCAGTTCCCCGTGGACGAGATCGTGGCTCTGGCCAGCCGCCGTTCGCTGGGNTCNGANATCAGCTTTGGGGANAAGACCCTNAAGACCAAAGACCTCGACACTTTCGACTTCACTGGCTGGGACATGGCGCTNTTTGCCGTGGGNTCNGAAGCNACCAANAAATACGCTCCTGCCGCTGCCAANGCGGGCTGCGTGGTGATCGATAACTCNTCGCTTTACCGCTATGANCAAGACGTGCCGCTGATCGTGCCCGAGGTGAACCCGCAGGANGTGCACGGCTATTCCAAGAAAAACATCATCGCCAACCCCAACTGCTCGACCGCGCAGATGGTCGTGGCGCTGAAGCCGCTGCACGACCGCGCCAAGATCAAGCGCGTNGTCGTNTCGACNTACCAGTCGGTTTCCGGCGCGGGCAAGGAAGGCATTGATGAGCTTTGGGATCAGACCAANAGCATCTACAACCCGACCGATGACAAGCCCGCCAGCAAGTTCACCAAGCAGATCGCCTTCAACGTGATTCCGCATATCGACGTCTTCCTCGAAGACGGNTCGACNAAGGAAGAATGGAAGATGGTCGCCGAGACCAAAAAGATCGTCGACCCGTCGATCAAAGTCACCGCGACCTGCGTGCGCGTGCCGGTCTTCGTGGGCCATGCGGAATCGATCAACATCGAATTCGAAGACCACCTCGACGAAGCCGAAGCGCGCGACATCCTGCGCGAAGCGCCGGGTCTCATGGTGATCGACAAGCGCGAAGACGGCGGCTACGTCACGCCNGTNGAATGTGTGGGTGACTTCGCCACCTTCATCAGCCGCATCCGTCAGGACAGCACCATCGACAACGGCATCAACCTNTGGTGCGTCAGCGACAACCTGCGCAAGGGTGCCGCCCTGAACGCCGTNCAGATCGCCGAACTGCTNGGCCGCGAAGTGCTGAAAAAGGGCTNAGGNTCAGNCGCAGTTCTNGAATAAGAAAGGGGGCCANNNGGCCCCCTTTTTCGTCTCTGNCTCATGCNNCTGCGATGGGCTTAAACCGGCTCGAANGTCTGCGCCTTGGCGTCGTAATATTCCANGCTNCCCTCGCCGATGTCGGTCCACANGCCGTGCANGCTCAGCGTGCCATCTTCGACCTTTTCCTTGATCCANGGGAAGGTCATCAGGTTCTCAAGCGAGGTCANCACCGCCTGACGCTCCAGCAAAAGCTGCTGCTCTGCCGGGTCTTCNACCTTTTCNACNGTCTCGTATTTCGGGCGCAGCAGGTCCATCCAGCGGCCCACNAAACTGTCTTGGTTCTCAAGNTCGGGCGCGTTGCCTTTGCACATCTGNATNCANCCCGCGACGCCGCCGCAGCTGGAATGGCCCAGCACNATCAGATGCGCGACCTTCAGCGCGTTNACGGCATATTCCACCGCCGCNGAGGTNCCGTGCTGTTTGCCATCCGGCTCATAGGGCGGGACNAGGTTGGCGATATTGCGGTGNATNAAGAANTCACCCTGATCGGCNCCNAAGATCGAGGTCACATGCACGCGGCTGTCGCAGCAGGAGATCACCATCGCGCGCGGGCGCTGCCCCTCAGCGGCCAATCGGCGGTACCATGTNTGGTTNTCGGCATAGCCGGTCGCCTTCCACCCTTGATAGCGTTGCAACAGATACGACGGCAGAGCCTTGGCCTTGTCCATGTGTAAACGTCCCTTAATGCGTGATGTGGTTTTAGCGCAGATAGCGCAAATGCCATACGAATTCGAGAGAAAAGGCACNGCCATCGCAACCCTTTGCACACCTTCCCGCGCCATATTGCCTCAAGGCCGTGGGGGCTGATTGAAGGATGACACCAATGCAACTTATGCAAATACGCCCGACTGAGCAGGTCTATGTCGATCAAGAGCGNCTTGGCCTGCTCTACACGCAACTCGGNGAGGTGGGCGCCGAAGATGTCGTCTGCCGCGCGATGGAGGAATTGGCCCTGNGCCTGTCNCATTGCAANANGCTGCANNAGGNNCAAGACCGCGCCGGGCTGCGCAAAAGCGTGCACCGTCTGATCGCCATTGCAGAGCAGGTCGGCATGGCGCTGGTCGCACGGGTGGCGGCGGATGTGGTGATCTGTATCGACGCGGGGGATGACANCGCGACCGCNGCCACNCTGTCGCGGTTGATCCGCAGCGGGGAACGGTCGCTCACCGCGATATGGGACTTGCCCGANATCACGATCTGACCGCTTGCGGGTGGCGATGGAAAAGGTAGGCTGCGCGCAAATCCNGATTTGCAAAGGTTTGTCATGTCCGCCGAATTCGCCGCCCCCTCCGCCGCCGCCCTGCNGCTTCATGTCTTGAGCGAGGCCGCGCTTGAAGGCTGGCTTGCCGATCAGCCCGGCCCGGTGCAGGCATGGGTNAANGCCAGCGGTTTTGCGGGCGCTCTTGGNCAGNCGCTTGTGGTGCCGGGNGAGGAAGGNACCCCCGCGCTGGCATTGGCGGGCTACGGCACCGAAGCCGCGCGCCGCAGGGGCCGCTTTCACCTTGCCGCCGCAGCNGCNNNNCTGCCTGCGGGNGACTACCGNATNGAAAGCGGNCTGCCNGAGGACCAAGCNGCGAACGAGGCGCTNGGCTGGCTGCTGGCNGGCTACCGNTTNGACCGCTACCGCGANCANACCNCNCTGGCNGCCCGTCTTGTCGCGCCCGAAGGGATCGACGCCGANCAGATCNCGGCGCTGGCCACGGGTGAAATGCTGACCCGCGACCTGATCAACACNCCCGCCTCTGACATGGGGCCGCCCGANCTNGAAGCCGCCGCGCGCAAATTGGCCGAGCAGCATGGCGCGAAGATCGNCGTCACAACNGGCGATGCGCTGCTAGAGAACAACCTGCCGATGATCCACACCGTTGGCCGCGCCGCCGANCGCGCGCCGCGTTTGATCGATATGGCGTGGGGCGACACAGGNCCAAAGCTGACGCTGGTGGGCAAAGGCGTCTGTTTCGACACCGGCGGGNTGAACCTGAAACCCGGNGCGTCNATGGCGCTGATGAAAAAGGACATGGGCGGNGCCGCCGCCGTGCTGGGNCTNGCGCATATGATCATGGCCACCGGCATGGCNGTGCANCTGCGCGTGCTGATCCCGGCGGTGGAGAANTCNGTCTCCGGCAATGCCTTCCGCCCCGGNGACATCCTGACCTCGCGCAAGGGGCTGACGGTTGAGATNAACAACACCGACGCNGAAGGNCGTCTGGTNTTGGCNGANGCGCTGGCNNTNGCGGATGAGGGNAANCCGGATCAGATNATCTCNATGGCNACGCTCACNGGGGCCGCNCGGGTNGCCGTNGGGCCGGACCTTGCGCCCTATTACAGCGANGANGCNGNTTTCGTCTCNGCCNTNGAANNCGCCGCTGCGGGNTCTGCCGATCCGGTCTGGCGGATGCCTTTCCATGACGCTTATGAGGCGCTGATNGAGCCCGGCATNGCCGATCTCGACAACGCNCCCAAGGGCGGNTTNGCCGGGTCGATCACCGCAGCGCTTTTCCTGCGCCGNTTTGTGACCGANAGCAAATANGCNCATTTTGANATCTACGGNTGGCANCCNGCCGACGCCCCCGCCCGCCCNAAAGGCGGCNCNGGNCAAGGCACCCGCGCGNTCTATGCTGCNCTGCCAGCCCTNCTAAAGCCATGAGCGATCCNCGCCTCACCCCNGANCCGGCGCTGNNGANCNNAANCCGCNCCGCGCAGGTGGCGGTGCCGGTGGCAGACCTCTGCCGCCGNCCCGACGGNCCACGCGANCGGCAGGTGTTGTTTGGTGAGCCGTTGACCGTGCTGCATGAAGCNTCNGGCTGGGCCTATGTGCAGGCCGAGAAGGATGGCTATTGCGGCTACGTCCTGCAACGCGCGCTGAGCATACCGCGCAAGGCTACGCATCGCGTGTGCGTGCCTGCCACCCATGCCTATACCAGCGCCGATCTGAAATCGCCCGACCTGCTGAGCCTCAGTTTCGGCTCACCCGTCACGGTCATTGATGAGACCAAGGATTTTGCCGAGACCCCGCAGGGCCATATCCCGCGCGGCCACCTTGCCCCCATCGATCGGCACGAGGCCGACCCCGCGCAGATCGCGGCGCTGTTCCTCGGCACACCCTACCTTTGGGGCGGCAACAGCCGCTGGGGGATCGATTGTTCGGGCCTCGTGCAGGCGGCGCTGCTGGCCTGCGGCATCCCCTGCCCTGGTGACAGTGACCAGCAAGAGAGCACCGTGGGCGGGCCGGTCGAAGGTGACTACCAACGCAACGACCTGCTGTTCTGGAAAGGCCATGTCGCGTTGGTGGTCGATGCCAAAACGATGATCCACGCCAATGCCCATGCGATGGCCGTGAGCTATGAAAACATCACCGATGCCATCGCCCGGATCGAAGCCGCTGGCGACGGGCCGGTGACTGCACATCGCCGCCCCGGCGTTTAATCCACCGACCGGATCAGCTTGCGCTCCAACACGCGCAGCACGGCCTTAAGGTCGTGGCCCCGACGCAGCACCTGCCCGCCGGTGCCCACCACAGCATACATGCCTTGGCGGTTGCGCAGCTTTGGCCGCTTTTCGATCCGGTAAAGCGGTATCTCCGCCGTGCGCCGAAAGACTGAAAAGACCGCCACTTCTTTAAGGTGGGAAATCCCGTAATCGCGCCACTCTCCGGCGGCGACCATCCGGCCATAAAGCGATAGGATCAGCGACAATTCCGTGCGGTGGAATGCGACCTGTTCGGCGGGGCGCTCGAAAGCCGTGATCGGCGATGGGGGCTCTATGCTCATGGCTTTACAGTTGACCCTGATGGGGGCCAAATCAAGCCCTGACATGGTCGAATGCGCCGCTCTAAATTTCTTGAAAGCGTTACAGAATTGTGCAACCAATCTGAAAAATGAAACACAAAGGTCCGATGGAATGACCCCAGAAGCCCGCGCCCGCAAATGTGCCGAGGTGATGTTCGCCCAGGATTCCGCCTCTGCCGGATTGGGCATGACCATCGACGATGTGACCCCCGGCGGCGCGGTTTTGTCGATGTCGGTGCGCCCGGACATGCTTAACGGCCACGGAATTTGCCACGGTGGTTTTATCTTCACACTGGCCGACAGCGCCTTTGCCTTTGCCTGCAACAGCTACAACCAGACCACTGTCGCCCAGCAGAACCAGATCACCTATCTCAGCCCCGGCCAGCCAGAGGAGCGGCTGACCGCCACCGCACGCGAAGTGTCGCGCAGCGGTCGGTCGGGCATCTATGATGTGACCGTCACGGGCGAGGATGACCGTGTCGTGGCCCTGTTTCGCGGGCTCTCCCGCAGCATCAAGGGCCAGCTATTTACCGAGGAGGAGCCGACCTGATGAAAGACCTGACCCCCGCGAAGGACACGCTCGACCCGATTGAGATCGCCAGCCGGGACGAGATCAGCGCCCTGCAATTGGACCGTCTGAAATGGTCCCTGCGCCACGCCTATGACAACGTGCCCTTCTATAAGCAGAGCTTTGACGATGCAGGCATGCACCCCGACGATCTGAAACAGCTTTCCGATCTCTCGCGCTTCCCTTTCACGGTAAAGACCGACCTGCGCGACAATTACCCCTTTGGCATGTTCGCCGTGCCGCGCGATCAGGTGGCGCGCATTCACGCATCATCTGGCACCACAGGACAGCCGACGGTGGTGGGCTATACCAAGGACGATCTGGCGAACTGGGGCCAAGTCGTCGCCCGTTCCCTGCGCGCGGCAGGGATGCGCCCGGGCGACATGCTGCACAACGCCTATGGCTATGGGCTGTTCACTGGCGGCTTGGGCATTCACCTTGGGGCAGATGCGCTTGGCCTCTCGACCGTGCCAATCTCGGGCGGGATGACCCCACGCCAAGTGCGGCTGATCGAGGATTTTCAGCCCAAGGGCATCACGGTGACACCCTCCTACGCGCTGTCGATTTTGGATGAATTCGCCAACCAAGGCATCGACCCGCGCCAATCCTCGCTAGAGGTGGGCATTTTCGGGGCTGAGCCTTGGACCAACGCCATGCGGCTGGAAATTGAACAGGCCTTCGACATGCATGCCGTCGATATCTACGGCCTCAGCGAAGTCATGGGGCCGGGCGTGTCGATGGAATGTGTGGAGACCAAGGACGGGCTGCACATCTGGGAGGATCACTTCTACCCCGAGATCATTAACCCCGAAACAGGTGCCCCGGTCGAAGATGGTGAAATGGGCGAGCTGGTGTTCACCTCCCTCACCAAGCAAGCCTTTCCGATCATCCGCTACCGCACCCGCGACCTGACCCGGTTGCTAGCGGGCACCGCGCGCTCCATGCGGCGGATGGAGAAGGTGACGGGCCGCAGCGACGACATGATCATCCTGCGCGGCGTCAACGTCTTCCCCACCCAGATCGAAGAAGCGCTGATGGCCACGCCGGGGCTTGCCCCGCATTTCCAGATCGAACTGTCGCGGCCCGACCGGATGGATCAGATGCGCGTGCTCTGCGAATGCGCGGATGCCAGCGTGACCCCCGACGCCCGTGCCACCGCGATCAAAGCGCTCTCGGCGCAGATCAAGCAAACCGTTGGCATCTCGATCAAGGTCGAGGTCATGGACGTAGGCGGCGTTGCCCGGTCAGAGGGCAAAGCCGTGCGCATCCTCGACAAGCGGCCAAAGGGCTAGGCGGTAGAGCCTAGCCGCAGGTGACCTTGGCGATCTTCCCTTCCGCGTCCAACACGATGTTGGTGCGGTTGGGATTGGCGTCCGTGGTCACCGGGTCGCCCTCGGTATAGACGCGCTTGGGCTCGGACACGATGTTTGCCGCCGCGCGGGGACGGCCAATCAGACCCCACCAGCTGCCTTCTTTGCAGGATTCCGCCAGTGGCTTGGCAGGCGTGGGCGCTGTAGGCGTGCTGGAACTGCTAGAGTTACTAGACGGCTCGTTCACCGCGTCGATCACCGAATTGGGCAGGGGCTTGGGCTTGGTCGTGGAGGCGCGCGCTTCCGTCCGTGCGGGGCGTGGCGCGGTCTGTGTGGGCGGTGTTGTTGTGGCCGCCGGTGGCGTAATCTGCCCCCTCGGCGCAACCGGGGCCGGAATGGGGTTTTGCACCGGCGCTGTCGCCACTTCGGCGCAGCCCGCCACCAATAGGGGTGCCAAGAAAACTAATCTCATGTTCCAAACCTCGTTATTCGCGTGGCGTCGGAGCAAGGGCCGACCATCCCGCAACAGGTAGGTCCATCACGCGCGCCGCCAAGGGCAAGGCGCTTTGCATTTGCTGGAACCCGCCGACGGCCCTACTGTGAGGGCCAGACCACGGAGCCTTCTCGATGCGATTTTCCCTCAACCGCAAACGTTTCAAAGACCTGAGCGAACAAGAGGTGCTGGCGCTGGCCATCTCCTCTGAAGAGGATGACGCGCGCATCTATCGCGACTATGCCGAAAGGCTGCGCGAGGCATACCCCGACAGCGCCGCCGTCTTTGACGGGATGGCCGAGGAGGAGAACGAACACCGCCGCCGCTTGATTGACCTGCACCGCGCCCGTTTTGGGGATGTCATCCCGCTGATCCGGCGCGAGCATGTCTCGGGCTACTACGCGCGCCGTCCGGTCTGGCTGATCGAGAACCTGTCGCTAGAGCGTATCCGGCAAGAGGCCGCCGCGATGGAACAGGACGCTGAACGGTTCTACCTTGCCGCCGCCGCGCGCACGTCAGACGCGGCGACACGGCAGTTGTTAGGCGATCTGGCCGCCGCCGAGGCAGGCCACCACGGCAGCGCGCAGGATTTGACCGAGAAACACCTTAACAGCGACAGCCGCAGCGACGAAGACAGCCGCGCGCATCGGCAGTTTCTGCTGACATGGGTCCAGCCCGGGCTGGCGGGGCTGATGGACGGGTCAGTCTCGACCCTCGCGCCGATCTTTGCCACCGCATTTGCCACCCATAACACTTGGACGACCTTCCTCGTCGGCCTTGCGGCGAGCGTCGGGGCGGGCATCTCAATGGGCTTCACCGAGGCGGCATCGGACGATGGGGAACTGTCGGGCCGCGGCTCTCCGATCAAACGCGGGGTAGCCTCGGGCGTGATGACCACGGTGGGCGGGCTGGGCCACGCGCTGCCCTACCTGATCACCGACTTCTGGACCGCAACTGTCGTGGCGATCATCGTCGTCTTTGTAGAGCTTTGGGCCATTGCGTGGATCCAGAATAAGTTCATGGAAACACCCTTCTTTCGCGCCGCATTCCAAGTGGTGCTGGGCGGCGCATTGGTCTTTGCCGCTGGGGTGCTGATCGGCTCAGGTTAAGGCAAAGAGCCATGCCCCATTGCACCCCAAGGGCGGGCTGGCTAATGCTTGACCCATGGTCGCGATCTTCCTGAAAACCCTGCCGTTCTTTGCGCTGATCGGCCTTGGCTACTGGGCCGGGCGCACGCGGTTCTTCTCAGCCGAAGCGACGGCCTATCTCACCAAATTCGTCTTCTACTTTGCCCTCTCGGCGATGCTGTTCCGCTTTTCCGCCAATCTCTCACTGGCCGAGGTTTGGGACAGCCGCCTTGTCGCCGCCTACCTCTGGGGGACGGCCTTCGTCTATGCTATCGCCAGCCTCGTCGGCTTCCTACGCCGGCTGGATGTGGCGACCAACGGGATCGAGGCGCAATGCGCAGTGATCGGCAACACCGGGTTTCTGGGCGTGCCAATGCTGACACTGCTTCTGGGGCCAGAGGCGATCGGCCCCGTGCTGCTGGCGCTGACCGTCGACATGATCATTTTTTCCAGCCTCATCGTGATCCTGATCACCGGCTCCCGCGAGGGGCAGTTGCGGCTGGCGACACTCAAGATCGTCGGGCTGGGGCTGCTGAAAAACCCGATGATCGTCGCCATCACGCTGGGCTTCCTTTGGTCCGGCTTCGGCATCCCGATCCCCGTGCCGCTGAACGAATTCCTCGCCATCCTCGGCGGGGCTGCCACCCCCGGGGCGCTCTTTGCCATCGGTGCGTCGCTGGCTTCCAAATCCGCCGAGCGGATCGAGATCGCGGGCTGGCTGACCTTTTGCAAACTCGTGCTGCACCCGCTTTTCGTGGCCTTTGGTGCGCTGTTTCTTTTCGGCGTCGATCCCTACAAAGCCGGGGTCATCATCGCCGCCGCAGCACTGCCGGTGGCGGGCAATGTCTATATGCTCGCCCAACATTATGGCGTAGCACCTCAGCGGGTCTCTGCCGCCATTCTCGTCTCAACCACTGTCAGTATCGTGACCGTCAGCCTTGTCGTAGGCTGGGTTTCGGCCCTGTGACACATTCAAGTTCGAAAGGAACGCTGCCATGAAAACCATCTCGGAAAACGCCTGTTTCGGTGGCACGCAGGGGGTTTACTCCCACAACTCCGACGCCTGCGGCTGCGACATGACCTTTGGCCTCTTCCTCCCCGCCGAAGCACAAGACGGCCCGGTGCCGGTGCTGTGGTATCTCTCGGGCCTGACCTGCACCCATGAGAACGCGATGACCAAGGCGGGCGCGCAGCTTTGGGCGGCGGAACATGGCATCGCTGTCGTCTTCCCCGATACCTCCCCGCGGGGCGAGGATGTGGCGGATGATGAGGCTTACGACCTCGGCAAAGGCGCGGGGTTCTATGTGAACGCCTCGCAGGAGCCTTGGGCGACGCATTACCAGATGTGGGACTATCTGGCCGAAGAACTGCCCGGCTTGCTGGCTGAAAACTTCGCCATCGATATGGAGCGGCAGGGCATCACCGGGCACTCAATGGGCGGCCACGGCGCTCTGACCTTGGCAATGAACCTGCCGGGGCGGTTCCTCTCGGTCTCGGCCTTTGCGCCGATCACCCACCCTACGTCGAGCGATTGGGGCAAGAAGCAACTCAGCGCCTATCTGGGGTCGGATGAAAGCACTTGGACGAAACACGACAGCACCCTGCTGATGCGCGAAAAGGGTTTCGACGGGCCGATCCTGATCGACCAAGGCGGCAGCGACCAGTTCCTCGACCTGCTGAAACCCGAAGCATTGGCCGAAGCCATGACCGCCAAACGCCAGCAAGGCAGCTTCCGCATGCAGCCCGGTTATGACCACAGCTACTTCTTCGTGACGAGTTTTATGGAAGATCACGTCGCCTTCCACGCCGACGCGCTCTATGCGGGTTAAGCCATGACCGCGCTCTACATCGACGCCGACGCCTGCCCCGTCAAAGCCGAAGCCGAGCGGGTGGCGACCCGCCATAAGGTCAAGATGTTCCTCGTCTCGAACGGCGGCCTGCGCATGTCGCAGAACCCACTGGTCGAGGTGGTGATCGTGCCTGACGGGCCCGACATCGCCGACATGTGGATCGCTGACCGCTGCGGGCCCGGCGATGTGGTGGTCACGGGGGATATCCCACTGGCCGCCAAATGCGTCGAGGCGGGCGCGCGGGTGCTGAAACACAACGGCGAAGCGCTGACGCAGGCCAATATCGGCAACGTGCTCGCCACCCGCGATCTGATGACCGACCTGCGCGCCGCCGACCCCTTTCGCCAAGGCGGCGGCAAGGGGTTTACAAAGGCCGACCGCTCCCGCTTCCTAGAGGCATTGGAGCGGGAATTGCGCGCGGCAGCGCGGGGTTAGCCCCGCGTTTAGGAATTGATAGGGCAAGTGATATGACACCTCAGGCGGTCGTTTTCGACATCGGCAACGTATTGATCGAATGGCAACCCGAACGCTTCTACGACAGCGTCATCGGCGCAGACCGCCGCCGCGCCATGTTCGATGCCGTCGATCTGCACGGCATGAACGACCGCGTCGACAGCGGCGAAAACTTCCGCGACACGATCTATGCAATGGCCGAGGCGACGCCCGACTGGCGCGATGAAATCCGCCTCTGGCATGACCGCTGGATCGACATGGCCGCCCCGGTGATCGACCACTCCCTGCGGCTGATGAAAGCACTCCAGGCGCGCGGCGTGCCGGTCTTCTCGCTCACCAATTTTGGCATCCAAAGCTATGATCTTGCCGCCACGCACTACCCCTTTCTGCGCGAGTTCGACCGTGATTTCATTTCCGGCCACCTTGGCATGATCAAACCCGCGCCGTCGATTTATGAAGCCGTGGAGCAGGGCAGCGGGCTGCCGCCCGAAGCGCTACTGTTCACCGACGACCGCGCCGACAATATCGCCGCCGCCGCCGCGCGCGGTTGGCAAACGCACCATTTCACCGGGCCACAGGGCTGGGCCGACCGTCTTGTCGCCGCCGGAGTGCTAAACCGGGAGGAGGCCGCATGACCGACATCCCCAACATCTCCTTCGACGAAGGCGAAGCGCTGCTGGATTGGATCGCCCTGACCGACGCGCTGGCCACGGGCCATGACCTGCCCAAGGCCGAGATTGGCGACACTTTCCTCTATCGCGGCAAGGACACGCTACTCAGCCGCGCGGCGTGGATCAACGGGCTGGGCATCGCGGTGAAATCCGCCACGATCTTCCCCGGCAATCCCGACCGCGAGGTACCGATGGTCAACGGCGGCGTGTCCCTCTTTGATGACGAAACCGGCACGCTCGCCGCGATCGTGGATTTCCACCTCGTCACCAAATGGAAAACCGCTGGTGACAGCCTGCTGGCCGCGCGGCGGCTGGCGCGACCCGACAGCGAGAACATCCTGATCGTCGGCGCGGGCACCCAAGGCCGCGCCCTGCACGCCGCCTATTCCGCCGCCTTCCCGCAGGCCCGTATCACGGTCTGGAACCGTACCGCGAAGAACGCAGAAGCCATGGCGGCTGAGCTAAAGATCAACGTAGCGACCGATCTGGAGCAGGCCGTCCGTGCCGCCGATATCGTGACCTCCGCCACCATGTCGACCGACCCGCTNATCANGGGCGACTGGCTGCAACCCGGCCAGCATATCGACCTCATCGGTGCCTACCGCCCCGACATGCGNGAGGTNGACGACNCGGCGCTGCTGCGNNCGCGGGTCTTTGTCGACAGCTTCGACACCACGATCGGCCATATCGGCGAAATCAACATNCCGCTTGANGCAGGCACNNTCACCCGCGACCANCTNATNGCGGATTACTACGACCTNGNGGNNTTCACCCGCCAANGCGANGATGAAATTACCCTGTTCAAGAACGGCGGCGGCGCGCATNTGGACCTGATGACCGCGCGCCACATCCTTGAGCGNTGGCGGGCGCGTTAAGCGGTCACCAGCCCCTCCAACCGTTTCTCGCGGATCGGCAGGTGCACGATGGCGCTAAACGCCCCCACGGCCACACCGACCCACCAGACGCCNGTGTAGCTGCCATAGATGTCATACATCCGTCCACCCAGCCACACGCCGAGGAAGCTGCCCAACTGGTGGCTGAAAAAGACGATCCCATAAAGCGTGCCCATATAGCGCAGTCCGTAGATATGCGCGACGAGACCCGACGTGAGCGGCACCGTCGCCAGCCAAAGCGCGCCCATGCCGACCGAGAATAGGATCACCGTCACCGGGGTGATCGGAAACATGATAAAGGCCGCTGCGATCACCGTGCGCCCAACGTAAATCCCCGCCAGCAGGTACTTTTTGGAATAACGCTTGCCCGCCCAGCCCGCCAGCAAGGTGCCCGCGATATTGGCGAGCCCGATGAGCGAGATCGCCACCGCGCCAAGCGCCGAGGTGGTGGTGATGCCGATGTTGTGCAGCACACCCCCGGCCAAGATTGGGCCGCACATCTCGGTCACGAAGGCCGGGAAATGCGCGGTGATGAAGGCGAGTTGATACCCGCAGGAGAAGAAGCCCAGAAAGATCAGCGTATAGGACGGGTCGCGGAAGGCTTTGCCGAGGATCTGGCCCATCGACTCCTCAAGCTCGGCCCGGCTGGCCATCGCGGGCGCGCGCATCATCGGCAGGGTCAGCAGCATCGCAAGGATCACGCCCGCGAAGCTGACAAAGGTCATCTGCCACGACATGAAGCTNAGCATCCACTCTGCCACCGGCGCGCCAAAGACCTGCCCCGCACTGCCCGCCGCCGTGGCGATGGCCAGCGACATGGAGCGGTTCTCGTCCGACGCGGCGCGGCCCACCACGGCCAAGATCACGCCAAAACCCGTGCCCGCGATGCCGAACCCCACCAGCCAAGCATAGGTCTGATGCTCTATCGGAGTGGCGGAATTGGCCGACAAAAGCAGCCCCACCGCATAGACCACCGCGCCGATGATGATCGCCTTTCGGTCGCCGATCTTTTCGGCCAACGCGCCAAAGATCGGCTGACCGATGCCCCATGCAAGGTTCTGGATCGCGATGGCGAGGGAAAATTCGCTCCGCGCCCATGCAAATTCCTCTGCAATCGGGATTTGGAAAACACCGAAGGAGGCCCGCACGGCGAAGCTGACCATGATGATGATACAACCGACCATCAGGACCGGTGTGAACAGGGGCGCGCGGCTTTGCATGGAGGAAATCCTTTCCGCGGCAGATTATGGGTTTCCCCGCCGCCGTCAATTGCGCATCCCCAAAGGCTGGCCAGCTTGCCCGCGCTGCCGTAAACCCTATTCAACAAAGCNAACGGGATCCCCCATGGACGAGATCGACAATAAGATCATCGCAGAACTGCGCCGCGACGCACGCATGTCCTATTCCGCGCTGGCGGCCACCACGGGCCTGTCGCGGGTGACGGTCCGCGCGCGGGTCGAACGTCTGGTCAGTTCCGGCGCGATCTTGGGCTTTACGCTGATCCTGAAAGAAGACATGCGCCACAGCCCGATCCGGGGCCATACGCTCTTGGCCATCGAAGGGGCGGGCACCGACCGGATCAAGCGTATCCTCGCGGGCATGCCCGCCGTGCAGGCGATCCATGCGACCAATGGCAAATGGGATTTGATTGTCGAGACGGGGACCGAAACCGTCGAAGAGTTGGACAGCGTGCTGGGCCAAATCCGCCGCATTCAGGGGGTGAGTTCCAGCGAGACGAACCTGCTGCTGGCCACCCAGATGACGGTCACGAAATAGCCTACTCGGCAGAGAGCACCACCACCTCAACCCGGCGGTTCTGCTCGCGGCCCGCTTCGGTTAGGTTGCTGGCCCGCGGCGCGAGATAGCCGGCACCCTGCGCCTCGACCCGGCCGGGGGCTACGTCATAGCTCTGCACCAATCGGTCCCGCACCGCCTCGGCCCGTCTGCGCGACAGGGCGGTGTTGGCATCCAGACTGCCCACCGCGTCGGTATGCCCCACCAGCGCCACGCGCAGATCCGGCTCGGCCTTGAGCAACTCGGCAAGCCGCTCAAGTGTGGCAAAGGGGCCGGGGCCAAGCGCGGAGGTGCCGGTCTCGAACTCCAGCCGGTTGAGGACCAGATGGCCGTCGACCTTCAGGGTTTCTGCGAAATCGCCCGTCGCAGTGGCA
>NZSX01000029.1 GCA_002703405.1 Sulfitobacter sp. | reverse complement strand
CGATGGAAAGCGTGCTGCACGCCCGCCGCTTCGACCCGCGTATCGCCGATTGGCTGGGCCGTATCGAAACGGCGGGTCTGGACGCGGTGGGGCAGGCCAACCTGCGCCACATCAAACGCGATTTTGACCGTGCCACCCGTGTTCCCGCCGATTTGGCGGCGCGGATCGCCCGTGTCACCTCCGCGGCCCAAGGCACATGGGCCGAGGCCCGTGCCGCCGACGATTTCGCGGCCTTCGCTCCTACCTTGAAAGAAGTGATTGCCCTCAAACGGGAAGAGGGGGCCGCGCTGGCCGAGGGGCGCGATATCGGTATCTACGATGCGATGCTAGAAGACTATGAGCCCGGCACCACGGCGGCGGACCTCGAAGCCATGTTCGGCGCGCTGCGCCCGAAGTTGGCCGAACTGCGCGCCGCCGTGCGGGAGGCCGAAGCGCCACCGGTGCTGGAAGGGGTTTTCGACGAAGCGGCGCAGATGACCCTGACCGCCAAACTGGCGCGGCGCTTTGGCTATGATCTGGCCACCGGGCGCATCGACAAGGCGGTGCATCCTTTCTCCTCGGGCTCAGGTTTGGACGTCCGGATCACCACAAGGACCAATGCGCTTGACCCGTTCAACTGCTTTTACTCCACCGTGCATGAGGTTGGCCACGCCGCCTATGAACAGGGAATCGACAGCGCCTACCTGCTGACCCCGCTGGGGCGCGGGGTGTCGATGGGGGTGCATGAAAGCCAAAGCCGAATCTATGAAAACCAAATCGGCCGCAGCCGCGCCTTCACCGGATGGCTCTACGGCGAGATGACGGCTGTCTACGGCGACTTTGGCGTGCCGGATGCCGAGACATTTTACAGAATCGTCAACCGCGTGTCGGATGGCTTCATCCGGACCGAGGCTGACGAGCTGCAAT
Organism: Sulfitobacter sp.; assembly: GCA_002703405.1. Lineage (GTDB taxonomy): Bacteria > Pseudomonadota > Alphaproteobacteria > Rhodobacterales > Rhodobacteraceae > Sulfitobacter. The sequence continues at coordinate 10,831 of NZSX01000029.1, read as the reverse complement.
ATAACCTTCATGTCCTGCTGCGGTTCGACCTTGAACGGGCGCTGATGTCGGGCGATCTGCAGGTCGACGGGTTGGAGGCCGCATGGAACGATCGGTTCGAGGCCGATTTCGGCTACGCGGTTGACCGTCCCTCAAACGGGGTCTTGCAGGATGTCCATTGGTCGGTCGGACTATTAGGGTATTTCCCAACCTACAGCCTCGGCAATGTCTATGCGGGATGCCTTCATGAGGCACTGCAGAAAGCGGTACCTGATCTTGATGAAGCCTTGGCGAGAGGAGATACAAGCACGGCAACCGCATGGCTTCGCGAGAACGTGCAGCAGCACGGCGGGCTCTACGAGCCGGGAGAGGTGATCGCGCGGGCTTGCGGAAAGCCGCCGACGGAGGCGCCTTTGCTGACTTATCTGGAGAATAAGTTCAGAGATTTGTACAATATTTAAGCATGCAAGACCGGGAACAATCGAGCGTTGACGGGGTTGCCTAAACAGCGGGCACTGCTTTGGTTCTTAACTATGCCTTAACATTTCGCCTTTGCGCTGCTCTCGTTTATATGCGATGGTGCAGTGAGTTTAAAATTTGACGAGATACAGGAGTACCTAGACGTGAAAATTCTTGCAACGGTGGCGGCGACTATCGCTCTTTCGGGTGCTGCATTCGCCCAAACGACAACACAGGCAGCTGTTCTTGGCGCATCGGACGATAGCGTCTATTCGCTTCAGGTTCAGGGCGCTAACGGCGTTATTTACAACTGTAAGCCGAATCCAGTAACAGTAGACGGCAACACCGCACGTGTTTGCGTTCGTGCTGATGGCGCCGGTCTCTTCGAAGCGGGCGCTGGCCTGGGTGGTGGCGCTGCCGCTGCCGGTGCGGCTCTGGTCCTGATTGCGATCGCGTCGGGCTCCTCCTCTTCGACTACAACAACGACTACCAACTAAGCCTTAACGAAAGCTTAGGTTGGAAAAACCCCCGCGCTGATAGCGCGGGGGTTTTTTTATTGCTGGATAGTCTGTCGAAAAAAAACGCCCCCCACGTTTTTGCGCAGGGGGCGGCGCGGCCACTGATTATTCAGCGGCGCTGCTTCCATCTTCGGCTTCGCCTTCTTCCTCTTCGTTGCCCTGATCGGCGATCCAAGCGACGCTGACGACTTCCTCGTTCTTGCCTGTGCTGAACACCTTCACGCCGCCTGCGCTGCGCGAGCGGAAGGAAATCCCTTCAACCGGCACGCGGATCGACTGGCCTTTGGAAGTTGCGAGCATCACCTGATCGGACATTTCCACCGGGAAACAGGCGACGATAGGGCCATGGGCCATTGCCTTGGTCCAAGCGGTCACACCCATGCCGCCGCGGCCGCGGACCGGGTAATCATGGGCCGAGGAAACCTTGCCCGCGCCCTTGGCGGTGATTGTCAGGATCAGATCTTCGGCTGCTGACATTTCCGCATAGCGTTCGGTGCTGAGCTGCCCGGCTTGAACCTGCTCTTCCTCGTCGTCGCTGCTGTCGTCATCGGTCAGCCCGGCCATCAAGCGGCGCTGTTTAAGATAGGCGACACGTTCTTCCGAGCTTGCCTCGAAGTGCCGGATCACGGACATGGAGACGAGGTTATCTCCTTCGCCCAAACGGATGCCGCGCACACCGACGGAATTGCGCGAGTTGAAGACCCGCACGTCGGTCGCCGGGAAGCGGATCGCGCGGCCCGCGTCGGTGACCAGCATCACGTCATCATCGTTCGAGGCGATGCGCGCGTTGATCAGCGTGGTGCCCTCGTGTTCGCCTTCGAACTTCATCGCGATCTTGCCGTTGGACTTCACGTTGGTGAAATCCGACAGCTTGTTGCGCCGCACCGTCCCGGCGGAGGTGGCAAAGATCACCTGTAGGTCGTCCCAATCCTTCTCATCCCGGTCCACGGGCATAATCGCGGCGATGGAGACCCCGGTGGGTATGGGCAGAATGTTCACGATGGCCTTGCCCTTGGCGGTGCGGGCCCCCTGCGGAAGGCGCCATGTCTTCAGCTTGTAAACCATGCCATCGGTGGTGAAGAACAAAAGCTGCGTATGGGTATTGGCAACGAAGAGGTTGGTGACGACATCCTCTTCCTTGGTCTGCATGCCTGAAACACCCTTGCCGCCCCGGCGCTGCGCGCGGAAGTCGGCCAGCGGAGTGCGTTTGATGTAGCCGCCGGAAGTCACGGTCACGACCATATCTTCGCGCGCGATGAGGTCTTCGTCGTCCATGTCGCCCGACCAGTCGACGATCTCTGTCCGGCGCGGCACGGCGAATTGTTCGCGCACCTCGCGCAGCTCGTCCGAGATGATGCCGAGGATGCGCTCACGGGAGCCGAGAATTTCGAGATATTCCTTAATCTTACCGGCCAACTCTTCCAGCTCGTCGGTGACTTCCTTGACGCCGATCTGGGTCAGGCGCTGCAGACGCAGTTCAAGGATCGCGCGGGCCTGCGCCTCGGAAAGGTTATAGGTGCCATCGTCATTCGCGGTATGGGTCGGATCGTCGATCAACGCGATATAGGGCAGGATATCTTCGGCGGGCCAGCGACGGGTCATCAGCTTTTCGCGTGCCTCAGCCGCGTCGGCAGAGGCACGGATGGTGGCGACAACCTCGTCGATGTTGGTGACGGCCACGGCCAGACCACAAAGGATGTGGCTGCGTTCGCGCGCCTTGCGCAGCAGATAGGCGGTGCGGCGGGCAACAACTTCTTCGCGGAAGTCAATGAAGTAGCTGAGGAACTTGCGAAGCGTCAGTTGCTCGGGGCGGCCCCCGTTCAGGGCCAGCATGTTGCAGCCGAAATAGGTCTGCATCGGCGTGAAACGGTAAAGCTGGTTCATTACCACTTCGGCAGTTGCGTCGCGTTTCAATTCGACCACCACGCGCACGCCGTTGCGGTCGCTTTCGTCCTGAACGTGGGAAATGCCCTCGATTTTCTTGTCACGGACCTGTTCGGCGATCTTTTCGATCATCGAGGCCTTGTTGACCTGATAGGGGATCTCGTCGATGACGATGGCCCAGCGGTCTTTGCGGATTTCTTCAACCCGCGTTTTGGCGCGGATCACCACGCTGCCACGCCCCTCAAGGTAGGCTTTGCGCGCGCCGGAACGCCCCAGCATGATGCCACCTGTCGGGAAATCGGGGCCGGGGACGTAGTCGATCAACTGCTCAGAGGTGAGGTCCGGGTCGTCAATCAGCGCGAGGCAAGCGTCGATCACCTCACCAAGGTTGTGCGGCGGGATGTTGGTTGCCATGCCGACGGCGATACCGCCCGCGCCATTGACCAGCATGTTGGGAAAGCGCGCGGGCAGGACAGTCGGTTCCTGCTGCTTGCCATCATAGTTGTCTTGGAAATCCACGGTTTCCTTGTCGATGTCCGCCAATAGATAGGCGGCCGGCTTGTCCATGCGCACCTCGGTGTAACGCATCGCCGCCGGGTTATCCCCGTCCATCGAACCGAAGTTGCCCTGACCGTCCAAGAGCGGCAGCGACATGGAGAAATCCTGCGCCATCCGCACCAGCGCGTCATAAATCGCACTATCGCCATGCGGGTGGTACTGGCCCATGACATCGCCCACCGGACGGGCAGATTTGCGGTAGGCTTTCTCATGCGTATTGCCGGTCTCATGCATCGCATAAAGGATGCGGCGGTGCACCGGTTTCAGACCGTCGCGCAGATCGGGAATCGCGCGGCTGACGATCACGCTCATCGCGTAGTCCAGATAGGACGTGCGCATCTCGTGTTCGATGGTCACCGACGGCCCGTGAAAGATGGGCTTTTCGTCTGCGTTTTCAGGGGTATCCGGCGTATCGGTCACGTATTTTGCCCACCATTTTTATGGTTCTATATCTTGGGGTTTTCTATAGCAGACGGGGCATATCAGGTGCAATGGCTGTGGCCGAAACGCACTGGCAGCACTCTGGCTCAAGTGCCAACATGCTGTTTTCATTGAAAAGTAATTCTCACCGCGCAAACTTGTCATACAGAGGCAGCAAAGGAGGCGCAACATGCCCCGCAGTGAAACCGAAATGATGCTGAAAGGTTACGGGCTGACCACGGCAGAGTTCTTNTATCATATGCCCGACTATAGTCATGTNCTGAACAGCTATATCTGGCAGGANTACGANATCGCGCCAGACCATCCGCGCCTNTTCGAATTCGTCGAATTCTGGCGCGCGGAACTGGATGGGCCGCTGCATTCGGTCCGTTTCACNCATCGNAANCTNATCGGTCCCGGNGAGTGGCAGAACCAAGTGGGCGAGTTCACGCTACATTNAGCCAAANGGCAGCCATCCAAAGGGCAGGGGCGTCANGCCGAACAGCTNGCCCCGCCCAAGACACAGAACTTTGCACAGTGNGGGTGGTTCAANGCCACATCACGCTCCGCCTCGGCCAAGGTCGTGCCAAGCTCGAACTCCGGGTCNTAGGGCAGCANGGTGCAGGCCAGCACGGCANGCTTCTCAGCGCCTTTGCGTTTGACCACCATACGAGAGGAAGAGCACATCACCGCATTTGGCGAAATATCCAAGATGCCCCAGCAGGCGGTNGTNATCTCTGGNACTTCAACGGNTTCGTCCATCTCAGGGAAAAGNACGGTCATGCCGGGGTCTTGGGCGTCGATGTCAAAGCCGTGCTNNGCGTAAAAGGCGGCATAGCCCGCGCGGCTNTCGGCATCGCTATCGGCAAAGATCGAGCGCCCNGCCACGGCCATGCGGAACCCATTGTCGCGCAGCCATTCCATGCCGAGCAGCGTCTTGTCAAAAGCGCCTTCACCGCGCTCNGCGTCATGCAGATCGCGGCGGTAGTGATCGACGGAGATACGAAAGGTCATCTTGCCGGGATAGGCATCGCGCAGNCGCAACAGACCGTTTTGCACCGATTTGCGCATCATCGGGCGCATGGCGTTAGTAAGGATCAACACCTCATAGCCGCGCGCCAGTGAGGCTTCGGTGATCTCNANCATCTGCGGGTTCATGAAGGGCTCGCCNCCGGTAAAGGCGATNTCGCGNACCGGCCAGTCNCGCTCGACGATTTGATCAAGGTAATCGCGCACTTCATCGGCGGTGATATAGACCAACGCGTCATTCTTGGGGCTTGAGGCAATATAGCAGTTCACGCATTCGATATTGCACAGGGTGCCAGTGTTGAACCACAGCGTCTCCGCGCCGCGCAGGGCTACGGTGGCGCGTGGTTCCCCCTTGGCGGTCACCGCCGGGTTNTGGAACTTGCCCTCGTTTGCTTGCGCGATATCTTTCATGATTGGTCCTTGCGTGATCCCGTNTGTTCCTATCCAGTTGTGGTAAGCTATTGCGACCCTGCNNAAAAGTCCAAGNNGCGGGGCGCACAGTCTTGTGAACTGGGTNAAAATAAGTATGTTTGCGCTAACTCTGCTATCTCGCACAGACAAGGATTGATCAATGGTTTCGCGTGTTATCCCTGTCGACCCTTTCGATCTGGTCATCTTTGGCGGCACCGGNGATCTGGCCCGNCGCAAGATTTTGCCCGGTCTATACCGCCGTTATTGTGCGGGCCAAATGCCCGAAGAAGCGCGGATCATCGGNGCCGCGCGGACCGAGATGGACGCCGCAGGCTACCGCGAGATGGTGGCCGAAGCGATCGAAGAGTTCGGCGGCAAGGACGCCTGCGACAACCTCGATGCCTTTCTGGCCAAGCTCGACTATGTCGCCATTGACGCACGCGGAGAGACCGGCTGGGCCGAGCTGCAAGACCTGATGTCCGGCAAGGACCGGATCGAGGTCTATTACTTCTCCGTCGCGCCGGGGCTTTTCGGCGATCTGGCGGAACGGTTGCAGCAATGGGGCATGGCGGGCGNGGAATGNCGNATTGTNGTNGANAANCCCTTTGGNCGCGATCTGGAGAGTGCGCGCGCGCTNAACGCGACATTGGCNACCTATTTNAAAGANCAGCAGATCTANCGGATCGATCACTATCTCGGCAAAGAGACGGTGCAAAACCTCATGGCCGTGCGTTTCGGCAATATGCTGTTCGAGCCTTTGTGGAACCGCCAATATGTCGACCACATCCAAATCACCGTGGCCGAGACTGTTGGCGTCGGCGGGCGTGGGGAATACTATGACAAATCCGGTGCGATGCGGGACATGGTGCAAAACCACCTGATGCAGCTTTTGTGTCTGATCGCGATGGAGCCGCCCGCGCGTTTCGACCCCGATGCGGTGCGTGATGAAAAACTTAAGGTGATCCGTGCGCTTGACCCGGTGTTGCCACATCATCTTGTCCGTGGCCAGTATGAGGCCGAAGAGGGCAATGAGGAAGAGGCCCCCAGCTATCGAGATGCCGTCGGCAATCCACGCTCGCGGACCGAGAGTTTCGTGGCGCTCAAGGCCCATATCAGCAATTGGCGCTGGCATGGCACGCCGTTTTATCTGCGCACCGGCAAACGCATGGTGGCGCGATCCAGCGAAATCACCGTGGTTTTCAAGGACACGCCGCATTCGATCTTTGCCGAAGACGCAGGCCGCCACCGCAATGTGCTGTCGATCCGCCTGCAACCGAACGAAGGCATCACCCTTGGCGTGACGATCAAGGAACCGGGGCCGGGGGGCATGCGTCTGGTCGATGTGCCGCTCGACATGACCTTTGCCGAAGCGCTTGGCCCCGATGGGGGCGATCAGGTCGATGCCTATGAGCGGCTTATCATGGACGTGATCCGGGGCAACCAGACATTGTTCATGCGCGACGACGAGGTCGAGGCCGCCTGGGCCTGGACCGATCCGATCATCCAAGGCTGGGAGGCCCGTCACGACGTGCCCAAACCCTATGACAGCGGCTCTGCCGGGCCGACGGATGCGACAGAAATGATGCGGCGCGATGGCCGTGAATGGCGAAAGGTATCCCCATGAACATCATCGAATATGCGGACCGCGAAATGCTGGTGATGAATGTCGCCAACAAACTGGCGGGCAAGCTGAAATCGGCGCTTTCGGGCAATGACCGCGTGTCTTTCGCGGTGCCGGGCGGCTCTACCCCCGGGCCGATCTTTGAAATGCTCAGTGCCACCGATCTGGATTGGGACCGGGTGGATGTGATGCTGACCGATGAACGCTGGGTCGATGAGCATGATCCGCTGTCGAACGCACGTCTGGTGCGCGAGCATCTGTTGAACGACCGCGCTGCCGCGGCACGGTTCATCCCCTTTTTCCGTGCTGGTCTGTCGCCGGGCGAAGGGGCAGAGGCCGTGGCCCCCAGTCTGGCCAGCCATATGCCGATCTCTGTGCTGCTGCTTGGCATGGGCGATGACATGCATACTGCATCGCTTTTCCCCGGCGACCCCGGTCTGCCTGACGCCTTGGCCGCTGATGCGCCACTGCTGTGCCCGGTCTACCCCGAGGGGCAGCCCACCGCGCGGGTCACGCTTCCTGCGCATGTCTTGGATGGGGCGCTGAACAAACATCTCGTGATTTTCGGGGAAGAGAAACGCGCCGCCCTTGAGCGCGCGCAGGGGCTTTCCCCCGATGAGGCGCCGATCGCAGCGGTGCTGGATGAAACCGAAGTTTACTGGGCGGCATGATGAGCATTTGGCAAGACCTTCAAGAGCGGCAAAACGCCGTGGCGGACCGCAAGATAACCGCGCTGTTCGATGACCCGAACCGCGCCGAGGATTTCTCGCTCCGCACGCAGCACATGCTGTTTGACTACGCAAAGACCAATATTGACGCCGATGCCCGCGCGGCGCTGTTGCAGCTGGTAGAAAACGCCAAGGTCACTGAGCGTCGCGATGCGATGTTCGCGGGCGCGCCGATCAATGAAACCGAAGGCCGCGCAGTATTGCACACGGCTCTGCGCAACCTTGATGGCGGGCCGGTCGAGGTGGCGGGCGAAGATGTCATGCCGCAGGTCCGCGACACGCTGGCGCGGATGCGCAGCTTTGCCGATCAGGTGCGCGGCGGCGACATCACGGATGTGGTCAATATCGGGATCGGCGGCTCGGACCTTGGCCCCGCCATGGCAACCCGCGCACTGACGCCCTATCACGATGGGCCGCGCTGCCATTTCGTCTCCAACGTCGATGGCGCGCATATCGCCGATACGCTGCGGGGGCTGGATGCCAAGACGACCTTGGTGATCGTCGCCTCCAAGACCTTTACCACCATTGAGACCATGACCAACGCGCGCACCGCGCGGGCGTGGATGCAGGACCATGGCGGTGACCCGGCTGCGCAATTCGCAGCCCTCAGCACCGCTGATGACAAGACCGCCGAGTTTGGGATCGACCCCGCGCAGGTCTTCGGCTTTGAGGATTGGGTCGGTGGGCGCTATTCCGTCTGGGGGCCCATTGGCCTTTCGCTGATGATCGCCATTGGCCCCAAGGCCTTTGACAGCTTCCTGCGCGGCGCGCAGGAGATGGACCGCCATTTCTGCGCCGCCGATCCGGCTGAAAATATGCCGATCCTTCTGGCGCTGGTGGGCATCTGGCACAACCAAATCTGCGGCCATGCCACACGTGCGGTGCTGCCCTATGACCAACGGCTTGAGATGCTGCCCGACTACCTGCAACAGCTTGAGATGGAATCGAACGGCAAGGGCGTGCAGATGGACGGCTCTGACAGCCCGCGCCACACCGGCCCGGTGGTCTGGGGGGCGGCAGGCACCAATGGCCAGCACGCTTTCTATCAGTTGATCCACCAAGGCACCCGTGTGATTCCTTGCGAGTTTCTGGTTGCGGCCAAGGGGCATGAGCCTGACTTGCAGCATCACCACGACCTGCTGATCGCCAATTGCCTCGCCCAATCCGAAGCGCTGATGCGCGGGCGGTCATTGAAAGAAGCGCGGGCCATCATGCACGATGCCGGGCTGTCGGGCGATGAGCTTGAGCGCCAAGCACGTCACCGCGTTTTTCCCGGCAACCGGCCCTCAACCACGCTGGCTTATGAAACACTTGATCCGTTCACCCTGGGCCAGATCATCGCGCTTTATGAGCATCGCGTCTTTGTCGAGGGGGTGATCCTCGGCATTAACTCGTTCGATCAATGGGGCGTGGAACTGGGCAAGGAATTGGCCAAGTCGCTCCAGCCGCTGGTCGAAGGAGAGGTCTCCGCCGAGGGTAAGGATGGCTCCACCGCCGCGTTGATCGGCTATATCCACCAGCATCGCGACTAGGGACTGCATCCAGAGTTGATGGAAAAACCGCGCAGGCAAACCCCGCCTGCGCGCTCTATTTTGCTGTCTATCGTTGCCGATTTCAACTTGCCGGAGGGGAAGGCTTGCAACTGTCCTGACCTTTGGACAGTCTCAAAGCAAATGATTGGAGGATCCCCATTATGCTTGGCCAAATGATGTCGCAGCCGCTGCTGATCTCAAGCTTGATTGCCCATGCCGAACGCTACCACCCCGAGGGGGAGATTATCTCGGTTTCGACCACGGGCGGGGTTGAGGAAACCAACTGGGGCAAGGTGGCCGAGAACGCGCGGCGCTTGGGCTCGGCCCTGACCGATTTGGGGCTGTCACCGCAGGCGCGCTGCGGGACCATCGCGTGGAACAACCGCCGGCATTTGGAGATCTACTTTGGCACCTCCGGCGCGGGCTTTGTCTGCCATACGATCAACCCCCGTCTCTTTGCCGATCAACTGATTTATATCCTCAATCACGCGGCGGATGAGGTGCTGTTCATCGACAAGACCTTCGTGCCTCTGGTCGCCGCAATCCGCGACAAGCTGGAGCATCTCAAGTATCTCGTGTTGATGTCCGGCCCTGATGCCGAGGCCGCCGAGGCGCTGCCGGGGCTGATTTTCTACGACGAGTTGGTGGCCTCAGGAAATGCCGGTTTCGACTGGCCCAATCTGGATGAGAACACCGCGTCGAGCCTGTGCTACACCTCCGGCACCACGGGCAACCCCAAGGGCGTGCTCTATTCTCACCGCTCGACCGTGCTGCATTCCTTCGGCATCAACATGGCCGACAGCATTGCCATCTCTGCGCGGGATATCGTCATGGCGGTGGTGCCCATGTTCCACGTCAACGCTTGGGGCTGCCCCTATGCCAGCGCCATGACCGGCGCGCGGATGGTACTGCCGGGGCCGAACCTTGATGGGGCGTCGCTAGTTGGCCTGATCGACACCTACCGTGTTTCCTTGGCGCTTGGCGTGCCGACGATCTGGCAGGGGCTGCTCGCGGCGGCCAAGAAGTCGGGCAGCGAGCTCACGAGCCTTGAGCGCACGGTGGTCGGCGGTTCGGCCTGTCCGCCGTCGATGATCAAGACCTTCCGCGAAAACTATGGCGTTGAAACGATCCACGCTTGGGGCATGACCGAGATGTCGCCGGTGGGCAGCGTCAACAAACCCTTGGCAAAACATGGTGAATTGCCCGAAGACGCCCAGCACAAGCTACGCGAGAACCAAGGCCGCCCGGTCTTTGGTGTTGAGCTTGAGATTTGGGACGACGAAGGCAAGCCGCTGCCCCATGACGGCGAAACCCAAGGGGCGCTGGTCACGCGCGGTCATTGGATATTGGACGCCTATTATCAATCCGACCGCGACAGCACCCTGCGCGATGGCTGGTTCGACACTGGCGATATCGCGACGATGGACAAGGACGGCTATATCACCATCCGTGACCGTGCCAAGGATATCATCAAATCGGGCGGCGAATGGATCAGCTCGGTCGAGTTGGAGAATATCGCCATCTCCCATCCCGATCTCGTCGACGCCGCGGTGATCGGCGCGACGCATCCCAAATGGGACGAGCGCCCGGTCTTAATTGCCGTGAAGGCCGATGGGGCCGATCCGTCAGAGGCGGATATCCTCAAGGTTTTTGAGGATCAGATCGCCAAATGGCAGGTGCCCGACAGGGTGG
>NZSX01000028.1 GCA_002703405.1 Sulfitobacter sp. | reverse complement strand
CGACCGCCTGTCGATCCGCTTTGGGGACATCGAAGTCGCCCGCGACGGCTGGCGCAGCCCCGACTATTCCGAAGAGGATGCCGCCGCCCATATGAAGGGTCAGAATGTCGTCATCGGCGTTGATCTGGGCCTCGGCGAAGGACGCTGCACCGTCTGGACCTGTGACCTTACCCACGGCTACATCGACATTAACGCCGACTACCGGTCCTGATCCGATGAAGACAGTGCTCGTGTCTGCCGCCGCTTTGATCGACGTTGATGGCCGCGTGCTTTTGGCACAGCGGCCCGAAGGTAAGCCAATGGCGGGCCTATGGGAGTTTCCCGGCGGCAAAATCGAACCCGGTGAAACGCCAGAGGCGGCGTTGATCCGGGAGTTGCACGAAGAGTTGGGGATCGAGACATGGGCATCCTGTCTCGCGCCGCTGACCTTTGCCAGCCATAGCTACAGTGATTTTCATCTGCTGATGCCGCTTTTTGCCTGCCGCAAGTGGGGCGGCACCCCGGTGTCGCGCGAAGGGCAGACCTTGAAATGGGTACGTCCTAATGAAATGCGCGGCTATCCGATGCCCGAAGCAGACGTGCCGCTCATATCAATATTGCGTGATTGGCTCTAGCCTAGAGTGGCAGAATTGCACTAGTGATCACCAATCACTCAGCATGTTGCGGATTTTTTAACCCAAAGCGCACCATCCTGAGGCAGAGTTGTAACATCTGTATGAAAGGGTGCCGACATGTTGAGAACCATCGCAATCGGAAGTTCCATTTACGTTCAGGGTATTTTTGTAAAAATGTTGGCGGGCGGTCGCATGGCTGTTCGAGTCGACGGTAAGATTTTCGAAGGCAGACCAGTCTGAAAAATCTGCGCGGAACGCCTATTTAGGTGAACAAATAGGCGTTCCACCGCGTTTCCCCTGAGCATTTGGCAGGGGATTTTATGTCATCGAAGCGCGCTATTGTCATCCTGAACCGCGGTTCGGGCCGTCAAAACGGTGACCAAGCCGAAAGGACCATACAAGCCGCCTTTGCGCGGCATGGGGTCACGGCGGAATTTATTCACATCGACAGACGGAATGACCCAGCCAGTGCGGCTCGCCAAGCCCTGTCTATGGCCGAAGGCATCATTGCCGTGGCCGGGGGGGATGGCACGATCTCTGGCGTGTCCTCGGCCATGAAGGATCAGGACCGCCCGCTTGGCATCATCCCGCAGGGCACCTTCAACTATTTCGCGCGGTCGATGGGCATCCCAGAAGATCTTCAAGAGGCGGTTGATGTCATCGCAGGCGGCGAAAGCCGCGCGGTGCATGTGGCGACGATCAACGGTGAGACCTTTTTGAACAATGCCAGCATCGGCGCCTACCCGGCGATCCTCAAGACACGGGAGGGCATCTATCGCCGCTGGGGCCGCAGTCGGATCGCCGCTTATTGGTCGGTGATCAAAGCCTTGATAGATTTTCGCACGTCGCTCAAGCTGACCATCGTGGTCGACGGCAAAGAGACCGAGCTCCGCACCCCGCTTGTATTTGCCGTCAACAACGCCTTTCAATTGGATCAAATGGGTCTGGCCGGGCAAGACTGTATCGCGCACGGCGATATGGTGCTGCTGGTCGCCCCAGATACCTACCGCTTTGGCCTGCTGCGCCATGCGGTGGCCTTGGCCACAGGCATGGCAAAACATCATACCGATTATGAAATGCTCTGCGGGTCCGAGATCGAAATACGCATGAAACAGCGCAAACGATATGTCGCGCGGGANGGNGAGATTGCGGTNATGAAGGGCCCCTNTAGGCTNACCCGTGCNACCTCTCCCATCCATATTTTCGTCCCNCGNGCCTCTGGAAAGGACGTGCGATGAGCCGCTTGATCCACCTATCCGACCTGCANTTCGGCAAGGACCGGCCCGACCTTCTTATGCCCTTGNTGGAGGCCGTGAACGGCTATGACNCNGATNTGGTGATCATCTCGGGCGATCTGACCCAACGNGCNAGGGAAAAGGAATATCGTGCGGCGCGGGCCTTTATCGNCNGGATCAANGCGCCTGTCTTGAGCGTGCCGGGCAACCACGACATCCCCCTGCACCGNCCCTTTACCCGGTTNTTGGCCCCNTGGCGNTACTACCGGCGCTGGATNCATCANGATCTGACCCCGGTGCACGAAGGCGCGGATTTCGTCGCTGTGGGGATCAACACCGTCGACCGCTTCAAATGGCAGACCGGCAAACTGGGCCTGCGCCGTTTGGGGCGGGCCTGCCGTGCCCTNTCGCGNGGCGGGAAGAACACGTTGCGCATTGCGGTGTGCCACCATCCGCTGGATCACCCCAATGAAACNNACAAGCGGCCCATTCCGGGCGCGCANCGTGCCTTNAAACGGCTTCTGGACTGCGGNGCGGACCTGATCCTGTCAGGCCATCTGCACATCTGGCACGCNGGCACCTTTGCCCACCCGGCNCCNGAGCATGACGGCCATCTNGCGATCCAGTTGCANGCGGGCACCAGCCTGTCGTCGCGNCAGCGNGGGGAGCCGAATGATTTCAATNTGATCGANATCTCGCCCCTNCACGTCAACCTTGCGCGGATCAGCTTTGACGACGGNAAAAAGGCCTTCACAAAAGCNGAGGCCCGGCAATTTGACCGGGCCTCTGGGGAATTTGTCTTGTAAGCGCTTGGCTTAGGCCAATGTGCGGGTCACTTCTTCGCGCTCGAAAATCTCGATNACATCGTCGGGACGAATGTCATCGTAGTTCTCGAATGCCATGCCGCATTCCTGACCGGACTGAACCTCNGGCACTTCGTCTTTGAAGCGCTTGAGCGTTTTCAGCGTNCCTTCGTGGATCACGACGTTGTCGCGCAGCAGACGCACACCGGCGCTGCGGCGGGCGACGCCCTCGGTGACCAGACAGCCNGCNACTTTGCCCACACCGGTGACCTTGAAGACTTCTTTGATGTTGGCATAGCCAATGAAGTTNTCTTTGATCTCGGCGCTGAGCAGGCCGCTTGCAGCCGCTTTNACGTCATCCACAAGGTCATAGATGACCGAGTAGTAGCGGATTTCGACGCCCTTCTGGTTNGCNGTGTTCCGCGCCGAAGCATTGGCACGCACGTTGAAGCCCATGATCGGTGCGCCGGAAGCTTCGGCCAGACCAACATCCGTCTCGGTGATCGCGCCCACACCGGAGTGCAGAACCCGAACGCGGACTTCGTCGTTGCCGATTTTCTCCATNGCNTGAACGATCGCTTCGGCAGACCCCTGCACGTCGGCTTTGACCAAGATCGGCAGCTCGCTGACGTCTTCGTTCGCCTTGGCGTTGGCCATAAGCTGTTCCAGCGTCGTCGCAGCACCAGCAGCGGCACGTTTGTCCTTAGCNGCATTGGCGCGGTATTCAGCGATTTCGCGAGCCTGCGCTTCAGTTTCAGTGACGTTCAGAACGTCACCGGCTTCTGGCGTGCCGTTGATGCCAAGNACCTCAACNGGNACCGAAGGACCTGCTTCTTTGACGCGCTCGCCTTGGTCGTTGATCANCGCACGNACCTTACCGTACTGCTCACCCACAACAAAGATATCACCCTGACGCANCGTGCCGTTNTGNACCAGNACNGTCGCNACNGGGCCGCGGCCCACNTCAAGCTGCGCTTCGATCACCGCNCCNACNGCGGCCCGGTCTGGGTTCGCCTTCAGTTCGAGGATCTCGGACTGCAATGCAATCGCTTCGAGCAGTTCATCCAGACCTTGGCCCGTGGCCGCCGAAACCTCGACATCCTGCACATCGCCGGACATCTTCTCGACGATGACTTCGTGCTGAAGCAGATCGGTACGAACCTTGTCGGGATTTGCAGCAGGTTTGTCGATCTTGTTGATTGCCACGATCATCGGCACTTTGGCCGCTTTCGCGTGGGCAATCGCCTCGATCGTTTGCGGCATCACGGCGTCATCCGCCGCGACCACCAGAACCACGATATCCGTAACCTGAGCCCCGCGCGAACGCATGGAGGTAAAGGCCGCGTGGCCGGGGGTGTCGAGGAAGGACAGCACCGCACCATTGTCGGTCGTGACCTGATAGGCACCGATGTGCTGGGTGATCCCGCCGGCTTCGCCAGCAACCACTTTCGCATTACGGATCGCGTCGAGCAGCGATGTTTTACCGTGGTCAACGTGGCCCATGATCGTGATCACAGGTGGACGACCTTGCAGGTCTTCGGGCTTGTCTACGATCTCTTTGATGACATCTTCGACATCAGAGTCGCTGACGCGCACAACCTTGTGGCCAAACTCTTCGATGATGAGTTCAGCGGTATCCGCGTCGATGGTTTCATTCTGCGTGACCATCATGCCGTTCTGCATCAGCGCTTTTACAACAGCGCCGGTCTTTTCGGCCATACGGTTGGCAAGCTCGGATACAACAATTGCCGGGGGCAGATTGACGTTGCGCACGATCTTCTCGCGCTCAACCTGACCACCCATGGCTTTTTGACGCGCACGCTCTTGCTTGCGCTTCATCTGCGCCATGGAACGCTGACGGCCACCTTCACCACCGTTGAGGGCTTGGTTCACTGTCAGCTTACCAGAACGGCGGCTGTCGCCACCCTTGCTACGCTTCTTGGTTTCGTCGCGGTCACGCTCTGTGGTTTTACGCGGCGTTGCGGCGGGCATGGGTTTGTTGCCCGGCTCACGCGCGGCGGCAGGTTCCGGCGCGGGAGCAGCAGCAGCCGCTTCGGCCTCTGCTTTGCGGCGCGCGTCTTCCTCGGCTTTCGCCTTAAGGCTTTCCTCGCGCTCACGCTCTTCGCGTTCTTTGGCTTCGATCTCGGCCCGGCGGCGCTCACGCTCTTCGGCGCGGGCCTTTTCCTCGGCCTCGCGCGCGGCGGCTTCCTCAACCTCACGGGCTTTGGCAGCCTGAACGGCCTTCAGACGACGCTCCATCTCGGCATCGGTGATGCCTGCGGGACGTTTCTTGGGATCCCCAATCGGCCCGGCACCCGGCCCGGTTGGTTTCTGGCCACCCGGCTTGGGCACCACAACACGCTTGCGCTTGGTTTCGACCACAACGTTTTTGGTCCGCCCGTGGCTAAAGCTTTGCTTTACATTCCCCGGACGTGCGCCGCCGCGCAGACCCAATGTTTTCTTGCCGTCACTATCGCTCATGAAGCTCGTCTATCCTTTCGGATGGCCGCTGCCACCCTCGTTTACGCGCACGCCTTTAAGTCGTCCGGCTTCCTCTACAACACGTTGCGTGAGTCCGCCAGAGGCGAGCGCCCCATGTATCACAGTTTGGCGACCGAATGCCAAACCCAATTCATCGGCTGTCAACCAACCGATGTAGTGACCGTAATGAGGGGTGCTCAGCTTGGACTTACCGCGCCCTGACCCGTCTACGGCCTGTATCAATACTTCGGCCTCTTCGGTTTGCAACCAACCTTTGACCTTTTCGTAGCCGGCGACCGCCTTGCCTGCCTTGCGCTGGAGCGAGATCAAGTCCACCACCCGGCGCGCCAATTGTTGTTCTACTTCGTCGATCAACCCGTCTGGCAGCGTGACCGGCTGTTTCGCCGACCGAGCAAAGGCCTTTTTCTTTACCGCAAGTTCCAGCGCGGCACGGTCNGCCGAGACATAAATGCCCCGGCCCGGCAGTTTACCCAAAATATCTGGGTAAACCTGATTGTCCGGGCCGATCACAAAGCGGATCAACCCGTGTTTTGGCTGCACGTCGCCCGTGGCGATGCACTTGCGTTCCGCACCGTCTGAACGGTCATTCGAGGCGCCACCGCGTCCCATGTGCAACCCCCGAGGCCCGCTTAGGCCTCGGCCTCCTCGGCGGTTTCGCCGTCTGTTTCTACGTCGTCTTCGTCCGCATCGGCTTCAAGCTCGGTCGGATCGACCCAGCCCAGCATGACACGGGCGGTCATGATCATAGCCTGCGCATCTTCAAGGCTGACCTCAAAGGGCTCAAGCGCGCCATCGTCCTTAACACGCTCGCCGTTGACCGTGGTCCAGCCGCCAGCCAGTTCCCAATCGGCACAGGTGGCGAAATCCTCCAAGGTCTTCACGTCATCCTTGGCCAGCGCTTCTATCATTTGGGGGGTCAGACCCTCGAATTCAACCAGGCTGTCTTCGACACCGAGCGCACGGGCGTTATCAAGCGCGGCTTTGTTCTGTGCTTCGAGCACGTCGCGGGCACGGGCCTGCAACTCGCCAGCGGTGTCTTCGTCCACACCGTCGATGACCAGCAGTTCGTCGACTTCGACGTAGGCCACTTCTTCGAGGTTGGTGAAACCTTCAGAAACCAGCAATTGGGCAAAGAATTCGTCGAGATCGAGGTTGTCCATGAACAGCTTGGTGCGCAGTTCAAACTCGGCCTGACGGCGCTGGCTTTCCTGCTCTTCGGTCATGATGTCGATGTCGAGACCGGTCANCTGGCTGGCCAGACGCACGTTTTGACCACGACGGCCAATCGCAAGCGACAGCTGCTCTTCGGGCACGACGACTTCGATCTTGCCGGCTTCTTCGTCCAGAACCACTTTCGACACTTCCGCAGGCTGAAGCGCGTTCACAAGGAAGGTCGGCTGGTCTTCGTTCCACGGGATAATGTCGATTTTCTCGCCCTGAAGCTCGTTCACGACGGCCTGCACGCGGCTACCGCGCATACCGACGCAGGCACCGACAGGGTCGATGGAGCCGTCATGCGAAATCACGGCGATCTTGGCGCGCGAACCGGGGTCGCGGGCGACCGCTTTGATCTCAATGATGCCGTCATAGATTTCCGGCACTTCCATCTTGAACAACTCGGCCATGAACTCAGGCGCGGTACGGCTCAGGAAAATCTGCGGACCGCGCTGCTCGCGGCGCACGTCTTTGATGTAGACGCGGATACGGTCGTTCGGGCGATAGCTTTCGCGGCCGATCTTCTCGTTGCGGCGCAGGATCGCTTCGCCAGCGCCCACATCGACGATGACGTTGCCATACTCTTCGCGCTTGACCAGACCGTTGATGATTGTACCGGCGCGGTCTTTGAATTCTTCGAACTGGCGGTCAAGCTCAGCTTCGCGGACCTTCTGCAAAATCACCTGCTTGGCCGACTGCGCCGCAATGCGGCCCATCTCAACCGGGGGCACTTCTTCGACGTAAGTGTCACCGACCTTGGGGTCGGCCATATACTGCTTGGCCTGATCGACGGTGAACTCGGCCTGATAGTTCTCAAGCTCTTCGTCCTCGACCACGGTGCGAACGCGGGTGAAGGTCGCTTTGCCGGTCTTGCGGTCGATGTCGACCCGGATGTCCATCTCGGCGCCGTAGCGGGACTTGGCGGCGCGGGCGAGGGATTCTTCCATCGCTTCGACGACCAGACCGGGGTCGATCATCTTTTCGCGCGCCACCGCCTCGGCGGTTTGCAACAGCTCAAGCTGGTTTGCAGATGTAATGGCCATTAGGTGTCTCCCTCAGCAGACTCTTCAGTCTCGATATCATCAAATTCGTTTTCGTCGATCGCACCAGACGCCTTGCGCTGGCGGAGCATTTCTTTGATCAGGTCGTCGGTCAGGACCAGCTTCGCGTCGCTGAGCCAGTCGAACTGGAGGCCGATGGTGCCTTCTTCGACATTGATCAACACTTCGCCGCCCTCGACACCTGCCAACTCGCCCTTAAAGCGGCGGCGGCCATCGATCAGTTCGGTGGTTTCGATCTTGGCCTCATAGCCCTCGAACGCATCAAAGTCCTTAAGCCGCGTCAGCGGACGGTCGATGCCGGGGCTGGAAACCTCAAGCGCGTATTCGTCAAGGATTGGATCTTCGACATCCAGAACCGCGCCGATGGCCTGCGAAATCTTGGCGCATTCGTCCACTTCGATCCCGCCGTCAGGCCGGTCGGCCATGACTTGCAGGATGGTAGACTTGCCCGACATCAGGCGGACGCGCACCAGTTCAAAGCCCATGTCCTCGATCACCGGGGTGATGATCTCGGCCAGACGGCGGTCAATGGCAGCTTTGGCAATCAGGTCGTTCGACATGAGACATCCAATTTAATCTGGCAGTTTCGTTCAGGCATAAAAAAACGGGCGCGCGGCCCGTGTTCAAGATCGGTGGAGCCTTCGGTTTGGACCCGAAAGCGCCGCTGTTGAAAGGGGATATAGGCCGGAAAGCCTGAAACTGCAACCCCCCGTCAGCCGAACCACCACCGCTCGGGCGCGCGCAGGTTGTCCATCGGCGCTTGGCGTCCGGTGTTCGGCGGTTGGCGCAGATCGCCCGACAGGGCACTGACCCCACCGGCGCTGTCGGTCTGAAGCGTCACATCGCCCCGCTCGCGATAGCGGGGCCGCGCGGGCAAATCCGCTGCATCCACAAGCCCTTCGCTCAACGCCTGCGCGCGCACCTCCCGTGCCGGGATCGAGACAAGCTCGACCGTATCGAACCATCCGGCGGTGCCGTCTTTGTAATGCGTCTCTACCCGCTCGGCCAAAACCTGACGCCCGGCGGAAAAGCGCCGCAGACGGTAAAGCCCGGTGCCGATCCCGGCCTCGGGGGCATGGGCGGGGCGGATCACATAGCGCGATTGCGCCAGCAGCAGCGGCAGGTCGGGATTCGCTTGGAGCAGGGTGATCTGCACATGCTGGGCACCCTGCGCGGTAATCTCAGTTTGAGGCAGTAGGCTTTGCAGAGTGGCTACCACATCGTTTGCGGTCAGAGGGCTGCCATCGTGAAACCGCACATCGGGCCGGAGATCAAACCGCCACTGTCGCGCACCCTCGCTCGCTTGCCAGCCGGTCGCCAACTCCCCTTTAAGGATGCCGTTGCCCGCCACTTCGGTCAGCGTGTCAAAGATCATGCCCTGCCGCGCGACCTGCATGAACAGGCCGTCGCCGTGGACCCAAGTATCCTCTCGGGTGGCACCGGAAAGCGCGAGCCGCAGACGGCCACCCCGCCGGGGTGGCTCTCCGGCGCCCGCACCTGTCGCGGCCAGCAGAGCCGCCGCCGCACCTGTGGTGAAAAGCGCCCGGCGATCCAGTAGAGAGTTGCGCCCGCTCATCGCAGACCAATCCTATCCATGGTCCGCACCAGTTCTGCACTGATCCCCGGCTCCGACAGGGCGTGACCCGCGTTGCGGATCATCCGCAAATCGGCATTGGGCCAGCGTTCGGCCAGCGCATAGGCGCCCGAAGGGGGGCAGATCATGTCATAGCGCCCCTGCACGATCACCCCCGGAATATGCGCGATGCGGCCCATATGTTCGAGGATCTGACCGTCGAACTCCAGAAAGCCGTTATTGGTGAAATAATGGTTCTCCAACCGCGAGAACGCCCGCGCATAGGCCGAAGGACCGCCATGCGAAACGCCATCGGACTGCACCGAGGCCAGCGCATTCTCCCAAGCCGCCCAAGCGCGGCCATAGTCCTGCTCGACCCGCAGATCACCCGAGAACAGCCGCCGATGGTAGGCCGCAATCAGATCGTCACGCTCATCTTCGGGGATCAGGTTCACGAACCGCGCCCAAAGTTCGGGCCAGAACCGCCCGGCTCCGCCGCCGTAGAACCAATTGAGCTCGGCCTGCGTCATCAGGAACACGCCGCGCAGGATCAGATGGCGCACCGCTTCTGGTTGCGCTTGGGCATAGATCAGGGCCAAGGTCGCGCCCCAAGAGCCGCCAAAAACCATCCATTTGTCGATACCCAGTGTGCTGCGAATCAGCTCGATATCCGCGACCAGATGCCATGTCGTGTTGTCCGTGACCGAGGCGTGGGGGGTAGAGCGCCCGCAGCCACGTTGATCGAATAGCACCACGCGGTACACCTTTGGGTTGAAATAACGCCGCATCGCCGGGCTGAAACCGCCGCCGGGGCCGCCATGGAGCACGACAACGGGGATACCATCGGGGTTGCCGCATTGTTCGACATAGACCTGATGCCCTTGCCCCACAGACAACATCCGCTGGTCGAAAGGCTCAACCGGCGGATAAAGATGCGCTGCGTCGCGTTTTTGGTCGGGATACTTGTCCATTGCCGCCCTATATAGTCATTGAACCCAAAAGAGCACAGGGAGATCAGAATGCAAGCGGATCAATCAACCATCGACCCCGCCGAGATCGCCAAATTCGAAGCGATGGCTGCCGAATGGTGGGATCTGAACGGCAAGTTCAAGCCGCTGCATATGCTGAACCCCTGCCGGTTGGATTATATCACCAGCCAAATCGCCGGGGAGTTTGACCGTGATCTAACTGCCGACGCGCCGTTTAAGGGTCTGCGCATTCTCGACATTGGGTGCGGCGGTGGGCTGCTGTCGGAACCGATGGCGCGGCTGGGGGCCGAGGTGGTCGGCGCGGACGCGGCGGCGGGCAACATCCCCGTCGCGCAAATTCACGCGCAGCAGTCGGGGCTGGAGATTGATTACCGCCACACCACCGCCGAAGCCTTGGCCGAGGCGGGGGAGAAATTCGATGTCGTGCTGAATATGGAGGTCGTCGAACACGTCGCCTCCCCCATCGACTACCTGATCGCCTGCCGCCGCCTGCTGAAACCCGGCGGGCTGCACATCTGTTCGACCCTGAACCGCAATCCGAAGTCCTTTATGATGGCGATTGTGGGCGCAGAGCATGTGATGCGCTGGCTGCCCAAGGGCACACATGACTGGAACAAGTTCATCACGCCGGATGAACTTTTTGACCTGCTGAACCGCGCCGGGTTGGAGCCTGTGGACCGCAAGGGTTTCGTCTTTAACCCCGTCGCATGGTCTTGGCGTCTGTCGGATCGTGACCTTAGCGTGAACTACGTGACCGCCAGCCTTAATCCTGGTTCAACTGACGCCTGAGGGCGCGCAGAATTGGCAGGGTCGCGCGGACCTGCTCTTCGCCGATGTCATCCACCACGTTGGAGATCATCGGCGTGATCGCATTCACCGCCGCATCCCGCGCCTGCCGCCCAGCGGGGCTGATCGCGACCATTTTGCGCCGCGCGTCATCCCAATCGGGGCGGATATGAACGTAGCCCGCCCATTCCAGCTTGCTCAGCGTGTTGGTCATCGCGCCCCGTGTGACGTTGAAGGTCTCAGCCAGCTGCGCGGGTGAGCGTTCCCCGCCGTGCCACGACAGGGAGTTCAGCACCGAAAAATGCGAAATCTCCATCCCGCGCGGCAGAACCCGTGTGAGCCGACTGCGCACCGATTGATCGGCGGCCAGCAATTCGCCGAACAGCATGATCGCAAGTGTGTTTTTATCGTCGGTCATCTCGGGTCCGGTCAGGGCGCGGCAAAGGGGCGGCGGTTGGCAAGGCTGGGCACCTTGGCACGGGCCTTGTCGCACTCTTCCATGTCCACGTCGCAAAAGTAAACGCCGGGAGCCGTTCCGGCGTCCAGTACCACCTCACCCCACGGGGCCACGACTAGTGAATGCCCATAGGTGTCGCGGGTCTTATG
>NZSX01000027.1 GCA_002703405.1 Sulfitobacter sp. | reverse complement strand
GCACCGATTCCATGGGATCGCTGATTGCCGTTCGCCGCTCGCGCACCGAGGCCAAAAACCCGCTCAAGATCATGCTGCTCTGCCACATGGATGAGATCGGTTTTCTGGTCAGCCATATCTCGAAAGACGGTTTTTTGTACCTTCAACCCGTAGGCGGCTTTGATCCGCGCAACCTGTTCTCGCGCCGTGTGTTGGTCTGCACCGATCAGGGCGATCTGAAAGGCGTGATGAACCCCGGCGGCAAACCCATCCACATCTCCTCCCCCGAGGACCGCAAGAAGATTCCCGAGGTTTCGGAATTCTTCGTTGATCTCGGGCTGGGTGAGAAAGCCAAGGACATCGTCAAGGTCGGTGACTTCGTGGTGATGGACGAACCCTTCCTAGAAATGGGCGATCAATTTGTGTCCAAGGCGCTCGACAACCGCGTTGCCTGCTGACTGGGGATCGAAGCGATCCGCAAGTTGGCCGACAAGGGGCGCGGGGCGGAAATTCACGTGGCCTTCACCTGTCAGGAGGAAGTCGGACTGCGTGGCGCGCGCACGGCAGCCTATAAGGTACAGCCCGACATCGGTCTTGGCATCGGCACGACGCTGGCCTGCGACACGCCCGGCGTGCCCGAGCATCTGTCCACCACACGCCTCGGCAAAGGCTTTGGCCTACACGTGCGTGACAGCAGCTTCATCGCCGATGTGGAACTAGTGCGCGACATCGAAAAGCTGGCCGAGTCCCGCAAAATCCCCTTTCAACGCACCATGCTTGCTGCCGGCGGCCAAGACGGTGCAGCGGCGCAGCAGGCCGCCGCTGGTGCGCGGGCCGTGGGGATCGTGGTTGGCACGCGCTACATCCACACGGTGACGGAGATGGTCTCCAAAGATGACCTACAAGCGGCGCTGGATATCCTCGTGGCCTATCTAGAAGGCTTTGACGGTAAGGCCGCCTAAAGCCCCCCCCCGAGCGCCCCGCGCGTTCAGGGGGGGCCTGCATCATCGGGCGCTTGCGGCAGCCAGACGGTAAAGGCTGCGCCCCCCTCGTCCCGGTTGCGCACCGTGATGATCCCCCCGGCGCGCTGGATCAGCGTCTGAGAGATCGACAGGCCCAGCCCCGTCCCCTCTCCGGGTTTCGTGGTAAAGAACGGATCGAACAGCGAGCCGAGCAAAGCCTCTGGCACCCCCGGCCCGCTGTCATGGACAGAAAGCGCGACACCGGGCACAGCGTCGCGCTCCTCAGACCTTAGATACA
Source organism: Sulfitobacter sp. (assembly GCA_002703405.1). GTDB lineage: Bacteria > Pseudomonadota > Alphaproteobacteria > Rhodobacterales > Rhodobacteraceae > Sulfitobacter. The sequence goes on along the minus strand of NZSX01000027.1, from coordinate 86,741 downwards.
GATCCAGCCGCCCTGCCCCACGCATCGCCTGCACGGCATTGACCACGAGGTTCACCACGACTTGCTGAATCTCGCCCGAATCCGCGCGCACGGGCGGGACCTCTTCAAAGTCGCAGTCCACCTCAATCCCGCCCCGGCTGATCAGATGATCGACGAGCACGAGACAGTCCTGCACCAAGGGCCGCAGCGCGATATTATGTTCACAGTCAGAAAACTCAGACGGCGCGGCGAACTTCAGCAATTTGCCGACGATCACCTCGATCCGCGACAGTTGTCTGTCGATCAGCCCCAGTTCCGTGGCCACGGGCGCGGCATCCTTGCCTAGAGTCTCACGGATGACATCGACATTGCCCATGATGACCGCGACAGGATTATTGATCTCATGGGCGACCCCGGCGGTGATTTCCCCGATGGAGGCGAGTTTTTCGCTCATCACCAACTGGCGGAAGGTCTGCTCCAACTTCTCATTCGCCTCGCGCAATTCACCGGTACGCTGATCCACGCGCTGGTTCAGCTCGTCATTCCAACTGCGCAACTGTCGGTCGCGTTCTTGAACCTGCTCCAGCAACCAATCTAGGTGATGCGCCACGGCGCCGATCTCATCCCGCGCGGGCACCGGCCCGATCCGCGCCGAAAGCTCTCCCTTGCCGACGCGATGCATGACCTTTGTCATCCGTTCAAGCGGCGAAAAGATGCCCCGCGCCAGCCACAGGAACACCGGCGCCGAGAGGGCCAGCACGGCAAAGAATGCCGCCAGCATCCACCAGAAAGCCTCGCGCTTCGCCTGTGCAAAGGGCGCCTCGAGAAAGCCCACATAGAGCATCCCTACCCGCTCCCCGAAACTGTCGGTGATGGGCTGGTAGCCAGAGATATACCAATCGTTCACCACAAACGCCCGGTCGAGCCAAGTGCGCCCTTCGATCAATACGGCCTCCCGCACTTCGGCTGAGACGCGCGTGCCAAGGGCGCGCACATCCTCGAACAGGCGCACATTGGTCGAGATGCGCAGATCATCGAGGAACAGCGTCGCGGTCCCCTGCCGGTCGCCGCCAGTTACCGCGTTCAAATAGACCAGATCGTTGATCGTATCGATGAAGTCGAGGTTACGGTTCAAAAGCATTCCGCCAACCAAAACGCCCTGGCTGCCGTTCAGCGCCACCGGGCTTGCCGCATGGACCACCATCCCGCGGTCTTCGACTTTTCGGTTGGTGGGCACGGCGGCGGGCGTGTCGATCACCGGCACCTGCGCGCACACCGCGAGCGCGTCGTTCAAAGTTGTCAGCCGTGCATTGCTAAACACGTCGATTTCCGCCCCGCTGGCCCCCCGCGCCGCACGGGCAATCACCGGCCAATCCTCGCCCTCGTCGACCGCTGTTTCGAGGGGGAGGAAGCGCAGAAAATCCAAGCCCAGCCGATCCTGTATCTTGGCAAAGAAGGCCGCGCGATCTGCTGGCGACATCTCAAGCACGCGGGCAAATTCGACCGAGCCTGCGACGGCATCCAGTTCATTGCCAGTCTGCGCCAACAAACGCGCGAGATACTGGTTGGCGATCCTCAACTCGCTCTCGACATTCGCGATGAGCACTTCGTCATAGTCCGCCGTCCAACGCGACATGCCCAAAACCAGTAGCAACGGCATCAACACGATAAGCGGTGTCAGCGCGAGGATCAGCAGGCGTAGGCGAACGGAGGTCATAGGCTTTCCCGGAAAACTGAGGCCAATTTAGCCGCTGCGCCTTCAAGGGTGAAGTATGGAGGCGTATTTTGCCCTACAAACCCCACCAGTTCAGCATTTCTGCCCCGATTGCCAGCCGTAGATATGCTTAACCCACTGTAAAACCATAGTTTTTCAGATTGTCAGCTGACAATTGCGCTGATTTACCAGTGCCGCCACCATGGGATTAAGGGAAAATGAGCCATTACGGGCCATTTGTGTCAAACGGCGAAGATATGCGCCCGGGCTTCGGATGGTCGCGGCTTTCTCCAACAGACAAAGGACTGTCACCGCAGCGCTCTCCGCACCCATGTCTCGTTTTGCCTCATTTAAGACCGGCGGGTCAATCCCCAGCATTGGGGCGATCTGATCTCCGATCCGTACAATATCGCTCCAATTGCGCATCGCTTCTGGGAAGAAACTTTGAACTTCTTTGCAAGCTGCGAACACCTCAGCCAAAGTGACCCCTTTCTTCGGCTCGTTGCCTTCACTGTGGATGTTGTCAGCCGAGTGAGGGAGGGCGACGTTCGGACCGGTCTGCTGTTCAGAGTCGAAATAGGGTTTAATTGAATCCTGTATGTGCCGCTCATTTTCGCCGTCACTGGCGCTCATTTGGTCTGTAGATGGGGCAGGGGAAACCGGTTCTGTTTCGGCTTCATCAACGATGCTGGCCGTGCTCTCAAGCGCTTCACGTAACGCAGTCTCGAGCAGGGTCAATGCCGCTTCATCCGGCTTACGCCGAAGGACACGCCCCGCCTCATCTGCCACCCCTTCAGCGCCACCCTGACGGATCAGCGCGTGCCTCAGCACGAGCACCCGGTCCCTCAACGCTTGCAGCCGTTCACGTAGCACTTCGGCTGCCTCAGCAGCGGACTCAATCAGGTCTGACTGAACGACAAGGGGGGAGAGGTCAAAGCCAAAGGCCAGCGCAATCGCGCCGCCCCGGTTTCGTGCAAAGCGTTTGCGATTGGGGCTATCGTGCCGGGCAATAAGCCCAGCACGCACAAGCTGGGCAAGATGCCGTCGAAGCGTGCTTTCTGGCATCCCGTGCAACCGCTCAGACAGCCGAGCATTCGAGGCAAATACAATACCTGCCGCGCCATCTGGAATATGACGGCTCGGCAGAAAACTCAGCAACGCCTTTAATACGGTGAGGGTGCGGTGCGACAGTTCAAAGTAGTCAGCCGCAGTTGTCAGCCGGTCGAGCAAAGCCCATTTGTCCGGCCCCTCGCACGACACTTGGGTAGCCGATTTCGGCCGCCCGAACGCAGTTCGGAACGTGTTTTCCATCTAAAATCACGAAAGACAACAAATTACCGGCCCTATCCCATCGGGTAGAGTTGACATCGATAAATCTTTGGGGCTATCTCGAAGGTGCAAAGTTTGAGAAGGGCCTTCCGGGATTTATCCTGGGGGGCTTTTCTTTTGTGGTCTTGGATGTGCCTCCTGTTGCTACTTCCTCAATTTCTCACGCGCGGGTCTTTTGCCAGCGGTCGTGAATCTCTTGCAAAAGCTCTTCTGCATGCGCATCGAGCCATGTATCAAACCCCTCGGCAGAGCGGGCAGGGACGGTCACCGTGACACCACGTTTGCCGCTGCGGATGTCCGCCAAAGCCTTGCCATCATGGCTTCGCAGGGTGCGGGGCTTGGACGATGGGGCAGGGGAGGCGGCAGCTTTCTCGGGTTGGGCTGAGGCCTCGGAAAAGACCGCCTCGAACCGTTCATCTGAATTGAACCCTCCCCAGTCGGCCTGCGACATCCGTTTGTCCGCTCGGGCTTTTGCTGCAGGTTGCTCAAAAAGCTTGACCAAAGCCATCCAGCGGTCCCGGCCGATGGACGGGGCAGAACCGATCTGGCGCAAAAAAGGTAGCTCGAACGCATGACCAACCTTGAGCATGCGGCTGACCATCGGCAGATCGATCGACAACGCGTCTGCGATTGTCTGCCGGTCATGCCCGCCCACGTCTAGCTGGGCAGCAAAGCTCGCCTTTTCGATAAACGACAGGTCCTGTCGCGCGGTATTCTCCTGCCCCTGCGCCATCACCAAAGCATGGTCGTCCAACTGGCGGACCATCGCCTTGACGGGCATTCCAAGCGCTTTCAGTGCCTGCAGCCGCCGCCGCCCGTAGACAATTTCAAACCGTCCGGGGGTTTTGGGGTGGGGTCGAACGAGCACAGGAACCTGCTGCCCGTAGGTTTTGAGGCTGTCGTGCAGCTGCTTCTGAGCCTGCGTATCAGTGCCTAAACGGTCTTCGACACCAGCTATGTCGATCAGATTACCGTCCAATTCCTGCACCGCGTTTTCTTGCATCCGGTTCAACGAAGACTGAAGCGCCCCCACCGCGCCGCGCGGCATCAAACTGGTTTTACCCCGGCTCTTATTAGGCTCTAACGCGGGGAATTTAGGCTTCTCCGGCTTCTCAACATTTGCCGGTGCAGAAGATAAAATGCCTTTACGTGCCATTACCGCCCCCATGCTTTCTGGATCATGCTTTCGATCTCATCGTTCACAAGATTGAGTGAATCCACCGCCCGGTCATAGGTTGATCGGTGAAACTGGGACCGGTCGACCTCATAGATTGTCTGATGGGTCAGCCCGGCATCCGAAATCGCGGTGGATTTCAGCATCGGTGCGACCATGACTTCTTCGTCAAAAAGCTGGCGCAGGAAGGATAGAACCTGCTGTTGCGGCCCATCATTCGGCTCGTACCGATTGATCAGGAAACGCAGGAAATCAAATTCCATGCTCGCCCCTGCATTAGAGACTACATCAAGCAGGTCCGCGCTCATCTGCAGGAACTGCGACATTGATGCGACGTCCAGCATGTTCGGGACCACTGTGATCAACACGCCCGTCGAGGCGCAAAGCGCCGACATCGTGAGGTACCCCAGTTGCGGTGGGCAATCGAAGATGACGACGTCGTAATTCTGCTCTACGTCCTGCAGAGAGGTCGCCAACCGGGCGAAAAATGCCGGCTGTGTGTTGTTCAGCAGAGCCTGAGGGGTCTCGTGCTCAAACTCCTGAAGCATCAACCCGCCCGGAGCAAGATCAATGCCAGTAAAGAATGTTTTCTGAATGACATCGGCCAAAGGGACCGGATCGTCATATTGGATGGCATCGTAGATGGTCCCCGAGTTCAGGAAATCATACTCGGGCCGATAGCCAAAAAGCGTTGTTAGAGACGCTTGCGGGTCAATATCGACGCAGAGCACACGGTACCCTTTTAAGGCCAGTCGTTGCGCCGCATGGATTGCGCTCGTCGTCTTCCCGCTGCCGCCTTTGAAGTTCAAAAAGGACAATACTTGCAATTTGTCCCCCTCACGGCGGCCACGCTGGTAGGCACCGCGTGATTTGGCCGTTGATTCAAGCGTGCGCCGGATCGAGAGCAGATCTTCAGCACTGTAATGCCGCCGCCCGCCCGGGCTTGTCTGAACATCAACGACCTTATTGTCGAAATGGAGTTTGCGAAGGAAGCTGGTTGAAATTCCAAGCAATTCAGCCGCTTCTCCGGCTGAAAAGCGGCGTAGCTCCTTGCGCGCGTCGGGCGCAAAGACCTTCAACATATGACTTTCCAACGCCTCGGAAAGCGTTTCCGCATTACGGCGGATCCGTGTATTGATGTGTACAGTGTCCGTCACATCTGCCCTCGCTCTCAGTAACGCTATTATTCGGTAGCGCTTTTGTTTCCGTTACTTAATGCCATTGAAGCGATGCGTGCAATAGATTCTTGCGCGAGGAGAGGGAAAGACGGCATCAATAGCCGCAGTTGTGATCAAAGATAGTTCGCTCTTTGACGTCTAAGTGACTGTAACTATTTGCTAAAACTATTCTTGAAACTGGGAATGATCTTATCCTGAGCTGCGTTGCGAGAATTTCGCGATTTTGCCGTAGTTAGAGCCACATACCCGAACTGCAAGAATCATGGGCGGGTCATCCTGACCTTGCGCGCCCTGGATCACGGTGAGTTTCACGCCAGTCTGTCTCTTCCGGCAATTTCGGTCCCGGTGGCTCTGGCGTCCGCGGGTCAGTCCTGACACTGTGCGGGAAAAGGGGGCTTTGGGTCCCAAGTCGGGGGAGGCCACTGCGGGATGGTCGATATCTGGAGCGGACTTACGCAGGCCATTTGGCTTGTCTTCACGCTTGATCCCGAGCTGGTGGAGATTGCCGGCCGTTCATTGCAGGTCACCGTCTCTGCCTTGGTCGTCGCCTGCCTGATTGCCCTTCCCCTCGCGGCACTGGTCGCCGTAAAACGATTTCGCGCACGGCGTCTGGTGATCGCGGTTTTAAATGCACTCATGGGGCTGCCGCCGGTCGTGGTGGGCCTCATCGTTTATGTGGTCCTTTCCCGCTCCGGGCCCCTTGGCGTGTTGGGGCTGCTTTTTACCCCCACGGCGATGATCATAGCGCAGGTGATCATTATCGTGCCGCTCATTGCTTCGATCGCGCATCAGTCGATCCGCGAACTTTGGCAGGAATATCATGATCTGCTGATTTCGATGAATGTTACGCAGGGCCAAAAGATACGGACCCTGCTTTGGGATTCCCGCCGTGCGCTCCTCACNGCCGCGCTNGCAGGTTTTGGCCGCGCGATTGGGGAGGTGGGGGCGATCATGATCGTCGGNGGCAATATCGACCATGCGACGCGGGTGTTGACCACCGCGATCGCGCTTGAGACCGGNAAGGGNGAGTTTGCCTTGGCGCTCGCCCTCGGTTTCGTANTGATCGGGCTGGCCGTGGCNGTGAATCTCGCGATCCATTGGCTGGGCCGCACCGAACGGGAGGGCCGGTGGTGATGCAGCTTTTCCCNATGCAGGCCNGCGCGATCGAAAGCCGCAGACGCGGGCAACGGCTGGTGGGACCGATTGATCTGACGCTGGAAGGGCAGGGCGCCACGGTCGTTATCGGCCCGAACGGCGCGGGNAANACCACGCTGNTGCAATTGCTGCATGGCACCGCGCGGCTCTCTGCNGGGCGGATCGANTGGGCCTGNACNACCGAAGAGGCGCGGCATCATCAGGCNTTCGTTTTNCAGCGGCCCGTNATGCTGCGGCGCACGGTTTTGGAAAACCTCATCTATCCACTGCGCCTGCGTGGTGTCGCAAAGGCTCAGGCCCGACNGGCGGCGGAGGAATGGGCCGCGCGCGTCGGGTTAGAGCCGCTTTTGGGGCGCGCAGCCCCNGTGCTNTCNGGTGGCGAGCAGCAGAAACTGGCCCTCGCCCGCGCCCTGATCTGCAAGCCCAAGCTGCTGTTTCTGGATGAGCCCTGTGCCGCATTGGATGGCCGTGCGACCCGAGANATCGANGCGATCCTGCAATCGGCGAAATCTGCNGGCACGCGGCTGATCCTNTCNACACATGACCNCGGTCAAGCCCGCCGTTTGGCCGACNATGTCTTGTTCCTNCTNGGGGGCCNTCTGCATGAGGCNGGNCCCGCGACTATGTTTTTCAACCGACCTGAGACCCCTGAGGCGCAGGCATTTTTAAGAGGAGATATCGTAGAATGAAACNTTGGATTGTAGGCGCAATTTCCGCNCTGGCGATGAGCGGTGCGGCGCAGGCCGCNGACGTGATGAAAATGGCGGTGACGACATCGTTCAANAACTCCGGTCTCGCGGATGTNCTCTTGCCTCAGATCGCAGCGGATCTTGATCTCGATGTGCAATTGTTGGTCGTCGGGACCGGCCAGGCGATCAAGCTAGGCGAATCCGGGGACGTGGACGCGATCCTGGTCCATTCGCGCAAAGCCGAGGAGGCTTTCGTCGACGCGNGGTTCGGCAGCCACCGAACGGAAATCATGTACAACGATTTCGTCTTCATCGGTCCAANAAGCGATCCGGCGGGCATCGCATCCTCGGGTGCGGCCACCGAAGCATTGAGCGCAATCGCCGACAAANAGTCTGANTTCGTGAGCCGAGGGGANGACAGCGGNACCCATAAGAANGANCTGTCTCTCTGGGGCGAAGCGGGTCTCGATCCGNCAGAGTTCGGGGATTGGTACAACGCCGTCGGGGCAGGCATGGGGGCGGCGCTCAACACCGCCTCGGGGATGCCCGCCTATGTGATGTCGGACCGGGCAAGCTGGNTGAACTTCGGCAANAAAGGGGATCTGGCGTTGCTCTATGCNGGCGATCCGGTTCTGTTTAACCAATATGCCTATNTGCCNGTGAACCCCGANCGTCACGGCCATGTCAAAAATGATNTGGCTCTGAAGCTTGAAGACTGGCTGACCTCCGACCGGGCGAAAGCGCTGATCAACGACTATAAGATCAATGGTGANACACTATTCGTGTTCAACGCGGAAGGTGNCGANTAACCTNAGTTAGAGACCATCCGCGCCCNANCCNGCGCGGNTGGTTCACTCGGGCAGGTCGCCGTGGATCGCGAATTGCTCTAGTCCTGCATCCTGCGGCTGGATCATGCGAAAGCTTTCACGGACGCCCGCGTCGGTCAACTCGCGCGCCACGGTGAGCANACAGTTGGGCGCGTGATCGGCGCAGAGGTCGATCATCTGCGCCAACTCCTCTTTCGCCACGGGACGCGCNGCATCGACCGAAGGTGCACCGTAGTAGGTGACGAAATGCTGCGCCAGCAGCGCGGCGAGGGTCTCTACCTCGGCTTCTTCGATCTGGGTCACGGCGACAAAGGTCACGCGGCCAAAGGTTTCGAGCCCAAGCCAGCCGTTGGCGAAGGCTTGGCGGGCTTTGCCAGTCAGGTCGCCCTCGGTCCAATCGGAAAACTCGAATCCGCCAGAGATGCACCATTCCCCGGTGCGGGCGGGTGAGGCGAAGACGTTGCGGTCGCTCTCATCGAAATGGATCGCGCGGGCGAGTTTGAGGGTCATGGTGCGGGCTCCAATAAGGTGGTGAGCGGGATCAGGCGGGTCGTCTGTCCCGCGCGCAGTAACATGCCGAAGTCCTCGTCGACACCGATGAATGTACCGCTTGCGCCCTGCGCGGTCACCTCTTCGTCGATCCCATAGGCCAAGCCGCGCCATTCGCCATGCAGGCTGGCAGGGCCGAGGTCTTCCCAGCGGTTGATCCAATGCAGCGTGTGCCGCGCCCAGGATTCGACAAGGGCGGGGGGCTGCACCTCGGCGCAGCCTTCGGCATAGAGCGCGGTTTGATCCGGGTTTAGACCCGTTTGCGCCATGTCAGGGTCGTTCGCAGGGTAGAGCGGCAGGGTGAAACCGACGACGAGCCAATCGGGCACCGCCGCCGGATCGGTTGTCGAGGCCATCATCCGCAGCGCGCCGCAGGCCGCGCCGTTCACGCGGATGCCGCCGTTCCATTCCAGTTGCACCGCGACTTCGGGCGGCGAGAGCGCGCCGAGGGCGTTTTGAAAGCCCACCCCGCAGAGCGGCAGCATCGCCACCGCGCGGGCCAGCGGCACCTCGGGGGCAAAGACCAAGGCCGCCTGCATCTCGGCCCCGTCGAGGCGGTAGGTGATCAGACCCGCATCGCAGCCCTCGGCCGCGCGGGCGCAGGCGGCGGCAAGCGCATCGCCCACGACCGCCTCGCCCGACATCAGCGGCGGGAAGGACAGCACCTCGCTCATGCGGCGCCAGCGTCCACGAGTTGCTTGGCGATGGCGTGAAAGGCCGCGGCCTGTTTGCTGTCCGGCTGGCTGACGGTGATCGGCGCACCGCCGTCCGAGGCGAGACGGATCTGAAGATCGAGCGGCACTTCGGCGAGCAGGGGCACGCCCCATTTCTCGGCCTCGGAGGCGACACCGCCGTGGCCGAAAACATGCTCCTCGTGGCCGCAATTTGTGCAGATATGCGTCGACATGTTTTCGATCATGCCGAGGATCGGCACCTTGAGTTGGTTGAACATATCGATGCCCTTGCGCGCGTCGATCAGAGCCACATCCTGCGGTGTAGAGACGATCACCGCCCCATCCACATGGGCCTTTTGCGCCAGCGTCATCTGCACGTCACCAGTGCCCGGCGGCAAGTCGACGATCAGCACGTCAAGCGCACCCCATTGCACCTGCGTCATCATCTGTTGCAAGGCGCCCATCAGCATCGGCCCGCGCCAGACCACGGCTTGGTCTTCGTTGGTCATCAGGCCAATCGACATCATGGTGACGCCGTGGTTGCGCATCGGCAGGATGGTCTTGCCATCGGGCGAGGCGGGGCGGCCAGAGACGCCGAGCATGCGTGGCTGGCTGGGGCCGTAGACGTCTGCATCCAAGAGCCCGACCCGGCGGCCTTGGGCAGCCAGCGCGCAGGCGAGGTTCGCGGAAACGGTGGATTTGCCGACGCCGCCCTTGCCCGAGGCGACGGCGATGATCCGGTCGACGCCGGGGATCCTCTGCGGGCCGGTTGGCTCCGCTTTGCGCTGCGGCTTGAGGTCGGGCGGCGGGGCTTTCTCGCTGTGGCCGGTCAGCACGATGGAGACTTTCGACACCCCCTCGACCTGCGCCAGCGCCGCTTCGGCCAGCGCCTTGGCCTCCTCATAGGCTTTGGCTTGGGCGGGCGGGATTTCCATCACGAAACGCACCGCGCCCGCGTCATCCACATTCAGCGCGCGCATCACGCCGCTGGCCACGATGTCTGTCCCCGTGGCCGGATCGGTCACGGTCTTCAAGGCGGTCAGGACCGCGTCTCTGCTGGCTGTCACGTCGCTTATGCCCCGCCCTTGTCCGCGCCGGCGATGGTGCCGTCGATCTCATGCTCAAGGCCCAGTTCGGGGATGGTGATCACGGCCTTGACCGCAAACTCTTTGCCGCTGGTGTCATGGTCGCGCATGGCCTTTTCGATGGCCTGCTGCGAGGTCACGCCGACCTGTTTGAGAAACTTGCGCATCGACATGTTGAAGTCTTCGCTCATGGGTGGCTCCTGTGCTGTGGGCGGCCTAGTGGTCGCGCCGTTTGGAGAGGTAATCGTCGGTGGTCCGAGGGCGCGGGCGTTCGTTGCCGGTCATCGGGTTGTTGGTGCTGTGATACTGCGCATTGATCCGGCAGTCATCGCACATCTGGATCATCCGCAGTTTTGCCTCATCGGCAAACATCGAATGGCTGCGCAGCTTGTCGGTGATTTTCTCTACGGTGGATTTCACACCAAAGAGGCTTCCGCATTCGACGCAGGCAAAAGGCTCTTCCTCGTTCAGCACGCGCTGGCTCAGCGCGGCTTCGGTCAGGTCGAGGCGCGGCGCGAGGGTGATGGCATCCTCGGGGCAGACATTGGCGCAGAGCCCGCATTGCAGGCAGGCGTCTTCCTGAAAGCGCAGTTGCGGCAAGTCCGGGTTGTCGCCAAGCGCGCCCGAAGGGCAGAGCGATACGCAGGAAAGACACAGCGTGCAGGCATCCTTGTCGACCAGAACGGCACCGTAGGGCGCACCCTTGGGCAGGTCCAACACCTCAGCCTCGGGGTTGAGCGCCCGCGCTGCCTGCCGGGCGATCTGGCGGCGGCTGCCCATGGGGCGCACCGGCTGGGCGACGGGGGCAGGGGCCTCGCTGTCATAGAGGATGTCGGTCAGCGCCTCGGGGTCGGGGGTGTCGATCAGCGACATCCGCGCGTCCCCCGCAATGGCGCGGACCAGCGCGGTCTGCGTCTCAATCGCGTCGCGGTCGGCCTTGGGGCCAAGCAGAAGCGAGACATGGGCGAACCCGGCGGCCAACGCGGCCAGCGCCTCAGCATGGCCAAAGGCGGCGAGCGCATCGAGTTCCATCGGCACCACATCGGCAGGCAGCCCGCGCCCGTGGCGTGCGGCAAGGCGGATCATCTCGGCGCCATGGGCGTCATGCACCATGAGGCGCGGCGCTTCGCCGCCCGCTTCGAGATAGGCGCGCGCCAGCGTCTGCACCCGGCGCATGGTGAAATCGACGGGCGGNGCGTCATAGCTGATCGCACCCGAGGGGCAGGCCGAGGAACAGGCNCCGCAGCCCGCGCAGATCATTGGATCGATCGCAACATGATCGCCGTCGGGCGTGATCGCGCCAGTGGGGCAAAGGTCCAGACAATTGGTGCAGCCGGTTTGCCCCGCGCGGGAATGGGCGCAGAGCAGCGGCTCGGTCCGCACATAGAGCGGCTGCTCAAATGTGCCGGTGAGATGCGAGGCNGCCAGCACGGCGGCGGCCACGGCAGGCGGGTGGCCGGGATCGGCGCGCAGGTAGCCTTCGCGTTTTTCATGCGCCGGGAACAGCGGCGTCTCGCCGCGCAGGTCGANGATGATGTCACATTGGCTGCGCGCGCCGTCGCGCGGCGCGGTCCANTTGAGCGGNCCCCGGCCACGCGGGTCGACCTGCCGCAGCGCGTCGATCACCACTTCGAACTGNCCAAGCGCGCCCTTGGCACGGCGCAGCTTGCCGGAAATGAGGTCAAAATCGCGCACCTCGGGCAGATTGTCCTCGGCCTGTGTCACCGCGTCGTCCATCAACAGCGTGACNCTCAGNTGGTCTTTGAGNTGCGCCGCCGCCTCCAGCGCNGCCGGGCCGCGCCCCACGATCAGGCAAAGCCCTTCGGANCCGACATCGATGGTTTTCTCTGCCGGGGCGTCCAAAAGCGCCTCGGCTGCNAGGGCGGACATTTTGGGTAGTTTGTCACGGGGGTCNTCCGACCATCCGGCCCGGTCGCGCAGGTCCAAGAGGGGNGCAGGGGGCAGGCCCAATTCCTCGGCCAATTCGGTAAAGACCCGCTCTTCTTGGGTGCAGCATAAAATTGCGTCCCCGGCGGTCAGNGCCTTGGCNGCCCGGTCGATCTGGGTGGTGCAGAGGGCCGAACAGGGGGGCGCGACCGCCAAACCGCTGCGCTCGGCCAATGCATCGGAATCGATACGCTGCGACCCTGCGCAATCGCATGTTATCAATGTCTTGGCCATGAATTTTCCCTNAATTCGCACGNCANTCCGCAGCCCATCTGGGCAGGGCAGAGGCCCCAAGCTAGACGGGATTTGCCACCCCCTACAACCGAAATTCGCGGCGNGGCGGTGCTGCTCTTGGACGGTGAAGCAGGCAGAAACAGCAGTCTGCGGGGGCAGTGATTCGAANTNNGCGATTCCCTCATTTTCNGAGCGAAANACTCAAGTTAGACAATTAGGCCGAGGCGNCATTGACGGGCCAAGCCGATGGGCCATCTTGTCTCGAAAGCCGGGTTTTTCGGGCTTTNGCGCGGATTTGCGCTTCCCCGGACCGGCCTTNGNGGCGAAGGTCATTGAAACGGAGGAGCAATTTGATTCACAACCCGACAATGTATCGGACNATGCCCTTGGGCATTGTACTGCGGCGCGCGCCGGGGGTGNCCCGTTGGGCCAAGTGGAGCTGGAAAGCGACCGCCGTGCTGCCCGGTGCCGGGGAGGCCGATTGGCGCGAGCTNCGCCGCGACGGTGAGATCGTCGAGTACCACGCCGCNACGCTCAAGCTGGACCTCCACGGAGCCGAGACCGAAGCCTATGTCCACGGNCTNGGCGCGGATGTGCCTTGTGTCTATGTTGTGATGCGCCCNATTNCNGGTGCAACCGACCGCCCCTTCAAACTCGCGCTGGTCACNGCATCGCCCTATGAGGCGCAGGATTATTGCGACAGCGCCGAAGAGGTGGTNGAAAAGGTCGCGATGACGCCGGGTCTGTTGGCNTGGGTGCAAGAGTTCGTCGAAGAGTTCCACCAAGAGGAAGCCTTCGTCAAACGCCGCCGGGATCGTCTGCGCACTGATNTTAAACAAGACGGGATCGGNGATCCGCGCATTGAAAANCCTGCGGACATNTANGCNTCNCCCGCGCTGAAACGAAAGCGTCTGGCATGAGCGGNTTTTGGCAGAAACGCCGCGCCGCCGTCGCGGCTGAGGCAGANGCCGAAGTGCGCGTTCACGCAGCGCAGNTGGCAGAGGCTGAAGAAGCCGCNCTGGCCGAGCGCAGCGATGATGACCTGCTGGCCGAGTTCGATCTGCCCGCGCCNGAGGATCTGGTGAGCGGCGAACANNTGCGNGCCTTTCTCAAGGCGCAACTGCCCCAACGGCTCAAGACCCGNGCGCTGCGCAGCTTTTGGAAAACCAACCCGGTNCTGGCCTGCCTTGACGGGTTGAANGATTACGACGACGATTACACAGCGGCGGCGACAGCTGGGAAACCGGTTAACACGATCTATCAAGTGGGCCGCGGCATGGTCTCGAAGGTCGAAGNGGTGCTGACCGCTGAGGCCGACGCGCCCGAAGAGACGGTTGAGAGCGCCNACAATGACGCGCCCGTTCTGGCCTCNACCCATGATGTNGTCGTGCCCGGCCCCCGCCGGACCGAAATGNCGCTGGCCCCAGATGCNCCNCTTGAGGTGCATCATGCCGCCCCGGCAGAAGAAGCCGAGGCGCAGCCCGCGCCGACCCACCGCCGCATGCGGTTTCACTTCGCCAGTGATCTGGCACAGGANATGGAAGGTAGCAGCGCATGACCCAATTGGCCGCGACGCCCCTGCCCGAAGAAGACCGCCTGCGCGCGGACCTTTACAACTTCATGGGCCTAATCCTTGCCGGACCGCCGGATCAGATGCTGCTGGATCAATGCGCGGGCCTGTCGGGGGATGACAGCGAGTTGGGGCAGGGATTCAAGACGCTGTCGAAACTTGCCGCCAAGACCAAACCCTCGGGTGCCGAGAGTGAGTTCAACCGGCTTTTCATCGGGCTGGGCCGGGGCGAGCTTTTGCCCTATGCGAGCTTTTACCTCACCGGATTTCTCAATGAAAAACCGCTGGCCGCCCTGCGCCAAGATATGGTTGCACGCGGGCTTGAGCGGGCGGCGAATGTGTTTGAGCCCGAAGACAACATCGCGTCGCTGATGGAAATGATGGGCGCGATGATCGCGGGCCGTTTCGCGTCCCCCGCGACGCTGGCGCAGCAAAAGACCTTTTTTAATCGGCATATCGCCCCTTGGGCCGGGCACTTCTTTGCCGACCTCGAAGGCGCGAAAAACTCGGTCTTCTATGCCCCTGTAGGCAAAATTGGCCGTGCCTTCATGCAGATTGAAGCAGAAGCCTTCCGGCTCAGCAAAGACGACTAGACCCACCGCGATGAGACAGGCGGGGCCACGCGCCCCTGAACAAGAGACGTAACAGGAGAGAGAAGATGACACGCAAGCCAGAGGGTACCACCGACGCACCCGTTCGCAAGGACCGGCGCGACTTCCTGAAATTCGCGGGCTCCGCCGCGCCCTTGGCCGCCGTTGCCGTGGCCACCACAGGGAGCGAAGCCGAAGCGGCCCAAGCCCCCGACCTGTCGTCGGACCGTATCCAAGACACCGAACACACGCGCGCCTATTACGCCGCCGCGCGGTTCTGACCAGATAACAGGGGCGCGGCCCCGAAACTTGGCAGGGCGAAAACGCCCGCCGTTCAATAGCCACCTCAGGCGGGGACCAGCCCGCGCATAGGGAGTGAAGATATGTTGAGGAAAAAGACCAATGGGGTCGCGCGGTCTGCGCAGCGGACAGGCATCATGTCCGATGTGGCGCGCAGCGGTATTGACCGGCGCGCGTTCCTGCGCGGCTCGGGCCTTGCCATCGGCGGGCTTGCCGCAATCGCAGGCACCGCGGGCAGCGTGCAACAGGCATCAGCCGCCACCGCAGCCGTCAGCGGAAAGATGGAAGTCAAGAAATCCGTCTGCACCCATTGCTCGGTCGGTTGTACCGTCATCGCCGAAGTGTCGGACGGTGTTTGGCTCGGTCAAGAACCCGGTTGGGACAGCCCCTTCAACCTCGGCGCGCATTGCGCCAAGGGCGCCTCGGTCCGTGAGCACGCCCATGGCGAGCGCCGCCTGAAGTATCCGATGAAGAAAGTCGGCGGCGAATGGCAGCGGATTTCTTGGGAGCAGGCGATCAACGAGATCGGCGATCAGATGCTGTCGATCCGCGACACCTCCGGCCCGGATTCGGTCTATTGGCTCGGCTCGGCGAAACACTCCAACGAACAGGCCTATCTGTTCCGCAAGTTCGCGGCCTATTGGGGCACCAACAACGTCGACCACCAAGCGCGGATTTGTCACTCCACCACCGTGGCGGGCGTGGCGAACACATGGGGCTACGGCGCCATGACCAACAGCTACAACGACATCCACAAGTCGCGCGCGATCTTCATCATCGGCGGCAACCCCGCCGAGGCGCACCCGGTGTCGCTGCAGCACGTGCTGAAAGCGAAAGAAGAGAACAACGCGCCGCTGATCGTCTGCGATCCACGCTTCACCCGTACCGCGGCCCATGCCGACGAATATGTNCGCTTCCGTCCCGGNTCGGACGTGGCGCTGGTCTGGGGTATCCTCTACCACATCTTCGAGAACGGNTGGGAAGATNAGGAATTCATCCGCACCCGCGTCTGGGGCATGGATGAGATCCGTNAGGAAGTCGCCAACTGGACNCCCGATGAGGTTGAGCGCGTCACCGGCGTGCCNGGCGAACAGCTTCAGCGCGTCGCGCGCACNCTGGCCAACCACCGCCCCGGCACCGTGATCTGGTGCATGGGTGGCACGCAGCACACCAACGGCAACAACAACACCCGCGCNTACTGCATTCTGCAGCTGGCCCTGGGCAACATGGGCACCGCCGGTGGCGGCACCAACATCTTCCGCGGCCACGACAACGTGCAAGGCGCGACCGACCTTGGCGTTCTGGCCGATACGCTGCCGGGNTACTACGGNCTGTCCGATGGCTCTTGGGCGCATTGGGCGCGGGTCTGGGGTGAGGATCTGGAATGGATCCAGAGCCGNTTCGCCTCGTGGACCGATGGCGCGGGCGAAGAGCAAAAGATGATCAACCTCANCGGCATCCCGGTGTCGCGTTGGATCGATGGTGTGCTTGAGGACCGTGAGAACCTTGAGCAGCCCGACAACACCAAAGCCATGGTGCTCTGGGGCCACGCGCCGAACTCGCAGACCCGTCAGGGTGAGATGAAAACGGCGANGGAAAAGCTCGACNTGCTGGTNGTGGTCGACCCATACCCNACCGTCTCTGCCGTTCTNCACGATCGGACCGACAACACCTACCTGCTCCCGGCCTGTACGCAGTTCGAAACNTCCGGTTCCGTGACCGCATCGAACCGCTCGCTCCAGTGGCGCGAAAAGGTNGTCGAGCCGCTGTTTGAAAGCCTGCCGGACCACACGATCCTCTATAAGTTCGCCAAGAAGTTCGGCTTTGANGATCGCATGTTCCGCAACATCGANGTGAANGGTGAAGAGCCGCTCATCGAAGACCTGACGCGCGAGTTCAACAAAGGCATGTGGACCATCGGCTATACNGGGCAGTCGCCCGAGCGGATGAAGATGCACATGCAGAACCAGCACACCTTCGACAAAACCACTCTGCGTGCCAACGGCGGCCCGGCGGATGGCGATTACTACGGCATGCCATGGCCNTGCTGGGGCACGCCCGAGATGAACCACCCCGGCACGGCGAACCTTTACGATNTGTCGCTGCCNGTNGCCGAAGGNGGCCTGACCTTCCGCGCCCGTTTCGGNGTNGAACGTGACGGTGANAACCTGCTNGCNGAAGGNGTCTATTCCNNNGGNTCNGANATCAANGACGGCTATCCNGAATTCACCATGCAGATGCTGANGGATTTGGGCTGGGACGGNGATCTNACAGCNGANGANCGGCGCCATCATCGAAGCGGTCGCAGGNTACGANNNGCCTGANAANGCGGANGATGGNCANGNNGANGTCGGNGAAACCTCGCANCANGGNGAGATNGANTCNGATTACGTGGCCCAAGTNGGNGGCATCAACTGGAAGACCGACCTNTCGGGCGGCATCCAGCGGGTNGCGATNGANCATGGCTGCGCNCCCTTNGGNAACGCCAAGGCCCGCTGNGTGGTCTGGACCTTCCCCGANCCGGTGCCAAAACACCGCGAGCCGCTTTATTCNAACCGGCGNGATCTGGTNGCNGATTANCCNACCTACGAAGACAAGACCTTCTGGCGGGTGCCGACGCTTTATGCCTCGATCCAAAAGAACGACTTCTCGCAGGAATTCCCGATCATCCTCACTTCTGGCCGCTTGGTCGAATATGAGGGCGGCGGGGACGAGACCCGGTCGAACCCATGGCTTGCNGAGCTGCAACAGAACATGTTCATCGAGATCAACACCCGTGACGCCAACAACCTNGGCGTGCGCGACGGGTCCGACGTTTGGGTCGAAGGGCCCGAGGGCGGCAAGATCAANGTGATGGCCATGGTCACNGAACGGGTGGGCGAGGGCGTGGCNTTCATGCCCTTCCACTTCGGCGGGCACATGGNNGGNGTCAGCCTGCGGGACAAATACCCCGANGGGGCCGATCCGATCGTTCTGGGCGAAAGCACCAACACGGTTCAGACCTACGGCTACGATTCAGTGACGCAAATGCAGGAGACCAAAGCGACTCTCTGCAAGATTATGCCAGCGTAAGGAGACAAGAGAATGGCAAGAGCAAAGTTTCTCTGCGATGCCGAGCGCTGCATTGAATGCAACGCATGTGTNACGGCTTGTAAGAACGAACACGAAGTCCCTTGGGGCATCAACCGCCGCCGCGTGGTGACCATTCAAGACGGCCAACCGGGCGAACGCTCGATCTCGGTCGCTTGTATGCACTGCTCGGACGCGCCCTGTATGGCGGTCTGCCCGGTNGATTGTTTCTACCAGACCGACGANGGCATCGTNCTGCACTCNAAGGANCTCTGCATNGGNTGCGGTTACTGCTTCTACGCNTGCCCCTTCGGCGCGCCGCAGTATCCGCAGGCNGGCAACTTCGGCAGCCGNGGCAAGATGGACAAATGTACCTTCTGCGCCGGTGGCCCNGAGGAAAACCACNNNCANGCNGANTTCCAGAAGTACGGCCGCAACCGGATCGCNGAAGGCAAACTGCCNATCTGCGCCGAGATGTGTTCGACCAANGCGCTTCTGGCCGGTGACGGTGACATGGTCTCCGACATCTACCGCGAGCGCGTCGTCGCGCGCGGCTTTGGCTCCGGCGCTTGGGGCTGGGGCACGGCTTACGAGCAAAAAGGCCAGTAACGGCTTTCGGGGCGGCCTGACCGGGNCGNCCCTTTNCTCCATATCTGTCTAGCCGGGGGATTNCCCATGCTGCGCCACCTGATGGCTCTTTTCATTCTCGCCTTGGCCGCGCTGCCGGTCAGCGCNACGGCGCAGGACGTGCGCCTGCCNGAGAACGCGACCCCNTCGGCCATTGACCGCGCCAACACCGGCGGCGCNCAGAACNTGGCCGACATCGAACGCCGCCAAAACGGGGCCGAGATTGACGACGGGTTCCGGCGCAACAATCTGGGNGGNGACGCCGCNACGGTGCCGGGNCTTGGCCCGCTTGGCGGGCGNTCNGANCCGGACCTGTGGCGCGGCATCCGCTATAACGAATTGCCCGTGCGCGTGAGCACGATGAACAAGACAGGCCGCGTCCTCGTACAGGACAACGGCATGTGGTGGCAGCAGTTCCGCGAAGGGCCNCTGGCAACCTACGGCGCTTGGCTTCTTGCCGGAACGCTGGCCGTGCTCTTGCTGTTCTATCTCNTGCGGGGGCGGATCCGCATCGAAGGCGGCAAGGTCGGGCGNACCGTCACCCGCTTCAAAGCGATCGAACGGTTTGCCCATTGGATGCTGGCCGGGTCTTTCATCCTGCTNGCCCTGACAGGCTTGGCCACGCTCTTTGGCCGTAAGGTGGTCATTCCGCTCTTNGGGCNTGAGTTCAACTCGGTCCTGCTGACCGGGTCNAAGTTCATCCACAACAANGTCTCATGGGCCTTTATGATCGCGCTCGTCATGGTNTTTGTGATGTGGATTTGGCACAATATCCCGAACAAGACCGANTGGGTTTGGATCAAGCAAGGCGGCGGTTTCATCGGCGACAAACACCCGCCTGCGAAAAAGTTCAACTTCGGGCAAAAGATCGTCTTTTGGGCCGTGATCCTGCTGGGCTTCTCGGTCTCGCTNTCGGGCCTGTCGCTGCTNTTTCCCTTCGANATCCAGCTTTTCGGNCATACCTTCAACCTTATCAATGACATCGGCATGGCCGAGGCCGCAGGCTTTGGTCCGCTTGCAGGNCGATCTGACGCCCCATGCNGAAATGCAATATGCCCAGCTTTGGCACGCGATCATCGGCTTTCTGATGATGGCGGTGATNTTGGGGCACAT
This sequence comes from Sulfitobacter sp., assembly GCA_002703405.1. GTDB lineage: Bacteria > Pseudomonadota > Alphaproteobacteria > Rhodobacterales > Rhodobacteraceae > Sulfitobacter. Next base: position 66,938 of record NZSX01000027.1, on the reverse strand, counting down.
CTATATCGGGACACTNGGTATGGANGGCGCNTTTGACGCCATGGGCAACGGNGAGGTTGATGAACGTTGGGCNGAGCAGCACCATTCGCTCTGGCTTGATGANGTCAAAGNTGACAAGCGGACCCCCGCAGAATGATGGGCGGCGTTCAGGTAAAAGGATACGCGCAATGAAAGCCATGCTGGCAGGGTTTCTNGGCGTCGCGNTGATCGGCGTTGTGGCCTATTTCGGACTGCATGAGATNGGCTTTTCCTCGGCTGAGGTCTATTCAGGTGAAAACGTCCGGCTGGACTGACACCGAAGAGGCATATCATGGCGGCAGGCGATGAATACGGCGGCACGCTCGAAGGCGCGTCGATCCTNGTGATCGACGACGAACCGGGNATGCGCCATTTCCTGACCAAGATTTTGGAGCCGCGNGTCAAGCGCGTGGCACAGGCCGCGTCGCCTGCAGAGGCCACCAAACTCTTGGACGAGGCGCATTTCGATGTGGTCGTTCTGGACAATGTCATGCCCGGCAAAACCGGGCTGGAATGGGTGGTCGAGCAGCGCCGCAAAGGGTTTTACGCCGANACGGTTCTGATCACCGCCTATGCCGATCTGGAAACCGCCATCGCCGCGCTGCGCGCGGGCGTCAGTGATTTCGTGCTGAAACCCTTCCGGGCGAACCAAATCCTCGGCGCCGTTTCCCGCACGCTCGACCGCAAGAACCTCCGCCGCGACAACACACTGNTGCGGCGTGAATTGCAGGGCGGGGCAGCGGTNCAGATGCTTGGCAAGTCCGAGGCCCTGTCGAAGGTGCGCGGGATGCTGAACCGNCTNGCCCNNGTNCCGACNCCGGTNCTTTTCACNGGNGCCAGCGGCACNGGCAAGGAGTTGGCCGCGCGGCAANTGCANCAGATGTCTGACCGCGCNGACNATCCNTTNGTNGCGGTNAACTGCGCNGCCATNACGCCGGATCGGATCGTGCCGGAACTCTTNGGNGCGGTGGANGGGAANGAAACCCTGCANCCGGGNCTGTTCCTTTTGGCCGATGGNGGCACGCTGTTCCTNGANGAAGTGGCGCAGATGCCNGANCAGNTNCAGGCGGCNNTGNTGCGGGTNTTGGAAGANCAGCGNATCCGGCCCGANGGGGCCGAGCGGGANATNCCGCTGAACCTGCGGTTNCTTTTCGCCACNAATGCCGATNTGCCNAAAGCGGTGGNNGANGGGCGNTTCCGCGCAGACCTTTATCACCGCATGAATGTTGTCGAAGTCGCGATGCCGCCGCTNAAGGANCGCTCGGANGATATCGTCGANNTGGCGGCGATGTTCATGCAGCANTTNTCNACCGCGCTTGGCATGCCNGCGCTGCGGTTGGATGCNGAGACATTGCTNAAGCTNCGGCGCTACGATTGGCCGGGCAATGTGCGAGAATTGCGAAANCTGATCGAACGGTCGGTCATCCTCGGCAGCCTGCCCGAAGCCTTTGCGGGCCATGGCACCGTCGATGGGCNAAGGGCAATCGAGGATCTCGAACTGGTCACNCAGCGCCACATGCTGCACATTCTTGATCTTTCGGGCGGCAACCGGGCCGAGGCCGCGCGGCGNTTGGGCGTCTCTCGNAAAACCGTNGACCGCAAGCTTGCCGCTTGGGCCGCTGAGGGGCTGNATATCGACGCCCTTTGAGGGGNGCAAAGCTATGTGATTTGCGCATATCCGTTCCGCGGGCGCGGAATCCATCGTTCCTTTNGGGAATTCTGTTCTGTNTCTGGGCCNACAGTAGGAAATTCGACCNGCGCNNACCCGANNGCCANAGCTCCCATTCCTTCTGAACCGATCCCGCCCGTCAAACGTTCCTGTTTCANCAATGGTGTTGAAGCGGGCGGCGCCCGGTGACATCTGATGCTCAAGCGTTACAGGAGTAAATTCAATGCTGAAACAGATCGTTACCNCCACCGCGCTNGCCGCGGTTTCTGGCACCGNAGCCTTCGCCCAAGANAATGAAACGCTCCGCGTGGGCATGTCGGGCGGCTATTTCCCCTTCACCTTCGTTAAGCAGGACGTGCTTCAGGGNTTCGAAGTCGACGTGATGAATGCTGTCGGCGAAGAGGCGGGCTTTGAGGTTGAGTTCGAAACCATGGCCTTTTCCGGNCTGATCGGCGCGCTGGACGCNGGCCGCATCGACACGATCGCCAACCANATCACCATCACGCCAGAGCGNGANGAAAAGTTCGCCTTTACCGCGCCTTACGTATTTGATGGCGCGCAGGTCGTGACCAAAGAGGGCAACGAAGAGATCGGNGGCGTCGAAGACCTGCGCGGNAANACCGTTGCGGTNAACCTNGGCTCGAACTTCGAGCAGCTTTTGAACGAACTCGACTTTGCNGATGAGATCGAGATCAAGACCTATGAGTCNAACATCGCCCAAGANACCGCGCTTGGCCGGGTGGATGCATTCGTGATGGACCGGGTTTCCTCNGCCCAGCTGATTCAGGAAAGCCCCCTGCCGCTGCAACTGGCAGGCANNCCGTTCTCCGAAATCCGCAACGCGCTGCCGTTCCAAGACAATGACGAAGGCCGCGCCCTGCGGGACCGTGTCGACACCGCNCTGGAGTCCCTGCGCGAAGACGGTACACTGACCGAAATCTCGGACAAATGGTTCGGCACTGACATCACCAAAGCGGAGTAACCCATGCGGGCGCTAGACCTTGACTACATGCTGGGGCTGGTGCCCGTCATATTGGGCTATGTACCGTTAACTTTGTTCATGGCGGTGGCGGGGATGGTNTNNGCACTGATCCTCGCCTCGCTTTTGGCNGTNGAACGGGTNGNNAAAGTGCCNGTNCTCGACTGGTTCGTNATCGTCTTCATCAGCTTTTTCCGCGGCACNCCGCTGCTGGTGCAGTTGTTTCTGTTCTANTTCGGNCTGCCGCAGGTGNTGTCNTTCCTGNCGNATATCANCGGNGTNACNGCNGCCATNATGGGGCTGACCTTGCATTTCTCGGCCTATATGGCCGAGAGCATCCGCGCCGCGATCATGGGGGTCGACCGCAGCCAATGGGAGGCCGCGCANTCCATCGGCATGACCCAAGGCCAGATGATGTGGCGCATCATCCTGCCACAGGCCGCCCGGATCGCCGCGCCCACATTGGTCAACTATTTCATCGACATGATCAAAGGCACCTCGCTGGCCTTCACCCTCGGCGTNACCGAANTGATGGGCGCAGCCCAGAAAGAGGCGGCGGGCAGCTTCCTNTANTTCGAGGCNTATCTNGTNGTNGCNATGATCTATTGGGTCATNGTCGAAGCGCTTAGCCAGATGCAAAAGCGGCTTGAAACCTATCTNAANAAGGCGTTCGTCCGATGATCGATATCACTGGCCTGACNAAACATTTCGGCGGCGCGCCGGTNCTNAANGGCATTGATNTGCAGATTGNNGANGGCGAGCGCGTGGTTGTCATCGGCCCCTCCGGCACGGGCAAATCGACCCTGCTGCGCTGTCTCAACTTCCTCGACGTGCCGCAGGCGGGGACCATCCGCATCGGCGATGTGACGGTTGACGCTGCGAAGGCGCGCAAGGCGGACATTCTGGCGCTGCGCCGTCGGACCGCGATGGTGTTTCAGAACTACGCCTTGTTCGCCAACAAGACGGCGAAAGAGAACATCATGGAGGCGCTTGTCACCGTGCAAAAGCGCCCCAAGGATGAGGCCGAGCAGCGCGCGCTTTCGGTCTTGGCCGAGACCGGATTGGCCGACAAGGCCGACAGTTTCCCCGCGGCGCTGTCCGGCGGGCAACAGCAACGTGTCGGCATCGGCCGCGCGATGGCGCTTGGGGCCGAGTTGATGCTGTTCGATGAGCCGACATCCGCGCTTGATCCTGAATGGGTCGGTGAGGTGCTGGACCTGATGCGCGCGGTGGCAGAGCGCAAGAAAACCATGCTGATCGTGACCCATGAGATGCAGTTCGCCCGTGAGATCGCGGATCGGGTGATCTTTATGGACGGCGGCAAGATTGTTGAGAGCGGCCCGCCATCCAAGATTTTCAGCGCGCCCAAGGACGCGCGATTGCAAAAGTTTCTCAAGCGCGTCGAGGGCTAGGCGGGTGCCGCGCGCCTGTCGCGAGGTATTTGTCGCTTTTACCGGCTTGGCCCGCTATGCTGCGGTGCAGAGAACCTATTGAAGGCTTGGCAAATGAGCGCCCGGATTATCTGTGTAGCCCAACAAAAGGGTGGGGCAGGCAAGACCACCCTCGTTTCGAACTTGGCGATTGCCTATTTAGCAGCGGGCAAAAGCGTTGGCCTGTTGGATACGGACCCTCAAGGCAGCCTCGGCAAGTGGCTCGACATTCGCGAAGAGATGCTTGGACTAAACCCAAAACTGAAGTTCGCCACGGCGACCCCNTATGGGATATCCCGCGCCATCCGGACGGTCGGCNACGAGGCTGATGTCATTCTCATCGATACGCCCCCCAAAGCGGATAGCGATGTGCGTTGGGTCNTGCGCGANTCGGATCTGGTGNTGGTGCCGGTATCGGCCAGTCAGGCCGATGTCTGGGCAACCCATGACGTATTGGATTTGGCCGANCGNGCGCAGAAACCGACGCATATCGTGATGAACCGCACCCGCGCCGGCACGCGGGTCGGCGATGACGTGGCCAAGTCGGTGGCCGAGCTTGGGGNCGGGCGGCTTGANGCGTCGCTGGCCAACAGAGTGATCTACGCCGATGCCCTTGGNCGGGGTCTGGGTGTGGTNGAGGCNAAAAAGTCCGGCCCNGCCGCNGATGAAGTCCGCGCGCTNGCGCAAGAGGTCGCAGGNATTCTTGAACTGTAGTCCNGGCNGAGCGGGNNTAATTNTNNCNNGGTACAGACNANGCCCCTGNAAACGTAAAAAGGCCCGCCATTTGGCGGGCCTTTCCGTTAGAACCGATAGGTTCAAATCACTCCGCGCAGGCGCGGATTTTTTCGATGTCCGGNCCGTTGGGCGTGCGGCCCAAGTTGAANGGNGCCGANGCNTCACGCCATTTGGCGTAGTCGTTCAGATACTCCAANTGGCTCAGGTAAACCTTTGCGGAATCGGGGTTCTCACAGGCGGTTTCTTCGATGGTNTCGTTGGCCATTTCCTGAACGGTNGCCAGCGTNTCATCGTCGTAGCGGTTGATCTCGATGCCCGCGTCGAGGAACTGCTGATAGGCTTCGGTCGCGCGCTTNTCGGTGAAGGAGAGCGACCAGACNAGGTTGGCNTGTGCCGCGATTTCAAGNGCTTCGCGGGTTTCGTCCGACAGCGCGTCCCACGCGCCTTTGTTGATCATCACACCGAAGATCGACGCCGACTGGTGCCAGCCCGGTGTCGCCCAGTATTTGGTGACCTGNTGNAAACCGCCCGAGAAGTCGACGTTGGGGGTCGAGAATTCNGCNCCATCNATCACGCCGCGCTCAAGCGACTGNTAGATTTCGCCACCNGCCATGGAGACCTGAGAGCCNCCCAGTTTTTCCAACAGACGGCCNTGCTCNAGACCCGACAGACGCAGACGCTTGCCCTTGAGGTCTTCCAGCGTGACGATNTGCTCGTTGGTGCGGAANCCGGATTCGTTGTTGGTCACGCCGTAGGGCAGNTAGACCATGCCGAACTTGCCGTAGATCTCGTTATAGAGTTCTTTGCCGCCCCACTGCTCGATCCAGTTGACGTAATCAACCGCGTTGAACAGGCTCGCCGTGGTCGCCAGNGGCGAGAAGGCAGAGTTGCGGCCNGCCCAGTAACCGGGCCAGTCGGCGCCAGCCTGCACGGTGTTGGATTCNACNGCGCCNAANACTTCGCCNGCNGGCACGAGNGAGCCGCCTTCGAAGAATTCNATNGTCAGNTCNTCNCCGGTCAGCTTGTTGGCCAGATCAACGAANTGNTTGTCGATCTCGATCAGTTCCAGCGAAGTNGGCCATGTGGTGGTCATGGTCCAGTTGTCTTGGGCCGCGGCCTGCGTGCCAAAGCCTGCGCAGAGTGCCAGACCGGCAAGTGTTGATTTCAATTTCATAATATTCTCTCCTCCGTTGATTTATTTTGTATAGAGCGTTTCCGGCAGCCAAGTGACAAGCTGCGGGAACAGGGCGATGGCCACGCACATCATCAGGATCAGCCCGATGAACGGCAGCACACCAATGATGATATGCGACGTCTTGACCTCGCGCGGGGCAATGGCGCGCAGGTAGAACAGCGCATATCCAAAGGGCGGGGTGAGGAAGGACGTCTGCAAGACCACCGACATTAGGACGACGAACCACAACAGGCTCACGTCCATCTCCTGCACGATGGGCAGGAAGATCGGGAAGGACAGCAGCACGATGCCGGTCCAATCGAGGAAAGCACCAAGAATGAAGACGATGAACATCATCATCGCGATCAGCATCCAAGGCGCCATATCAAGGTTGCGGATGATCTCTTGCGTGGCGCGCAGACCCCCGGTGATGTTGAACACCCCGGTAAAGGCCGTCGCACCAATGACGATAAAGAGAATCATCGCAGAGGTCCGGCCCGTCTCCAACATCGCACCATAAAAGCTGGCCCATGTGAACTTGCGGCGCATGATCACGATAAGCAGAGCCAGCGCAGCACCGATGGCCGAGGCCTCGGTTGCGGTGGCAATCCCCGCAAGCAGGGAGCCAAGGATACCGAGGATCAGCACCAGCGGCGGCACGGCTTCGATCAGCAGCATCCGCACCAGCGCGGGTTTGGAGATCTTCTCATCAGGCTCAACCGCGGGGGCCATATCCGGGCGTACCACGGCCACGATAAAGACCCACACCGCATAGAGCAGCCCCAGCACCACGCCGGGCACCATCGCACCGGCGAAAAGCTCGCCCACCGACAGGGGCGAATAGGAGGCCATAAGGATCAACATGATCGACGGCGGGATCAGAATGCCCAGACAGCCGGAGGCCGCGATGACGCCGGTGGTCAGCGTCGGGCTGTAGCCATATTGCAGCATCGGGCGCAGGGCCATCACGCCCATCACGGTGATCGACGCGCCGATGATGCCGGTGGTGGCGGCCAGTAGGATCGAGATGAAGACCACCGCCAGCGCCAGACCGCCGCGGATGTTCGACATCAAAAGCCGAAGCGATTCGAACATCTTATCCGTCACGCCCGAATCGGACAGGAACCGCGCCATCAAGATGAACAGCGGAATCGCGATCAGCGTGAAGTTGTCGAGCACATCGCCGAAAATCCGGTTGATGACGATGCCCAGCACCATGGGCTTGCCAGCGATGACAGCGCCCAAAACGGCGGTGCCGCCCAGAACGAAGGCCAGCGGGTGGCCCATGAAAAGGCCCAGCAACAGCAGGCCAAACATGGTGAGTGCAATGAGTTCAGGCGTCACGGGGCAGTTCCTGACGGTTAAGTACGAGTTTCAAAAATTCCGCCACACCTTGCAGCAACAGCAAACCAGCGGCGAGCGCCATGGCCATTTTCAGCGGATAGACCGGCAGCTGCACCGAGCCATAGGTCGTCTCGCCCTGAGCATAAGAGCGCATGGCGAATTCATAAGAGCGGGTGGTGAAGATCCACGCGAAGGGGAAGAAAAAGATCACATAGCCCGCCGCTTCGACCCAACGTCGCAAGGTGGGGGCAAGGGTTTCGGTGATCAGATCGACCCGCACATGGGCCTGATGACGCAGCGCATAGCCGCCCAACATCACGAAATAGAAGCCATATAACTGTTTCGTAACGTCAAAAGCCCAGCGAGTCGGGTCATTCAGCGCATAGCGCATGAAAACGTCATAGATGATGATTGCGGCGAAAATGACGGCGACGACCGACACGATACGCCCGACGAATTCGTTCATCTGGTCGATGAATTTTATCAAGATCTGAGCCCTCCCTGGCAGCTCGCACATTATTGGCCTTTCTGCCGAAAACAAGGCAAAAGACCAATAATAATGCTGCTTTAAGTAGCACTACGTATGCGGCGTGGGGAGAGTTTGTCCAGAAGGAGAGGTTTCAATTTGCCTAAGCCATGGACATTTTCGAAAAGCGACGATTATCTGCTGCGCAGAGCCCTCCGCATCGACGTCGGGGGAGGCTTAGCAAATATCCGTTTGGGAGGAAAAACATGGATCGTCGTTCATTTATCCGCAAAGCCGGTGTGATGGGGGCAGGTGCCGCCGCCACGACACTTGCNGCGCCCGCTATTGCGCAGGGCAACATCACGTGGCGCATGGTCACCACTTGGCCCAAGAACTTCCCCGGTCTGGGTGTCGGCGCGCAGCGTCTGGCCGACCGGATCACCGCCGCCTCGGGTGGCGAGCTGACCATTCAGGTCTTCTCNGCCGGTGANATGGTGCCGCCGCTGCAATCGCTCGACGCCGTGATCGACGGCACCGCCGAGATGAGCCACGGTGCCGCCTACTACTGGCANAACAAATCNCCNGCACTGTCCTTCTTTACCGGCGTTCCTTACGGCATGACCACGCCCGAGCTNACCGCTTGGATGCGNTACATGGGCGGTCAGGAAATCTGGGACGAGATCTATGACCAGTTCGGCGTTCAGGGCTTCCTGTCCGGCAACACCGGCACCCAGACGGGTGGTTGGTTCCGCGATGANCTGAAAAGCCTCGATGATGTNAAAGGCGTGCGTTTCCGGACGCCGGGCCTTGGTGGCCGCGTGTGGGAGAAGCTGGGCGCNACCGTNACNAACATGGCNGCGGGCGAGATNTTCCAAGCGCTGCAGTCNGGCACGCTCGANGCNGCNGAATTCGTCGGCCCCTACAACGATCTGGCGCTCGGCTTCCATCAGGTTGCCAAGAACTACTANATGCCGTCNTTCGTGGAATCGGGTCTGGCGACCGAGCTNGTCGTCGACAAGAAGAAGTATCAGGANCTGCCCGAGAACCTGCAGGCGATCATNCGCGATGTNAGCCAAGCGGAATACGACCAAGTCGCCGCCGACTTCTACGCNAANGATCCCCGTGCGCTGAAGACNCTGCAGGAAGAGCATGGCGTGACCGTGCGCAACTTCCCCGACGACATCATGGAAGCCGGTGCCAAAGCCTCGGTCGAAGTNGTCGAAGAGCTGCGCAACAGCGACGATCCGCTGGTCAAGAAGACCGCCGACAGCTTTGTCGAAGCGCTGAACCTCGTCCGCACCCGGACNGAGAACATCGACAGCCCCTACGTTCAGGCGCGTCAGAAGTTCTTGAAGTACTAAGCTTCGCGTTCAGGAATGTGGAAAGGCCCGGTGGAAACGCCGGGCCTTTTTTATTGGGGTNGAGGCCTAGCCTCTGTCCCNCCCGGTGGCCNACAGGGCATCGCCCTCCCTCCCCCCGGAGGNCGATTTTGCAACCTCTCGCCAGCCGGATGGGTAAAGAGTGTCGCNCCGCACCGGCCANTTTCGCAGGTTCCGATCGCCCNCANGAGAGGGCGATGCCCTTCGCGTACAAACGCAAAAGGCCCAGCGTTTCCACCNGGCCTTTGCTCTAGAAAAANCGCCGTCTTACCCGGCGATCANCTTCGGCAACCATGTCACGATCTGCGGGAAGGCGAAAAGGATCGCAATCGCCACCACCTGCANCATNACAAACGGCAGGATGCCCTTGTAAATCGCACTGGTCGGCAGATCCGCCGGAGCCACNCCGCGCANATAGAACAGCGCAAAGCCGAAGGGCGGCGTNAGGAAGGAGGTCTGCAAGTTCACCCCCACCAGCACGCCCAGCCAGATCGGATCAATGTCCAGCATCAAAAGCACGGGCGCGGTGATCGGGATCACGATGAAGATGATCTCAAAGGTATCAAGGATGAANCCGAGGAAGAACATGATGATCATCACCACCGCCACCGCCGCCAAGGGGCCGCCGGGCAGGTTGCTCAGGAACTCATGCACCAGATTGTCGCCGCCCATCATGCGGAACACGATNGAAAAGACCGAGGCGCCCAGCAGAATGATGAAGACCATACTGGTGATCGTGGCTGTGGCGATCATCGTCTCCCGCAGAATGCGGAANGACAGGCGCCAACGCAGGGCCGCCAGCACCATCGCNCCCACNGCCCCGACNGAGGCCGCCTCGGTCGGGGTGGCAATGCCCCCGAGAATCGAGCCCAGCACGGCGAGGATCAGCAAAAGCGGCGGCACGAGGGCCACNAAGAAATCCCGCACCAACTGGCTTTTCTCATCCGCAGGAACCGGCGTCGCGGGGCAAGAGGCCGGCGCGGTCGCNGCTTTGAACAAGACATAGCTGAGGTAAAGCGAGACCAGCAAAATGCCCGGCAGCAGGGCCCCGGCAAAAAGGTCCCCCACCGAGACCGGCGTCGGGGCAAAGTTNCCCTTGGCCATCTGCACCTGAGAGTTNATNCCCGACAGCATGTCGCCCATGAAGATCAGCACGGTGGACGGCGGAATGATCTGNCCCAATGTCCCGCTGGCACAGATCACNCNGGTGGCNAGTTTGGGATCATAGCCCGCCCGCAGCATCGCNGGCAGTGAGATCAGCCCCATGGTGACCACCGTGGCCCCCACAACCCCGGTAGAGGCCGCAAGCATCGCGCCCACCAGCACCACGGAAATCCCAAGACCACCGCGCATATTGCCAAAGAGTTTGCCCATGGTNAGCAGCAGTTGCTCGGCGATCTGGCTGCGTTCCAGCATCACCCCCATGAANATGAAAAGNGGCACCGCGACCAGCACTTCGTTGGTCATAAAGCCGATGTAGCGGTTCGGCAGCGAGCCGAAGTTNGATGGGTCAAANACGCCGAAGCCAATGCCCACGGCCCCGAAAAGCANTGATACGCCAGCGAGGGTAAAGGCNACCGGGAAGCCCAATAGCAAAAAGCCGATCACGCCAAANAACATAAGCGCGGCGAGCATCTCGCCAATCAAAATCGGATCCATCAAACGGCTCCCTGCGGATGGTCTGCGGGGATTTGGTCCCGGCTGTATTGCATGGATTTGGGCACCAGCTCAGCATTGCCGCNNAGCACGAGGATGGAGCGGATGATCCATGCAATCCCTTGAATTGCGAGTAGAAATGCNAAGCCGATGATNAAGNCCTTGAGAATATAAAGCNCCGGCATGCCGCCCACATTGGCNGACCCTTCNTGATANCCCCAAGCGCGNNTCACGAAGGGNATCGAATAGGTNTANACGATCCAGCAGAAGGGCAGCAGAAANACGANNACNCCGATCAGGTCNATNAGCGCGCGNCGNGCCATGGTGGCGGGGCGGTANAAGATNTCNACNCGCACATGGTCNTCGCGCAGCAGNGCAAAGCCGGCCACGGCCGTGAACATCGCGCCGTTGAGCCAAATATAAAGGTCTTGCATCCAAACGAAGCTGATCGCGAAAAGATAGCGCTGCACGACCACGGTGAAACAGACCAACACGATGCCGAGTGCGAGCCATGAGAAGAGATTGCCGATGAATAAGTTCACCGCGCAGATAACTCTGGCAATTGCTGCTAANAAACGCACCTTGTCCCCTCTCCCNTCAAGTTCGTTTGACCGTCAATCAAAGGGAGGGGGCTAAATGTCAAGATTTAGATGGCGNGTGGCCCTCAACGGGCCGCATTTGTCCCTCCCGCAGTGGCAGGAGGGCAACCGAAGNGCGGGGCCGCTNAGTAGATGNTGGTNTCNGGNGCGCTGCCTTGCCGCACCGAGCCGCGGTACATCCCTTGGGAATTGAACGGCATGGCGATATTGCCCGCNCCGTCNACGGCGATGACCCCGCCCGACCCGTCGTTGGGGGCCAGATCCTGCANCACCACATGATCGGCGGCGGTGGCAAGGTCTTCGCCCGCGTGNCGCATGCGTGCGGCGATCTCTCCGGCGGCNTTCCAGCGGATAAAGACCTCTCCATGTCCGGTGGCCGAGACCGCGCAGGTCGCGTTATCGGCGAATGTNCCCGCGCCGATCATCGGCGTGTCGCCNACNCGGCCCGGGGCCTTGGCNGTCATNCCCCCCGTTGAGGTGGCGGCGGCNATNTTNCCNGCAACATCGCGCGCCACGGCCCCCACGGTGCCATGCCGCNNCGCCGGATCGTCCGAGACNTCGCCGCGCGCCCGCATCGCAAGCGTCTCTTGCAGCGCGTNCCAGCGGGACTGGGTGAAAAAGTAGTNGCGGTCGCCGAATTNAAGNCCNGCNTGCCGCGCGATCTCNAGNGCGTTGGGGCCAATGAGCGTGACATGCTCGGTCCGCTCCATCACCGCGCGGGCCAGTTTCACCGGGTTCTTCGGGCCAAAGACACCGGCGANCGATCCCGCCCTGCGGTCGCGCCCNTCCATCACGGCGGCGTCCATCTCTTGCGTGCCTTCCGAGGTATAGACCGCGCCGCGCCCTGCGTTGAACAGGGGNTCATNCTCCAGCGCGCAGACCGCCGCTTCGACCGCGTCCATCGCGCTGCCGCCTTCGCGCAGGATGGCTTCGCCGGCTTCCAGCGCGCGGGCNAGGGCGNCGTGATAGGCGGCCTCNTNCTCGGGNGTNATNTTTTCCTTNAGGANGGTTCCGGCNCCGCCGTGNATNGCAAGGGAATAGGTCATGTCGGTCCTTTCGATCCGGGGGGGCGTCTAGCCCGCAACCCGGTGNAGCATNTGGCGGCCCGGGGTCAGCCCCTGCACCTTTTCCACGATCGACCGCGCGTCGATCCCGAAGTGGCGATAAAGGTCGGCAATGGTGCCGGTNTGNCCGAAGTGCTCAACCCCAAGCGGCACCGTCTGNTGCCCNACGACNGAGCCNANCCACGAAAGCGTCGCCGGATGCCCGTCGATCACCGTNACCAGNTTGCAGTCGCGCGGNAGCTGCCCCAGCAGCGTCTCGATATGGCTTTCCGCCGCNNNNTNGCCCCGCGCNCGNGCNCGTTGCGCGGCGGTCCAGCCCGCGTTGAGACGGTCGGCAGAGGTCACNGCCAGNACGCCCACGTCGCGGCGGCCTTCGGCGATGTTGCCCGCNGCNTTGATCGCTTCGGGCGCCACCGCNCCTTGATAGGCGATCACCACGTCGCAGTTCGGCCCCGGCTTGCGCAGCCAATAGGCCCCGTCGATGGCGCCNTGGCGGAAGTCCTCNTCNACGCGNTTGCCGGGCTGTTCGATGGGATTGGTGGTGAGCCGCAGATAGACCGANCCGCCGGTCTCATCGCGCAGCCACGTGCGCTCGTCNGGGTCGCCNTCGCCGTCCTTTTGCAGATAATCGAANGCCCACTGCATGATCACCGCAAGCTCATCNGCAAAGGCNGGCTCGAAGCTCGCCAANCCGTCTTGGCTCATCCCAATNAGCGGCGTGCCGATGGATTGATGCGCGCCGCCNTCGGGGGCGAGCGTCACGCCCGATGGCGTGCCGACAATCATAAAGCGCGCATCTTGATAGCAGGCATAGTTCANCGCATCCAAGCCGCGGGCGACGAAGGGGTCGTAGACCGTGCCGATGGGAATGACCCGNTTNCCAAAGAGCGAATGCGACAGACCCGCNGCACCCAAGAGCAGAAAGAGNTTCATCTCGGCGATGCCAAGCTCGATATGCTGGCCCTCGGGGGTGAACTCCCATTTCGCGGTGGAGGGGATCTTCTCGTTGATGAANGTGTCGGCCTGTTCGCTGCGCGCAAACAGCTTGCGCCGGTTCACCCANGGGCCGAGGTTCGTGGTGCCGGTCACNTCGGGGGACATGGTGACGATACGCGCGGCCAGATCGCTGTCGCCNTTCGACAGATCGTCGAGGATCTTGCCNAAGGCCATCTGCGTGGANATCTCGCGGTCGCTNNNNAGNTCGATCTGCGGNACCGGNAGNGNNGCGTCNCCNTAGCGGCGNCGGCCCTTGGCNAANAANGGCACNCGGTCGAGCGCNGCTTGCAGNGCNTNNGGGTCNNCGACGGTGGCGAANNNCTCCCATTCNNCGCCCTCNNNCACGCCCATGTGTTTCTGCCAANCGGCCATCTGACTTTTGGTCATCAGCCCGCCGTGGTTGTCCTTGTGCCCCGCGATCGGCGTGCCCCAGCCCTTGATCGTGTAGGCCANAAAACAGACNGGGCGGTCGTGGTCGATGGCGGCAAAGGTCTCNGCCATGGTNTNCACNCAGTTGCCGCCGAGGTTCTCCATCAGCTCGGCCAGTTCGTCATCGCTNCGCGCGTCGATCAGTGCTGTGACATCNCCCTGATCGCCAAGCGCCTCCATCAGCCGCTCGCGCCAGACCGCGCCGCCCTGATAGGTCAGCGCCGAGTAAAGTTGGTTCGGGCAATTGTCGATCCAGTCGCGCAGCTTGTCGCCGCCCGGCTCGTCAAAAGCCGCACGTTGCAGGGCGCCGTATTTCACCTTGACCACATCCCAGCCGAAGGCGTCGAAAATCTGCTCGATCCGTTTGAACAGCCCCTCGCGCACCACCCCGTCGAGCGACTGGCGGTTGTAGTCGATGATCCACCATGTGTTGCGCAGATCGTTCTTCCAGCCCTCCTGCAGGGCCTCATAGATATTGCCCTCGTCNAGTTCCGCATCGCCCACCAGCGCCACCATGCGGCCCAGATCGACATCCGCGCCCCAAGCCTTCGCGGTGATGTANTCCTGCACCAATGAGGCGAAGGAAGTNACCGCCACGCCNAGGCCGACCGANCCGGTGGAGAAGTCCACATCGTCGATGTCCTTGGTCCGGCTGGGGTAGCTCTGCACGCCCTGAAATCCGCGGAAGTTTTCCATCTTTTCGCGGGTCTGATTGCCCATCAGATATTGCATNGCGTGGAAGATCGGNGANGCATGNGGTTTGACCGCCACNCGNTCNTCNGGCCGCAGNGCGCTGAAATAAAGCGCCGTCATGATCGACACCATNGAGGCNGANGACGCCTGATGCCCGCCCACCTTGATCCCGTCCACCTTGGGCCGGATGTGGTTGGCGTTGTGGATCATCCAATGCGACAGCCANAGCAGACGTTGTTCNATGGTCTTGAGCTGGGCAGGGGCGAGAGCGGTCATGNCAGGTCTTTCATNNTGAGGATCCCTCGGGCGGTGCCCTCCTCGACACCGCCCGCNACTGGTCCGNTNNNTGCCGGATCAGGCCGCTTGCATGTTATGCGCNCCNAGCGCGGCGTAAAGGTCATCAATGATGTCTTCCGCNGATTCCAGCCCNACCGANAGCCGCACCANCCCNTCGGCGATGCCNTGCTCGGCGCGTTCCTCGGGGGAATAGGTNGAATGGGTCATGCTNGCNGGNTGCTGGATNAGGCTTTCCGCNTCGCCAAGGCTNACCGCGCGCTGAATGAGNTNNAGNCGGTTCATNAAGGCGATGCCGCCCGGTTTGCCGCCCTTGACCTCNAANGGGATCATGCCGCCNAANTTGCCCATCTGNCGCCGCGCCAGTTCGGCCTGCGGAAANCTCTCCAGCCCCGGATAGGCGACATGCAGCACNGCCGGATGCGCTTCGAGTGCCTCGGCCACCTTGGCCGCAGTGGCGCAGTGCCGTTCCATCCGCAGNTCCAGCGTNTTNATCCCGCGCAANAGCAGCATGGCGGTCAGGGGCGACATCACGGCACCNGTCATGTCTTTGAGNCCGACAAGCCGCACCTGCGTCATGTCNTCGGCGCTGCCGACCACGAGGCCAGCCACCACATCGCCGTGTCCGGAGAGAAACTTCGTCGCCGAATGNAGCACGATATCCGCGCCATGTTCGATGGGCCGGGTGATCACCGGCGTGGCATAGGTGTTGTCGACCACCACNTTGGCCCCNGCGCGATGNGCGATNNNCGAGATCGCGGCGATGTCCACCAGACGGTTGTTCGGGTTCGCAGGGGTTTCGAAATAGACGATCTTGGTCTGNGCGCTGATNACCTCGGAGAGNTTTTCAGGCTCGGTCATATCGACCAGCGTCACCTTGACGCCAAAGCGCGGNAGACCGTGGGTCATGAAGGCNAAGGTGCANCCATANAGCGTCTTGTCGATGATGATCTCATCGCCCGCCTGCAGGAACGTCCAGAGNGTGGAGGTGATCGCCCCCATGCCCGAGGCGGTGGCGAGGCCCGCTTCGGCCCCCTCAAGATTGGCGATNCGCTTTTCCAGNTGNTCCAGCGTCGGATTGGAAATGCGGGTATAGAAATGCCCCGCGCGTTCGCCCGCGAACATGTCGCCACCGGCCTCGGCGGTCTCGAAGGTGAAGGTCGAGCTCATGTAGATCGGCGGGTTCAGNGCGCCCTGTTCGCTTTGCGCGTCATANCCGTGGTGGATGGCGCGGGTGGAAAAGGATTTCTGGTTCTCGGTCATGGNNGGCCCCCCTGATTGATTTTGAGGGCATGATCCGATGGCACAAGAGGCATTTGGTTGCTAATATATGCGCAGATTGCAGAGGATTTGGCATATCATGCCNCAAACACCCCGATTGGACGCGACTGACCGCCGCATCATCCGCGCGCTACAGCGCAATGGCCGGATGACGAACCTTGATCTGGCCGAGGAAGTTGGCCTGTCGCCTTCCCCCTGTCTCCGCCGCCTGNGNGCGCTTGAGAAAAANGGCGCGATCCGTGGCTATAGTGTGGAGGTCGACGCCAAGGCCTACGGCCTGCCGGTTACGGTCATGGTGCGGGTNACGCTCGATGGCCATGACGAGGGCACGGTGAAACGTTTTGAAAACCAGATTCGCGCNATCCCGGAGGTGCTGGAGTGTTTTGTGATGAGCGGATTGTCAGACTACCTGCTGCGCGTGGTGGTGGGNGATCTGGAAGACTACGAGCGTTTCGTGCGCGCCCGGCTGCACCCCATCGGCGGCATNGGGTCGATCGACACCAGTTTTGTCTACGGGGTGGTCAAACGCTCTCAGGTCTATCCTGATATCNGGGGCTGAGCGGGCGCGATTGAGGACGCCGAAACCATTTAACCGGTTTACAATTCCGCCCCCCTTGGGAAAGGTTCGCCCCAAGCCCCGAGGAGTCCCCATGACATTCGCNGCCACCCCCGCCCTGCAAGCCGTCGTCGANCACGCGCTGGCGCATGAGACCGACTGGCCCNGCTCGATGTATCACCCCGATGGGGCCTATGTTGGCAACCGCGAGTGGAACGAAAGCGGCCCTTGGACCGAGATCGTGGGCCCGGTAAAGCCGCGCGGCGGCCCNGCNGGGGTGATCCTGCACCGGGGGCAGCGGGTCGCCGATTGGGGCGATACGACGCGGACNGACATGACCTTTTCCATCGCCAAGAGCTACCTGTCGGTGCTGGCGGGGCTNGCGGTGAAGGATGGGCTGATCACCGACCTCGACGCNCCNGTGGGCGACAGCGTGCCGGGGCCGCATTTTGCGGGCGANCACAACGGGCGCATCACTTGGCGGCATATGTTGCAGATGAANAGNGAATGGCGNGGCGAGATTTTCGGCAAGGACGATCAGGTCGACCANTACCGCCAGATCGGGCCGGGGGCAGACAACAGCCGCAAGGGNCAANTGCGCAAAGTCGGCCCACCGGGAAGCCATTACGAATACAATGACGTGCGGGTNAANGCGCTGGCCTATGCGCTGNTGATGCGNTTNGGCCGCCCGCTGCCAGAGGTGCTGCGCGNGCGNATCATGGACCCGATTGGNGCCTCAGACGACTGGCGGTGGGAGGGCTATTCNACNTCNTGGATCGAGATGGCGGGCAGGCGCGTTCAATCGGTCACNGGCGGTGGCCATTGGGGCGGCGGNCTGTTCATCGGCGCCGACGATCACGCGCGCTTCGGCCANTTCATCTGCCAAAACGGCCAGTGGAACGGCNCGCAGATCTTGCCCNAAGGTTGGATGCNGCAAGCGCTGACGCCCACGCCGACNNTGGATAAATACGGNTTCCTGTGGTGGCTGAACCGCGGGGCGGAGGCTGACCCCAAGCTGCCCGAAACCGCCTTTAGCGCGCAGGGCGCGGGTGGGCACACGATCTGGATCGCGCCGAAGCATGACATCGTGGCGGTGATGCGCTGGCTCGCCCCAACCGCCACGCCNCACTTTCTGCGCCAGCTTTTNGCNGCGCTGGCAGACCACTGAGATACGAAAGGAAAACCCCATGAAGATCGCGACCTTCGGCGTCGAAATGTGGATGAACGAGTTCGAAAACCACTGCCGCTACAACCTCGCCGAGACCTGCGTCGATTCGATCACATTGGGAGAGTTGATCGACATGGCGGGCGTCGACAATTCGGTGCTGGGCGANNTGCGCGGGATGCGCATGGGCTACGGCGCGATCGAAGGCTCGGACCGTCTGCGCGACGCGGTGGCGGGGCTTTATGANACCCANAGCCGCGAGAACATCCTGACCACCCATGGCACCATCGGGGCNAATGCNTTGGTNCANCANACNCTGATCTCNCGCGGCGACCATGTCATCGCCATCGTGCCGACCTACCAGCAGCACTANTCCATCCCCGNNAGCATCGGCGCAGANGTCGAACTNNTGCACCTGCGCCCCGAGAACGGGTTTCTGCCCGATCTGAACGAATTGCGCGCCATGATGCGCCCCGACACNCGGATGATCGCCACCAACAATCCCAACAACCCGACCGGCGCGCTGATGGACCGCGCGATGCTGGCAGAGATCGCCGAGATCGCGCGCGGCAGCGAGGCTTGGGTGCTCTGCGATGAGGTCTATCGCGGCACCGATCAGACGGGTGATGGCTATACCGCCTCGATCTGCGATCTCTNCNACCGCGGCATCAGCACGGCGGGCATGTCCAAGGCCTATTCGCTGGCCGGGCTGCGCGTGGGCTGGGTGGCGGGGCCGCAGGCGCTGCTTGAGAAGATNATGATCCACCGTGACTACAANACGATTTCCGTCGGNGGGATCGACGAGTATTTCTCGGCNCTCGCGCTTGAGAGCCGNGCGCAGATCCTTGANCGCGCNCATCGGATCACCCGGGGGAACCTCGAAATCTTGGCAGATTGGGTCGAGGCGGAGCCGCTGATCTCATGGGTGAAACCCNAGTCGGGCACCACGGCGNTGGTGNAATACGACCTNCCNCTGCGCAGCCGCGANTTCTGCACCCAGTTGCTGGAGGAAGAGGGCGTGCTTTTCACCCCNGGCAGCGCCATGGATATGGAGGGTTGGCTGCGCATCGGTTTCGCCAATTCGACCNCCGACTTGCAGGNCGGGCTGGCACGTGTNTCNACCTTCCTCGCGCGGCAGAGCGNGGCCCAGACNNCCACGCAGCCTTAANCNATGACCGCCCTCCGCCGTGGTCATCGGNTNTGACGGNCCNACATGCCGCAGCGGCGCATCTCAGCCAACCTGATGGAGCCTATCATGCCGCCAGTCTCTGATCTGATCGCCCAATCCGCCGCGCGTTCCTGCGTGGTTCACCGCAAGATCGCAGGCGCGATTTCACGCACCCCGGTGATNGCCTCGCGCCTNCCGATGGCAGAGGGCACGCGNCTTTTCTACAANACCGAGAACTTTCAACACACCGGGTCGTTCAANCTNCGCGGGGCNANTGCNAAACTGACCACGGTGCCGCTGGACCGACCGGTCATCACCGCATCCTCCGGCAACCACGGCATCGCCTGTTCACGTGCCGCCCAGACCACGGGGCATGAATTGATCGTCGTGCTGCCCGAGACGGTTGTCGCCAAGAAACGCAAAACCATCGAAGGTTTNGGCACCAAGGTCGTGATCCATGGGTCGGATGCGTCGNTTTCGGAACGGCATGCGCAGGCCTTGGCCGANGNNGAAGGCTANACCTATATNTCACCCTANAACGACGCCGAGGTGATCGCGGGCCAAGGCACCGCCGCGCTGGAACTGCTTGACCAGATCGAAGGGATCGACACTGTCTTTATCTCGATGGGCGGGGGCGGGTTGATCTCGGGCATGGGGNCGGTGATCAAAGAGNTCTCGCCGCAAACCCGTGTGATCGGCGTGAGTGCNGCNAACAGCTGCGCTCTNGCGGCGTCGATCAAGGCGGGCAAGATCGTCGAGACGGACCATCTTGACACNCTGGCCGATGGCGTNGCGGGNGGGGTCGATGANGGGTCGCTCACCCTGCCGATGGCAAGCGCGGTGATCGACGAGATCGTATATTGCGACGAAGAGCAAATCGCCGCCGCGCTAAAGGTGCTGGCGTGGGAAGAGAATATGTTGGTCGAAGGGGCCGCCGCCTTGGCGCTGGCGGCCTATCTGGCGGAACCGCAGAAATACGCAGGCCAAACCTCTGCCGTCTTGCTTTGCGGGGGCAACTATGAGGTCGCGCAGTTGCGCAGCATTCTCTGATTGCAGCCCGGCCCGCTGTGGCGTCAGCGGGCCGGGGCCGTCTTTGCCTCAGGGCATGTCGAACCGCAGATCAACCCAACGGCCCACGGGGATGTCACAGGGCGCACCCCCGGCCCAGCCATCCTGCCAGATCACCTCGCGGGTACGGACATCAAGCGCCGCCATCCCCGCGTCATAGCTGCAATGCACATAGACCAACCGGTTGCCATTCGCATCCTGCGGCACTTCGATCTGCCACCCTTTGGACGCAAGCGGCGGGACATCCCTCAATCTATAGTGGCCCAGCCCAATTCGTTCGAACCGCGCCGCCAGGGGCACCGCGGGCTCTTCGCTGCTGTCGTGGAACAGCCGGACAATCGGGCTCGCTTCTTTGATGAAACCATTGGCATCCACAGTCGTGTTCGCCCCGGACCACAGGGATTGCCACGCGCCCCACGCCCCGGTTGCCCGCACGCGAAAGGCCAGACCCGGCGTGTCGATCCCCACTGCGATCTGCCACAAGTTCGCGCTTTGCCCGCCCAAGGTGCTGTTGCCGCAAAGCAGCCCAAAAACCCCATCCAGCGCCGNAAAGGGATTGGCCCCGGCGGGTGCCTGTGCATGGGCGCCGCCATAGGCTGAGAAACTGCCCGAAAGCGCATGCGCNTCAAGGTCCGCCACAAGCGGCCCCGCATCCGCACCGATACCGAAATCCCCCACGCGCAGCAGCCGTCCCACCGTCGCGTCACCCACGCTCTGCGTCAGCGCCGCGCCCGNGGCCATGCCGCTGGCGGCGTCAAAGGCCAGCGCGGTGGTCCAACTGCTGCCATCGGCGCTGACCTTGATGGCGAAATCATCCTGCCCCGCCGTGCCCATCTCGGCCCGTCCGGAAAAATCGGTCTGGAACAGCAGGCTCGCGGTATCAGCGACGCTGGCCTTGTTGAGCTTCACCTGATGCCCCGCGCCTTCGTGGGTGAACAGGCTCGCCGGGGAAGAAACCGCCAAGCGATTGCCGCTGTCGTGATCCGTGTTGATCCCCACNCCAGACAGGTTCGCCAGATCGGGGGGCGACACCTCGGCCCATGCGCCCGCCACCCATCGGCGCAGGATCCCGGTGGATTTATCCAAGGCAAGCCAGCCGTCCTGTGGCGCGGTGAATTGCCAGGTCTCTCCAATCCAGACGGCCAGTTCGCCGACATGACCCGCCCAAGCCGCCGTGGGGGCGGTGCCGAGGGCATGAACCTCCCCCGCCTGCGGCAGGGCGGGCGGCGTGTTGGCGTCGAAACCTTCGACCGCAAGCTGCACCAGAAGGTCCAGCCGTTGCAGCGCTTCGTTGTGGGTCACATGTTTTTGCGCCTGTGCCGGCATCAGATAGGGAAGGGACAGGCGCTCTGAGGTGTCGGGCATCGGGGCTCTCCGGTTTATGGGTCGCCTGAGACTGTGTGAAAGAAGTCTTTCCAGCCTGACAACCCACCGCTCGGGCGGGGCGCAACGGCGCGGGGGGCTGCCCCGCCGCCGATTGCTGAACCGGGCCGCGTTCACATTTACCAATCCGCCCTAACTCCCTGTCAGGCGGCACCTTTTCAATCCGAAAGCCGCAGTCTAACATCCCGCCATCGGCACGCAGGAAAGGCCCACACTTATGTCTATGACCAAGATCGCCGTTGTTGGCATCGGCTATGTCGGGCTGTCGAACGCGGTGCTTCTGGCGCAGCACAATGACGTGACGGCGGTGGATCTGAACGCGGACAGGGTGGCGCAGGTGAATGCGCGCCACGCGCCGATCGTCGACCCCGAGATCGAGCAATACCTCGCCCAAAAGCCGCTTACCCTCAAGGCCAGCACCGAGCCGGAGGCGGCATACCGCGAGGCCGACTATGTGCTGATCGCCACGCCGACGAACTATGACCCGCGCACCAATGTTTTCGACACCTCCAGTGTCGAGGCCGTGGTGCGGGATGTTCTGGCGGTCACGAAAACGGCCACCATCGTTATTAAATCCACGGTGCCGGTGGGCTATACCGCAGGGCTGTCTGCCGCGTTGGACACCGATCAAGTGATCTTTAGCCCGGAATTCCTGCGCGAAGGCCGCGCGCTTTATGACAATCTGCACCCCTCGCGGATCGTCGTCGGCGAAGACAGCCCCCGGGCGCGACGCTTTGCGCAACTGCTGGCCGAGGGGGCAATCGACGATGATATTCCCATGCTCTTTACCGGTGCCTCCGAGGCGGAAGCGGTCAAACTCTTCGCCAATACCTTCCTCGCCATGCGGGTGGCGTATTTTAACGAATTGGACAGCTATGCGCTGACCAATGGGTTGGACACGCGCCAGATCATCGACGGTGTCTGCCTCGACCCGCGCGTGGGCGGGCATTACAACAACCCGTCTTTCGGGTATGGCGGCTATTGTTTGCCCAAGGATTCCAAGCAGTTGCTGGCGAACTATTCGGATGTGCCGCAGAACTTGATCAACGCCGTGGTCGAGGCGAACCGCACCCGCAAGGATTTTGTGTCAGAGCAGATCATGGCACTTGGCCCGCAGCGGGTGGGCATCTACCGGCTGGTGATGAAGACGGGATCAGACAACTTCCGCCAAAGCTCGGTCCAAGGGATCATGAAACGGCTCAAGGCCAAGGGCATCGAAGTGATCGTCTATGAACCTGTGTTGCAGGAGGACCGGTTCTTCGGTTCGGAGGTCACCCGCGATCTGGAAACCTTCAAGGCGCGCGCGGATGTGATCGTGGCAAACCGCAATCACCCCGATTTGGCGGATGTCCCGGACAAGGTCTTTACCCGCGACCTTTTTGGCGCGGATTAACGGACGGGCGGCACTCCTCAACGCGCTTTGGAATGGTGGGCCGCAGCGGGACGAGGATAGCAGCCGTTGCCCGCCTTCCGCGACCGGAAGGCGGGTCTCACCACCGCCTAATCCGCGGTTGCCGGGGCCATAGGCGCAAGGTCCAAGCCGCCCACCTGCGCCAGATGCTCCAGCAGGGCGTCGACCCCTTTGCCGGACTTCAATGCGCAAAAGACCGTCGGCAGGTCTGGGCGCATCCGCGCGCTGTCACGCTGCATGACCTCAAGCGAGGCCCCGACATGGGGCGCGAGATCGGTCTTGTTGATCACCAGAATGTCGGACTTCGTGATCGCCGGACCGCCTTTGCGGGGGATTTCCTCGCCCGCTGCCACGTCGATCACATAAAGCGTCACATCCGCCAATTCAGGGCTGAAGGTGGCCGACAGATTGTCGCCGCCGCTTTCGATCAAGACCACGTCCACCTCAGGGTGGCGCGCGACCATCTCTGCCACGGCGGCAAGGTTGATCGAGGCATCTTCGCGGATTGCCGTATGCGGGCAGCCGCCGGTCTCGACCCCGATGATCCGGTCTTGGGGCAACACCTGCATCCGCATCAGCGCTTCGGCATCCTCTTGGGTGTAGATGTCATTGGTGATCACGCCGATAGACAGCCGATCCCGCAAGGCGCGGCACAGCGCTGCCGTCAGGGTGGTTTTGCCCGCGCCCACGGGGCCGCCGATGCCGACCCGCAAAGGGCCATTGTTGCGTTTCATGTGCGGAAAATCCTCGAATACTGGGTTTCGTGTTTCATGGCGGCGATGTCACCTAGAAAGGCGGTGGAGGAGAGATCGTCGAGCGTGCCTGCTGCCGCTGCCTCGGCAACTTCGAGACAGACCGGCGCGAGCGCGCGGATGACGATCTGCCCCTCGGTCTGCCCCAAGGGGATAAGGCGCATGCCTGCGGTGGCAAGATTGGCGGCAAAGGCGTGTAGGAACATCTCTAGCGTATGGCGCAGGGGCAGCCCTTGCAGACGCGCCGCGCGTCCTACGGCAACCGGATAGCAAAGCGGCGGCAGGTCGACCTGCCAGATCGCGGCACTTGCGCGGGCAAAGGCTTCGCCTTGCAGCACGGTCTCTTTCAACCGTTCAGCAGAGGCGGCAAAGGCGCGGGCCTGCGCGTCGATCTCTGCCGGGTTATCCGCGCGATAGGCCGCCGCAAGAAACAGCGCATCGGCCTGACCCGCGCCGTGCCGCAGCACGCTGGACAGCCAGTCGGCCAAAGCATCTTGATCCGCCACCGCCCCGTCCTGCACCGCCCATTCCAGCCCGTGGCTATAGGCAAATGCCCCCACCGGATAGGAGGGGGAGAGCATCTGCACCAGGGTCAGAAGCGCATCGGCCTGCAGGGTTTCAGCCATGCGCGTGGTCGTGNTGGGNCGNGTCNTGCGNATGGTCGTGATTATGAATGGCGTGATGGACATGGCCGTGGTCATGCCCATGGGTGCGCCCATGGCCATAGGCGCCGCCTTCGGGGCGGAAGGGGGCGGTGATCTCTCGCGTGGCGGCACCGATCTGGCCAAGCATCTTGGCGATCACATGGTCGCGCTGGATCACAAGCCGGTCGGCGTCGATCTGGCAGGGGGTATGTCGGTTGCCGATGTGCCACGCGATGCGCGGCAGGTCGGGGCCGGTCACTTCCAGCAGGTCTTCGTCGGCGGCCACCACCTCAACCACGCGCCCGTCGGCCAGAACGAAAGCGTCGCCGTGATCAAGCGAGGTGGTCTGCGCCAGATCGACCAGAAACGGCAGCCCACCTGCCGTGGTCAGCACCTTGCGGCGCAGAAAACGCCCGTCATAGGTCAGCTCGACCCGGTCACTGGCATCGGACCACGCTTCGGCGCGGCGCATGTCTTGGCAAAGGATGGGGGTCATTTCGGTCTCTTCAAAACAGGAAATAGCGCTGCGCCATCGGCAGCACAGAGGCAGGTTCACAGGTCAACAATTCACCATCCGCGCGGACTTCATAGGTTTCGGGGTTCACCTCGACCTTGGGCAGCGCATCGTTCAGTTCGAGATCGCGCTTGCCGATTTCGCGGGTGTTGCGCACGGCGAGGGTTTGTTTGGCAAGGCCAAGCCTGCCGCCCACGCCCGCCGCCTCTGCCGCTTCGCTGATAAAGACCACGGCAGAGTTTTCCACCGCCCGGCCATAGGCCCCGAACATGGGCCGCGAATAGACCGGCTGTGGCGTCGGGATNGAGGCGTTNGGGTCGCCCATTTGCGCNCAGACGATGCTGCCNCCCAAAAGCACCATNTCGGGCTTCACNCCGAAAAAGGCGGGGTTCCACAGCACCAGATCGGCGCGCTTGCNCTCTTCGATGCTGCCGATATGGGTCGAGATGCCATGCGCGATGGCGGGGTTGATGGTGTATTTCGCAATGTAACGGCGGACGCGGAAGTTGTCGTTCTCGCCCGTCTCTTCGGCCAGCCGNCCGCGCTGCTTTTTCATCTTGTCGGCGGTCTGCCATGTGCGGATCAAGACTTCTCCGACCCGGCCCATGGCCTGACTGTCGNNGGCGATGATGGAAAAGGCCCCCATGTCATGCAGGATATCTTCGGCNGCGATGGTCTCTCTCCGGATGCGGCTTTCGGCAAAGGCCACGTCCTCGGGGATGGATTTATCAAGGTGGTGACAGACCATGAGCATATCCAGATGCTCTTCCAACGTGTTGACCGTGAAGGGCCGCGTGGGGTTGGTCGAGGAGGGCAGNACATGCTCTTCGCCGCAGATCTTGATGATATCCGGCGCATGGCCNCCGCCNGCGCCTTCGGTGTGGAANGCGTGGATCGTGCGGCCTTTCATGGCNTTTACGGTATGTTCGACAAAGCCGCTTTCNTTCAGCGTGTCGGTGTGGATCATCACCTGCACATCCATNGCGTCGGCGACGCTCAGGCAGCAGTCAATCGCNGCGGGGGTGGTNCCCCAATCCTCATGCAGTTTCAGCGCACAAGCGCCCGCGTTGATNTGNTCTTCNAGNGCNGCGGGCTGNNNGGCGTTGCCTTTCCCCGCGAANGCGAGGTTCATCGGAAAAGCATCNGCNGCCTGCATCATGCGCCCGATATGCCAGCCGCCGGGCGTGCAGGTGGTGGCCAATGTGCCATGCGCGGGGCCNGTGCCGCCGCCGAGCATGGTGGTCAGNCCCGAATGCAGCGCGTCTTCGATCTGTTGCGGGCAGATGAANTGGATGTGGCTGTCAAANCCGCCTGCGGTCAGNATGCGCCCNTCGCCCGCGATCACCTCGGTNCCCGGTCCGATGATGACATCGACCCCCGGTTGCGTGTCNGGGTTGCCCGCCTTGCCGATCTTNGCGATGCGCCCGTCTTTCAGCCCNACATCNGCTTTGTAGATGCCGGTATGGTCGACGATCAGCGCATTGGTGATGACCGTNTCCACGGCCCCNCCTGCNCGGGTNACCTGCGACTGGCCCATGCCGTCGCGGATCACCTTGCCGCCGCCGAATTTGACCTCTTCGCCATAGGCGGGNGCGTTTTGGCCGCTGCGTTCGGTGGTCAGGTCGCGCTCAACTTCGATGATGAGGTCCGTGTCGGCCAGCCGCACCCGGTCGCCNACCGTGGGGCCGAACATGGCNGCATAGTCACCGCGTTTGATCTGTGCAGGCATCAGAGGTCTCCCATNACCGCGCTGTTNAAGCCAAAGATCCGCCGCGCCCCGCGGATCGGGATCAGCGATACCTCACGNCGTTGGCCGGGCTCGAACCGCACAGCNGTCCCCGCCGCGATATCGAGCCGGTGCCCCCGTGCCGCCGCGCGGTCAAACTCAAGCGCGGGNTTGCTCTCGGCGAAATGGTAGTGGCTGCCCACCTGCACCGGGCGGTCNCCGGTATTGGCNANCATGAGCGTGATCGCCTCGCTGTCGGCNTTNAGGGTCAGCAGGCCNGCCGCCGGAAAGATCTCTCCGGGGATCATGCTTTNGCTGTTTTCAGGTGGCGCATNGCAAGGATCAGCCCCGACAGCACAAANGCCAGCCCGGCGACNATATAGACCGCCAGCGATCCGTCNCTCTCTGCGCCATGGCCATGGGGGAGAGGCGCTGTATGGGCAAAGGCCGCCATGGCAAGCGANATGAGCGGCAGGGCAAGAAGGGGGGCAAAACGCGGCATGAAATGTCCTTATCTGATGGGGTTGTGCACGGTGACCAATTTGGTNCCGTCGGGGAAAGTGGCTTCGACNTGCACNTCGGGGATCATCTCGGCCACCCCNTCCATACAGTCGTCNCGGGTGATGACATGGGCACCGGCCTGCATCATATCGGCCACGCTGCGCCCGTCCCGNGCGCCNTCGACCACGGTGTCNGTGATCAGCGCGATGGCNTCGGGNTGGTTCAGCTTGACCCCCCGCGCNAGGCGCTTGCGGGCGACCTCGGCNGCCATGGAGATCAGCAGTTTGTCTTTTTCTCGCGGGGTCAGTTGCACGTCAGGTCATCCATGATCGGGGGAGGGTGTCACCGCTCAGTTCGCCCAAGATCGGGACGAGCGATTGNCGAAGGTCGAAACTGTCTGCCNCGAGGATCCGCGCGANCAGCAGGTCAGGGCCGATNAGACTGGCCCCGGCGNTGNCGGGCANTTGGCNGCGGAGNCGNGCNAGCCGCGCTTCGGCATCGGGNGCNACATAGATNANCGTGGCGAGGGCNCCNGCGCCCGCCGCGATATGAGGGGCCGCCAGATGGGCGGTGACATCGCCGCTAAGCGTCATCGCGTCGTGGAANAGCGGGCGGCCCGCGCGGCTGACCTCNATCCGGTCGCGGAAATGGGCCTGTCGAAGGGTTTCACCCATGGCGGCGCGGCCAAAGACCANCGGCTCAACCAGCAGGAGNGAGGCATCTTGCGCCAGATCGACCGACAGCCGNCGCCGCAGCGCGCANCCGTCATAAAGGATCGTCTCTTGCGGCAGCCAATGCAGCGTCGCGCCGGAGTCTACGGCGAGGGTGTTGCGCAGGTTTGCCACTTGTCCCGGTTGCGCGCGATAGNCGCGNTCGGCGGCCTGCGTGGTGAGGCTGAGCGCGGCCTTTGCCTCTGCCCGGGCGGTCAGGGNNAANNNATCGCCGCCCGTGANGCCNCCTGCNGAATTGATNANGATNGCNTGCANCANCGCGGGGTCGGGGCGNGGAAANAGCAGCTTCATCGCGCCNGANTGNCGCAANTCNCCNANNGTCGANCCNCCCCGCGCNGCCTTNGCCGNNACCATCGCNGCACCGATNGCGCGCGGCTGCACCGGGGTCGCTTGGGGGCTGTTTATGCTGGTGTCGACGAGAATGAGAATGGCTCCGNCCGGAAANGTATGATGATTTTTTAATCACCATAGAGACGGGGGAGAGTCATCGCCGAGGCGGTGCAGGGNCGCCAGNGCGCTGCNTTTGCCCAAATAAAGGGCGGAAATTCGCGGATGTGTCGTAATCTTGGGCGGTNCANGAATGGCGCGGCGGCCCCGCGTTGAGGGCCGCCGCTGTCGTNAAATCCCGATCANGGGCGCAGCATGACCTTGCCGCCACGNCCNGTGGTCAGTGCGGCCTTCATCGCCTCGGTCACCTCGGCCAGCGGGTAGNTGCCGCCTGTGTCGAGGGGNAGCTGCCCCTTCGCGGCGAGTTGCACCAGCTCACCAATCAGACGGCCCCGCGTCTCAGCCGCCATGTCACCACTGACACGCGAGCCCCAGAAGCCTTTGACGGTGATGTGCTTCATGATCAATTCGCCCGAGGACATGGAAAGCGGTTGGCCCGTCGCCGTGCCGAAGACGATCAACTCACCATCCTTGCCCAGTAGCTCGACCAATTGACCGCCCAACTCGCCGCCGACGGAATCGATGGCCGAAACCGCGCCCGCTTTGCCGATCAACTCGCGCGCTTTGCTTTGCCAATCCGCGTCTTCGGTGGACAGGACATGCTCCGCGCCGGTGTCGCGCATCTCTTCTGCGGCACCTTCGCGGCGGACGAGGTTCAGCAGCTTGATACCGCGTGCCTTGGCCAGACCGACCATGATCTTACCCACGGCACCATTCGCCGCGGTTTGGATCAACCAGTCGCCTTCGCGGACCTTCAGGGTCTCCAACAGGGACAGGGCGCTGAACGGCATGGCGATCAATTGTGCACCGGCCTCGTCCGAGATTGCTTCGGGCAGGGGCAGCAGGCCCGCGGCGGGGGCGGTGAAATACTCGGCCCATGCGCCGTGGAACCCGGCCGCCGTGACCCGCTTGCCGATCAGCGCTTCGTCAACGCCTTCGCCCACGGCCTCGACGATACCAAGCGCTTCGGAGCCGCCGATGGCACCGGGCAGGTCGGGCTTGTAGCCATAATTGCCGCGTACGGTCCAAAGGTCGTGGTTGTGGATGGGCGAGAGCACCATGCGCAGCAGCGCTTCGCCAGCGGCTGGCGCAGGCTTGTCGGTTTTGCGGGTGGTAAGAACCTCGGCGGGCTCGCCGAATGTGTCGTGGATGGCAGCGAACATGCTGTTTCCTTTCAGGTTGGGAATTGGCCCCCAGTGGGGGAGAGTTGGGTAGAGGTTTCAGCGCGCGCCATGCGCAAAGGCGCATCGCTGCGCGCCAGTTTGGCCAACACTGCAGCGCCGAGCCATTTGGCATAGAGCATGCGGGCTGTGGTCTCAGGGGCTTCGAGCGCACGAACGGTCCCATCCTCTGCGCCTTGACGCAGCAGTTGGGCAATCCGGGCGACCAGAGCATCGACACCCTTATCCAGCGTTTCGCGCATCGTCTCCGACAGGTCGGCGACCTCGGATCCGAGTTTGACCACCAAACAAGCGCTGGCGATCCCCGGGGCGCTGGATTGGCTGAGCCATGCATCCCAGAAACTGTCGAGCTTGTCGCCCGCCGTTCCGGGGGCCGCGATCAACGCATCGACGCGGTCGAGATAGGCCTCGACGTAGTCGGCCAGCATCGCGGTGCCAAAAGCCTCTTTCGACGCGAAGTAATAGTAGAACGAGCCCTTGGGCACGCCGCTTTCGCTCAGAATCCGCGACAGGCCAACGCCAGAGAACCCGTGCCGGAGCACGAGGCTACGTCCGCTGTCCAAGATGCGTTGCCGCGTCTGATCTGATTTCTTTGCCTCTGTCATGAGGGGCATCTATGGAATAATAGACCGGTCGTCTAGTGCGCTCGCGTGAATGTGAGGCGCGGACCCCGTGATGACTGGAAAGCGGTGAAAAAACCTATCCTTGTTCGATCTTATATATTAGATTCTCAATAGCGGCCCGACGGACAACGATAAGGAATGGGATAGTAGGATGAACCAAAAGATTGCTTTGATCACAGGGGCCGGGAGCGGCGTCGGCCTCGCCTGTGCGCGGCGGTTGGCGAAAGACGGTTTCACTCTCGTTCTCACCGGGCGGCAGCAGGATAAGATCGACGCCGCCTGTGCTGCGCTTGACGGACAGGGGCATATCGCCGTGGCCGCCGACGTGGGCGTCGAGGCGGAGGTCGACGCACTTTTCGAGCGGGTGGAGACGACCTTTGGGCGGCTGGATCTGCTGTTCAACAATGCCGGGCGCAATGGTCCGGCGGTNGAGNTGGACGCGCTNNAGCGTCGCGGAGTGGAACGACATCGTNGCGACCAATCTGACCGGGTCATTCCTCNGCGCCCGNGCNGCCTTNGCCNTGATGAAACGNCANAGCCCNAANGGNGGGCGNATCATCAACAATGGCTCGATCAGCGCCCATGTGCCGCGNCCNCTNTCGGTGCCCTATACGGCGACGAAACACGCGATCACCGGGCTCACCCGCGCGCTGTCGCTCGATGGGCGCGCGCATGACATCGCNTGCGGGCAGATCGACATCGGCAATGCGGCCAGCGAGATGACGGAGCGGATGNNAGACGGCATCCTGCAACCNAACGGCAGCCGCATGTCCGAGCCNCGCATGGATGTGAACGACGTGGCCGAAACGCTGTCATACATGGCGAAGCTGTCGCTCGACTCCAACGCCATGTTNGTCACCGTGATGGCCACCAANATGCCNTTTGTNGGGCGCGGCTAAGCNGTCAAAGCACCTTGCCCGGGTTCATC
The DNA here is from genome assembly GCA_002703405.1 of Sulfitobacter sp. Lineage (GTDB taxonomy): Bacteria > Pseudomonadota > Alphaproteobacteria > Rhodobacterales > Rhodobacteraceae > Sulfitobacter. The sequence continues at coordinate 35,934 of NZSX01000027.1, read as the reverse complement.
AANTGGCCCGGGTCGAGGGCGGCTTTGATCTNCTCCATCAACTCNAGCGCGACCGGGTNNTTATANCGGCGCAGNTCGGCNCGTTTGAANGTGCCGATGCCATGNTCNGCNGAGAATGAGCCGCCCATCTGGTGCACGATATCATGCACGATNCGGTTGAANGNNCNGTATTCNGCAAGGAANNNNGCATCNGCCATATCNACNGGNCGCGACAGGTTGAAATGCAGGTTGCCGTCGCCGAAATGGCCNAANGGGCANGGNCGCAGNCCGGGCATNTGNTCCATNCANGCTTGNGTCGCCTCGCGGATGAAATCNGCCACGCGNGANACNGGNACNGATACGTCATGNTTNATCGANGCGCCCTCNGGCTTTTGCGCCTCCGACAGGTTTTCCCGNAGCGCCCANAGCGCGTCTTTCTGCGCCTCCGATGCGCCGATTACGGCGTCNANGATTTCTTCCGCCTCAAAGGCGGCNTCCAACGCCGCCTCCAGCCGGGCATCAAGGTCNGCCTGCGCGCCATTGCCAGTGAGTTCGATCAGGCAATAGGCCGGATGCGCCTCTGCCATCGGGTCGCTACAGCCGGGCGCGTGGTCGATCACCATTTGCAGGCCAAGCCGGTCGATATANTCAAAAGTCGAGAGCGTGTCCGCCGTTTGCCCACGCATNCGGGCATAGAGCGCCAGCGCCANGTCGGGGCCGGTGCAGGCCACCAGCGCCGTGGCGCGGGCGGTGGGCTTGGGGAAAAGCTTGATNACCGCTGCCGTGATGATNCCAAGCGTTCCTTCGGCCCCGATAAAGAGGTGTTTAAGGTCGAAACCGGTGTTGTTTTTNCGCAGCCCGCNCAGATCATTCAGCACCCGGCCATCGGGCAGCACCGCTTCNATCCCCAGNACCAGATCGCGGGTATTGCCNTAGCGCAGCACCGCCGTNCCGCCCGCGTTGGTNGAAAGGTTGCCGCCGATCTGGCANGACCCTTCGGAGGCGAGNGACAGCGGGAAGAGCGCNTCGACCTCATCCGCCGCCGCTTGGATATTGGCGAGGATACANCCCGCCTCNACCGTCATGGTNGCGTTGGTCGGATCGACCNCNCGNATNCGGTTCANCCGGTCAGTCGTGAGGATGATCCCGCCGTCCGGCACGCCGCCCCCAGCCAGACCGGTGTTGCCGCCCTGNGGGGTNACCGGCACCNNNGCNGNATGGCACAGACGNATGCAGGCGGCGACCTCCTCGGTNGAGCCGGGGCGGATNAGNGCCAGCGCNGTGCCGCGCCGNAGCCCGCGATCTTCGATCAGCCGCGCGTCNAAATCCTTGGCGTCGGTCACGACATGNGCGGCACCGATGGCTTGGCGCAGATCATCGAGCANNGCGCNATGGTNTTGCCCGTCNGTTTCGGGCGCGCGGCGCGGCGCGGTCAGAGTGGTCATCTGGGTCATCCTTTAGCGCTGGTCGGCGTCGACTTTTTTCTGGGCCGCCGCGCGCAGCTTGCTGATCGTGGTGCGGGTCGAGATNTGCTCGGGGTCGGTTACAAGCTCGATNAGGGCCGGGCGGCCACTTTCGCGGGCGCGGGTGAAGGCGGCGGCGAAATCCTCGGTCTTGGTCACCCGTTCNGCATGAGCGCCCAGCCCCTCGGCCATNTTNACGAAATCTTGGTTCTGCANNGTAGTGCCCGAGATCCGTTCGGGGTGGTCGCGTTCTTGGTGCATGCGGATGGTGCCGTAGATGCCNTTGTTGAACAGCAGGACGATGGGCCGCCCGCCATATTGCGCGGCGGTGGCNANTTCANTNCCGCTCATCATAAAGCCNCCATCGCCGACGAAGGAGAGCGTCAGNCGCTCCGGCTCNGCNATCGAGGCCGCGACNGCGGCGGGCACGGAATAGCCCATCGCACCACAGGTCGAGCCGACAATCCGGCCCGGACGGCCAAAGCGCAGGAACCGTTGCGCCCAGCCGGTGTGGTTGCCCGCGTCGAGCGTGACCACCACATCATCGGGCAGCTCNTCGCGCAGNTGCGCAAGNGCNACNCCCATGTCGAGNTCCCANTCNCCGCCATTGGGCGCTTCGGTNTCNGTNAGNTAATCGGCGTGNAGTTTNTCGCACCATGCGNCCCANGNNTNNGCNCGGCCCAGATCGACACCNTCCAAGGCGGCAGCGACNGAAACGGGTGCTGCNGCNATGCCCAGATCTGGCGAATAGACNCGCCCNATCTCATCCGCGTCGGGNTANAGATGCACCAGCCGNGTNTCNGGGTTGGGCGATTGCATGGTGGTGTAGGTCTTGGTCGTCATCTCCCCCAATCGTGCGCCGATCACCACGAGCAGATCCGCNTCGCGTTGATGNGCNTAGAGGCTGGGCGCGGTAGAGGTGCCGAAATCGCCNGCATAGACNGGCGANAGGTTGTTNACGATNTCNTGCCGCCGGAANGANGTGGTGACNGGNATNTTGTTGGCCTCGGCAAAGCGNGTGATGGCCGCGGCACTTTCATCCGACCAGCCCGAGCCGCCGAGCAGCAGCAGGGGCCGTTCGGCCTGCGCGATCTCGGTNTTGAGCATGTNNAGATNGTCAGGCGACAGCCCNGCATGNGTNGCCGTATAGGGCCGCGCGTCGGCGACGGANACCACCTCGGTNAGCATGTCCTCNGGCAGGGAGATCACNACCGGGCCGGGGCGGCCCGATGTCGCCACGCGGAANGCGCGGGCCATATATTCCGGCACCCGCGCCGGGTCGTCGATCTGNGTGGCCCATTTGGCNATGGGGCCGAACATNGCNCGGTAGTCGACTTCNTGAAANGCNTCGCGGTCGGTNGTGTCGCGGGCGATTTGACCNACCAGNAGGATCATCGGCGTGCTGTCTTGTTGCGCGATATGCACGCCGATNGCCGCGTGGCAGGCNCCGGGGCCGCGGGTGACCATGCAGATGCCGGGGGTGCCGGTTAGTTTGCCATAGGTCTCNGCCATNTTGGCGGCCCCGGCTTCGTGCCGCGCGTTGATGAGGGTGAANCGGTCCTGCACNTCATGCAGCGCATCNAGCACCTCAAGATAGCTTTCGCCGGGCACGCAATAGGCGGTGTCGGCACCGTGGATCAGCAGTTGATCCACAAGGACCTGTCCGCCGGTCCGCGCCTTGAGGGAAGTTTTTTGCAGCATGGAGAAGGCTCCGTTTCGTTCGTTCTAAGATTTAAGNATNTGTGGCNGCTTGGCTTTTCGGGCTGGGGTTCCTGGCCTTTTGGAAGGCCAGGATAACGCCCGCGATGACCAAACCCGAGGCGGTGAGCCGCAGATCGGGGTAGATCAGCAGCAAGGACGCCCCGAACAGCACCACCGACAGCACATTGGACAGTCTGCCGAAGTAGTAGCGCTGCAAGGCGGCGGCCAGCAGGATGACCCCGATTGTGGCCTGCAACAGGACCAGCGTGATCTGGGTGACCGAACCCTGCATCAGGATCGCCGGTTCATAGACGAACATGAAGGGCACGATAAAGCCGGTGGCACCGAGTTTCACCGCAGCCCAACTGGCCTCGACTATCTTGGCATGCGACAGGGTGTTGGCCGCATAGACCGCCATGGCGACGGGGGGTGTGATGGCCGACAGGATGGCGAAGGAGAACACAAAGAGGTGCGCCGCTTCGACCTGAACGCCCAGTTTCACCAGCGCCGGAACCAGCAGGGCGACCTGCACGATATAGGCCGGTGTTGTCGGCATCCCCATACCAAGGATGATGCCCGCGATCATCGACAGGAACAGCGCGATGACCAGCGTGTCTTGGGCCGCTTCGATCACGAAGTTCGAGAAGGTCAGGCCAAGGCCGGTAATGTCGATCACGCCGACGACGATGCCCGCACAGGCACAGGCCGCGGCAATCGCCAACACGTTGCGCGCGCCGCCCTCAAGCGCTTCGAGGATGTTGTCAACGGTGACGTAATGCCGTGTCGTCTTGCGCAGGGCCGCGACCGGCACGACCGAGATGATACCGCAAAGTGCTGCATAGGGCGCTGAGTAGCCCATCATCAGCACGCCCACGATGATCGCCAGCGGCAAGAACAGGTGGCCACGCTCAAGAAGTACGGTTTTCAGCGGCACTTGATCCTCTTTCGGGACCGAGCCGATGCCCTTGCGCTTGGCCTCAAAGTGGACCGCAGCAAAAAGAGCCACATAGAATAGGATCGCGGGTGCCAGTGCATATTTCGCGACCGTCAGGTAGCCCACGCCAAGGTATTCCGCCATGACAAAGGCCGCAGCCCCCATAACGGGCGGCATGATCTGACCGCCTGTCGAGGCCACGGCCTCAACCGCGCCCGCGAAGGCGGGTTTGAACCCCATGCGTTTCATCAGCGGAATAGAGAAGGTGCCGGTCGTCATCACATTGGCCACGGCAGAGCCAGAGACCGAGCCGAAGAGGCCGGAGGTCACACAGGCCACCTTGGCCGGGCCGCCGACCTGACGCCCTGTAAGCGCCACCGCGAAATCCATAAAGAGCTGGCCGACGCCCATCCGCTCGACCAACGAGCCGAAGAGAATGAAGAGCACCATATAGGTCGCCGAAACCGCGATCGGGATGCCGAAGATGCCTTCGGGTGTCATGAACAACTGCTCAAGGATCACCGACGGCAGGGTGGAGGTGAAAGCCAGACCGTAGCCGAGAAACAGCAGGGCGGTGATGGGCAGCATCGGCCCGAGCATCCGTCGAGTTGCCTCAAGCAGCAGAACCACAAGAGTGATCCCCACCACGATATCCATCGGCATCAGCGGATCGACGTAGAGAAACCGCTGCGTGATGTAATTAAGGTTGAACGAAGGATAGAGCGCGGCCCCCGAGGCGATCAGCCCAAGCACCACGTCATACCAGCGCGGCACATCATTGCGGAGCCCCTTGCGGTTGACGGTCAGGAAGATCAGCAAAAGCGCCAAAGCGACGTGTACGCCGCGCATGATATAGGGGTTGGGCGGGCCGACGAAGGCGACATAGAGATGCCAAGCAGCCATGCCGATCAGGATCAGCCTTGCTATACGGGTAATCAGGGGCATCTTTTCCAGAAAGATCGACAGTTGCATGGGGGTTCTCGCGTCTAGAGTGTAAGGCGGCCCTTATGCGTCATCGCGCGGGATGCGCGGGGCAGGGCCTTGAGGGGTGTAGGTCGGACGGAGCGCATGGCCCCGGCCGACCCGTTTCTCGTCAGGGGGTGGATTACATCCCCGGGACGCCACGCTCTGCGTAGAACTCTTTCGCGGCGGGGTGGAAGGGCACGCCGATGTCGGTTGCCATTTCCTCAACCGTCAGGTCTGCCATGGATTTACTGATCGCGGCAAAGCTGTCGTTATTGTCGGCAATCGCGCTGAGCACCGATTTGATGATCTCACCGTCATAGTCGCAGGGCGCGACCATATGGGTGTCGTAGCTGATCGCGTGCACGGTCTCATCGAAACCGGGATAGGCGCCCGCTTTGACTTCGCGACGCTGGAAGGCGGCGTTCTTGTCCTTGAAATAGGCAAAGGTCTCTTCGTCCACGTCGACCAGACGGATTTTGCGCGAGGACGCCAGATCCATCACCGAACCGGTCGGCAGCGACGAGCCAAGAGTGAAGAAATCAGCCTGACCGTCTTTCATCTGCGAAGCAGAGTCGGAATAGGACGTGTTGGCGACGCTATCGAGGTCGTCAAAGGTCATGTCGGCGGTCGACAAAAGTTCGCGCGTCAGGAATTCGCCGGTATTGCCAAGCTGCTGCGTGGTCAGGCGTTTGCCCTTCATGTCGGCGATGGTCTTGATGCCGGAATCCTCAAGCGCGACGATCTGGAAATACTGCGGATAGAGAATGCCAAGGTTGCAGACATTGGTGGTCGCCTTGCGGAAAGGCTCTTTGCCCGACAGGCTGTCCACGGTCGAGATCGAGTTGGCGAATGCGATGCCAAAGCGGCCCGCGTCCACGCCGACCACGTTGGACACGCCCGCGCCCGGCGTGACGGTGATGTCCATATCGGGGTTCTCACGCTCAACAATCGCCTTGATCGCGCCGCCCACGGGATACCACGACCCGCCCTGCTGGCCGGTGGCCATGACAAAGCTTTGCGCATGTGCGGCGACGCCGGCGACGGTGAAAAGGATGGTGGCCGCGGCTGTGCGGCGCAGTGATTTCATCATTGGTGACATAGAAACTCCTCCCGAGTTTTAACTGTGTATCGGCAGTAACTGGATGGGTTCCGGGCTCCCCCCTGACATCCTCTTGCCGTAGGACCGCAGACTGCGGGGGAATCGTCAGCCTGTCAATTAAAAATACAAATTTAGGGGGATTTCCTCTTACTTGTAATGTTGTATTCTGCTTGTAATGCAGCGAATGGCCCTAGTTACTGATTATTGACAGCTTGTCATACAGGTGCTCCAATCGGCGAAAGGATGTTGTTATCATGACTGGAAATCTTCAGGCGACTGCGCCCCTCGTCGATGGTGCGACGCTCAGCGATCAAGTGACGGAAGTCCTGCGCCATAATGTCGTGAACGGCATCTGGGGCGTTGGGGATGTGCTGCCGTCGGAAACCACATTGGCCAGCGATTTCGATGTCAGTCGCACCGTGATCCGGGAGGCTGTCTCGCGGCTCAAGGCGGAAGGCATGCTTTCCAGCCGCCAAGGGCGTGGAGCATTCGTCGCCAGCGATCGGCCCCGGCAGGGCTTTGCGATTCCTGAGCGTGATATGGAAAGTCAGCGCAAGCTTGAGCAGATCCTAGAGTTGCGCATGGGGCTTGAGATCGAAGCCGCCGCCATCGCCGCCGCCCGTGCAACGCCCGAAGCACGCGCGGAAATCCAACGCGCCGCCGCCGCCTATGACCAAAGCAACAATATTGGCGGTCCGGCGGTCGCGGCGGGGGTCAGTGCTGACCTTGGTTTTCACCGCGCGGTCTGCGAAGCGACGGGCAACAGCTATTACCTCAGTCTTTTCAACTACCTCGTCGCCAGCCTGCGCGAGACGATGCTGGCCGGGCGTTTGCAGGCATTGAAACGCGGTGGCGAAAGCCGGGACGCCATTCAGGAACACTATGACATTGCGGCTTCCATCGCTCAGGGGGATGCCGAACGGGCGCGCCAGCGGATGCGCGACCACCTTCAGATGTCGAGCGGGCGTCTCTTGGCGCAGCTCAAGACAGAGGATGGATTGGGCGAGTGACGGTTCCTGCCGCGCTCCAAGCCGCCCTCGCGCGGCCCGCATCGTTGACCATCGCGCTTAGCGGGGGGATCGACAGCCTCACCCTCTCTGCCGCCACGGCCAAGGTGCGGGGGGCGGAGGGGGTTACGCTTTGCCACGCGGTTTCGGCTGCGGTCCCTTCGGCAGCGACGGCGCGGGTGAAAGACTTTGCAGCCGCTTGGGGCCTGCCGCTGAAACTGGTGGATGCGGGCGAATTCGCCGATCCGTCTTACCGCGCCAACCCGGTGAACCGCTGCTATTTTTGCAAGTCGAACCTCTATGGTACATTGGCGCGCATGGGGCCGTTGGTGGTGGCGGGCACCAATACCGACGATCTGTCAGACTACCGCCCCGGTTTGCAGGCGGCGGCAGAGCACGGCGTGCTGCACCCGTTCGTCGATGCGCAGATGTCAAAAGCCGATGTGCGCGCCTTGGCCCGCGCGCTCGGGCTGGGGGAACTGGCGGAACTGCCCTCGGCCCCCTGTTTGGCCAGCCGGATCGAGACCGGCCTGCGGGTGGAGCCTGTGGACTTGGCGGTGATCGACCGGGTCGAAACCTTGCTGCGCGCGGAGTTGGGCAATATCACCCTGCGCTGCCGCCTCCTGCGCGGGGGCTGGGTGGTGGAGGTTGATCCGCGTAATTATGAAGACCTTTCCGCGCAAAAGCGCAGGTCTATCATAGCGCAGGTCCGGCGGGCCACGGATGACGGGCGTGCGGTGGATCTGCGGGCCTATTCAAGAGGAAGTGCATTTGTCCATCAATGAGAAAGGCCCCGACGGGCATCCAGACGTGACCTTTGACCGAGGCCGCGGTGGGCGCATCGGCATCGAAGAGGCCGTGTTGTGCGAGCATAAGTCGGTGCCGCAAATCGCCGCGATCATCGGCGATGCGGCAACGGAGGGCCGTAGGCTTTTGCTGACCCGGCTGACGGCAGAACAGTTTGACGGCTTGCCTGCAGAGTTGGCCCAATCGGTCGATTACTGCACCGCGTCACGCACGGCCATTTTGGGAGAGATCGGGCCTTTGGCCCGCGATCCCCGCATCGCCCTCGTCAGTGCAGGCACCTCTGATTACGCGCCCATGGCCGAAGCGCGTCGCACGCTCGCCTATGGCGGCATGGACGCGACCGAAGTGTCGGATGTAGGCGTGGCCGGGCTGTGGCGGCTGCTCGCGCGGGAAGAAATGCTGCGTGAAATGGATGTCGTGATTGTCTTCGCCGGGATGGACGCGGCCCTGCCGTCGGTCGTGGCCGGGCTTGTGCCGGGGGTGGTGATTGGTGTGCCGACCTCCGTGGGCTATGGTGTGGCCCGCGGCGGGAGGGTCGCGCTCGATTCGATACTCGCCAGCTGTGCGCCGGGGGTGACGGTGGTGAATATCGACAACGGCTATGGGGCTGCGACTTCGGCCTTGCGGCTGGCCAATATGATGCGCCGCGCCGCGGCGGGAGGGTAGCCGGTGACAACACCGAAACTAAAGATCAAGAAACGGCAGACCTTGGCCGACCAGCTTTACGGGCAGGTGCTTGAACAGATCGTGTCGAACAAACTCGCCCAAGGCGAAAAGCTGCCGTCGGAAAACCAGATCGCCACGGCCTTCGGCGTGTCCCGCCCCGTGGTGCGTGAGGCGCTGCGTAAGTTGCAAGAGGACGGGCTGGTCGAGGCGCGGCGCGGCGTGGGCACTTTCGTGCGGCGGCGGCCTTCGGAAAAGCTGATCGAATATGCCACGGCGGGGTCGGTTGCCGGGCTGATGCGCGCGATGGAGGCGCGGATCACGATCGAAAAGGCCACCGCCCGCATGGCCGCGCAGCGCGCCAGCCCCAAGGATATCGCCCGGATCGAGGCAGCCTTGCAGGCGCTGGAGGTATCCATGCAGGCGCGCGATCCGTCTTTTGACGCCGATTACCAATTCCACCGCGCCATCGCGGCGGCTTCGGGCAATGAGGTTTTCGTGCAGATGCTCGACTGTGCGCGCGGTTCGATCGAACAGGGGATCGACGTGGCGCAAAAGCTGACGCGCCAAGGCTCGCAGGCGCGGATCGACGTGGTGATCAGCGAACACCGGCAAATCCTCGAAGCGATCCGCGCGGGCGACAGTGAAGTCGCGGGCGTGTCGATGGCCTATCACCTTTTGCAGGCGCGGGCCCGGATCACCGACCACGCCGGTATCGCATGACACAAGCAAGCAGAAAGACCACCCCATGATCTACGACCACCGCACTTATTGCTGCCGCCCCGGCACGATCAAGAAACATCTCGCGCTCTATGCGGAGTTCGGCTTTCCCGCGCAGAAACGCATCCTTGGGGAGCCACTGATCTATGCGCAGGTCGAGACGGGGGATGTGAACTCCTTCGTGCATATCTGGGCCTATGAGGACGCCGCCGACCGTGCCGCCCGCCGGGCGCAGATGGCGGCGGACCCTGAGTGGCAGGCCTATCTCAAGAAAAGCGCCGAGGCGGGGTATCTGGTGAGCCAGACCAATAAGATCCTGATGCCCGTGCCGCTCGAAGTTTAAGCAGCGCCCCGGCCTGAGTGGTCAGGCCGGGGGCAGCCTTTAGGTCACGAGGCAGGCCTCGTCGATCCCGCGCCCTTCGTGGAAAGCGCGGATGTTGCTGGCCCAATGGTTGACCATGCGTCTGAGGTTATCCTCGCTATGGCCGCCGATATGGGGCAGCGGCAGGACGTTATCGAGGCGTAGAAGCGGGTTGTCCGGCTCGACGGGCTCTTCGGTGAAGACATCCAAGGCCGCGCCCGCGATGCGTTTGTTTGTAAGCGTGTCGATCAAGGCCGCCTCATCAATCAGCCCGCCGCGCCCGGTGTTAACCAGCAAGGCGTCGGATTTCATCCGTGCCAGTTCCGCCGTGCCGATGGTGTGGTGCGACGCCTCCGTCAGCGGCATGTGCAGGCTAACGACATCGCAGGTCTCAAGGATTTCATCGCGCTCGGCAAAGCGCGCATCGGTGCCCTCGGCCTCACCTGAGCGGCGGTAGTAGAGCACCTCACAGTCAAAGCCCGTCAGCCGTTTCGCCACGAGTTGCCCAATGGCGCCAAAGCCGATCAGGCCGACCTTCTGACTGCTGAGATCCCGCGCGCCGGGGACGATCTCCGGCACGATCCACTTGCCCGCGCGTGTATTGTTATAGTGCAGCGGGATGCGGCGCAGGGCCGCGATCATCATGCCGATGGTCAGATCAGCAATAGTGGGCGCATTGACGCCCGGGCTGCGCGCAACGGTAACGCCCATTTCCTTGGCCACATCAACGGGGATCTTGTCATAGCCCGTGCCCCATTGGTGGACGAGACGCACGCTATCCGCCCCCCGCAGCACCGAGACCGGAAGGCCGCGTCCGCGGGGAACGATATAGGCCGCCCCCTTCACGGTCTCGGCAAAATCCTCTTCGGAGAAGGACCGGGCAAAGCGCAGGTCCAGCCCTTCGGCATAGCCGCGCACCTTATCCTGCATATCCTGTGGCATCGCGTCGAGCACGGCGACGGGGCCAATCACTGCGCCGCTCATGCCGGAGCCCCGCGCAGGTCTTCGGGCAGCAGCGCCTCAGGCAGGTTCTGGTAGGAAACCGGACGCAGGAAGCGGCGGATCGCCATCGTGCCCACGGATGTCGCGCCGAAGTTTGTGGAGGCCGGGTAGGGGCCACCGTGCACCATGGCATCGCATACCTCGACCCCGGTGGGGAAGCCGTTCACCAGCACCCGGCCCGCCTTGCGTTCAAGGATCGGCATCAGCGCTTTGGCCGCGTCGGTATCGCCGTCGTCCATCTGGATCGTTGCGGTTAGTTGGCCTTCGAACCCTTTGGCGAGCTCTTGCATCTCATCGCCCGACGACACCCGCAGCACCAGACCCAAGGGGCCAAAGACCTCTTCGCCAAGCGCGTGGTCTTGTAGGTAGGTATCGGCATCGGTTTCAAAAAGGTTCGGCTGGGCGCTTCGGCCTTCGCTGTCATTGCTCACCAGCGCGCGTACCGCGTTGCGCCCGGTGAAACGTTCTTTACCGTCGCGGTAGGCCTTGGCGATACCATCGGTCAACATGACTTGTGGGCCGACCTGCTCCAGCGCCTTTTTCGCGGCGGCGACAAAGGCATCGCCTTCGGCACCCTTGGCCACAACCGCGATGCCAGGGTTGGTGCAGAACTGCCCCGCGCCCATGGTCAGCGACCCGGCCCAGCCTGCGCCGATTTCCGCACCGCGGTTTCGAGTGGCTTCGGCCAGTACGAACATCGGGTTCACCGAGCCCAACTCGCCGAAGAACGGGATCGGCTCGGGGCGTTGCGCGCAGAGGTCAAACAGCGCGCGGCCCCCACCGAGAGAGCCGGTAAAGCCCACGGCTTTGATCAGCGGGTGCTGCACCAGCGTCTGACCCACCTCACGGCTGTTGGCATGGATGAGGGAGAAGACACCGGGATGAATGCCGCATTTCTGGATCGCGGCATGGATCGCTTCGGCGACAATTTCACCTGTGCCGGGGTGGGCGGAATGGCCTTTGACGACGACCGGGCAGCTCGCCGCCAGCGCCGCGGCGGTGTCACTGCCCGCGGTGGAGAACGCCAGCGGGAAGTTCGAGGCGCCGAACACCGCGACCGGGCCAATGGGGCGTTGGATCATGCGGATGTCGGGGCGCGGCATGGGTTGGCGCTCGGGCAGGGCACCGTCAACGCGACGGTCCAGATGGGCGCCTTTGCGGATGTGATCGGCAAAGAGGCGAAGCTGCCCCATGGTGCGTCCGCGCTCACCTTGAAGGCGGGCAGTGGGGAGGCCGGATTCGCGCGCGCCAACTTCTGTGATGATCTCGGCGCGGGCCTCCATCTCATCCGCGATGGCGTCGAGGAAATCCGCGCGGCTCTCGCGGCTGGAATGGGCGTAGGACCAAAAGGCGTCCTCGGCGGCTTCGCAGGCTTGGTTCACGTGGGCGGGGGTGCCGCTTTGGAATTGGTCGCTGTCGCCGGTGGCGGGGGAATTGGCGAAGGTTTCCCCGCCGCCGACCCATTCGCCTGCGATCAAGTGCTTGCCGTGGGGGTGAAATGTCTTGCTGTCAGCGCTCATGATCAATCCTTGTCGGTTTGCTGTGTCAAAGTGGGGGAGGGCTGCGCCATGGTTTGCACCAGCGCATCCATCTGCCGCGTGAGCAGCCAAGCGTCGCCCGCGATGGCGACGAATTCGATACCGCTGTCAAAGTAGCGGCGCGCCAGATCGGCGCCGTAGCCAAGGATGCCCGCCGGCAGCCCGGCGGCGTGAATGGCATCCACCGCGTAGCGGATCTTCTCTTGGACATCGGGGTGCATCGGGTTGCCGGTATGGCCCATTGCCGACGACAAATCGCCCGGCCCGATAAAGATCGCATCCACGCCGGGCACGGCGGCGATGGCGGGGATCTGGTCAACCGCTTCGGGGGTTTCGACCTGTACGATGACGCATTGAGCGTCGGTATATGTGGTCAGGTAACCCGTCTGCCGCGCATAATTATTGGCGCGGATCGTGGCCGAGATGCCGCGCAGCCCTTCGGGAGGGTAGCGGGTCCATGACACGGCGCGGCGGGCATCTTCGGCGTTTTGGATCATCGGGAACATCAGATTGCGCACGCCGATATCCAGGAGCCGTTTTGTCATCGTCTGGTCGGATGAGGGCATCCGTACCACCATCTGCGCATCGGGATTGGCACTGCCTGCGGCGCGCAGATGATCGGTGATCTGGCTTAGGTCATTCGGCGCATGTTCCATGTCTAGCAACAACCAATCGATCCCGCTGCCCGCAGCAATTTCCGTCACCGTGGGCGAGCAAAGCGAGAGCCAAAATCCCGACAGACGACTGCCTTGGCGAAGCGATTGCTTGAGTGTTTTTCCCGACATTTTCGCGACGCGCCCCTCAAATGGTATCGACAATTGGGGTGATACGGTAATATATCAGTTGGAGCAAGATGTGATTTCCACCCGTTTTGCGATGATGTTTTAGCTGGCGAGGATTCCATGACCGAGACCAAGAAAACCGCCGATCAGCTGCGCAGCGCGCGCTGGTTTGCCCCCGACGATCTGCGCAGCTTTGGGCATCGGTCGCGGATGATGCAGATGGGTCTGGGCCCCGAGGATTGGGAGGGCCGCCCGGTGATCGGCATCCTGAACACTTGGTCCGAGATGAACCCCTGCCACCTCCACTTCCGCGACCGCGCGGAGGATGTGAAAAAGGGAATCGCGCAGGCCGGGGGGCTGGGGTTGGAGATCCCGACGATCTCGATCGACGAGAGTTTCACCAAGCCGACCTCGATGCTCTACCGCAACATGATCGCAATGGAGACCGAAGAGACGATCCGCTCGCATCCGCTTGACGGTGTGGTGCTGATGGGCGGCTGTGATAAGTCCACGCCCGGTCTGACCATGGGCGCAATTAGCGCAGGCGTGCCGTTTATCTTCCTGCCCGCAGGGCCGATGCTGCGCGGGAATTACGCGGGGCGGGCGCTCGGCTCCGGCTCGGACGCATGGAAGTTCTGGGACGAGCGCCGCGCGGGCACGATCTCGGCCGAGGAATGGGTCGGTGTCGAAGGCTGCATTGCGCGGTCTTACGGTCATTGCATGACCATGGGCACGGCCTCCACCATGACCGCGATTGCCGAAGCGATGGGGCTGACCTTGCCGGGGGCCACCTCGATCCCCGCCGCGGACGCGGGGCACAAACGGATGAGCGCNTCTTGCGGGCGGCGCATCGTCGATATGGTTTGGGAGGACCTGACGCCGGACAAGATNATCACCCCCGCNGCCGTGCANAACGCNGCGACGGTGGCGATGGCGACGGGCTGTTCGACCAATGCGGTGGTGCANCTNNTGGCCATGGCNCGCCGCGCNGGNGTGGCGCTGGAGTTGANCGANCTNGANGCTCTNGGCCGCACCACGCCGCTCATCGCCAATATCCGCCCCTTGGGCAGCAGCGAATANCTGATGGAGGATTTNTATTTCGCGGGCGGNCTGCGGGCGCTGATGGANCAGTTGGGCGANAAGCTNGACCGGTCGNCNATCACCTGCACCGGCAAACCCTTGGAGGAAGGGATCGCGGGCGCNCCTGTCTATAATGACGACGTGATCCGGCCCCTGTCGAANCCGGTCTATAAGGAAGGCTCGCTCGCCGTGCTTAANGGCAACCTTTGCCCCAATGGCGCGGTGATCAAACCGGCGGCCTGNGATCCGAAGTTTCACCACCACGAAGGCCCGGCGCTGGTCTTTGACAGCTACCCNGAGATGAAGGCNGCGATTGANGACGAAAACCTCGACGTNACGCCGGACCATGTGCTGGTGCTGCGTAACGCNGGGCCGCAGGGCGGGCCGGGNATGCCGGANTGGGGNATGTTGCCGATGCCGAAAGCGCTGCTGAAACAGGGNCACCGNGACATGCTGCGGATCTCNGANGCGCGGATGTCGGGCACCTCTTATGGCGCTTGCATCCTGCATGTCGCGCCGGAGTCTTTCGTGGGTGGGCCGCTGGCGCTGCTGAAGACGGGGGACATCGTGCGCATGGATCTTGAGGCGCGGACCCTCGACATGCTGGTGGATGAGGACGAACTCGCNGCCCGCCGCGCCGCGTGGNAANCGCCNGANCCNCGGTTCGAGCGGGGCTGGGGCTATATGTTCCAGCGNCATGTGGGGCAGGCNGATCAGGGCTGCGACTTNGACTATCTCACCGNGGCCTTTGGCCAANCGGCGGGTGAGCCGGATATTTTCTGAGGGGNNCTNGCAATGACACATGANCTATCNAAAGCNCTNACCGGCATNTCGGGCATNCTNGTGACGCCCTANGACGNNGCNGGAGAGATCGCGCCGCGCAANCTGGCNCCGATCATNGACCGNGCNCTNGCNGCNGGNGTGCATATCCCGGTNGTGAACGGCAACACCGGNGAATATTACGCGCTGACCAATGATGAGGCCTGCACCATGGTGCGNGAGGTNGCNCAGNTGGTCGACGGGCGCGCGCCGCTGCTNGCGGGTGTCGGGCGCGGCATTCGGGATGCCTGCGCACTGGCCAAGGCGAGTGCCNAGGCGGGCGCGGATGCGCTGATGATCCACCANCCGCCNGATCCCTTCGTCTCCCCCCGTGGCACGGTCGATTATGTGCGCGCGGTGCGGGATGCGTCGGGCGGGCTGCCGGTGATGCTGTANCTGCGCAANGATGCGATGGGGCCCGAGGGCATCGCGCGNCTNTGCGAAGTCGANGGGGTGAAGGGNGTCAAATGGGCCACGCCGAACCCNTTGAACCTTGCCCGNGCGATNGANNCNGCGCCGNANGANATCGTCTGGGTCGGNGGNCTGGCCGAGGTCTGGGCNCCGCCGCTCTATGCGGTGGGCGCGCGGGGGTTNACCTCGGGNCTNATNAACGTCTGGCCCGAGCGGTCGGTCGCCATTCACGCGGCACTGGATGCAGGCAATTACGCAGAGGCGAACCGCCTCATCGCANGNATGCGCGCGTTTGAGGACATCCGCGCCGAAGAGCATAACGGCACCAATGTCACNGGCGTCAAAGCNGCNCTNATGGCCATCGGACAGGATTGCGGCCCCACGCGCCCNCCCTCCGCATGGCCGCTGACGGAGCAGCAGCAGGCGGTGCTGGATCAATTNGTGAAAGACAATCAACTGAANGGAGAGGCGGCATGAGCCCCGAACTACGNGAGAAACTTCAAGGCGGTCTCGGTCGCGACNNTGGCNACGGCGCTGTANAANCGCGGGCTNCGCAATCAGGTGGTGCAGGGGGTCGGCCCGGTNGCNGCNAAGGGGCNTAANATGGTCGGCCCGGCGTTCACNCTGCGCTATATGCCCGCCCGNGANGANCGCAANCAACTGGTCGAATTNCGCAATCCCGAACACCCGCAGCGCGTCGCGATTGAGACCTGCCCCGAGGGCCATGTGNTGGTNATGGACAGCCGCAANGATGCGCGTGCCGCCAGTGCCGGGGATATCCTCATCACCCGTCTGATGATGCGCGGCGCGGCGGGGGTGGTGACAGATGGCGGNCTGCGNGATGCCGCGACCATCGGCGCGCTCGAGATGCCCGCCTATCACGCGCGGCCCTCAAGCCCCACGAACCTGACCNTGCATGAGGCGATTGAGATCAACTGCCCCGTNGGCTGCGGCGATGCGCCGGTCTTTCCCGGCGATATCGTGGTGGGCGACGANGACTGCGTGATCATCATCCCCGCAGATATCGCCGAAGAGGTCGCGGATGAGGCGGTAGAGATGACNGCCTATGAGGATTTCGTCGTGGANCAAGTTAAAGGCGGCGCGGGGATCATCGGGCTTTATCCGGGCACCAANCAGGAAAACCTCGATANNTTCGCGGAATGGCGCAAGGCCAACAACCGCTGAATCAGGGCTTTTCCGGNGTGAAATACTCCGGGAAAGCNGCCCGTTTNTCGGTCATNCGGTCNACGGTGCGTTGCAGGTGTTNGCGCAGCGCCTCCATCGCGGCAGGNGCATCGCCCGCTTCGATCCCATCAAGGATCCGGCTGTGGCCGCCGATCACGTCCTTGTTGTTNAGGATGCGCCCCGCCTCATCNATGTCATCCANATGCAGGCGGCGCAGNCGTTCCAGATGGCCCGCGTGGCTGCGCATGATGCGCTGGCTTTGCACNTGGCCNGCNGCCACNAAGAGGGTCTGGTGNAANACNTCGTCCAACTCCTGAAANGTCGGCACNTCGCCGGGNTGGTCCGANATGCTGCTTTGCANGGCGACGATGCTGCGCANNCGGGTNAGGGCTTCGGGCGCGATTTCGGCGGCCAANCGGCGCACGACTTCGGTCTCNAGCGCGATGCGCATGAACTGCGCTTCGCGGATCGCCGACATGTCGATTGGCGTCACCAAAGTGCGCGATTGCGGGTAGATCTTGACCAGCCCCTCNTTGGCAAGCTGCTGCAGCGCATCGCGCAGCGGCGTCAGGCTCACCCCATGGGTNTCNGCCANTTCNGCNCGCAANAGCGGGGTGCCGGGCGGNAGGTCGAGCCGGACAATCTGATCNCGCAACNTGGCATAAACCCCNCGCCCCGTCGGCCCACCCTCGAAGAGACCCAGATCGGCCCCGCCGCNCAAAATGCTTTTGGCGAGGGTCTGCGCNCTCTGTGCTGAAGGTTTGTTCGATNAGGTCATGTGGGCTCTTCCATAGCTNTTAAATCTAATATATCAGTTAATGACATCTTACCGAAGCGGTTTTTTCGACACCCTGGGGGAGCATCCGATGGACAGCCAGACCATGCAAGAGGACAGACGCGCAAAGGTGATGCTGCTGTCACCCACCGATAACGTGGTCGTGGCGACCTCGGCGGTGCCCCAAGGGGCGGTATTGCCGCAAGACGGGCTGCGTGCCAACCACGATACGCCCCAAGGGCATAAGATCGCGATCCGCCCGATCCAGCAGGGCGCGCCGATCCTGAAATTCGACACGGTTATTGGGTATGCGGCAGAGGATATCGCCGCGGGGGATTGGCTGCACAGCCATAACATCAAGTTCGATGCGGTCGACAAAGACTATGCTTTCGCCCGCGATTATACCCCGACCGACCTGCTGCCGCCTTCAGACCGCGCGCAGTTCATGGGTATCCGCCGCGCGAATGGCC
Organism: Sulfitobacter sp.; assembly: GCA_002703405.1. Classification (GTDB taxonomy): domain Bacteria; phylum Pseudomonadota; class Alphaproteobacteria; order Rhodobacterales; family Rhodobacteraceae; genus Sulfitobacter. Next base: position 18,172 of record NZSX01000027.1, on the reverse strand, counting down.
GGGTGGGCACGCGCAATTACATCGGGCTTTTCGTCACCGTGAATTGCTCCGCCACCGTGGCGCGCAAGATCGCCAACTACTTCGACGAAGAGCGGATGGAGGCATGGGAGAATGTCGACGGGGTGATCCCTTTCATCCACGAATCCGGCTGCGGGATGGAGCTCACGGGCGAGCCGATGGACCTGCTACGCCGCACGCTTTCGGGCTATATCCGCCACCCCAATCTGGCCGGGGCCGTGGTCCTGTCGCTGGGCTGCGAGCGCAACAATTTGGCGCAGTTCTTTGAGGAGGAAGGACTGGCCGAGGGCAAGATGCTGCGCACCATCACCATGCAACATGTCGGCGGCACGGCCCGCGCGATTGCCGATGGCAAGGATGCGGTGCGCGAGATGTTGGAACAGGCCAAGGCCGTGCGGCGTGAACCCTGTTCGGCAGAGCATATCACCATCGGGATGCAATGCGGCGGGTCGGACGGGCTTTCGGGTCTGTCGGCCAACCCCGGCCTTGGGGTGGCGGCGGATATCCTTGTGCGCAACGGCGGCACGGCGATCCTGTCGGAAACGCCCGAGATTTTCGGCGTCGAACACCTGCTGACCCGGCGCGCGCGCAGCGAAGAGGTGGGCCGCAAACTGGTCGAACGCATGGACTGGTGGCTGGACTATACGAAAGGCCGCGACACGCAGATCAACGGCGTGGTCAGCCCCGGCAATCAGGCAGGCGGTCTGGCGAATGTGTTGGAAAAATCACTCGGCGGGGCCAAGAAAAGCGGCAGCACCGGGTTGATGGAAGTCTACCGTTATGCCGAGACGGTGACCCAAAAAGGGCTGGTCTTCATGGACACGCCCGGTTTCGATCCAGTCTCTGCCACGGGGCAGATCGCGGGGGGTGCGAACCTGATCTGCTTCACCACCGGGCGCGGGTCTTGCTTTGGTTCTTACCCGTCGCCAACGATCAAACTCGCCTCCAACACGCCGATGTTCAACAAAATGCAGGACGATATGGACATTAATTGCGGCACGGTGATCGACGGCGAGCAGAGCCTAGAGGAACTTGGCCAAGCGATCTTCGAGCGTATCCTCGCCATCGCCTCGGGCGAGCCGAGCAAATCCGAAGCGCTTGGCGTGGGCGAAGAGGAATTCGCGCCTTGGCCGATTGGGGTCACGGGGTAACAGATGTCGAAGGGGACAGCGCAGATGAAACCGAACTATGTAAAACTGGTCGAGGATACGCCGCTACCGCGCATGGCGCTTTGCCGTCAGACCTTTGCCGCGACCCAAGTCGACGACCCGCGCGCTGCCGTGGCAGAGGCGATGCAGGCCGGTTGCGCGGACAAGATCAAGCCGGGCATGTCCATCGCCATCACCGCAGGCAGCCGCGGGCTGGCGAACCTGCCGGAACTACTGGCTGCCATCGTGGCCGAAGTCCGCGCGCGGGGGGCGCATCCTTTTGTCGTGCCCGCGATGGGCAGCCATGGAGGGGCCACGGCAGAGGGGCAAACCGCGTTGCTGGCGAAACTGGGCGTGACCGAAGAGAGCCTCGGTTGCGAAATCCGCTCTTCGATGGAAACCGATGAGATCGGTGTGCTCGACAACGGCATGTCGGTGCGGATGGACCGCCACGCCAATGCCGCCGATGGGATCATCCTGTTCAACCGGATCAAGCCGCATACGTCGTTCCGCGCGCCGAACGAAAGCGGGCTGGCCAAGATGCTCTCGATCGGTTTGGGCAAGCAATCGGGGGCCGAAACCTGCCATTCGCGCGGCATTGATAACGTCGGCATCTTTGTCGCCAAAATGGCGCGGATGAAGCTTGAGCGATGCAAGGTGCTGTTTGGCATGGGCACGATCGAGAATGCCTATGATGAGCTCTCGCAGGTGGTGGCGCTCGACAGCGACGGGATGCTGGAGGCCGAAGCCCCCTATTTGCAAGAGGCGATGCGCAACATGCCCCGCCTGCCGCTGGGGCCGCTGGACGCGCCCTCGGCCTCCGGTGATCTGGATGTCTTGGTGGTGGATGAGATCGGCAAGGAGTTCTCCGGCACCGGGATGGACCCCAATATCACCCATCGGTTCTCAAGCGAAAAGATGCAGGTCCATCTGCATATCTCGCGACTGGTGGCGCTTGGCCTGTCGCCGCGCAGCAATGGCAACGGCAATGGTGCGGCGCGGGCGGATGTGATCACGCAGCGGTTGGAGCAGGATTTCGACCGCGAGGCGGTCTATGCCAATGCGATCACCTCGCAGGTGTTGAAACAGTCGAAAATTCCGATGGTCATGCCCTGCGACCGCACGGCGATCCAAACGGCGGTCAAGACCTGCGGGGCCGAAGATATCACCAAGGTCCGGCTGCTGCGCATCCCCAATACGCTGAAACTTGAGTATCTCTATGCCTCCGAGGCGATGCTGCCGGAACTGCGCGACCGTCCGGGGCTTGAGGTGGTGGGTGACCTGCAAGAGATGCAGTTCGACGACGGCCTGCTGCGCAACCCTTGGCCGGAGGGGCATTGATGCGGGGGCAGGGGCTTCACCTACACCTCGACCCCGTCGGCGGTGCAGCGGGGGATATGTTCATCGCGGCGATGCTGCATGCCTTCCCCGAACTGGCCGAGCGCGCCTTGGCCGATGTCGCCGCCGTGCTCCCGGCCGAAGTGGGCAGTGCGGAACTGAGCGAACATGTGGCTTCGGGCATCACCGCGCGGCGGTTCGAGTTGGTGTTAACCGCGCATGATGCGGGCAGCCGGCACGGGGCCGAGACAACTTACCGCGCGATGCGCGAACTTTTGGAAAACGCGCCGCTGTCCGAGGGCACGGCTCAGGCCGCCTGCGCGATCCTCCACCGGATTGCCGAGGCCGAAGCACAGGTGCATGACATCCCCATCGACCGGGTGCATTTTCACGAAATCGCGGATTGGGACGCGCTGATGGATGTGACCGCCGCGGGTAGCATCTGCGCTGCGCTGGCGGGGGCGACCGTCTCGCTCGCGCCCCTGCCTCTCCGCGGCGGGCTGGTCGAGACGGCGCATGGCAAACTGCCGGTGCCCGCGCCCGCCACGGCGCTGATCTTACAAGGCTATGACTGGCATGACGACGGTGTCCCGGGCGAGCGGGTGACGCCCACAGGCGCCGCGATCCTTGCCCATCTTACCGGCGGCAGCCCCATCGCCTGCCGTCCACCGGGGCGGCTGCGCTGTACCGGGTCGGGCGCGGGGATGCGGGTGATGAAGGGGCTGCCGAATATCCTGCGGGTCAGCGTCTTCGACACCGCCACGGCGGGCATCGCGCAGAACAGTCTGGTGCAATTCGCCTGCGATATTGACGACATGACGGGGGAAGAACTGGGCGCGGCGGTGGATCGGTTGCGCGCGATGGAGGGCGTGGTCGATTTGCTGATGCTGAACGGGCAGGGCAAGAAATCCCGCCCGGTGACGCGGCTTGAGGTGTTGGTGCAGCCGCAGGCTGCCGACCGGGTCGCGGCGCGGGTCTTTGATCTGACCTCAACACTCGGCCTGCGCCGGACACGGGTGGAGCGTCTGATCCTCCCGCGGGAGAGCGATGACAGCGGGCCGCTCCGCCGCAAGCGTGCGCAGCGGCCAAGTGGGCAGGAAACCACCAAGGTCGAAAGCGACGATCTGGCCGATGCCGAGACCCTGCACGACCGCCGCAAACGTGCCCGCGCCGCCGAATGCTAGGTGCCGCCGCGCGGTGATCTAACTTGCTTATCACCGGGCGGCGTGTGAAAATCCTCTGATGCCAATTCAGAGGACCGCATGGAAAAGCAACTCACCGCCACGTTGCGCCACTATGAGGTCTTCGTCGCCATCGCGGAAACGCTGCATTTCGGTCAAGCGGCAGCCGCGCTCGGCGTGGCGCAGCCCGCACTGACGCAACAACTGAAACACCTTGAGACCGTCTTTGGCGGCGCGCTGCTGTTTGACCGCAATCGCCGCCGGGTGATGCTGACCGACTTCGGCAAGGCGCTGTTGCCCGAAGCCCGCGCGCTGTTGCAACAAGCGCAGCGGGTCGAGGCGGTGGCAGAGGCCGCTCGGATCGGCCAGCGCGGGCGGATTGAACTGGCCTATGTCGGCTCGGCCTCTTATGCGGGCATTCTGGGACGGCTTTTGCGAGAGTTGCGCGCTGGCGCGGCGGATGTGGACCTGATCCTACGCGAGTTGGACATGGACCTGCAAATCGCCGAGATCGTGGCGGGGAGGCTCGATGCGGGGTTCGTGCGCCTGCCGCTCTCGGGCATGCCTGAGACTTTGGTCACGCGCACCGTCCATACCGAGGATATTCTGTTGGCCGTGCCGCCCGACCACCGGCTTGCGGGGGTGCCCTCTGTCTCCATGGCAACGCTGCGCGAGGAAAGTTTCATTTTCAGCCACCTTGGCCCGGATATGGGTTTCGCGGCCTGCGCCTATCAACTCTGCGCCGATGCCGGTTTCGCGCCCCGCGTGGCCCATCGCGCGCCGCAGTTTACTGCGATCGTGAATTTCGTCTCAGCGGGTCTGGGCGTGGCCTTTGTCCCCGCCTCTGCCGCGCGGATGAAGGATGCGGGCGTGGCCTTTCTGCCGATCCGCGATGCAAAGGTTCAAAGCCGGATCGGGCTGGCCTATCTGCGCGACCCAAGTAATCCGGTCCTGCGCAGGTTGCTAGCGGCCCTAGAGCCCGAGGTCTGATTACCCGACCGCCGTGCCACCACAGACAAAGACCGTTTGCCCGGTGATGAAACCGCTGCGGGCATCGGCGAAAAATGCCACCGCCTGCGCCACATCCTCGGGCGTGCCCATGCGGCCCATCGGCACCGCATCGACGATGGCGCGGGTTTCTGGTGCATCTTCGGGGTTGTTCTCCCAAAAGGCGGTCGTGGCGATGGGGCCGGGGGCGACGCAGTTCACGGTGATCCCGTCGCGCGCCAGCTCCAGCGCCCATGTGCGCGCCATCGACTGGATCGCGCCCTTGCTGGCGGAATAGAGCGTCCGGCCGATCTTGCCCTTTGTCACGCGACTGGTGTTCATCACGATCCGCCCTCCCCCTGCCGCGCGCATGGCCGGCACCAGCAGTTTCGCCGCCAAGATGCTGGGGCGGAGGTTCAGGTGCATGATGCGGTCGAAGTCATCAATCTCCACCGCGTCGAAGGGCGCGGGTTTCACGATGCCGACGTTATTAACCAGACATGTGACCGGCCCCTCTTTGAGGATGTTTTGCAAGGCGGCGGTGGTTGCCTCGGTGTCTGACAGATCGACCTGCTGCGCATCCCCGCGCAGGGCAGGATCCTCCGGTTCCGCGATATCGAGCACGAAGACACGCCAGCCGTCCTCTCTCAGCCTGCAGGCAATACCAAGGCCGATGTTGCGCGCGCCGCCAGTGACGACCGCATGGCGCGGGGAGGGGTTTTGGGCCACGGGGGGCTCCTTTTCTCTATTCGCTGTTTACTTATCACCATCATCTAGTGATAAGTAAATAACTGATATCCGGGAGGGGGATAACATGGCCGACCGCATCATCATCGTGGGCGCTGGCACGATGGGACAATCCATCGGCAGGCTCTTTGCCAGTCACGGCTGGGCGGTGCATGCGGTCGACCCGACCNANGNCGCGCGCGATGGGTTTCTGGCGACNGTGCCGGGATCAAGCGCCACTGCNGCNTTGNAGGNNGCAGGGCAGGCGGATGTCGCGCTGGAATGCGTGCCGGANNACCTTNNGCTCAAGCGNAAGGTNCTGGCCGCCTTGGAGGGGGTGGTGCCNGAGGGNGCGCCGATCTTGTCGAANACCTCTGGCCTGACACTCGAAGAAATGTCGGCGGACATGGCCCGGCCNGAGCGCGCCGTNATCACGCATTTCTTCAACCCCGGCGATGTGATCCCTGCCGTCGAAGTGGTCGCGGCCAAGGATGCGCCCGAAGGGCTATGTGCAGAAGTCATGACCCTGCTGCGCGGGTTGGAGCGGCGGCCCGTGCGTCTGGATCACGCGCCGCCCGGTTTTGTCGCGAACCGCATTCAACATGCGATCATGCGCGAATGCCTGCATCTGGTGGATCAAGGTGTCGCCAGCCCGGCGGAGATTGACGAGATCGCGCAATGGTCCGTGGGTGTCCGCATGGCGCTTTCCGGCCCGTTCCGGCAGCGCGATTTAAATGGGCTGGGCACCCATCTGAGCATTGCCGAATACCTCTATCCCGATCTGTGTGACCGGCACGACCCGTCGCCGACCCTCGCCAACCTGGTGGGGCAGGGGCATCTGGGCAAACGCAGCGGCAAGGGGTTTTACGACTGGCCCGCGGGGGAGGATGCAAGGGCCGCGGAGGAGGCGCTGCGCCGTGTCATCGCCCTTGCCCGCGACAGCGCCGATTAACCGATTTTCAGACAGCCGAGGACACCCATGACCGATAATCCAGCCATCATCTGCGTGGCCATCACCGGATCGCTTCCCACCAAGGCCGACAACCCGGCGGTGCCGATCGACATCACCGAACAGATCGAAAGCACCCATGCCGCGTTCGAGGCCGGGGCGACGATCTGCCATGCCCATGTCCGCACCGCCGATGGCACCCCCACGGCAGACCCCGAGCGTTTCGCGCGGCTGCAAGAGGGGCTGCGGCAGCATTGCCCCGGCATGATCGTGCAATTCTCAACCGGAGGGCGCTCGGGCGCGGGGCGAAACCGGGGCGGGATGCTGCCGCTGCGGCCCGATATGGCCTCGCTTTCCGTAGGGTCGAACAACTTTCCCAACCGCGTTTATGAAAACCCGCCTGAGCTTGTCGACTGGCTGGCGGAAGAGATGATGACCTACAGCGTGCTGCCCGAGATCGAGGTCTTCGACCTGAGCCACATCCTACAGGCCAAGGCCATGGCCGACGCGGGCAAGATCCCGGCGCGGCCCTATATCCAGTTCGTCATGGGGGTGAAAAACGCCATGCCTGCGGATCGAGACGTCTTTGATTTCTATATCCAAACGGTCAAACGGCTTTTCGGCGACATCCCGTGGTGCGCGGCCGGGATCGGGCGGCATCAGGCCGAACTTAACGCATGGTGTGCTGCAGCAGGGGGGCATCTGCGCACCGGGCTGGAGGATAATATTCGGATGGACAAACAGACCCTTGCGCCCTCCAATGCCGCCCTCGTCACCCGCGCGGCAGAGATCTGCGCCGAGGCGGGTCGCCCTGTCGCCACGCCGCAGCAGGCGCGTGAGATTTTGGGGCTGGGTTGAGGCCACAAGGGCCAACGCAATAGATTAAGGATATTGAGATGAAGAGACTGACATTCGCCCTCACCACTTTCGCAGGCCCATTGGCGGCGCATGAGGGCGTGCATGTGCATCCCCATGGCCACGATCCCTTTTGGGCCGTGGCGGTGCTGGCGCTGGCGGTTGCGATCCTTGCGGCGGCGGTGATGCGCCGCAGGTAGGCGTGGGACTGCCCTAGTGCCCGTCAGCCACCAAAACCGCGCGATCCACCCGAACGGCCAAAACCGCCACGCGATGCGGCAGTGGCGCGGGTCATCGGGGTTTTGCCGATGGTGGTGCTGGGCCGGGTGAATTGCGACGTGCCGAGCTTGGCCGCGCCGCGATTGGTTGAATAGGTGCTGGAGCGTGCCGCATTGGTAAAGCGGCCATCCTTCGTTTTATANAGCGGCTGTGCCGCCGCCATNCCTGCGCGATTGCTCATCATATTGCCGATCAGGTAGCCCGCCAGCAGGGGCATGAAAATCCCGCCCGACCCACTTTGGGTTGCCGTCTGTTCCGAGCCGCAGGCGTCTGCGCCATGCTGCTCTTCGCAGACCTCTAGGCTGTCATAGCGCGGTGCGGATTCCACATGGAGGGTCTGGGCCGCGTCAAAGGCGGTTTCGCATTGTTGCTGGGTGTACATCCCGCCGCTTGAGGCATCCGCCAGACAGCTTTGCAGGTCGGGAAAGGCAGCGGCGTCAACCTTTTCCTCCTCGCATCCGGCAAGTGTAAAGGCGGCGGCACCGACGATGGCGATGGAAACCCGTTTCGAGCGTTTGGTCATGATGATCGTCTTTCTGCCAAGGGGCGGCGGGGCATAGCGTTACGCGAGAATATAGTGCGGTTTGAAGCGGGACAAATCCTGCGTGATGCGCGAGCGGTCTTCGCGGATACCGATGCCCGCGCAACTTTCGCCCACGATCCAAGACCCGATAACGGGGCGAAATCCGTCAAATTCGGGCAGGGGGGCATAGGCTTGAACGATGCGCGGATGTTCGGCGTAGTCTAGGTTTTTCGACTGTTCGATCACCTTGCCGGATTGATGGATCGAGACCGACGCCCCCTCNCGCGAGAGGATCGGCTTGCGCACATGCGCTGCCGCCAGATCCGCGGCGGCACGGTCAAAGGCCTCGGCGCAGGCGGGGGCGGCGGGGCCGCGCCCGGCGAGCGCGTCTGCCACATCCGCCTCAAAAAACGCGGGCAGCAGATTGGGGTGGCCTTCGAACATCCGCCACAGGACGGGCAAGAGCCCTTTGTTGGACAAAAGCGCTTTCCACGCAGGCTCCAGAAACAGGCAGCCCGAGCCTTCGATATGCGCCGCGTAGTCATCGCGCAGCAGGTCTTCCCACGGGTAGAGTTTGAACAGCACCGCAATGCGGCGATCCTGATCGTCGAGGAACTGACCGTCCTCACTGAGTGCGATCTTGTCGAGGTCACAGTAATGCGCNCCAAGNCCCGCNTCNCGNGCGGCCCANCCCATGGCTTCGACGGTGCCGTANTCTTCGGGNTTGTCNGCNACNGCGGTGAAATGCAGGTCNCTGTCGGGNTCAAAAACCTCGGCAAATCGGGCGACCAATGCCTCATGGATGCCGTTGAACTGATCCGTGCCNTCGGGCAANANGCCNGCNTTCAACTGGTCNTCAAGCCANTGCCANTGNAAGGCCGCGCTTTCGTAGAGCGANGTNGGCGTGTCNGCGTTATACTCCAGCAGCTTGGCCGGGCGCGCGCCGTCATAGGCCAGATCGAAACGCCCGTAGATCTCAGGGTCGCCNCGCCGCCANCTNTCGGCCACGAGGTCGCGATGCGCTTCTGGAATGGCAAGCTGCGCCATCAATTCTTCGCTGGCNATGATCTCTGCCACGGCCTCGCGGCACATGGCGTGCANCTCGGTCGAGGGGTCTTCGATGTCGTTCTCGATCTGCTCNAGCGACAGCGCATAGGCCGAGGTTTCGTCCCANTAGGGCTCACCATGCATATCGGCGAAGGTAAAGCCGACCTCTTNGGCATGGGCGCGCCAATCGGGTCTTTCGGGCAATNTGGTCTTTTNCAACGGTTCGCTCCCCCCGGGTTTCGCCTCCGCTTCTAATCGGCTTTGGCCCAAGCGGCCAGAGGNGGGACGGTTTAACGCGGCTNTCGGCAGANNNNTCGCTTGTAATCATCATTATGTNATATAANGNCGCGCNCCCNAAGGCCNTTGCTTCCGCCGCGCCCAACCGCTTGCCGCCCAACTTCGCCGCCCTACGTCCCGANGCAGCCGATAGCNGGAGGNNTCTGCCCCTNCGCNCCCATTTAGCCAAAGGAATTTGCCGTGGAAACGAANTTGACCATTAATGGCACCGAGCAGCGGCTGGATCTTGATCCCCGCACAACGCTTTTGGATGCGCTGCGCCACCACCTTGGACTGACCGGCAGCAAAAAAGGCTGCGATCACGGGCAATGCGGCGCCTGCACGGTGATGGTGAACGGNCGCCGGATCAACGCCTGCCTGACGCTGGCCTGTATGCATGACGGTGATGAGGTCACCACGATCGAAGGCATCGGCCAGCCCGGCAACCTCAGCCCGCTGCAAGAGGCTTTTGTCAGCGAAGACGGGTTTCAGTGCGGCTATTGCACCCCCGGTCAGATCTGCTCGGCCACCGCGATGCTTGAGGAAATCTCAAACGGGTGGCCCAGCCATGTGACCGATGATCTGAGCGGCAAGGCCGACCTGACGCCCGAAGAAATCTCGGAACGGATGAGCGGCAACCTCTGCCGTTGCTCGGCCTATCCCAATATCGTCGAGGCGATCCGCAAAGCCGCGGGAGAAAACGCATGAGACCTTTTGACTATACCCGCGCCGAAGACACAGAAGCCGCAGCGCGCCAAGCGGCGGGCGGTGGCACTTTCATCGCCGGGGGCACCAACCTTTTGGACCTGATGAAACTAGAGGTCATGACCCCCGAGGCGCTGATTGACATCAACCGTCTGGACCTTGCCGAGATCGAAGAGACCGACGACGGCGGGCTGCGCATCGGGGCCTTGGTGACCAACAGCGATCTGGCCAATGACGCCCGCGTGCGCAAGGGCTGGCCAGTGCTGAGCCGCGCGCTGCTGGCCGGGGCTAGCGGGCAGCTGCGCAACAAGGCGACGACGGGGGGCAACCTGCTGCAACGCACGCGGTGTCTGTATTTCTACGACCGCGCCATGCCTTGCAACAAACGTGAGCCGGGCACGGGCTGTTCGGCGAAAGACGGGTTTAACCGCATCCTCGCCGTGCTGGGGACGTCGGAGCATTGCATCGCCACCCACCCCAGCGACATGGCCGTGGCCATGCGCGCCCTTGGGGCCGAGGTGGAGACGCTGAAAGAGGATGGAAGCACGCGCCGCCTGACGCTGGATGACCTCTATCTTCTGCCGGGAGATCGACCCGATCAAGAGACCGTTCTTGAAGCGGGCGAGTTGATCACCGCTGTGGTTTTGCCCGCGCCCGTCGAGGGCAAACAGACCTACCGCAAGGTGCGGGATCGGGCCTCTTATGCCTTCGCGCTGGTCTCTGTGGCCGGGATCGTCGAAGTGCAGGACGGGCGGATCACCCGCGCCGATCTGGCCTTTGGCGGGCTGGCACCGAAACCTTGGCGGAATGCTGAGGTTGAGGATCTGCTAACCGGTGAAGCGCCCTCGGAAGGCCTGTTCAACAAAGCCGCCGACCTGCTGCTGGCCGAGGCCAANGGCTACGGCGCGAATGATTTCAAAATCCCCCTCGCCCGCCGCACGCTGGTGTCGGTGCTAAGCGAACTTACCGCGGAGGCCCAGCAATGACCGAGCAATTCAAAATGGACGCGCCCGCCACCGCACGCAGGCTTGATGAAATGGCGCAGGGTCTTGTCGGTGCGCCGCTTGACCGCCCCGAGGGGCCGCTGAAAGTTACCGGCACGGCGACCTATGCCAACGAATGGCAGGTCGACGGGATGGTGCATGGCGTGATGGTCCGCGCCCCGGGCAACAGTGGCCGCGTGGTTTTGGCCAACCGGGATGACGTGGCGAAGATGCCGGGCGTCTTGGCCGTGATCCAAGACGAACGCCTGCTGCGTAACCCCGCCCAAGGCACCGCGAACAAAGCCCCGATTCAGGGGCCGGATCACGCCTCCTATCTTGGGCAGTTGATCGCGGTCGTGGTTGCCGAAGGCTTTGAACAGGCCCGCCATGCGGCGCAATCGCTGAAGGTGGAACTTGAAAACGGCGAGGTCATGCCGGTCGATCCCGCAACGGCGGCGGTTGAACCGCAAGAGGCGAAAACGCTGGATCAGGGCGATCTGGATGGGGCGATGCAGGAGGCCGCGTTTTCGGTGGATGTGACCTATACCACCCCGTCGCATTCCAGCTCCCCGATGGAGCCGCATGCCTCTATCGCGTCGTGGGACGGCGATGACCTGACCCTGCGCGGCAGCTATCAGATGCTGAAATACAACCGCAACGAGCTGTCGGACGCGCTTGGTATTCACCCCGACCGGCTGCGCATTCTGTCTCCTTACGTCGGTGGCGGCTTTGGCTCGAAACTCGGGATCGCCCCCGAGGCGGTCGCGGCGGCGATTGCGGCAAAAGAAGTGGGCCGCCCGGTNTCTGTCGCCCTCCAACGGCCACAGGTCTATGAGGCGACGATGCGCAGGTCAGAGACCACGCAGCGTGTACGGCTTGCCGCTGATGCCGAGGGGAAGTTGACCGGTCTGGGCCATGACGCGCGCGTGTCCAACCTGCCCGGAGAGACCTTCGCTGAGCCGGTTTTGCAAGCCTCGCATTTCCTCTATGCCGGGGCGAACCGCAAGATGTCGATGGATCTGGCACGGGTGCACCGCCTCTGCGCAGGCTCTGTCCGCGCGCCGGGCGAAGCGGTGGGGGTCACCGTTTTCGAGGGCGCGATGGATGAGCTGGCCGACAAGATCGGCATGGACCCGGTCGAACTGCGCCGCCGCAACATCCCCGAAAAAGACCCCGAAAGCGGCAAAGACTTCTCTTCTCGTCGCTTCCGTGAGGCGCTTGATAGCGGGGCTGAGACCTTTGGCTGGGCTGACCGCCCCGGCATCAAGGAACGGCGTGAGGGCGAATGGCTGATCGGATACGGCATGGCCTCGGCGGCGCGGATCAACGTGCTGATGGAGAGCCAAGCCCGCGTGACGCTGATGCCCGATGGCCGCCTGCGGGTCGAGACGGATATGACCGATATCGGCACCGGCACCTATGCGATCTTGGGGCAAATCGCGGGCGATATGATGGGTCTGCCGCGCGATGCCGTGGATGTGGTCTTGGGCGATACCACCCTGCCGCCGGCCTCTGGCTCNGGCGGGTCGTGGGGCGCGTCGTCGAGCGGCACCTCTGTCTATCTGGCCTGTGAGGCGATCCGCAAACAATTGGCCGAGCGACTGGAGGTGGACGAAAATGACCTAACGCTGAAAGATGGCATGGCCACATTCGACAATCAGACCCGAAGCCTGAGCGAGATCCTGAACGGCGATGAGATCGCGAAGCTTGGACATGTGCTGCCCGGCGACACTTCCGAGGCGGTGCGGCAGGCGACATTCGGTGCCTATTTCGCCGAAGTCGCGGTGCATGCCGCCTCGGGCGAGACGCGGGTGCGGCGGATGCACGGCACTTTCGCCGCAGGGCGGATCCTGAATGCCAAGACGGCGCGCTCGCAATGTCTGGGCGGGATGACCTTTGGCATCGGCATCGCGCTGACCGAGGAGTTGGCCTTTGACCCGCGCGACGGGCATGTGGCCAACCACAACCTTGCGGAATACCACATTCCGGTGAACGCCGATGTGCCGCAGCTGACCGTCGATCTGCTGGAGGAACGTGACGATTGGGCGAACCCGCTGCAGGCGAAAGGGATCGGTGAGTTGGGCATCTGCGGCGCGGCTGCGGCGATCACCAATGCGATCTACAACGCCACCGGGGTGCGGGTGCGCGACTATCCCGCCACCTTGGACAAGGTGATTGCGGGGATGTGATCGACGACGGGGCGGCCCCATTGGTCGCCCCTTGCTCTGTCTATCATTATGATCTGGCGGTCAGCGCGTCTGACCCCCCGTCCACGCCTGTCGGTAGGCCGCGTAGCTTTTCGCATAGGCCCCTTCAAGCGCGGGGTTCGGGGCGATGCTTTTGCGGATCTTTGGGGGGTGTATCACCTCGGCCTGCGCCGCGTCACTGCTACCCAGCATGGCCAGNCGTGCCGCGCCNAGCGCCGCCCCCTGCGCACCGCTTTCCGGCACGTCGAGGNTCANCCCGGTGATGTCGGNGATCATCTGCAACCAAGTCTCTGACTGGCTGCCNCCNCCNGCCACGCAAACACGCTNTGGCAGGGANCCACATTGCTCCAGTGCGCGNCAGCANTCNGCAAAGGCAAANCCGACCCCCTCCATCACTGNCTGCACCATGTCGGGCAACCCATGCCCCCGGCNCAGCCCGTGGAAGGCACCGGTGGCGTCNGGCGCGTTATGCGGCGTGCGTTCGCCNGAGAGATAGGGCANGAAAGTGATGGNAGAGGGTTCGGTCGCANCCNTAACCATGCCNGCCAAGGCTGCGGGAGTTTGACCCGTGATCTGCCCCAGCCATGCCAAAGCATCCGTGGCAGATAAGATCACGCCCATCTGATGCCATGTCTCGGGCACGGCGTGGCAGAAACTATGCACCGCNNTNTCGGTGTTGCTGGCGAAACGGTCGGTCACGGTGAAAAGCACGCCNGANGTGCCGAGNGACAAAAACCCCTNCCCCGGNTGCACCAGCCCCAGCCCGACGGCGGTGGCCGCGTTGTCGCCCGCGCCCCCCGCAACGGCNACGTTGCTGACGCCCCAGTCGGCGGCAAGCNCGGCCCGNAGCCCNCCCGCNCGCGCACTGCCCTCNACCAAGCGCGGCATNTGATCGCGNGTNANGTCCGTNGCNGCCAGCAGCTCATCCGACCAATCGCGTTTGGCCACATCCAGCCAAAGCGTGCCCGCCGCGTCGGACATTTCCGAGACNTGTTCNCCCGTCAGCCAAAGGCCGACATANTCCTTGGGCAACAGAACTTTGCGGACCTGTNCGAAAACCTCAGGCTCATGCTTTTGCACCCACCGCAACTTGGGCGCGGTGAAACCTGCCATGACAATATTGCCGCCTAGCCCGCGAAAATCGGCGCGCGCTTCCAACTCCGCGCATTCGGCGTGGGCGCGGCCATCATTCCACAAGATTGCCGGGCGCAGGGGCCGGTCGCTCGCGTCAAGCAGTGTGGCCCCGTGCATCTGGCCCGAGACGGCTATGCCGCGCAGCGCTGCAAAGTGCACAGGGGCCGCCGCGCGGACCTGCGCAATCGCGGCCTCGCAGGCGGTGATCCATGATTGAGGGTCCTGCTCGCTCCACATCGGGTGCGGGCGCTGAACCTCCAACGGGGCATGACCCTCGGCCAAGGCCCTTTGGCCTTCGTCGATCAAAAGCGCTTTGACGCCCGAGGTGCCTAGGTCCAAGCCGAGATAGGTCATGCGGTACTCATTACTTCACAAGTGGGATAATGCCACCGGCAGCCTGCCGGTGGCGGTGTTCATCAGAACGGGCTGTCAGGATAGTAGAAATCCATCGCGTTCTCTTGGGTCACCAGAACCGAGCCGATGACGAAAGTGCCCGACACCGGCGCGTTGGAGGTGAGGCCCACCGCGGTCAGTTCAATCGCGGTGGCGATCATCGACGGCGGATAGGTCACATTGGCCGGGATCATCGCATCGCCATCGGCTGTGCGCTTGATCATCTCTTTCATACCAGCCCCGCCGAGTACGAATTTCACATCGTCACGGCCTGCGGCCTCGATCGCGGCCAGAACGCCAATCGCCATGTCATCATCCGAGGCCCAAACCGCGTCGATGTTGGGGTATTTCGACAGGAAATCCTGCATCACGGTAAAGCTGTCGTCGCGGTTCCAGTTGCCATGCTCCATGTCCAGCACATTGATGCCGGAGCCTTCGATCGCCGCGTTGAAGCCCTCGACGCGCTCGTTGTCGATGGTGGTGGGGATGCCGCGCAGCACGACGATATCGCCGCCATCGGGCATCTGCTGGGCCATGAACTCACCCGAAACTTTGCCAAAGCCGCTGTTGTCGCCCGCGACATAGAGGTCTTGAATGCCTTCAACCGACAGACCCCGGTCGACCACCGTCACCCATGCACCGCTGTCGGCCACGGCCTGCACCGGTGGGGTCAGCGGGTCGGATTCAAACGGCAGCACCACCAGCGCGTCGATGTTGCGCGTGGCGACCATATCTTCGATGTCGTTCACCTGCTTGCCGGGGTCCGACGCGGTGGTGAGCACGAAGTCGAGATCGGGATAGACCTCTTCCAGCCGCTCGACGGTTTCCTTGGCGTGGAAGTTCATGCCCCCCGCCCAGCCGTGGGTCGCCGCCGGGATCGAGACGCCGATAACCTTGGTCTCTTGGGCAAAGGCGCCCGTACCGACAGCCGTGGCCAGCGCCGTGGCAATGAATGTTTTGGTAAATGTCATTTTTGCTCCTCCCATGAAGCGTTCAACTACGGCTTAAAGCGCCGTCTTCCTTTCGCGCTGTAGGATCACAGCGAGAATAATGATAATCCCTTGGATCGCCCCATTGAGATATGGCGACACGAAATCAGTAAGGTTCAGGATATTGCCGATCAGGCTCAGGATGAGCACGCCGATGACGGTGCCCCATACCCGACCGAAACCGCCCTTCAAAACCGTGCCGCCGATGATCACCGCGGCAATGGCCTCAAGCTCCCACAACACGCCGGTCGAGGCGGAAGCCGAGCCGAGCCGTGGCACATACATAATCGTCGCGATGCCCACCAAGATGCCCAAGGCGGCATAGGAGATCAGACGGGTGCGATTAACGTTCACGTTGGAATAATGCGCCACATGTTCGTTCGACCCGGTGGCGGCGCAGTGGCGGCCATAGACGGTGCGCGACATGATCATTTCGCCAATGACGACCACCAGCGCAAAGACGATGATCGGCCAACTGATCCCGAGGATGCCGTCGAAATACACGGGCCGGTAGAAACTGCGCAGCCCGAAATCGAGCGACAGGGTGCCGCCATCGGCCAGCCACGTCACCAGCGAGCGGTAGATGCCCATGGACCCGAGCGTGACGATGAAGGCCTCAATGCCAAGGGCGGTGATCAAAAAGCCGTTTAACAGCCCAGCCAGCAGCCCCGCGACGATGGCCGTGAACATCCCCAACAGGATGATCGGCACGCCGACACCGAGGCTTGGCAAGGCGGCGTTCATCACCAAGATCATCAGCCCCGCGATAAAGGCCGCCATCGACCCCACCGAAAGGTCGAGCCCCCCGGCGGTAATGACAAAGGTCATGCCCACCGCGATGATCCCGATGAAGGCCGAGCGGGCAAGCACGTTGGTGATATTCGCCGCACTCAGGAAGTTGGAGTTCATCAGCGCGCCGATGACCAAAAGGACGATCAGCGCGATGATTGGCCCGAGGACGGACATCGACGGCATCCGGAAGCTTTTGGTGTGAGGTGTGGTTACATCTGTCATCTTCGGTTTCCTTAGGCCGTCATCGGCATTTGTTCGGCGCGCAGCCCCATCGAGAGGCGCACAATCGCGTCTTCCGTGATTTCATCCGGCGCCAGCGTGCCGCTCACTTCGCCGAGGCGCATGACCATTACACGGTCGGCAAGGCCGATGAGTTCGGGCATTTCAGAAGTGATCACGATGATCGCATGGCCCTGATCGGCCAAGTTACGCAAGAAGGCATAGATTTGTTGCTTGGTGCCGATGTCGATGCCGCGCGTCGGCTCATCCACGATCAGGATCCGCGGTTCAGAGAGCATGATCTTGGCCAGCAGTAGCTTTTGCTGATTGCCGCCAGACATATTGCCGACACGCACGTCGCGGCTGCCGGCGCGAATGTCGAATTCGCTGATCGCATGGGTCAGCGCCGCTTCTTCGGCCCCCCGGTCGATCATAAAGCCGCCGAATTTATGCAGGTTTTGCAGCGTCAGGTTCTCGCGCATACCGCGTTCGAGCAGCAGCCCGCGCAGCTTGCGGTCTTCGGTGAGGTAGCAAAGCCCGGCCCGCTGCGCGTCGCTGGGTTGTTTAAAATGAACCTGTTCGCCGAAAAGCGTCACGCGATCAGAACTTGCTGCCCGCAGGCCCGCGAGCCCCTCCATCAATTCGGTACGGCCCGAACCGATCAGCCCGCCAACACCCAAAATTTCCCCGCGCCGCAGCGAAAAGGACACATTGCTGGCGCAGCCCGGCACGCTCAGGTTTTCGACCGAAAGCACCACCGGCGCGTCTGCGGGGACGCCGGGTTTTGGCGGGTAAAGATCAGACACATCGCGGCCCACCATGGCGGTCGCCATCTCATCTTCGGTGATCTCTGCCGTGGGGCTGGATTGCACCACCGCGCCATCGCGCATGATGGTGACATGGTCCGAGATCTTGGCCACTTCATCGAGTTTATGCGAGGTGAACAGTACCGCCGTGCCCGCCGCGCGCAGGGCCGCGACCTGTTTGAACAGCACATCGGTTTCGCGTTTGGTCAACACCGCCGTCGGCTCATCCATGATCAGCACCCGCGCATCGCGCGACAGGGCTTTGGCGATCTCCACCATTTGTTTGTCGGAGTTCGACAGAGTGGATACGCGCGCATCGGGGGAAACATCGCAGGCCACCCGATCAAGATAGTCGCGCGTGTGCCGCCGCATCTGAGCCTTGTCGAGCAGCGGCCCCCGTTTCAACTCGCGTCCCAGAAAGATGTTCTGCTCCACGGTCAACTGTTCGGCCAAGTTGAACTCTTGGTGGATCATTACGATCCCGGCCATCTCGCCCTCGTGCAGACTGTCGAAACGGGCGGTCGCACCGTCAAGTTCGACAGCGCCTTTGGAGGGCAGTTGATAGCCCGCCATGATCTTCATCTTGGTGGACTTGCCTGCCCCGTTCTCACCGATCA
>NZSX01000026.1 GCA_002703405.1 Sulfitobacter sp. | reverse complement strand
ACGAGTCCGGCTGGTGGTTGCAAATATATATCGAGAAGACCCTCCAACGAAAGGAGTGGATTCCGGTGCCTGGCCTCGTTGCAAGAGCTATTCGAAAACTGGAGCAAATAAGCTTTTCGGCAAGGCAGCAAACTGGCACTGACGACCTTTTTCAGTGGCGTAGTCCTCTCGGAAACATATTTCGCCTTGATGTGGGACGTCAGCTGGACGAATTTGCAGCGGCAATAAACGTCCCTCAACATCAAATTCCTGGCAAGCCGCCCTTTGATTGGCACTGGCACCCTCACCAATTCCGACGTTTCTTCGCAATTTTATACTTCTACCGCTTCGAAGGTGCTACGATTGAGGCGCTCTCTCACCATCTCAGGCACTTCAATCTTGAAATGACAAGGCAATACCTCACTCAAGATCCTGAAGCTGCTGCCCTCTGGACTGATGTAGAGTGGGGCTACATGGGACATGTAGCCCGCACTATAGTAGCCGGCGAACGTGTCGTGTCCGGGGCAGCTGGAGAACGTATGAAGAAAACCACCCGCCGCCTGAATGATGCTTTCCGCCGCAAACTGCATGTAACGTCCTCGGAACGGGTTGGGGCAAGTCTATCGACGATCATGCAGCGCCGCGGGTTGGTGCTGCGGCCCAAGCCTTGGGTAACTTGCACGTGCCCCAGGACATACGTTGCGACTTCCCAGGCGGCTTGTCGGCGGAGCTCGCCCCGCCAGACCGACGAGGTCGGTCCAAACTTTGCAGCTGCTGGTCCCTCGGTTTGCCCTTCATGCCCGCATGCCATGATTGAAGGAGGCCGGAAGCCCTTTATCGAAGAGGAAATCGGCTATCTCGAAGCAGTGTCAGAAACAAAGCCGAGAGATGGCACCCTTTTCGGTGAACTGGAACAGGCAAGGCTGTTAGAGTTGTTCGAAGTAAAACGGACGCGCTATGATCATGCTCAGCCGCTTGGCGACCCGGCTTCGGACAAAGAGTAAGGCAGATGAGTAAAAAAGATAAGTCAGTTTGCGACATGCTGTCTGGGGGCTCTGATAAACGACAAACTGTTGGAGCACGTATAGAAAGAAGGTTGGAAGTATTGCAGAGTTGGCTTCGCGAGGGAGTTCCGGCGGACAAGGCAATTCCCAAGAGTCTAACAGCAGTGCGCCTATGGGATGATCCAGAGCTTGGTATCGAGTCTATTAGGTCTCCCAACGAATTCACCAAAACTCATCACACCTATGGCGATAGGGTGCGGGAAGTTGCGGTGCTACTTAGCGAACTGAGGCGTGAGTCAGGCAGTTCGGCAAAGGCCGGGGCAGGTCGGACAGCAAGAGCCCTGCCGAGCTTTGATAGAAGAGCTTTTGAACGGCAGCTTGAAGCAACTGTGTCGCAGTGGCATTCGGAGCGCGAGCAGCGCCTGCGAGAGCAGAAACGCGCTGACAGCGCAGAGGCAAGAAGCGTTCTACTCTTGGAGGAGAACGCTCTAAAAGATCAGCTCATCGCTGATCTTCGTCGCCAGATAGGCGCTTTTAAGGGGCTACGAGTAATGAAATGAAACATACCTCTTTCCACACGGCATTGATCAGCAGAACGCCGCTTCTCCGCCCCCCCCGGCCTTGGTCAATCGGCCTGATACTCGTCACGAGTCTCTCATAGTGACCCGTAGAGTTTCAAATCGCGGTGCTACTTATATGCGTTGGGGACAGCCACATGCGTAGCTCCAATCCCAACCTTGGTTTGATCGTTTGCACAAATACAACGTGTAAATTCAGTGGGCGATCATGGGAAGGTATACCGACACTAATATGGCCTGACGGGATTGATGAGGACGCGTCTGATTGGCTGCGTGCTCTTGTCGTTGAAAGCGGTGTAGCCATTAGCAGCGCTCGGGAGTATGCCAAGATAATTCGACCGTTTCTAAGGTTTTGCCGAAAGAGCGGAAGGACATGGCAGTCGGTAGATGATGCGTTCCTTATCCTTTGGCGCGAGCATCAGCTCCGGACAAAGAAAATTTCCTCAAAACGGGTCAATGCTTCTTTGAATGCTGTTTTTGCGTTCTACAAATGGGCGGAGGAGACTAAGCGTATCCGATTTCACGTGGGGATTTATCCTTTGGATGAGCTGCCTGCTGCGATAGCGGGCATCACGTTCCCGATTAGTGCAAAACGGAGCTACACAAAGGGGCGGAACGGTCGGGTATACGGGGGCTGGACAACGCCTTTGACCTTAGGCCCTTCAGAAGGGGGGCATCACAGCCGTCATACGCCAACGGAGCATGAGATTCGTGACATACATGGGGTAGCTGTCGAACGCATCCATGGGGAGCGAGACTCGTTAATGCTGTCGTGGGCCGAAGAAGTTGGCCTACGACGAGCAGAGTTTATGCGCCTATGTAAATCTCAGTTGCCCTCGCCTCATCAGTTGACCGATTTGATTGAACGCGATGAACCATGGAAAATATTAAGCACGCGAAAAGGTGGAAAATCCAAGTATTTTACAGTCTTGCCGGAGCTGCTAATCCGAACGGCTGACTATATCCAATTCGGGCGGCGAGACATCGTGAACAACTGCCGAGATAAGATCGTAGGATATCGCGAACCCGACGAGATTTTCTTATCAAGCACGACTGGCATGCCTCTGCACTTGGACAGCGTCACTGCGATTGGTCGGGACATTTTCGCTGAGGCGGGTGTAGAGCGGGCGAACATCCACAGGCTTCGAGCTCGATACGCGGTTCGAACCATTGAGGCTATGGTCGATGCAATCTTCGACGGCACCAAGGTCGGAACCGAATCCAGTTGGGTAGAAACCATTCTCACTAAGGCCGCAGAACAGATGGGTCACACCAGCCCTCAATCCCTTCGCCCCTATCTTACAGGCGTGTTAAACCGCCGAATTCAGACTGCTGACGCAAGCAAGGCAGAACGTTTGGCTTCCTGCCTGCGTCAACTGAGCCGACATGAAGATACATTGAAACGCCGCCTGAAGCACCAGACAGGACTTCACCGTTCCTCCGAACTCATTCAAGCCGGAAGAAATGCCGACGCGGCGGCTATATTGAGAAAGATAGCTGATCAGTTGGATTAAAATGCGTTGCATTTTCCGCTCTCTAAGCGGCGCGATCGATAGGTCCAATAGTGGGCTAAGCGCTGAAAAAAAATGTCAGAACGAAGATTACCTCGGGAACAACCTATCACGTTCAGGTCGCTCGAGATGGCAAGCCTGCGGCCGCGTAGTTTATCCTAAATCGACTCGTCTGGAGGAACCACCTCGCTAATGCGAGCCACGATCTCTTCCGGCCTTATCCCTATTGCTCTGGCAATAATGATCAGTTCGACTACATCGATCCTTCGTTCGCCGCTTTCGATTCTTGCCACTAAGGACTGATGGCAACGAAGGCGCTCAGCCAGAGAAGACTGGCTCAACGCAGCGTTCTTCCTTTCTTTGACCAAAATCTTGGTCAGGGCGATCTGCCCGGAACTTCGGATCGTTTTCGGCACGGCAACCAACAATAAAGGATACCGGTTGCCGTAATCTGGTTTATAGATTATCTAAAATTCAGATAATTTGGGGCACGTTTAGCTGATGGTAAAACTACCACACGACCTGATCACGGAGGCATTCTTAGCAGCCCGCCGAGCACGCGATGCCGAACTCCAGCACTGTTTGCTTAACGCCGAGCATGCAGTCGCATTCGCGCGTCTCGTAGACCCCCCCTACCTACTGCCGTTGGCCGAACTGGTGGAAAATGAGTGCACGACACTCGCCGGTGCTCGGATCTTGCTTGAGAATCTATTGGCCACATATGACGAATATACGCTTGATGAGCCCCTGTTTTACAAAGCCCAGTTCGAGACACTCGTAACCACGAGGGTTGCACGGTCGGAACTGCACGCATTGCTCGAAGAACTCTGCTCAAAAGAGCTGGCAGAGACTTTCCTCTCTGGGGTTCGGCGATATCGGTGCATCGATAACGGCTACGGAATTGTCCCTCAGCAAGCACTTCTCGAAGAGGAAATTCGCCGGAAGAACAGTCGCTTCCTTAAACGTGTGGTCCGGATCTCCGACGGTCAATCGCCGCTGGCTGGAGATACCTTAGTGGCTTTGCGGCGCAGCAAAAATGTGGGTTCTTCGGCCAGCTTAGGCAATTGTGCGGAAGAGAAGCAGATTATCGATCTTACCCGAATGCTATAATCAACATCCCTCAAGGAGAGCCTCAGGAACCCTCTCGCAGCAGTAAATTGGATGAAAAAGAATGCGCCCAAAGCACTTGCGGAAAAAGATCTCCGGGTTTCGATGGCGGGTGTTCTCAAGCTGTCGCAGATCTCAATTGTTTCCAAGCGCTTAGCCGAGGAGCTTGCGCCGAAGTTTTTTTCTGGTGAGATTTCAAGGAGGCAGCTCGACATCGCTCTGCGGCGTGCCGAGCAGGAGCACGGCCGACTTGTCGCCGGGCATGAGAGGATGAAGCGTGCCATGGCCTTTGAGGAGGAGGTTTTCACATTCCTCAAGCGGCACCCCTCAAAGCTCGAGCTCGGTCACAATGTTGAAATCGTTCGCACATCGAAGGACAGTCTTGTTCCTTCAGACTTCACCGCCTTGCGAGACGGGCAATCGGTCGCCGCGGTGGAATGCAAAGCACATCGCGGCACCCGGCATCGCCGATACCTCGTGGAGACCCTCGCGATGGCAGCCCTTCGAGCAGCGGATGGACAAATGTCCATCCTTGTCGTGCCGGAAAGTTGGGGCACCTCTACTGCGCATTCCGGGGNGATCCGCCCACCGATTCCGATTTGATGCGCCCACCCGTNCCGATTTTATCCGCCCACTGATTCCGGGGTATCCGCCCACCCCTGTGACGTGCTGCTGCGAGGCAATCTGTAACCGGCTACCCTTCGTCCTTTTGGCATGAAGGAAGCCCGATGAAGAGATTGCCGATGCGGAAGATACGAGATGTTTTGCGGCTCTCAGCCGAGGGCCTATCAACCCGCCAGATCGCAGCGAGCCTGGCGATTGGGCGAACAACCCTTCGGGGCTACCTTGATCGCGCTACTGAGTTGGGTCTGAGCTGGCCGCTGCCAGCAGAGATGTCTGATACGGACCTTGAGCGATGCCTCTTTCACCGCGCTCACCAGAACACCCAACGGATCGAGACGCAGCCTGACTGGTCGTATATTCACCGCGAGTTGCGTCGGAAGGGCGTAACGCTGTCACTTTTGTGGGAGGAACATCGCTCCGACCACCCCGAGGGATACGGCTACTCCCGATTTTGCGAACTTTACACGCGGTGGGAAGGNAAGCTGTCGCCGGTGATGCGACAGCGTCACCCGGCGGGCGAGCGGNTGTTCGTCGANTACGCNGGGCACACCATCGACGTGATTGATCCTCAGACCGGGGAAGTGCGCACGGCACAGCTGTTCGTCGCGACGCTTGGGGCCTCAAGCTATACCTTTGCAGAGGCGACCTGGACGCAATCGCTGCCGGATTGGATCTCGAGCCATGTGCGTGCCTTTGGCTTCCTTGGGGGTGTGACGGCGCAGGTCGTGTCCGACAACCTGAAGGCCGGGGTCACCAAAGCGTGCTTCTACGACCCTGTGATCAACCGAACCTATGCGGATCTCGCCACCCATTACGACACAGCCGTTGTGCCCGCGCGGCCGCATAAACCAAAGGACAAGGCAAAGGTCGAAGGGGCGGTCTTGCTAATCGAGCGCTGGATTCTGGCGCGGTTGCGCAATCGGCAGTTCTTCAGCCTCGGGGATGTGAACGCTGCCATTCGCCCGTTGCTTGACCAGCTCAACGACAAGGTCTCTCGGCATCTTGGGGCCAGCCGCAAGCAGNTGTTCGAGCAGTTGGANAAGCCCGCCCTGAAGCCGCTACCGACGGCTCCATATGTCTATGCCGAATGGAAGAAGTGCCGAGCNGGGCTNGATTANCACGTNGNNATCGACAANCATTACTACTCTGTGCCCCATCAGTTGCTGAAGAAAGAGCTGTGGGCNCGCATNACCGCCCGCACGGTCGAAGTCTTCCATGNTGGACAGCGTGTTGCTTCCCATGTGCGCACNTCTGGAAACGGCANNCATTCTACACAGCGCGANCACATGCCNGCGCACCACNAGTTCCGCGAGGACTGGACNCCNCANCGTATTATCGCACGGGCCGCTCGTGTCGGGCCGAATGTCGCNACCTTCGCAGAGGTTGTGATGCGCGAACGCAAGCACCCCGAACAGGGCTACCGGAGCTGTCTGGGNNTCATNCGGCTGGCCGACAAGTTCGGTGCCGCCCGCCTNGATGCGGCGTGCCGCCGCGCGCTCGAGATCAACGCCCGTTCTTACTCGTCACTCCAATCCATTCTCAAGAATGGGCTGGAGAGCAAGCCCCGCACCCGCGCCACGGAGGAGCCTGCAATCACCCATCCCAACATCCGTGGCGCCGATTATTTCCATTGAAAGGAACACAATGCTTGATCACCCAACCCTCGATCATCTGAAGGCCCTGCGGCTGGACGGTATGGCCGAAGCTTTTGCCGAGCTGCAAGCGCANGATGCCGCAGCAGACTTCAGCCACGCTGAATGGCTTGGCTTGCTCGTNGACCGTGAGGTCGCCAGCCGTGAGACCAAGCGGTTTGAAGCTCGGATGCGCNCCGCCAGGCTGCGCCATGTGGGCGCCTGCCCAGAAGATGTCGATTACCGCGCGCGCCGTGGTCTCGACAAGACGCTGTTCCNGAGTCTGCTCACCGGTAGATGGATCACCGACAAGCGCAATCTGATCATTACCGGNCCCTGTGGTGTNGGCAAAACTTGGCTCGGNTGCGCACTGGCGCAAACAGCCTGTCGCGACGGTGTCACTGTGGCCTACAAGCGAATGCCGCGTCTCTTCGAAGAACTCGAACTGGCCCATGGCGACGGGCGCTTCCCNCGCCTGTTCCGCAGCATCACCAAAGCACAGCTGCTCATCCTCGATGACTGGGGGCCAGACCGACTGACCGCCACGCAACGCCGGGATCTCATGGANATCGTGGAAGAGCGCTACGGTCGCGGCTCAACGATGATAACCAGCCAATTACCCATCAAGGCTTGGCATGACGTCATNGGCGAACCAACCTTCGCTGATGCCATCCTCGACCGCATCGTTCACANCGCTTACCGCCTCGAACTNNAGGGGCNGTCTATGCGGAAAAGCGTCACCAAAATGGATGACGAAAACNCTCAAACCTGATAACCNNAANCCACTGCCTCACGGCAACGCGTCACAAGTGGGCGGATACCCCGGAATAGGTGGGCGCATGTTGTCGGAATGAGTGGGCGGATACTCCGGAATACGCAGCCATACTCCTTAGGCGCATCTCGCCATCGCAAACCATTGCGATTGATGAAAATAATCCCGCTTAAAACCCGCCGATCATCGACACGTGGTTTGCCATGGGATTTCGGAAAGTAGGGCTCCAGCCGCGCCATCTGCGCATCGTTCAGCCAGAAAAGATCAGACATATCACCGCTCCGTTTTCGGACGGTGAATCATGCGGCTCCGCGATAATCAATGGGTCCTGAGCCTAACAGCAGTGTTATTCTGGTTACCGTCCCCGCCCTTAATGCAAACGCATTTGACACTCATCAGCTATCCTTCTTTTCGCCGCGAAAATCGCCGTAGTACTGATCTTGGCTTTTTCGGATGAAACCGAAATATTTAGTTTATTCCAGTTTGAGGAACTCTTGCCAGATGACCGTGGCAGCGGACGATATGAGCAGTGAGTTGTCAGATGCTGTGCCGCATCCAATGACCAGTCGGCGTTTCCCAAAGCAGACCATCGAGAGTTGATAAAACATCATCCCGTCTCGATATCCCTCCAAGCATGCCCACCAACGATGCCGCAATGGCCTGCTGCATTTGGTCAGCGCGAGCAGAGCCGCTTCAAATTTGTCGTACCTTTCCTCAGCACCCTTCGCCCCGACCGTGAAGCGTCAATTTCAGATGGGCTTGGGGCTGAAGATGCTTCCGTCACCCGCAACTGGAACACGAAGCATCCCTTTGATAAATAAAGAGTTACCTGAATACTTGAACGCAATGGCCGTTCCTGCTGGTGAGGTGGAATATTCTGCCGAGTGAGTATGTTGCGGGTGGGAACCGGACCAATATCTCCGTCATCGAGAACATCTTCGTCCACGGAGTCTAACTTAGGCTTCTCGATCGGCGGATTCCGCCGGTGTCAAAAACGTATGAGTTTTTGGCCGCCAACCAGCCCTCCGCGGCGGCCAGTGGTAACGTCCGGTGAGCGGGGTGATCTCAATGGGTCGACGCAACACATGCATTGAAACGCTCTGCGGGAGTTTCGTATCCCAGCGTCTTTCGAGGTCGTTCGTTGAGCTGTCTGGCGACAGCGCTTAACTTTGCTTGGCTATGTATCGACAAATCCGTGCCCTTTGGAAAGTACTGCCGCAATAGTCGGTTGGTGTTTTTCGTTCGTGCCGCGTTGCCATGGGCTGTGTGGATCGCACAAGAAGACGTCAATATCGGTTGCTAAGGTAAAGGCTTTATGCCCTGCCATCTCAGTACCACGGTCCCAAGTCAGAGAACGATATAGTTCTTTGGGTAGTTTGCGAGACTGCTTGATCAAAGCCTGAATGACGCTGTGACTGTCTTTGTTGCCGACCTTTGCGAGCATCACAAAACGGGTGTGGCGCTCGACCAACGTTGCAATGAAGCTGTTGCCAGAGCCAGCGATCAAGTCACCCTCCCAATGCCCTGGAACCGCGCGGTCTTCTACGTCTGCAGGCCTTTCACGGATGGATGTCGCATCGTTGAACTTTCCCAATCCGCTACGCTTCAAAGTCGCGTGGCGCGAGCGCCTGATGGAGCGTGTGGCGCGCAGATGTGCCTGTAATTCCTTCTTCAAAACGCCCCGTGTCTGAATAAACAAGCTTCGATAGATCGTCTCGTGTGAGACGCGTTTGTCTTCTTCATTGGGATGTTCGCGCATCAGCCAACCTGCGATTTGTTGCGGAGACCATTTGCGCTTCAGCTTGGCTGAGATTGCACCGCAGAAATAGTCGTTACCAACCAATTTGCACAACTTGGGGCGTTGAGCTCGGTTCCATGCGCTCAAGTCTGATGCCGCCGCACGGTACTGTTTGGCACCGCCATTGCGCATGACCTCTCGGCTGATGGTTGAAGCCGGTCGCTTCAGACTGCGTGCAATAGCTCGCAAAGAAAGGTCTGCAATCAAGCCACGCGAAATCTCTTCACGATCAGCAAGCGTCAGGGCCAGTCTGGACCTTCTACGTACCGGTGGGCGTATGCCGCCGGTCCGCTCCAGCAGCGGGTAGATCGAAGAAGATGCGCGATCAAAGTGCCGCCCAATCGAGTTCATCGACTCACCGCGCTGCCAGCGATCCCAAATCTCCGCCTTCTGCTTGTCGTTGAAGAATATCCGCTTCCGGTACGCCATGACTTACACTCCATCTTTCCAAAAAGACTAAAGTGTTGCGTTGATCCGTTGAAACCGCCGGACGTAGGCGACATTGATGTCGCTTTG
Source organism: Sulfitobacter sp. (assembly GCA_002703405.1). Classification (GTDB taxonomy): domain Bacteria; phylum Pseudomonadota; class Alphaproteobacteria; order Rhodobacterales; family Rhodobacteraceae; genus Sulfitobacter. The sequence continues at coordinate 2,653 of NZSX01000026.1, read as the reverse complement.
TGGAGCGTCCGCTTTTACTCGACCGGTGTTCCAAATACCGCGATTGCAACGCCTAACAGTGCCACACCGCCAAAGAGGGTTGCTTTCGCAAGGTGATTGCCTCGCCATGCACGGATAGCCGCGATGCCGGCCTGTAGAGCATAATAAAGCGCAAAAGCCCGCGAGGCATAGCTGATTATCTCGAAGATATTTGCGGTCCATGTCAGCAAGACCCCAATGCCAACCAGTAGCGCATACGCCACACGCTCCTTAATCGCACCTTTGGAAACCTCGGTAATCAGGCCACCCGACCCGCTGGTGTCCGCAATTGCTGCGCTGAATTGGGCGCTGAGCGCAGCGACAACCAGCAATAGCGGCAAAATCGGTGCGACAATCTGCATCAAATCAATAATCGCCGTCTCGTCTAAAGACAGAGGATCACTTTCGAACGCATAGGTCAGAAGCACAATGTAGATGCAGTAAATGACTGTAGATATCCACTGTGCCAACTGCATCGACTGGATACGCATTCGCGCATCGTAGGTCGATCCAAGGTAGCGTGACGTTTCGAAACCTTGAACAGTTACGATCAAACCCGCCATCAGTGTAAGGCTCGCCCATCCGGTGACCCGCGGCGCATCGAACTGCAATGCACCTCGGCCTGTGGCCTCGCCAAAATGCACCATGAGGCCGAGCAAAAGACCCGCGATGATCATCAGTTTCAGACACACTGAAACCTGCTCCATGCGTTCAAGCGCTGAAAAGCCTCGGGTCAATCCTGTGAAGAGAATCAATGTGAAGACCGCCGTGGTCAGTAACTTCGCGTGAAACTGGTCGTCAAGCTCCGTCAGGCTCACTCCAAATGCACCAAACAGGTTGAGGTAGTAGGCAACAGACACAATGAACGCGAACGCAAGCACGATGGACGCCATGGTTTCAAGTCCGTCGGTCAATCGTGATGCGGCAGGTCTCGTTTCAATGTCGGCAATATTAAACCGGATCGCGCTTCCAAATAGATAGGCCACCATACACAGGCCAACCATGACCAGAGGTGCATACCCCCCGTAACTAACATCAAGGATTGGCCCAAGAACCAGAAAACCGCTACCGATAATCGAAGCCAAAGGCGTTATTGTCGCGCGCCAGACAATAGAATTGGCAACACGGGGCCAAATCAATATCGCCCCAGCGAGCGTGACTGTTGCGAGGATGGCAGCGTTCAGCATGGCAAAACAAATTCAGATAGGATGCGGCGGAGCAACAGCAGTAATGTCCTGAAAAGTGGACATTCATGCATCATGCAGCATCAGTGGATAAGGGCTCGAACCGGGATTTCGCCGCACGGTCACGAACGACCGCTACCGGACAGAAACCCCTTGCCACAACCTGTGTGCCTAAAACGATCCATATTATCCCCCTGCCCTGCTCCATGTGAGATCAAAGGCTTAGCAGCGCCAGAACCCCAGGACGAAACCTCCTCGGTTTTGGCAGGTTTCTGACCGACTACTCGTAGCCGCGCTTCGCCTTCGCCATGTGCAACTTAAAACGAGCATCTTTGGCGTCCGCTTCACTGGTAAACCAGTCCGTACGGACTTGACCGCCGCGCCCTATCCGGCCCCACTCGCGAACAAGTCCCCAGTCTCCAAAGAGACCGGGCGTGATATCCATCCGGTAGAACCGGCGTTCGTTCTTTGAGTTGTCGATCCGTGTCAGAACCATGCCGCTACCCCCACATTCTGGCAGCGATGTCTTGTTCTTCTTTACCTACGGCATCGGCATAGATCGCAGTTGTGCTGAGTTGCGCGTGTCCCATCCACTTTTGCAGCATGTGCAGCGGAATGCCGTTCACCGTGGCGTTTATCCCGAACCCATGGCGCAAGCCCTTCGGGCTGCGGTGTGGCGCGTCCGGTATCCCGGCCTCAATCATAATGCCTTTTACAATTTGCCAGACGCGGACGCGGCTGAGTGGCCAGATCGGTGTCGCCGACTGCTTGCGCGTTTTCTGAGCTTCCCTGATGCCATGGGCGGTGTTAAGGGTGTCCAAGTAGTCCGGCGGCACCGGGACGGTCCAATAGACGATCTTCGAGCTGCCAGACGTATCCTTGCGCTTCTTGAGACTGCGGATGGTTATCGTCCCACCCGACAGGTCCACGCGGGCCGGGGTGATCTCGAGCAGTTCTGATGGACGGCAGCCTGTAAAAAGAAGCGTTTCACAAAGTGTCCGGTCGCGGGCGGGCTTTCGCCGCGCTACGGCCAGAAAGGCGGCGCGCCCTTCGGCGTTGAGATAGAGCCGGTTTCCGGCGGTGTCATGGAGACGCATTTCACTCATATTTAACAGGTTACGGGAATTCTGTTAAACGGCGAAGCCATTTTCGGCCCCCTACCCTACCGTGTCACGAGTTTAGCATGCGCCAGTCTTAACACTATTGCCAATACTGTTAACTGAACCCTGAAGTTCCGCTTTCTGTAAGGTCTGGCGGGTAGGGCTTTCCGCCGCTTGCTGCGAGTACATGATCCTTGGCTTCGCCCGCCTACGCAGCATCTGGTAAGGAGGGCGAATTTTGTTGAAAAACGATTGCTTGATCGGATGCTCCTTCGCTGATTCAATTACTTTATTGATTGGGGGATCGAGCGATGATGGGACCGAAGCAAGAAGCTCAGGCTGCGTTGTTTT